>CAJUDY010000031.1 GCA_910584945.1 uncultured Lachnospiraceae bacterium | reverse complement strand
CTTAACATTTTGACAGAAAAGAAACGGAGAAAGAGGGATTTGAACCCTCGCGCCGCTATTAACGACCTACTCCCTTTCCAGGGGAGCCCCTTCAGCCACTTGGGTATTTCTCCAAAGTGCCTGTTCTTCAACAGACGATTACAATATATATGAAAGAACCACACTCTCTCGAGTGGAACGGAGAGAGTGGGATTCGAACCCACGCGCCCTTACGGACAAACGGTTTTCAAGACCGCCTCGTTATGACCACTTCGATATCTCTCCATAAGCGACATGTGATATATTAGCAGAAAAGTCAGATCTTGTCAACCACTTCTTTGAATTTTTTTCACTTTTTTTATTCGGGTTCGTTCCGCAACGAACAACTCCGCGATCTCCAGGTCTTCCGGCGTGGTAATCTTGATATTATCATAGGAGCCCTCCACCAGCCGAATGGGACATCCGCAGACATTTTCCACCACCATGGCGTCGTCCGTAATCTGGATTCCCCGGGCGAGAAGCTCTTTTTCCTTGGTTATGACTTCCCGGTAGGCGGGAATGATCAGGTCGGACGAGAACACCTGAGGAGTCTGAATCTGCCAAACCAGACTGCGTTTGGGCGTTATATCAATGCAGCCCTTTTCATCCGCCACCTTGATGGTGTCCTTTACCGGCATTCCCACCACGCAGGCGCCGCTTTTGCAGACTTCCCGAAAAGCTCTCTCCAGAATCTCTTCGCTGATAAAGGGCCGAGTGCCGTCATGAATAAACACATAACCCTTCTGCATATTCTCCCGCTCCAGGATGCGAAGCGCCTGCCAGACCGAATGATAGCGTTCTTTTCCGCCTTCCACAATGGCCGTTACCTTGCGGAACTTATATTTTTCCACGATCTCTCTTCGGCAATAGGGAATATGTCCTTTTCCAACTACGAGAATCACTTCGTCAATCACTTCGGAATCTTCAAACACCTTCATGGTATAGTAAAGGACCGGTTTGTCCGGTATCGGAAGATACTGTTTTGCCAGTGTTGTTCCCATACGCTTTCCGCGTCCGCCGGCCAGCACAACTGCCACGCAACGTGATTTCTTCTTCATTTTTCTTCTCCTATCGTTCTCCCAACTTCAGATTTGGAACCGCATTCAGATCTAATCCGTGCCGGACTCCTCTTCGGTATTCGTAATACGCCGCGGCTCCGATCATCGCCGCGTTATCCGTGCAGAGAACAGGGGACGGATAATACAGAGGAATCCCTTCTTTTTGACATGCTTTTTCCATCAGCGCACGCAGTTCGGAGTTGGAAGCCACGCCTCCTGCCAGAGCAATCTTCGAGAGCCGATATGCTCTTGCCGCATCCAGGGCATGAGACACCAGAACTTCGCAGACTGCTCTTTGAAAGGAAGCCGCCACATCTGCCTTAATGATCTCTTCTCCCTTCATCCGGCATCCGTTCAGATAATTCAGCACCGCTGATTTCACGCCGCTGAAGCTGAAGTCATAGGGAGCGTCTTCCACTTTGGCCCGCGGAAAATGAATCGCCTCCGGATTTCCTTCTTTTGACGCCTTGTCGATCTTTGGTCCTCCCGGATATCCAAGTCCGATGGCACGCGCCACTTTGTCAAAAGCCTCTCCTGCCGCATCGTCTCTGGTTCTTCCGATGATCTCATAACTGCCGTAATCCCGGACAATCACCAGATGGGTGTGCCCGCCGGACACGACCAGACAGAGAAACGGCGGTTCTAATTCTTTATGTTCGATATAGTTCGCTGAGATATGTCCTTCAATATGATGAACGCCGATCAGCGGCAGATGCGCCCCATAGCTGATCGCTTTTGCCTCCGCAACGCCTACCAGAAGCGCGCCTACCAGTCCCGGGCCGTAGGTTACTCCCACCGCACTAAGGTCTCCAAGCGTCATCTTTGCCTGATCCAGAGCTTCCTGGATCACTTCATTGATCTTTTCAATATGTTTTCTAGACGCAATCTCCGGCACCACCCCGCCATAGACGGTATGCAGGACGATCTGAGAGGAGATCACGTTCGACAGAACCTCTCTGCCATTTTTCACAACCGCAGCCGCCGTCTCGTCGCATGAACTTTCAATCGCCAGAATCAATATGTCTTTTTGTTCTTCCATATCAATCTTCTCAATCTTCCTTTTCAAAATCCAGTTCCACGGACTTCCGGTCTTTTCCCGCCTGTGAATGGGGAAAGATCTTCCGCACTTCTTCCATATATTCTTCCGGATGGGTCAGAGAAGGGCTGTAATGCGTCAGCCAGAGCTCTTTGACACCGGCGTCTTTTGCCAGTCCCGCCGCTTCGTAAAAGGTCATATGCCGGTGCTCTCTGGCTTTTGTCTCTTTGTCCTTTTCTCCGTACATACCTTCACAGATGAACAAATCCGAACCAGCCGCGTTGTCCACGATAGATCTGGTCGGCCTGGTATCCGTGCAATACGTAAGTTTAATTCCTTTTCGCTGCTTTCCAAGCACCATATCCGGAGTATAGAGGCATCCGTCCGCCCGGATCGTCTCACCTTTTTGCAGACGACTCCAGTATTGTTTCGGAATCTCCAATCGAAGTGCTTCCTCCAACTGAAATTTCCCCGCACGGGAAAGCTCCAGGGTATAGCCGTAGCACAGTACATTATGGTTGACCCGAAACGCTTTCAGCCGATAACCGTTCAGCAAAAATTCTTCTTCCGCTCCCTGAATTTCACGAAACGCAAGAGGGAAGGGCAGTTCCGGCGCAATCACCCGCAGAGCATTCACTACCCGCTCCAGCCCTTTAGGACCGATGAGTGTCAGGGGTTCTGTGCGCTCTGCATTGCCCATGGTTAAAAGCAGCCCCGGAAGGCCGCTGATATGGTCTCCATGATAATGGGTAAAGCAGATCACGTCAATCGGTTTAAAGCTCCAGCCTTTTTCCTTGATCGCGATCTGCGTCCCTTCTCCACAGTCAATCAGCAGGCTGCTCCCATTATAGCGCACCATAAGAGAGGTCAGCCAGCGATAGGGAAGCGGCATCATGCCCCCGCTTCCCAGCAGGCATACATCAAGCATAAAAAATCTCCTACCAAACCAATCCGGGCGCGGGGCGGGCTTCCGCTGTTTTTACAAAAGTTCCGTCTCTTCTTCCACCGACACCGGGACTTTAAACTGGCGGATCAGACGCTCGTAGCAGGCTTCGCACAGGTCAAACCGGTGGTGTTCTCCGTCCCGGTCCGAGAAATATCCCCAGCGGGTATCCCCTGAGAACACGCCTTCCTTCAAGATTCCCTGTTCCAGTCTCAGTTCCCGTCCGCAGAGATTGCAGACAACTTTCCCCAGTGTTCTTTTCTCCGAATCTGTATACTGACGCATCGCTTTATCCTCCTCGTGTCTTCTGGCATCTGTTTTCTGCCTACGTGGAGATTATATCCTGCGGCTGAATTCAAAGAAATAGGGAACCGCTGCCATCTCTTTTCCACATAATCCATGCATCTTCCGTCGGTTTTTCATAGAATTTTCTGCGCAGTCCTTCTTTTGTGAACCCAAGGCTTTCATAGATGCGGATTGCTGAAAGATTACTGACTCGGACTTCCAGCGTAAATTCACGTATCCCCCATTTATGTCCTTCTTCCACAAGAGCAGCCGCAAGTTTTCTGCCAAGGCCCTTTCCCCGATGCGCTTCTTCGATCACGATATTGGTCACGTCTCCTTCATCCAGAATGCGAAGAAGTCCGCCGTAGCCGACGATTCCGCCTTCTTCCTCCGCCACCAGAAACAGATAGGATGGATTCGCAAGGCTTTCGGTCAGTTGTTTCAGGGACCAGGGCATGGAAAAATACAGTTTCTCCAGCCTGGCTGCGCCGGGAATGTCTGCCTCCCGCATTCTGCGTATCATACATTCCCCTTTTTGTCTTTTTCCGCACGTTCTCTCTCAGCCTGAGACAGCCTCAGATATTCCGGCCGGTGTTCTGCCGCAGTCTGCGTCTTTCCTTCCCGGATATACTGAAGCGCCAGGGCGCCCACGCTTCCGGCTCTCTGTCGATTGACATGCGCCGGAGCATACCAATGCTTCTTTCCTGCCGCCGTAAGCTCCGCAAGCAGGACTTCCGTCAATTTGTGACCATATACAGGGACCCCGTCCCCTAAAAAAGTCACATCCCTTTTCATCGCACAAAGCCGCCCGGCAATCTCCCGAATGTCCGCTGCCATGGGAGAAACCAGACAGGTGAAGCGCCCGTCCTGAAACTCATAGATTCCCGTATAGACCTGTTCTCTTCTGGCATCCATCAAAGGACAGACCAGCCCCTCCTGGCCCCACAGATTGAACGCAAGGGCGTCCAGAGTAGGAACCGCTACCAGCGGTTTGTTAAGAGCAAGCCCCAGTCCTTTGGCAGTCGCCGACCCAATCCGCAGTCCGGTGAAGGAGCCGGGTCCTGCCGCCACCGCGATGGCGTCCACCGTCTCCAGAGAAAGCTCTGTCATCTTCACAATCTCATCCAGCATAGGGAGCAGCGTCTGGGAATGGGTTTTCTTATAATTCACAGAATACTCTGCCAGCAGCGTGCCTCCCATCGCTCCGTCTTCCACCAGAGCAACGGATGCAACCAGTCCGGAACTGTCCAAAGCCAAAACTTTCATCGGCTCTTAAAGCACCTCCAATCCTTCCACCGTAATCCTTCGGTAGTCAAAGCCTTTCTGAAGATTCTTCTCGATCCTGACAAGGCAGCGGTCCACGGGAATCAGTTCTTGTATCAGATTCGCCCACTCGATCAGGCAGACCCCCTCCGCGTAAAAACAGTCTTCGTATCCGATCTCTTCCATCTCTTCCACATCACCGATCCGATATACGTCAAAGTGATAAAAGGGAAGACGTCCACCTTCGTATACCTGCACGATCGTGAAGGTCGGACTGTTGACCGGCTCCGATATCCCAAGCCCTTCGGCGACTCCCTGGGTAAAAACAGTCTTTCCCACGCCCAGATCGCCTTCCAGGGCGATGATGGTCCCGGGCAGCGCCGCTTCTCCGATTCGTCTGCCGAGCGCAAAGGTCTCCTTCGCACAGTGTGTCTCCCAAATCATGTGTCTCTCCGATATCCACAGTTTCTTAAAAGTCGCTGCCGCCGATGCCCATAATCGGACAAAGAAAAAAATTGTGCGGCAACCACAATATAGGGTGATTGTAGCACAATTTTTTTAGAATGACAATCCTCAATTATTTTTCTTCTTTTTTCGCCCGTACGATAGCCTCTGCCATCTCCCGTACCCGGACAGCCGGGGAAGGCGCGTTCAGGATGCCGGAGGTGGCCCCGGTTCCGTCCGCTCCAAGCCTCACCACGTTGTAGCAGTCGTCCGCCGTACTCACGCCGGAAGCGATCATGACCAGTACTTTGGGATTGATCTCATGCAGCGCTTTCACGGTCTCGATGGTATAGGAATCGTCCGCCACCTGGCCGGTGCCGATCAGGTCTGTGGGTTCCGCCAGAACGATATCCGGGTCCATACAGGCCACGGCTTTTGCTTCCACGGTGGAGTCCGCGCACACAACGGTGATCATATCAAGCTCTTTCGCCCGCCTGATGGTGGCGTAAAGGTCGCTGACCGTCTTAGGATTCTCCGCGTGATTCAAAAACAGGGCGTCGGCTCCGGCTTCTTTTAAGGACTCCGGCAGCACATGACCCATACCCCGTCCCGGTACCAGCGGGTCCATGGACTGGGCGCACACGATGATGTGCTTTGTCGCCTCCCGGATCATGCGGATATCCGCGTAGGGGCAGGTAAAATAAATCTGAAGACCGGTATCTGCCGCCACCTGGTCCGCCGCTTTGGCAAGCTCCAGGCTTTTCGTTCCATACAGATAGGACTTGGGATTCACGATTAAAAAGGGGGATTCTGCTTTTGCCATATTTTTATTCTCCTAATTTACAGTTCCGCATCCGCCCTCTCTCCGCCCCAGCGTCTGGAAGAATTTTCCCTCACTTCGTTCCGTAAAATCCTTCCGGGGCTGCGGTCGGGCAGATGCTGTTTTTATTCTCCAATGACGATGACTTTGCATTTTCTGGTGCGGGGTCTGGTGCGGTCAAAGTCGGCAAAGTACACATAACCTGTGGTCCCCACGCCTAGCTTTCCGTTGTCTACTTCAAACGTTTCGCTGGAACCTAAGAAGGTGGCCTTCAAGTGCGCGTCTCCGTTGAACAGAGCGGTCCGGTCTCCGCCGGGAAGATAGCTTTCCGCATCGGGCCAGCTCTCTACCGCCTTATAGTGTTCTTCTCCCGGATAGGTGTACTGGTCTTTGCTCACGTGATCGGGGATAATCTTTGCAAATACGTTGTTCAGGTCTTCCTGAAGGAATTCGTCGCCTGCTTCGTTGAAGTCATGCACAAACTCTTCAAAAAATACCGAACAGGTCGTGTGCGGGGAAATCACCGCGCAGATGCCGTTCTTGATGCCGCTTTCTTCGATGATTCTTCTGACGTCCGGAGTGATATTGACATACGTCGGTGTTTTTCCGTGGGATTGTACCTGGATGGTTTCTTTGTAAACTGCCATTCTTTGTTCCTCCTAATTAGAGTTCCGCATCTCCCTGATGCTTTTTTAAATTTTATAATTTACAGAATACTTTGATCGCCTTCTTTACGTCTTCCTTGATCGCATCGGTGGCAGCCAGGGACATGGAGTCGTAAAACAGAGGTTTTTCGCCGTCCGCCCAGTATTCTTTGGATGCTTTTCCGCCTGCCATATTCATGTAGGTGTAGTAATTCACCTTACAGATACCGTTCTCTATGGCCACTGCGTAGTCCTCGTCCGACACGCCGGAGCCGCCGTGCATGACCAGCGGAATGTTGGTCGCTTCGCGGATCTTTGCCACCCGGGGAAGATCCAGCTTCGGCTCTATTAAGTATACACCATGAGTGGTGCCGAACGCAATCGCCAGACAGTCTACTCCGGTTAATTCTACGAACCTTTTTGCCACTTCTGGATCGGTATAGATATCGTTCAGATCTTCGTAGTCGCTGGTGCTGTCTGCCTGACCGCCTTCTCCGTGAACCACTTCTGAAGTGAAGATGTGACCGAGTTCCGCCTCCACGCTTGCACCTACTGCATGAGCAAGTCTTACGATCTCTTTGGTCTCCGCCGCGTTCTCTTCAAAGCTTTTGGCGGAAGCGTCATACATAACGGAAGTGAATCCTAGCCGAAGAGCCTGTGCGCAGCGTTCAAAAGTGCTGCCGTGATCCAGATGGAGCGCCACAGGGACCTTGGCGCGCTCTGCATAATAATTCATCACGGGCCCGATCTCTTCCAGATCAATCATATCATCATGGCTCTGGGCATGCTGCAGGATCACCGGGCAGTTCAATTCTTCCGCCGCCTGAATGATTCCCCGGATGGCTTCCAGGGTCGTGCCGTTGAAAGCGCCGATGGCCTTGTGCTCTTCTTTGGCTTTGTCGAGTAATTCTTTTAATGTCACTAACATATGTTTTTCTCCGATTAGAGTTCCGCATCTCTCTGATGCTGTTTTAGGGGTTTCTGTAACTACAGTACGTTCCTTCCGTACATGGCGTCCTGCTCTTTTCTGAGCTTGTAGATCAGCGTATTCTTGTCAAGTTCAATGTCATCGTAGGTCAGAAGCTGGCCCTTCTTCACATCTCTCTTCATCACTGCCTTGTTGGTCACCAGGCCGAAGGGCACATAGCCTTTGGCATTGGACTCTTCCGCGGTGGCGATGGAACCGTGGGTCGTGAAGCCGCCGATTCCGTCGATGGTCTGGCCTGCCTTCAGGTCGATCTTCGCTCTTGTGATACATTCGGATACCAGACCGTCGATCGGCACACATGTTACTTCTCCGTCAATTACGGCTTTTGCTACCGTAAGCGGCGTCTCCAGATTGCACAGGTGGAACGGGCGGTACAGGGTCCATAAGGGGCCGGGGCCCATGCTGTGATAGCTCATCTGATAAGCGATCTCCTGGTTCGGCGTGGACACGGTCACGAAGACGCCCGGTGCGATTCCGTTCACATACTCCACTACTCCGTGTTTGTCGAGGATTCCTCCGTCCTTCTTTAACTTCAGGATATCGTTCAGTTCCTTGATTCCCTCGGTTCCCGGGGAGGTCTTGGGGCCGTGGCCTCCGATCACGTCCGGAATCAGTCCGGTGTAATTGGACATGGCCGTCATCTCCACCATGGTCTTGGTACCGTCCTTGAACGCGCAGAGCATCTTCGGACTCATCTTCCGGCGGGTTGCCTCTTCCAGCACCGTATCCGGGTTGCACTCGTAGTCGATCTTGTTGTTCTTTCCTTTGCCCATGACTTCCACGTTCATTCCCATGGCTTTCGCGAAGCTGTAAAGCTCCATGACCGCTCCGGGTTCATCTCCCGCGGAACCGGTGTAGATCACGCCCTCTTTGGCTGCAAATTTCTTCAGGTAGGGCCCGATCACCACGTCGGTTTCAACGTTCAGCATGACCACATGCTTCTTATTCTTCATGGCGTCCGTCGCCACCTTCGCGCCCACATCCGGCACGCCGGTCGCGTCGATGGCGCACTCTACCAGGTTTGCCTGGGATACGAAGTCCGCGTTCTCACAGGCCACATACTTGCCTGCTTCCATAGCCGCGTTGGCGTCCGCCAGGGTCTTGGCGATGGCAATGTCGTCTTCCGTCACTCCCGCGTATTTGAACGCATTCACCGCATTCTCCACTTTAATATCGGATACGATGGCCGGCATCATGCCCTGCATCAATACCATCTGGGTCACCATGCCCCGGCCCATCTGGCCGGCTCCCACGATACCCGTCCGGATGATCCGGCCTTCTTCCTGTCTTTTGATGAGTTTCTGATCCATGTTCAGCATTGTAAAAGTCTCCTTTCAGATAATGAGGTCAAAGAGTAATGAAGAGTAGTAAAGCGCACATTTTTCAAGTTTACAAATGTTACTTTTATTATGTATAAGCACTTTTGTTATTATGATTATATCAACCACACATCCGTAAGTCAATACCCTTTTTGGATTTTTTTCATTTTTTATTCCTGGAAAACTTCTTGAATTCCGATTTCATTTGCTATATAATTTCTATCAGTCAAAGTCACATATGTGCTTTAAATCTGCAAGAAGGGAATCATTATGAATAAAAAAGACAACACCGAGATGATGCTCGACAAAATGGTGCTGGTTGCCAATCTATATTATAGAAGTAAGCTGTCCCAACAGAACATCGCTCAAAAACTGAACATCTCCAGGCCCTGGGTCTCCAAGCTCCTTTCCCGGGCGGAGGAACTGGGGATTGTCAAGATTGAGATCAATTCTCCCACCTTTGGCAACACCCGGTTAGAAGAAAAACTGAAAGATAAATACGGAACTCCCTATGTGGGCGTGATCAACACCTATGATCACTCCAAGGATTATGTCGTCACTGCAGCCACCAACTATTTCGTCTCTCAGATCAAACCGGACGACGTGATCGGCGTGGGCTGGGGAGACGCGGTCTCCCGTTTTATCCATCAGCTGCTTCCTCTGTATCTGCCCAACACCCAGGTCGTTCCCATGGCCGGCAGCTTCGGCACATCCGCCGAAACATTGCCCAACTATGTGGCCATGCAGCTGGCCGGCAAGCTGGGCGGCACTTCCATCCCGCTTCATGTACCCGCTTTCTGTTCCACTCAGGAGGAATATGACGCTCTGATCGGCAACGAACACACCCAGAATATCCTGTCCATCGCCAATCACGCGGACATTGCCATCACTGGTATCGGAAGCTTCACCTCTTCCTTCCTGTTCCGCCACAAAATTTTGTCCGAGGAGGAGGAAGAGACGCTGATCAAAGCCGGGGCCATCGGGGACATCGTCCTTCACTTCATCGACCGCTTCGGCGCCCAGGTGGACTGCGAGATCTGCAAGAGGATCATTCACGCTGATCTGTTCGAGGTCCGCAAAAACGCCCGAACCGTAATCGGAATCGCCGAGGGCGCCAATAAGATCGAAGTCATCAAAGCCGCGCTGTATAATCAACTGATTGACGCTTTCTTCACTGACGAAGCCACTGCCGCCGCGCTTTTATAAAATCACGAAGAAGAAGCACACCAAAAACCGGCGTGCTTCTTCTTTATTTTTAAGGAATTACAGTACGTTCCTTCCGTACATGGCGTCCTGCTCTTTTCTGAGCTTGTAGATCAGCGTATTCTTGTCAAGTTCAATGTCATCGTAGGTCAGAAGCTGGCCCTTCTTCACATCTCTCTTCATCACTGCCTTGTTGGTCACCAGGCCGAAGGGCACATAGCCTTTGGCATTGGACTCTTCCGCGGTGGCGATGGAACCGTGGGTCGTGAAGCCGCCGATTCCGTCGATGGTCTGGCCTGCCTTCAGGTCGATCTTCGCTCTTGTGATACATTCGGATACCAGACCGTCGATCGGCACACATGTTACTTCTCCGTCAATTACGGCTTTTGCTACCGTAAGCGGCGTCTCCAGATTGCACAGGTGGAACGGGCGGTACAGGGTCCATAAGGGGCCGGGGCCCATGCTGTGATAGCTCATCTGATAAGCGATCTCCTGGTTCGGCGTGGACACGGTCACGAAGACGCCCGGTGCGATTCCGTTCACATACTCCACTACTCCGTGTTTGTCGAGGATTCCTCCGTCCTTCTTTAACTTCAGGATATCGTTCAGTTCCTTGATTCCCTCGGTTCCCGGGGAGGTCTTGGGGCCGTGGCCTCCGATCACGTCCGGAATCAGTCCGGTGTAATTGGACATGGCCGTCATCTCCACCATGGTCTTGGTACCGTCCTTGAACGCGCAGAGCATCTTCGGACTCATCTTCCGGCGGGTTGCCTCTTCCAGCACCGTATCCGGGTTGCACTCGTAGTCGATCTTGTTGTTCTTTCCTTTGCCCATGACTTCCACGTTCATTCCCATGGCTTTCGCGAAGCTGTAAAGCTCCATGACCGCTCCGGGTTCATCTCCCGCGGAACCGGTGTAGATCACGCCCTCTTTGGCTGCAAATTTCTTCAGGTAGGGCCCGATCACCACGTCGGTTTCAACGTTCAGCATGACCACATGCTTCTTATTCTTCATGGCGTCCGTCGCCACCTTCGCGCCCACATCCGGCACGCCGGTCGCGTCGATGGCGCACTCTACCAGGTTTGCCTGGGATACGAAGTCCGCGTTCTCACAGGCCACATACTTGCCTGCTTCCATAGCCGCGTTGGCGTCCGCCAGGGTCTTGGCGATGGCAATGTCGTCTTCCGTCACTCCCGCGTATTTGAACGCATTCACCGCATTCTCCACTTTAATATCGGATACGATGGCCGGCATCATGCCCTGCATCAATACCATCTGGGTCACCATGCCCCGGCCCATCTGGCCGGCTCCCACGATACCCGTCCGGATGATCCGGCCTTCTTCCTGTCTTTTGATGAGTTTCTGATCCATGTTCAGCATTGTATGTATCTCCTCTTTTCTTTAAAAAATCTCGATCATTCCGCCGATTTTAATGTCTTCCGGAAGGAGTTCGTCCCCTTCCACCATGATGCAGCCTGGACGATCCGGCTCGCTTCCGCCCCGGAAGTCGATGGTGCAGTGGCCAAGCTCCGGCAGCGTCTTAAGCGCCTCATATCCGACTGCTGTGATTTTAAAGGATTTGTCGCAGATTTTTAAGGTATCTCCCACTGCAGGCGGCTCCTTTAACTCTCCTTTGGTATGCAGGACGGACAGGTCTGCCAGCTCCGGCGGTGCATCTTCATTGAAGATAATGATAAAATTATTGTCGTCCTCTCCCAAAAATGCCAGCGCATCTTCTCCAAGGCCCGTAACTTTAACCTGATATTTCATAAGCACAGAATCCTTTCTAATTTAATCAATACATCCCAATACTGAATGCGAAGGCAATCAGAACTGCCAGGGGACCGGTTACCAGACGCTCGAACAGAACGGCGGGAACACCGTACTCGATGGTCTCCGGCTCTGCTTCTCCCAGGGACAGACCCACCGGAACAAAGTCACAGCCGACCTGCGCGTCGATGGCGAACAGTGCGGGCAGCGCGTACTGGGGCGGAATATGTCCCAGTGCAAACTCAGCGCCGAGCAGCGTACCGACCACCTGAGCGATCACGGCGCCAGGCCCAAGGACCGGGGACAGGATCGGAATACCGCAGATAAACGCGATGACCACCATGCCCGGAAGGGTGGAGCAGATCGGGGAGATCGTATTCGCGATGACGTTACCCAAGCCGCTGGCAGAAATAATACCGAGCAGCGTAGCGGTAAACGCCATGAAGGGAAGGATCGTCCCGATCACCATCTCCATGGTATCGCGGCCGGCCTGGAAGAAGATGTTGATAAAACGGCCAACCACTTTACCGATGCGAACAACGATGTTCTCCTGCTTGCCCGCATTTGCCTCCGCGATCTCTCTCTTCGCCTGCTCTTTGGTCTTGGGAGCGCCCGGCTGTCTCTCAGGCTCCGCCGCTTTTGCGGAAGCGGGACTTCCCGCCGCATTCCCTTTATAATCGGACTCCATAATATCGCTTTCTTTTACCGCGGATACGTAGATCTCGGGTGTGATATATTTTGCCAGGGGGCCTGCTTTTCCTACCGGCTCCACATTGACCGTGTAAATTCCTTTTTTCGGATACACTCCGCAGCGGGCCGTTCCGCCGCAGTCCACAACCGCTACGATAATCTGATCATCTGGAAGCGTGGTTTTAAAACCATCCACCACCTCTGCCCCGGTCATATCGGCGATCGCCTGTGCCACCGGATGGATTCCGCCGCCGGTAACGCTCAGCACTTTATTGCAGGTCTCTGTCGGTGTGATGGTCAGGGGGCCGCCCCAGCCGCCTGATCCCGCTTTGATCGTAATTGTCTTATACATACTGCTCTCCCTCCTTACGCGCTCTTTTTACCGCTCAGCGCAGCAAAAATTCTCTCACACAAGATACCACGAATCAAGATCACGATGATACCAACGATGAAATATCTGACTGCCAGCCCGCCAGTCGATAATCCCAACTGCTGGATTCCCGCCGCAATACCGGTATATACGAAAAGCTCACCTGCATTCGCATGGGGGAACAGACCCGTAATCGGATGACAGAAGGAGACGGAAGCATCGTAAAACGCTGCTTTGTGCTCTTCCTTCACAAAACGTCCGAAGGTGTACTGGGACGGATTGGTCAGAAAGATATCCGCCAGGATCGGAAGTAAGGTGTAGCGAAGAATCGTGTATTTCGTGATCTTCTGGCAGAATCTCTCCACCCTCTCCACGCCGATGATTCCGATCAAAGCGTTGACTGCTGTCATAAGACAGATGACGGTAGGTATAATTCCTGTTACCCACCCCACGAAAGTTTCTCCACCTGCACTGAACAGGCCTATGAACGCATTCGCAATGTTAGAAATCGCATCCATAAATTTCATTCCTCCTTTTTGTGTTATCAATGGTTTCTATATTAAGTGTGTGGTCATCCGGCAGAAAGAACGGATTCTTTTTGGGCTGTAAAAGGACCTCTCTTCCTGCGGGACTCCGGTCACATAATATACGGCTTACTCCACCGCCTCTTCCAGAGGGAGAGGTTCGGGCGGTTCCTCCGCCTCTTCTTTCTGCTGCTTCAGCCTCTGGTCCAGCGCCTCCAAAGCGTTAATGTATCCTTTATAGCGCTTCTTCTGCTTTTTATCAAAAACCGCTGTCTCTTCCAGGAACTCATAGATACTCCTGCCCATTACTTCTTTGCCAAGAAACGTCTTCCAGGGTTTGAATCTTGCAAGACAACTGATCCCCTGCATGATCTCGCCCCCAGTAATCACACCGTCTTTGTCGCAGGCAATCATAATAATATAGCCGGCCCGGAAGCCTCCCCTCTTCTGTCCGAATCCCACGTTGCCAAGCTTGTGCACCCGGCGGATGGCCTTGCGGTAATTCTGAATCTGAACCACGCCTCCCAAGGCCTGAAGAACGAACAATGCAAATACCACAAGAAGCATCATCGAAATTCCATTCATATTCTGCAACCTCTTTCTTTCTCATCTTGATTAGTTACATATGTTCCTGTTAGTTACATTTGTTATCATGATTATATATGATAATCGAATGTCCGTCAATGATTATTATTTTTTTAACAATCTTTTTTTCATTTTCATCACATTGCATAATTTATCAAAAAGTTTTTGTTTATTTTTAACAGTATTCAGAGCAAAAAAAGAAGCTGTCCGATGATTTTACTTCATCTTTCAGCTTCTCTCTATGGTTCATTCTGTATGTTTCGTATAACTGTTTCGTATCATTAAAGAAGGTTTAATGTTCGATAGCCTTCCATCCGCTCTCGGATCGCCGGGGCGTCCGGCTCTGTCTCCAGAAATTCATAATCCGACCAGATCCGTCCGATCTCCTCCTGAATCTTCGGAATTTCCCGGAGATTTTCTTCACTGGTACGCAGATAGTAATCTTCGATCAAAGTGCACGGAATCAGATCGACTTCCGCGTCCTCCGCCGCTTCCCATCCTCCGCAAAAGGCGTAAATACACTTGTCCAGGAAGAGGTGGATGCAGGTAAAGGTGGTGTTGCCATTCAGATCAAAGACCTGCAACGCCTTTCCGTCCTCTGTGGACACCTGATTGGACAGGTCCGCAAAGGCCTCGGAATCTCCAAAGTCGTAAAAACGAGTGATGAAATCATTCAGATACTCCCGTTCTTCTCCGGAAAGCTCCCGCTCAAGTCCCTGGTCAAAGAGATCCAGCACCCGTCGGAGTTCCCCTAAGATCTCACAGCCCGGGCAGCCGGACAATCGGTCAAATATGGTCTGCAGGCGGCACAGGCTCAAAAGTCCCCATATGTAGTTCTGCGCATTGTCAAGCTCCTCAGAGCGCTCCTGCACCTTTTCCAGAAGCTCGTTGTAGAGCAGATCTTCCTCTTCCAGGGCCCCGATCTGTTCGTCACAGTCTTCCATCAGAACTTCGCATTCGTCAAATACCTGGTCGAAACAGCTGTACAGGGTGGAGGCGCGCTCCAGATACAGTCTGGCACGCTCCAGGTCCCCTTTTCTCAGGTACTCTTTTCCTTTTCGGTAGCAGCCTTCCGCGGAATCTGTAAGTTCTGCCTTTTCTTCCCATGCGGCTTCCTGCTTTCTTTGTCTTTCCTCTTCGCTTTCCTTCTCCGGTTTGCCGGAAAAGAGATTTTTGAAAAATCCTGCCATAATAAAATATCACTCCTTATGTTTTTGGTTTTTTTATTTTTTCATAGTCAGCGCAATCCGTTTTTTTGCCAGATCCACGCTGATGACTTTCACTTCCACGATATCGCCGACTTTCACCACCTCCAGGGGATGCTTGATATAGCGGTCGCACATTTGGGAAATGTGAACCAGCCCGTCCTGATGAACGCCGATGTCCACGAAGGCGCCGAAATCGATGATGTTGCGCACAGTTCCTTTGAGCACCATCCCGGGCGTCAGATCCTTCATGTCCAGCACGTCGCTTCGAAGCACCGGGCGAGGCATCTCTTCCCTTGGATCTCTGGCGGGCTTTTCCAGCTCCGCGACGATATCTTTTAAAGTCAGTTCTCCGACTCCCAGCTCTTCCGCCATCTGACGGGGCTTACTCACCTTTTTGGAGATTCCTTTCAGGCCGCCCGTTGCGATATCCTCCGTGGCGTAGCCCAGGGAGGCGATCAGCTTTTTGGCCGCCTCATAGCTCTCCGGATGGACGCTGGTGGCATCCAGAGGATTGGTGCCGCCTGCGATGCGCAGGAACCCGGCACACTGCTCGAAGGCCTTGGGACCCAGCTTCGGCACTTTTAAGAGCTGCCGGCGGTCCGCAAAGCGGCCGTTCTGCTCCCGGTAGGCCACGATATTTTTTGCCAGGGTCTTCGTGATGCCGGAGATATATTCCAGAAGGGGCGCGGAGGCGGTATTTAAATCCACGCCCACTTTGTTCACAGAGTCCTCCACCACGCCGCCCAGAGCCTCGCTTAGACGCTTCTGGTTCATATCATGCTGATACTGCCCCACGCCGATGGCCTTGGGATCGATTTTCACCAGCTCTGCCAGCGGGTCCTGCAGCCTTCTGGCGATGGAGGCCGCGCTTCTCTGGCCCACGTCAAAATTCGGGAATTCCTCTGTGGCCAGCTTGCTTGCCGAGTAGACAGAGGCCCCCGCCTCGCTGACGATCACATACTGCACCTTCTGGGGAATCTCTTTGATCAGCTCCACAATCACCTGCTCCGACTCCCTCGAAGCCGTTCCGTTGCCCAGGGAGATCAGGGTGATCTGGTACTTCTCAATCAGTTTTTTCAGAGTTGCTTTCGCTTCTTTTACTTTATTCTGGGGCGCGGTGGGATAGATGACCACCGTGTGGAGCACTTTGCCGGTGGGGTCCACCACTGCCAGCTTGCAGCCGGTGCGAAACGCCGGGTCCCAGCCAAGGACCGTCTGTCCGGCGATGGGCGGCTGCATCAGAAGCTGTTCTAAGTTCTTACCGAAAACCTGGATGGCCCCCTCCTCCGCCTGCTCCGTCAGGAAATTACGGATCTCCCGCTCGATGGACGGAGCGATCAGCCGACTGTAACTGTCCGCGATGGTCTCCCGCAGAGCCTCGGATGTATGGGGATTGTCTCTGGTGATCACTTTTTTCTCCAGGTAGCGGAGAATCTTCTCTTCCGGCGTCTCAATCTTCACGGACAGAATTTTTTCCGCTTCCCCGCGATTCAGGGCCAGCGTCCGATGCCCCATCATCTTGTTCAGAGGCTGAGTAAAGTGATAATAATTCTCATATACAGAGGACTGGCTGTCGTCTTTGGCCTCGGAAGTAATGATTCCTTCTTTCAGGATGAGATTTCGGATATAGGTCCGGTAATCCGCTTCATCCGAGATATTCTCGGCGATGATATCCTTCGCGCCCGCGAGCGCTTCCTCCACTGTCGCCACGCCTTTTTCTTCGGACAGATAGCTTTTCGCCTCTTCTGTAAGGGGCTTTGTCGTCTTCTGCAGAAGGATCACATTCGCCAGCCCTTCCAGGCCCTTTTCCTTCGCCATCGTGGCCCGGGTCCGGCGCTTCGGGCGATAGGGGCGATAAAGATCGTCCACCGCCACCTGGGTCTGAGCCGCCTCGATCTGGACCCGCAGTTCTTCCGTCAGCTTTCCCTGCTCCTCGATACTGGAAAGCACCTGGGCCTTCTTATCCTCCAGATTGCGAAGATAGACAAGACGCTCGTCCAGCTTCCGCAGCTGCTCGTCGTTCAGCGCGCCGGTGGCCTCCTTTCGGTAGCGGGAGATGAAGGGAATGGTGTTCCCCTCGTCGATCAGATTCACGGCGGCTTCCACCTGCTGCCTCTTTACCTGTAGTTCCTCGGTTAGTTTTTGTATAATGTCCATGTTGCTCCTCTATTCTTCCTGGTTATGTATTTCGTCTTCCAAAGCGTTATATAATTTCCGAAAGTCTTCATAAAATGTGCTGAAACTAATCGGACATTTCCTTTTCAGCACTTCTACATTGATATCTTGAACAAGTTCGGAAAAAACTTCTCTTCCACTGTTCAATTTCGCATTGCTCGCCTGCTTAATTGCCCTTATGATATAGCATTTGGGATAGTCGCTCTCTGGATCTTCCTTATTTCCCCATATCAGTTCCGGAGCGGACGGCAGCTTTGGAATTTTACCAAAATATTTTTCATATGCACTTTCATCCGCCAGCAGCCAGCATTCGATCATTTTCAGCGGAACCATTGGGATAAATTTGCTGCTTTCTTCCGCCTGAAGTCCTTGGATCACTTCCTGATAAACTTTCTCAAAATGTTTCCTGGCACTGTGCGGTATCTTTCCCGAGTCTCCTCCCCGGTCTGCATCTGAGTAAAAAATTCCAGATGCTGCCCTTCGTCTCCCGCCTTCAGACAGAGTATACATAATCCTTTGACAGGCCCCCAGTTCCATTCGTTCCTCCCTGTCCTGGGATTATATTCTGACTGTCCATAGTCGGTTGGCCCCTCCCCTGTAACTGCAATTCTTTTTTTCATATTCTGTATCCTCTTACTGCGTACTGGACAGGCACAGTTCAATCAGCTTTTGATTGGTTGTATTATAGATAATTTCCCCCGGATACATATATTCCAGCTTTTCCTGTAGTTCTGGCAGTTCAAAAATTTTTGCAGTTTTAGTACTCCCTGTCTTCTCATCTCTATATAAATATACAATATCCTCTTTTTTAACATAGTCTAAAAAGACCACACTGTGCGTCGTGGCCAAAAGCTGCCTGCCCCCTTTGCTCATCTCATAAAAGATCCGCATCAGGCTTTCCGCATAACTGCTGTTGACCCCATTTTCGATTTCATCCAAAAGAAGCAGAGTACCGTCTTCACTCTCGCTCAATCCCAAAAACGCCAACAGACGCAGCATACCGTCGCTCAAATGTCTGGAAGATACTGTATATCGGATATCTCTGTACTTTTCTGTCACATTTACATAAGTCCAGCCCGGCTTCCCTTTGGTCTCTGTTGTCACATCCTCAATTCGATTGCCTGATAATTGACGAAGTTTTTCCAGAAAACGACCTTTTTGTGAATCCGACAAGCTCTTTAAAAAAGAGGGGAAATTCTTGCCGGAGACGGACAAATTCATACTTTTTCCCCTGCTGCTGGAGCGCATCTGGTCCGGAGACAACAGTTCAAAGGAACGCATACCCGTAAGATATCTTTTTAATATAACAAGCTCCGGATATTCTTTTTGTCCTCGTTCTTCATCCACAGTGACTTTCATAACAGAGGAATCCGAAGACAAGCGCGGAAATCTGATATTTTCTCCATGGGCACCAGCAATGGAAACCCCTTTATCCGTATATTCCAGATACACAAACCCGTTTTCCTGATCGATCACCCGCTCTGAATACAAGTTCATGGTATTTTTCTGTACCATATACTGGAGCGCCAACTCCCATCTCAACCGACGAACCTTTTCTTCTACAGTCAGAATAAATTCTGCCGATACCTGCAGTTTGGACGACGGCTTTTCTCTGCATTTCGACTTTAAATCCGGGATATTCCATCCCCTGCGCATTAATATACTGCCAAAATCCTCCAACACACTGCTGCACATCAAATCTAAAACCTGCAAAATCGTACTTTTTCCCGAAGCATTATTCCCTACCACCACCGTCAAGGGAGAAAATTCTATCCGGAACTGATTCAGTGTTTTGAAATTATCTACTTCTAATGCCTGCAACATCTCGGTCACTCCTTTTCACCGGCCTATTGTCTATTTTATCCAATTCCGGCCTTTTAGGCAAGGGGGATACGAATACAAAATCCTGCGTAAACATCTTACGAAAGTCCATATTCCTTGTAAAGGCGTTTCCGCTCCTTCTCGCTTCCTGCCGCCAAGCGGATGTCCTCCATGCGCTGGTCGGCCAGCAAACGGCTCAGAAGTTCTGACAGACGAGCCTCACCTCTTTCCTGACCGATCCGCTCGCCTTTCACAATGCCGATCTTCTCGCCTTCTTCCCTTCCAATCTCCCGTTCTTCTCTTCGGATATACTCCATCGTCTTTTTTTCATCGTACTCCGCCAACAGCATGTTCAGCACCTCCGTTCTGCATCTTGCCAGCAGGTCCTTCAGGATTCCCTGCTTTTCACAGATATCCATCGCTTTGCTGACTGCGTTTTGAATATCCATTCCATTTTTCAGGTTTTCCTTAATGCATCCGATGAATTCCGCATATTCCCTTAGTCTCTGGCATCTTTCCATCAGTTCCTGGTTGTGGCCCCGGTTAATATTCAGCACCCGGACCCTGCTCTCCAGGGCGGGGATGCTCTCCCGGTCCGGTATCTGAAAGGCTTCCGACAAAAGCATCTCCGTCTCATCCGGCGCCTCCTCGTCTCCATTGTAGAATACAATGTAATTGGGAAACGGCAGTTCAATCCTTCTGCTCCCATACAGATCGTATCCGTTTTCTTTCACATAGGTCTGATAGAGGGTAGCAAAGTAAATCAGGCCCCGCAGAGGCATATTCTGACACATGGTACTCTGGTGCTCATACAGATTCATCACTGTCCCTATAATAAAGGACAGATCATTTTTTACACCCAGGAACACCGCGTCTTCCAGAGTCGTGACCTTAAGTTCCTCCGGATTCCGGTAGTCGGTTCCGTTGATCGCGTTATACAGGTCCAGAAGATCTTCCGGTTTTTGAAAGGCAAATCGAAATAAGTGATCTTTGTGCTTTCGATTGACCGGCTGTCTGCGTCGATCCCGACGGGAATATCTGCGTCTTTTTCTTTTTTTCATTGTACTCTCCTTTATTATACCCGTTCCTGCACAGATCTGGCAAGAAAATCTGCATGATTTCCTCCATTTGTGCGACGGGTATTTATTATTAAAAGTGGAATCCTGGAGCCGAACGGCTCCCCATTGATTTCTGATGAATATAGACTATCACATTTGCAGGAATTTTTCAACAGTGATCATCCGCTCTTCCTTGTCATTATGGAGATTTCCTTTATAATATTGAGCAGAAATTCCTCGTTGTTTTTATAATACTCGGGTTTAAGATTTGTATTTTTCCGTTTCTTTATTCTTTCCTTGACTTTTTGTGCGTAACATGAGGCAAAAGCGAAATGAAAGGACAGAAACAAATGGGAAAAATCTTAAACGCAATCGCAACGGATCACCTTTGTGTTGAACCAGAGATTTGTGAACGCAATTCCAAATTTCATAAAGCAAGGAACCAGTACTGTACCCTCGGGGAAAAGCTGATGGCCAAACTCAACGAGGAAGAACAAAAAATGCTGGATGATTACAGCACTGCCCAGGCCGAAGAAAGCCTTCTTTACGGAAATGACCGCTTTGTCAAAGGATTTCGGTTAGGTGTGCTTATGATGATGGAAGTCATTGCAGACGAAGATGATTTGATTCTTCATGAAGGAGAATGCCTATGAACATTTCCATTTGCACAACAGAATACAGCGTGATACAATAAAATGGCCAACCGACATGTATCCTATCTTCTCAAAAGGAGTATATGCACGATGAGTATAAGACTGCCATTGGGAATTGATGATTTCCGGAAGCTCCGCACCAGTAATTGTTATTATGTCGACAAAACCGGATTAATCGAAGAGCTTCTGGAGGAAACTTTTTCTGTAAATCTGATTACGCGTCCGAGACGCTTTGGTAAAACCCTGACCATGAGCATGCTCTCGGAATTTTTTGATATCCGAAAGGACAGCCGATCCATTTTTGAAGGGCTTGAGATCGCCGCCTGTACGAAGCTGTGCGAACAGTGGATGAATCAATGGCCGGTCTTGTTTCTGACCTTGAAGGATATTCAGGGCAGTACGTTTGAGGAGGCCTATGATCTGCTCCAATTTACCATCTCTTCTCTGTGTATGGAACACGACTATCTGGAAGCCAGTGAAAAAGTAAAAAATGCCGATAAAATAAGATTCACCCGTCTTCTGAATCAGAACGGAACCAGTTCGGACCTCAAAACTGCTCTTGTCGTTCTGATGCGCATGATGGAAGCTCACCATGGAAAGCCTGTCATTCTTCTGGTCGACGAATACGACGTTCCGCTGGCCAAGGCGAGCGACCATGGTTACTATGATGCGATGCTGAACATCATGCGCAGCTTTCTGGGTATGGCATGGAAGACCAATGCTTCTCTCCAGTTTGCCGTGATCACCGGCTGTCTGCATATCGCAAAGGAAAGCATCTTCACCGGCGCAAATAACTTCGTGTCCCGGTCCATATCGGACCTGTGGTACAACCGATATTTTGGCTTTTCAGAGCAGGGAACCGGCCGGGCGGATATCCTGGTCAAAGACCGCCAGAACCGGCGCGCCATCCTCATCGAGACCAAGCGCTCCAGGACGGAAGCCCATATGCCAAAAGACTGTCAGATCGCGCTGAAGCAGATCCGGCAGCGGCAGTACGCGGGCCCCCTCCTGAAAGGATACCAGACCGTCCTCTGCTACGGAGCTGCCTTTTTTGAAAAGAAATGTTTGATAAAGCTGGAAAGTGAGCACACATGATGAACGATACATGGACTTTCAGAGTCGCAAAAAAAGAAGACGCCGAAGAGATCCGCCGGGTGATGCAAAAGGTCTATGAACAGATGGAGAACAAGTCCTTGTTCGTACCGTCGAGTCCGGAAGAAATTCTGGCGCACATCGAATCGGAGGGGTTTACGGTGGGCGCCTACGACCCGCAGGGAAAGATGGCCGGTCACTTCATCGTCCGGTATCCTCGGGAGGCCGAGGATAATCTGGGGAGAGATCTGGGACTGCCGGAGACGGAGCTCTTAAAAGTGGCGCACATGGAGTCCGCCGTGGTCCTGCCGGAATACCGTGGGCATCACCTGCAGATCAAAATGCTCAGGTACGCGGAAAGCCTCATCGACAAGAAGCAATTCTGTTACTTTATGTCAACTGTATCTCCGGATAATCCAGCCAGCTACCGGTCTTTGGAGGCAAACGGATATCAGCTTATGATGACAAAGGAAAAATACGGCGGACTGATTCGGAGAATTTACTGCAAAAAAATGGGAATCTGAGATTCAGATTCCCGTTTTTTGTATCAATCCAGCACGCCTTTGATGGCCGCCAGAAATTCATCAAATGTTTCAAATGCCGGAAGATCCGGATTGTCTTTTATGATCTGCTCCGTACTGCGGAAGAGAAATCCCGCCTTTCCGGCCCGGATCATTCCCAGGTCGTTGTAGCTGTCTCCCGCGGCGATGGTCTGAAAGCCCGCGGACTGCAGCGCTTTTACGGTGGTCAGCTTCGAATCCTTCACCCGCATCTGATAGCCGGTGATCTCCCCGTCCGCTCCCACTTTCAGGCGGTTGCAGAACAGGGTGGGCCATCCCAGCTTCTCCATCAGCGGTTTTGCAAACTCCGTAAACGTATCGCTGATGATGACCACCTGGGTCAGGGTGCGCAGCTCGTCCAGGAACGCTTTCGCTCCCGGAAGGGGATCAATCCCCGCGATGGTTTTCTGAATCTCCACAAGACCCAGATGATGTTCTTTCAAAATATTCAGCCGGTAGTGCATCAGCTTGTCATAATCCGGCTCGTCCCTGGTGGTCTTCTTTAACTCCGGTATCCCGGTCGCCTCAGAAAATGCAATCCAGATCTCCGGCACCAGTACCCCTTCCAAGTCCAAACATACGATATCCATACCTGCGCCTCTACCCTTCCACGCGGATCATACTGATGATCTCCGCATCTTTTGCCCGCTTCGCATACTCTGCCTCCGTCATCACCGGCGTGATAAATCCGATCTCCCCGGAGATTCCCGCGTGAATCCGCTCTCCGTCTCCAAAAAGCGCTTCCGGATTCGCATCGGACTTCATACGCACAAAGAAACGACGGCTCATCTGATCCACAGGAGCCAGGGTGAGCTTCTCCGGCTCCCAGAACAGGGTAATGATCTTGCCTAGATGCCTTGCTGCGTCCACCATGTCTCCGGCCACCGCGCTGGCTGTGGGAAGTTTTCCTGCTCCGCTTCCGTAAAACATAGAATTCCCCAGCATATTTCCCTTGACAAACACCGCATTGAACACATCATTAACTACATAGAGCGGATGCTCTCTGTGAATCAGTGCCGGGCTGACCATGGCGCAGTAGGTATCCCCTACCTTTTTGCTGATGGCCAGAAGCTTGATGGAGCGACCGAGTTTCTTAGCATACAGAAAATCTTCGGAGCTGATCTTCGTGATGCCCTCGGTGTAAATATCCCGGAAGTCCACCTGATTGCCGCTGGCCAGGGAGGTCAGGATTGCGATCTTGCGGCAGGCATCCCAC
The DNA here is from genome assembly GCA_910584945.1 of uncultured Lachnospiraceae bacterium. Taxonomy (GTDB): domain Bacteria; phylum Bacillota; class Clostridia; order Lachnospirales; family Lachnospiraceae; genus Hominiventricola. The sequence continues at coordinate 24,067 of CAJUDY010000031.1, read as the reverse complement.
CCTTCCACATCCGCTTCCGGATGCAGCTCCGCGTAACCTCTGTCCTGGGCCTCTTTTAACACATCCATGTAGTCCAGACCTTCCCGGTCCATCTTAGTCAGCATATAATTAGTGGTTCCGTTCAGAATCCCGGACACTTCCAGGATCACATCCGCCGTCAGCGAAGAATTTAAGGGGCGGATAATGGGGATACCTCCGCCCACACTGGCCTCGAACAGGTAGTTCACCTGATGATCTTTGGCGATCTGGATCAGTTCCGCGCCGTGCTCCGCCACCAGCTCCTTGTTGGAGGTACACACGCTCTTGCCTGCCTCCAGACAACGCCTGGTAAATTCATAAGCCGGATGCAGGCCGCCCATCACCTCTGCCACAATACGGACTTCTTCATCGCCGATAATGTCCTCAAAATCATGAGTCAGCACATCCATCACTGGATCACCCGGGAATTCCCGAAGATCCAGCACATACTTGACCCGAAGCTCCTGCCCTACTTTTTTGTCGATACTTTTTTCGTTGGTCCGGATCACTTCATAGACTCCGGAACCAACGGTGCCGTATCCCATAATTGCTACTTTTATCATTCGCTGTTACTCCCTGCCTAATATTTTCAGATAGTGTACGCCTTTTTGCTCTTCGATCTTTTCGATCATCGCAGAGACGTCCCCGGTTGTCGGTAATACTTCGATACTCAGCGTCAAAGATGCCACACCGTTGATCGGTATACTCTGGTGGATGGTCAGAATATTGGCGCCGAATTCCGCCACAATATTCAGCACCTCGGACAACAGTCCCGGCGCATCCTCCATCTGTAATACAAAAGTAACGGTCTTTCCCTTGGCTTCATCGTGAAATGGAAAGATATCATTCTGATATTTGTAGTAGGAGCTTCTGCTGATTCCCACTCGTTCCGACGCCTCCTGCACGGACAGAACCCGCTCGGACTCCAGAAGCCTTTTGGCCTCCACAACTTTCAGAAGCACTTCGGGCACTGCTTTCTCCCGAATTACAAAGTATTTGCTTTTTTCCGTCATTATGATTCCTCCGGCGCCAGATTCACCCACTTGAGATAGGCATTGATCAAAGGATCAATCTTACCGTCCAACACCCCATCCACGTTGCTGACCTCCGCGTTTGTCCGGTGATCTTTGACCATGGTATAAGGCTGCATGACATAGGACCGAATCTGGTTTCCCCAGGCAATGTCGCTGACTTCTCCCCGGATACCGGACAGCTTTTCCGCCTGCTTCTGCTGCTCCAGAAGATACAGTTTTGCTTTCAGCATCTGCATGGCCTTGTCCTTATTCTGGTGCTGAGAGCGCTCATTCTGGCATTGTACCACAATTCCCGTAGGAATATGAGTGATGCGGATGGCCGACGAGGTCTTGTTGATATGCTGTCCGCCGGCGCCGCTGGAGCGGTAGGTATCGATCCGCAGATCATCCGGATTGATTTCAATGTCAATCTCGTCCTCAATATCCGGCATCACGTCCAGGGACACAAAGGAAGTCTGCCTCTTACCCTGGGCGTTAAACGGGGAAATCCGCACCAGACGGTGCACGCCTTTTTCCGATTTGAGATAGCCATAGGCATTCTCTCCACTGACCTCAAAGGTCACAGACTTGATACCTGCTTCGTCTCCGTCCAGGTAATCCAGAACCTCTACGGCAAATCCTTTCCGTTCCGCCCATCTGGTATACATCCGATACAGCATCCCTGCCCAGTCGCAGCTTTCCGTACCTCCAGCCCCGGCGTTGAGCTTTAAGATCGCATTGTTCTGATCGTACTCTCCGGACAGCAGCGTCTTGATCCGCATGGTCTCCAGCTTCTCCACAAAGCTGTCCAATTCCTCCTTGATCTCCGGAATCAGGGATTCGTCGTTTTCTTCGTATCCCATCTCCAGGAGTGTCTCAATGTCCTCAAACTGTCCCTGCAGGCTCTCATATCTTTCTTTTTCTTCTTTGAGGCTGTTCAGTTCCTTCATCCCCGCCTGGGACCGTTCCACATTGTCCCAGTAGCCGGGGGCCTCCATCTCTTTTTCTAATTCTTCAATCCGAAGCGACTTTGACGCCAGGTCAAAGTGAATCCCTCAGTTCTGTCATTGGCTTTGCGTAGCTGTTCAGCGTATATTTAAACTGATCAAGTTCTACCAAAACGACACCTTCTTTCTTAATTATAGTTCCGCATCTTCCCTTCCATCCCACGGGTAGGAGATCAATTTTCGGCCGCTTTCACGTCCTAAAATCGATCTGTGCGATGTCCGGTCCGATGCTGTTTTATAGTTCCGCATCTCTGCGTAATATTATTTTCTCCCGCAACACTGTTTATACTTCTTCCCGCTTCCGCAGGGACAGGGATCATTGGGATAGATTTTCTGAGCCGTCCGCTGCACCGGCTTTTTGCCGAGAGAATCATCCTTGTTGGTTCCGGTCACCTTGGCAACCTCTTCCCGCTCGGCCTTCTCCTCCACCTTTATGTGCATCAATATCCGGACCGTATCCTCCTGGATGGCATTGGTCATGGCCTCAAACATCTCATAACCGCTCATCTTGTATTCCACCAGCGGGTCGCGCTGGCCGTAAGCCTGGAGGCCGATGCCCTGGCGGAGCTGCTCCATGTCGTCGATGTGATTCATCCACTTGCGGTCGATGGCTTTCAGAAGGAATACCCGCTCCAACTCCCGGATCAGCTCCGGATTGGGGAACTCCGCTTCCTTGGCTTCGTAGAGCCTGGTGGCCTCCTGCTTCAGGGCATGCTTCATCTCCGCTTTATTCTTGCAGGAAAGACGCTCCACGGTGATGGTCTGCAGCGGAATCACGGGCAGAAGCGTCTCGTTGAGTCCGGTCAGATCCCACTCCTCCGGGTCCTGATCGTCTCCGATAAAGGTATCGATGGTGTTCTCCACGATATCGGAGATCATCTTGTAGATGGAATCCCGCATGCTCTCGCCGTCCAGAACGCGGCGGCGCTCCGCATAAATCACTTCTCTTTGTTCATTCATCACCTGGTCGTATTCCAGAAGATTTTTACGAATGCCGAAGTTGTTGTTCTCGATCTTCATCTGGGCCTTTTCGATGGCGTCCGTCAGCATCTTGTGCTCGATCTCCTCATTCTCCGGTACGCCCAGGGCATTGAACATCCCCATCAGACGCTCGGAGCCAAAGAGACGCATCAGGTCATCTTCCAGGGAGATATAGAAACGAGATTCTCCCGGGTCTCCCTGACGCCCGGAACGTCCCCGGAGCTGGTTGTCGATACGCCGCGCCTCATGACGCTCGGTACCGATGATCTTTAGGCCCCCGGCTTCCCTGGCCTCGTCGTCCAGCTGGATATCCGTACCGCGGCCCGCCATGTTGGTAGCGATGGTCACCGCGCCGTGCTGGCCTGCCAGGGCCACGATCTCCGCCTCTCTCTCATGGAACTTGGCGTTGAGCACCTCGTGCTGGATGCCTCTTTTCTGCAGCATCCGGCTCAGTTCCTCGGAAGCTTCGATGGTGATGGTACCCACCAACACCGGCTGCCCTTTGGCGTGCGCCGCCTCGATGGCATTGCAGACTGCAAAGAGCTTTTCCTTGCGGGTCTTGTAGACCGCATCCTGCAAATCCTTTCTCTGCACCGGACGGTTGGTGGGAATCTCGATGACGTCCATACCGTAGATAGCCCGGAATTCCTTCTCTTCGGTCAGCGCCGTACCGGTCATACCGCATTTCTTCACATATTTATTGAAGAAATTCTGGAAGGTAATGTTTGCAAGGGTCTTGCTCTCTCTCTTGACCTTCACATGCTCCTTGGCCTCGATGGCCTGGTGCAGTCCGTCAGAATACCGGCGTCCCGGCATGATTCGTCCCGTAAACTCGTCCACGATAAAGATCTGGTCGTCTTTTACCACATAATCCTGATCCCGGAACATCAGGTTGTTGGCCCGAAGAGCCAGCTCCATATTGTGCTGAATCTCCAGATTCTCCGGGTCCGCCAGATTCTCAATCTTAAAGTATTGCTCCACCTTCTTGATGCCGTCCGCCGTCAGATGGACGATCTTGTCTTTTTCGTTGACGATAAAGTCTCCGGTCTCCTCAATCTCTTCTCCCATAATGGCGTCCATCTTGGAAAATTCCTTGCTGGCCTCGCCTCTTTTAAGAGTGTGCGCTACATAGTCGCAGAGTTCATAGAGCTTCGTGGACTTGCCGCTCTGACCGGAGATAATCAGCGGAGTCCGCGCCTCGTCGATCAGGATAGAGTCGATCTCATCGATGATCGCATAGTGGAGATCCCGCTGAACCAGCTGGTTCTTGTAGATAACCATATTGTCTCTCAGATAGTCAAAACCCAGCTCGTTATTTGTGATATACGTGATATCGCAGGCGTACGCGGCCCGGCGCTCTTCCTTGGTGGACCCGTTTAACACCACCCCGACAGTCAGACCCAGGAACTCGTGGACCTTGCCCATCCAGTCCGCATCACGGTTGGCCAGATAGTCGTTGACGGTGACCACATGAACGCCTTTTCCTTCCAGGGCATTGAGATAAGCCGGAAGAGTGGATACCAGGGTTTTTCCTTCACCGGTACGCATTTCCGCGATACGCCCCTGGTGCAGGATCATGCCGCCGATGAGCTGTACCCGGTAGTGTTCCATCCCCAGCACGCGCCTTGCGGCCTCCCGGACCGTGGCAAACGCTTCCGGAAGCAGATCATCCAGCGTGGCTCCCTCCGAAAGTCTCTGCCTGTACTCTTTTGTCTTCTCCCGCAGTTGTTCGTCGCTTAAGGCCTGCATCGTGGAACGCAGTTCCTCGATCCGGTCAATGACGGGTACAATCAGCTTCAGTTCCCGTTCACTGTGGGTTCCGAACAGTTTGTCAAATAATTTCATGCTGCTCTCCTAAATGAAAAGTTACTGGCGGATGGAAAAGCGCCTCCGCCTTAGTCCGCAGTGCAGCTCGATTTCGCTTCGCTCCATCTCGCTCGCAGGCTTCGCCCTATCAAAGAGCAATCCGACAAAATGGTCAGCAAGCTGCCCTTTTGTCGCTTTGCCCTTTGACACTGCTCATTGCTGTCCCGAACATTATACCACAAATATGGGATTTGGCAAATGCCAAATCCCAATCTGGACTTCTCTATAAATCCGGCTCCAGGATTCCGTAAGTCCCGCTTTTTCTCTTGTACACTACGTTGATCTCGTCTGTCTCCGCGTTCACGAAAGCGAAGAAAGCATGTCCCAGCAGTTCCATCTGCACGCAGGCGTCCTCGGGATACATGGGCTTGATATCGAACTTCTTGGTTCGGATAATCTTGACCTCCTGATCCTCCGAATCCTTTTCCAGAAACTCCTTCTGGAAATTCCCCCCGCCCTGCTGTCTTGCAATCAGCTTGTTCTTGTACTTCCGAAGCTGGCGCTCGATGACTTCTTCCACCAGATCGATGGACACATACATGTCAGTACTGGACTGTTCTGACCGGATGATGTTCCCCTTCACCGGAATCGTCACCTCGATCTTCTGACGCTCCTTCTCCACGCTCAGGGTCACGTGCACTTCCGTATCAGGAGTAAAGTATCGCTCCAGCTTTTTCAGCTTCTCCGTCACCGCCGACCGAAGGCCGTCTGTAATGTCGATGTTTTTTCCGCTGATGATATAACGCATAGAACCACTCCTTTGCTTATTATTTTTGCATCCCCCCGCACTTATTACCCCCGTACGGCTTTGATGCCTGTCTTTATCATACCATTATTTTCAAGATTCCGCAACGAATTTCAATACCTTGTGATAGTTCATATTCCCGCCGAACAGATCCAGGGCGCTCCCGATGGTCACATGCAGGCGGTTTTGTCCCAGCTCCTTCAGTTTTCGAAGATCCGCAAAGCTTCCGACCCCGCCTGCGTAGGTGACGGGAATCCCGTTCCACGCCCCCAGCATCCGGGCCAGGGGCTCCTCGATCCCCTTTGCCTTTCCCTCCACATCCACCGCGTGGATCAGGAACTCCGCGCAGGAGCCTGCCAGTTCTTCAATCACTGCTTCCGAGAGAATCACGTCTGTAAACTTCTGCCACCGGTCCGTCACGATATAATAGTCCTCTCCCTTTCTTCGGCAGCTTAGGTCCAGCACCAGATGCTCTTTCCCTACCTCTCCTTTTAGCTTTTCCAAATTCTCCCGGTTCACTCTGCCGTCCTGAAACACATAAGAGGTCACAATCACATGGCTCGCTCCCGCCTCCAGCCAGGCGGCGGCGTTCTCCCGGTGAATGCCGCCGCCGATCTGCAGTCCTTTCGGATACTCTGAAAGCGCCAGGAGCGCCTGCTGCCTGGTGGCTTCATAGTACTCGCTTCCCTCTTTGTTCAGCAGGATGATGTGGCCGCCGCGGACGCCGCTCTCCTTATAAGACCGGGCATAGAAGCCCGCGTCCTGCCCGGACACAAAGTTCTCCTTCGCCTGGCTTCCCTGATCTTTCAGCGTCCCGCCCACAATCTGCTTTACTTTTCCATTATGTATGTCAATACATGGCCGAAATTCCATCTCATGCTCCTGTTCCCTGTTATCCTGTCATTCAAGAAGAGGGCTGCCAAAAAGCAGCCCTCCATTCTCTTACGGCAGGTCTGTTCCGGTTCCGTTCTCCACAGTTCCGGTTCCTGTACCGTCTCCATTTGCATTGCCATCTACCATTGTGCCGTCCCCGGTCACATCATTGACCAGATCATCGATCACATCATTGGTATCATTTCCGATCTCTTCCAGAAGGCCGTCTCCGTCTACGTCCGTATGATCATAGACGCCGTCGCCATCGGTATCGAAGAGGACATCGGAAGTGTCAGTGCCGTTACCGGTATTGCCGTCCGTGACGGTTCCGTTGTTGTCCGTAGCAGCCCCGTCGTTATCTGTGGCGGTTCCGTTGTTCGCTCTGCCGCATGCGGTCAACACCGTCAGTGTCACCAAAAGCAGCATGCCAATGCAATACTTCTTTAACTGTTTCATAAATGTCTCTCCTTTTAATTAAAATAAAGATGTAAAACAGTATTTGACCTGCTGTTACTAATATGGACAACTCTCCGGTTTTTATTCGGTTTTTAAAAATTATTTTTCATTATAACTGCGCGTCGATCACGTGGCTCATCTGATAATGCCCCGCGGGCTTCCCCGCGAGGAATTTTGCCGCCTGGACAGCTCCCTTGCCAAAGATCGCCCGAGAATAGGCCGTATGGCTGAAAGTCACGACTTCATCCGTTCCCGCAAAGATCACGTCGTGGTCTCCCACGATGGTCCCGCCACGGACCGCCGAGATGCCGATCTCCTTTTTGTCTCTTTTTTCCCGGGTCTGGCTCCGGTCAAATTTGTACTCATAGACATTGCCAAGAGACTTGTTAATGGAGTCCGCCAGGGCCAGAGCCGTGCCGCTGGGAGCATCCACCTTCCGGTTGTGATGCTTCTCCACAATCTCAATGTCAAAGCCCGCAGGCGCCAGAATACCGGCCGCATCCTTTAAGAGCTTCAACAGCATATTCACCCCAAGGGACATGTTGGCGGACTTTAAAACCGCCACTTTTTTGCTGGCCTCTTCCACGGCCTCAAGCTGTTCCTCCGTTAGACCGGTAGTGCACAGAACCATGGGAATCTGACGCTCCACTCCATAAGCGAGAAGGGGGTCCGTTGCCTTGGCGGAAGCAAAATCAATGATCACATCCGCCTCCACATCACAGTCTTTTATGTTCGTATACACCGGATATCCGTTGTCACGGCAGTCCACCAGGTCGATGCCCGCCACGATCTCAATCTCTGCGTCTTCTCTGATCAGGCCGGTGATCACCTGCCCCATATGGCCGTTGCAGCCATGCATGATCGCCTTAACCATTAGTTCTCTCCTTTTGCTTTTAATCCATAAGCATCCATCGCTGCCTTTAAGTTCTTTTGATGTGCTTCTTCCATCTCAGAAAGCGGCATCCGAAGCGGACCTGCCTCCCATCCGAGCAGGTTCAGGGCTGCTTTTACCGGAATCGGATTCACCTCGCAGAACAGCTGATCAATCAGCGGGATCGCTTCCAGCTGAAGCCTCCTGCTCTCTGCCACATCCCCCTCCATAAACTTCGCCACGATCTCGTGGGTCTGACGGGGCGCGATATTGGACAGTACGGAGATCACGCCCTTTCCTCCAAGGGACAGAAGGGGTACGATCTGATCGTCGTTGCCGGAATAGATATCCAGAGAATCCCCGCAGAGCTGGGCAATCTTTGCCACCTGGGAGATATTGCCGCTGGCTTCCTTGACCGCTACAATATTCTCCACATTCTTCGCAAGATAAGCGATGGTCTCCGGTGCGATATTCACTCCGGTACGGCCCTGGATATTGTACAGGATGATCGGAATCTTCACAGAATTCGCAACTTTGGTAAAATGCGCGATCAGGCCTTTCTGGGTCGCTTTATTGTAATAAGGGCTTACAAGCAGAAGGCCGTCCGCGCCGTACTTTTCCGCTTCCTGGGACAGATAAACCGCTGTCTCCGTGCAGTTGGAACCGGTGCCTGCAATCACCGGAATCCTTTTTGCCACCTTCTCAATGGTGAAGCGGACCACCTCCAGATGTTCTTCATGAGACAGCGTGGAAGCTTCTCCGGTGGTCCCGCAGATAATGATGCTGTCCGTATGGTTGGCAATCTGATACTCCAAAAGCTCTGCAAGCTTCGGGTAATTCACTTCTCCCGTCTTTGTCATGGGAGTAACGATCGCAACTCCTGCACCTGTAAAAATCGACATAATTTTCCCTCCTGGTAGTCTTTTGTTTTCGTCAAAGAGAGAGGCGTCCCTTTCGTGTACGCCTCTCCACTCATTCTTTCAATGCGGATATCTGGTACACTAAATCCGCCCATTCCATAATCTCCGGGCATATCCGGATACCGGTAAAGATCATCTCTGTACCGTCCGAAGCTTCGGTAAGGAGCGCCTGGATCTCGGGAAGCGTCGCGATCCCATAATCTAGAAGTCCAAGGATCTCATCCAGCACAAGTACATCGCACTCGCCGGTGGCCAGTACCTTCTTGGCAAAGCTAAGACCGTTCTTCATGCTCATGATCTCTTCTTCCCGTTCTTTGGGACTTAACTCTTCGAAGGCCGCCTCCCGGCGCTGAAAACGGAACAGCTTGATCTCCGGCTCCAGCCGCTGGATAAAACTGATCTGCTCCGGCTGTCTGCCTTTTAAAAACTGGATGATGATGACCGTCTTCCCTCCGCTGGCCTCCCGAATCGCCTGACCCAGCGCCGCCGTCGTCTTCCCTCTTCCGCTTCCAAAGTATACCTGTAATTTACCCCTGTCCATAGCTTCTCCATATCCCCTGAACACGAAATAGAATCTTTGTATTTTTCTATCTTACACCAGCGCAGGAAGAAATGCAAGATTTTTTAGTTCATCCGGGTGCTAATCCAGATACTCCAGCTTGCTGACAGATACCTCATATGCAACTCTGCGTTCGCTTTCCTCCTCATCTATCTTTTTCATGTACTCCCGGCTCTGGATTCTGCCCCAGATCTGAGTATGGCCGCCTACCTCAAAACCGGAAGCAAAGCGGGCGTTTCTCCCCCAGCAGATACATGGAATATAATCGGATTTCCCATAGGGACGGTTGACTGCCAGCAGAATGTCCGCAATCTCCCTCCCAAGAGGCGTCTTTCTGTAAACCGGCATCTTGCAGATAAAGCCGTCCAGAAAGATCTGGTTGGTCTTGGCATTCTCCACTTCCTCGTCAATGAATTCCAGTTCCCGAACAAAGACGGACAATACCAGACGGTTCTTCTTTTCCTCATGGCGGTTATAGGAGCGGAACTGCCCGGTGGCCCGGATATACTCCCCCTGATAACTCTCGTTGACGTCGATCAGCCGTTCGGAAATCATCAGCGGTATCACGTCGCAGGAATCGCTTAAACGTTTCACAGACACATTCAGCATGTAGAAGCCCTCCCCAAAGACTTCATGGCTGAAGGAAAATTCGGATACGACCTCCCCGACGATGGATACCTGGTTGTTTTCAATAATCTTATCTGACATAATTTGGTTCTCCCTTCTGTTTGACGAAGTGTCTCTTTTCGTATTTTGTCTATAAAATATATTCAGCACCTCTTCCAAATATTCCTGTTTTTTAGAATTTTATTCCATTTTTTCCAAAATGCCCGCTCCCTGCCGGTATTTTTTTCTAATTATGCTTGTTTTCCTGGGAAAATGTGATACACTATTAAACTTGAAAGAAGAATGACAGCAAAGATGAGGATCTGATTTTATGAAACGTGAAGATGTAAGAAATATAGCGATCATTGCCCATGTGGATCATGGCAAGACAACATTAGTAGATGAACTTCTAAAACAAAGCGGGGTCTTCCGCACCAACCAGGAAGTGGCGGAGCGAGTCATGGACTCCAATGACATCGAGCGGGAGCGGGGCATCACCATTCTGTCCAAGAATACCGCAGTTTTTTATAAGGATGTAAAAATCAATATTGTGGATACTCCCGGGCACGCGGACTTCGGCGGCGAGGTGGAGCGGGTGCTGAAAATGGTAGACGGCGTCATCCTGGTGGTGGACGCTTTCGAGGGCTCCATGCCGCAGACAAAGTTTGTGTTAAAAAAAGCGCTGGAATTAGATCTCCCGGTCATCGTCTGCATCAATAAAATCGATCGCCCGGAAGCAAGACCCACAGAGGTCATCGACGAAGTGCTGGAGCTTCTGATGGACCTTGACGCCTCCGACGAGCAGCTGGACTGCCCCTTCGTATTTGCCTCCGCCAAGGGGGGCTACGCCACTTTGGATCTTAAGGAAAAAGCAACGGATATGACTCCTCTTTTTGACACCATTCTGGAACATATCCCGGCTCCGGAAGGCGATCCAAAAGCTCCCACCCAGGTGCTCATCAGCACCATCGACTACAATGAGTACGTGGGGCGGATCGGCGTGGGCAAGGTGGACAACGGCAGCGTCAACGTCAACCAGGAGGTGGTCATCGTAAACCACCATGAGCCGGATAAGGTGAAGAAGGTCAAGATCAGCAAACTCTATGAATTTGACGGACTGAACAAAGTATCGGTGACCAATGCCACCGTGGGTTCCATCGTGGCCATCTCCGGCATCGCGGACCTGCATATCGGCGACACCCTGTGCTCGGTGGAGGCGCCGAAGGCCATTCCTTTCCAGAAGATCTCCGAGCCCACCATCGCCATGCAGTTCAACGTCAACGACAGCCCTCTGGCCGGCACCGAAGGAAAGTACATCACCTCCCGGCACTTAAGAGACCGTCTCTTCCGGGAACTGAACACCGACGTGAGCCTGCGGGTGGAGGAGACGGAAAGCACAGACAGCTTTAAGGTCTCCGGCCGCGGGGAACTGCATCTGTCCGTTCTGATCGAGAACATGCGCCGGGAGGGCTATGAGTTCTCTGTCAGCAAGGCGGAAGTGCTCTATCGTTACGATGAAAAGGGGAAACGGCAGGAACCCATGGAACTTGCCTATGTGGACGTGGACGACGAGTTCGCGGGCAATGTCATCCAGAAGTTAGGCGAACGGAAAGGAGAGCTTCTGAACATGCACACCAACAGCAGCGGCTCCACCCGCCTAGAGTTCTACATCCCTTCCAGAGGACTCATCGGCTACCGGGGAGAATTCCTGACAGACACCAAAGGAACCGGTGTGCTGAACACCATTTTTAACGGATATGAGCCCTATAAGGGCGATATCCAGTACCGCAAGCAAGGGTCTCTCATCGCCTTCGAGTCCGGCGAATCCATCACCTATGGATTGTTCAACGCCCAGGAGCGAGGAACGCTGTTCATCGGCCCGGGAGAGAAAGTCTACTCCGGCATGGTGGTGGGGCAGAACGGCAAATCCGACGACATCGAGCTCAATGTCTGCAAGACCAAGAAGCTGACCAACACCCGGTCCTCCAGCGCGGACGAGGCGCTGAAGCTGACGCCCCCAAAGGTCTTGAGCCTAGAGCAGTGCCTGGAGTTCATCGACACGGACGAACTTCTGGAGATCACGCCCAAGTCCTTGCGCATCCGCAAGAAGATCCTGGACCCCACCCAGCGCAAACGGGCGGCCATGCGGAAGGAACCGGTATAAAATTGTTACGGAAATATGGCTGAAATATAGCCGGAAATAATCTTTGATGATTATTGGGGTCAAAGATATCTTTGACCCCATCATCATAACATAAGAGATGAGAAAATGCAACTGGAGCGGAATATTCTCATTCCGAGAGGTTGTAACTATTTTTATGACAATACTGCCAGCAATCGAAAAGCTTCCTGTAAAACCGTATATTTTTCCCATTCGATGCCTTTCAGAATATTTTGCCGTTCTCTAAATTGACTTGCGGCGGTTCTAATGGAAAAATAGGTATCAAATTTCGCTTTTGTAACCAGTCTTCTTCCAGACAAATATCTTCTTTCCGGATCTACATGCTCTACAAATTCATTGCATGCCTCAATCATCGACTTATCATATTGATTTTCCTTTGCGATTGCATTTAGCAAAAACGTTTCCATAGCTCCTTTTTCTTCAAATGGTACAACCATCAATAAAAATGAGAAAGACAACATTTCTCCCATATCATTTTTCATTTCACATTTTGTCCATTTATTAGTACATATATCCTCCGTACAACAAACAGATAATCTTATAAATACTTCCTGGATCTTCCTCATAAATTCCTCTTCTGTACTGATCTCATCCCGATCTGTAATGATGACAATATGATCAAATGCGGGTCTTGTATCGGAAGCAAACCGATTTCTGTTCAAAGCCTTTTCCAGCCCCTTTTTCAGTTTACTGCATCCCCCTGCCGATGCCACTGTAAGGATATGCTCTCCACAGAACAACTTTCTGGATTCCTGATCCTTTTCTACCTTAAATATTCCATCTTGTCGGCTTCTGTCATCTTCCCAATAATACGCCTTTCTCATATAATACTGTAAAAGTACATAATCCGTCGAACCCTCACACAACAAAACACTGTTCATGATCTCAACTCCAATCCCAGGCATTCCTCAGCATCGATTGCTTCCTCGCAGGTCATTGTACGAACAAGATGTCTGTTTTCTTTCCTGTATAATGTATACACATGTATATCCGGCTGCAGTTCTTTACTGCATTTTAAGACTTTTTCGATGGCTTCTTTGCTGTGGGAAGTCAAAAAAACTTGAACATTCAACCTTTTTGCACTTTTCAGTATCCAGGAAAAGATCGAATCCATAGCTGAAGTATGAATCGCTGTCTCAAACTCGTCCAGCAGTAAAATACCATCCTTTGCCTTTACAACTGCGCTCAACAAAAGGATTGCCTTTTTCATTCCGTCTCCGAACACATTCAGGGGAAGCGCTTTTTTATGATCTTTCGTTAAAATCATATATTCCGCCGATGAAGCATGATCATCTGCAGCAATTGCGTTAATTCCAATGATATTTTCATCAAATGCACGAAGTACGGAAAGCATCTCTTCATACATTTCAGAGTCACTGAGAATATGATCCAGAGAAAGCTTCCCTTTCGTATGATCTACAGGCGACACATACATCGTGCGCAAAAAAATATTTTTTTCTTCTACAACGTATGGAATATGATTCTGAAAATCGTATAAAACTTCCTCCCCTGTTTTCTTCTCATTTGCATATGTCGTCAGTTTCATATATTTTGTGTCAATCAGCTCATCTGCTTCTTTTACATTCCCCGTCCTCATCAGATGATTGATCTGCAGCATTTCCTGTTCCGGAATCTGCATTTCATCAATCTCCGCTTTTAATGTAATTTTTGTCGTTACATCTTTGTTGTCCTTAAATTTATATCCGATCACTTTTTCTTCGGCGTCAACCGGAAACAAATTATATAGTTCCTGATAAAATAATTTTTTTCTGGCCATTGACACCCTGTTAAGTATCATGCCGGTCCATGCCAAAATACTGTAAGGATCACGCATACCGGAAAGCACCTCCAACACGCTTGTCTTCCCGCTGTTGTTATCTCCCGTCAGAATATTGATATGATTCAGATTTTTTAATTTCAGATTCTGAATCCCGCGATATGCCTCTATGTCCAAGTGCTGTATATGCCTCGCCATAAAATCTCTCCTGCTCTTCCATATGAATTCTGTCTGATACCTTTATGATAAGCCGTTAAATAATATCATCTTTACCTGTCATATTTATTTCTCATATCAAAAACCACATCATCCACGCTTCGGTATTCTCCCCGATCTGCATGATCTTTGGAACGCCCCAGTTTTTCCAGCATCTCTTCTTCTATCATCGGCGCATATGGATGATGCTCCGCTGCATTTTTTCTAATCTCAAAAGGAAAACCATTATATGCAACTGCCTGTGTCAAAAACATCCGGATTGCGGTTGTTGTATCTGTACCCAATTCTCTGAACAAATTATCTGATTTTATCTTTAATTCATCATCCACTCTGACTTGAATCGTACTTGCCATGACCATTTTTCTCCTTTACCCAGTTTGTTTATCATGATATATATCCAATATACTGCAATTTCATTACTAAGTCAATACAGGAGAGCGCTGTATGAATACAGCGCTCTCCTCTGGCAAAACCTTTATGAGTAAATATGACTTACTGACGAACCACGTCAAAATGTTTCTTCGCCTCCAGAAACATGTTCGCGGAAGCAATCGTCTCCCCAGACGGTTCTGAAATTCACGACCCCTATATTCATGATGTCCTTCATGAAAATCTCCTTTGGCTACTGCTCCGCCTGAATCTGCTCATAACTCAGACTGTGGTCTGTCTGCTCGCCGATTTTTTTGACCGGCACGTGCTCCCTCTGGTCAAAGGTAAGGCTTAAGAAGCCCGGCGTAGAATAATGTCCGGTAGGATCGGTGCAGAATTTACCCGGAATGATCGCGTTCAGATCTGCGTCCGCAATGGCAAAGCCTTCTTCGTCTCTTGGAACCTTCGCGATCACTTCCGCGTTGGGTGCGATGATCTCCGTACACCCGTATCCGTTCGCCATCAGCGCCTGCTTGAACTCCGTATCCGCCAGCATTTCCCGCATCTCATCTGTGTAGATCATGGAAGACATGATTACGTACACCTGATTACTCAACGCATAGTACAAAGAGCAGAGCTCGCAGGCCCGGATGCCCATCAGTTCGCCTTCTTCCGGGAAAAAACTTGGCCAGGAAGCCACATGAATCTGCTCGTTCTGCGATCCCATCGCCGCAAGATTCAGAGAAAGGATATGTTCCCAGCACTGCAGACCGCCGAGATTGCCGTACTCGGTCTTGAATACGGGAGCCATACTGCCGTCCCCGTCGCCCCAGATGGTCTTCTCCACATTTGTCGCCTTGAATTTGCGATGTTTTCCAAGAAGATCCCCGTTCGGTCCGAACCAGAGCTGGGTCAGATATAGACTAGCGTTCTCCTTCTCCGTCACGGACACACAGACATAGACTTTATTTCTTTTCGCCGCTTCACTGAGCTTCTGAATTGATTTACTTGGAATCTCTACCGCATTCTTATAAAGCTGGATGTAAAAAGGCATTCCTTTCAGCGGAGAATCCATCCAGATCCACCAGGGATATCCCGGTATAAAAGATTCCGGAAAACCGATCACCTTTGCCCCTTTGCCCTACGGCCTCGTCAATCAGCCTGCAGGTCTTATCCACCGTCGCCTCCAGATTCAGAAATACCGGCGCCGCCTGAACGGCCGCTACTTTTACAGTTGGAAAATCTGACATATCAGTTACCTCCTACTTTTATTTTCTTTGTTCCAACGATCAGTGTCGGAATGATCACAAACGGAATTCCAAGATACCCCACCGCCGTGTAGCCCTTCTTTACAATCGTCAGCAGTCCAAACTGCGCGATGCCAAAGCATATAAGAATCAATATCGCAGAATACAGCGCTCTTCTCGCCGTAATATTGCGGATCGTCTCCGCGCCGAAGCCCTCAACTCTTTTGAGAATCGCTCCAATGCAGGTGATCGCCGTCGTCATGAATGCCAGAAATACCATGATCGAATATCCGGTCTCCAGCGCAGGTATCCCAAGCTCGGACACTGCCGCCAACACCGGAAGCTGTTCGGTATTTACAGCCGGATAATAACAGAGCAGCATATAGGTCAGCAGAACCATCATAGCCCCGTTCATAACCAACCCAAAGATCGCACTGACCCGGGAATCTTCTTTTGTTGTGATATCCTCCGAAAGATTGGTCGTCGCTCCAAGAATAATGCACTGAAAGCTTCCATATAAAATGCCGGAAAGAATCGCTTTCCCCAAAGAGCCTTCCGTCTGCCAGGTTGACACAACTTCCACAAAACGCCCGCCGTTTTTCCCAATACACAAAAACGCAATCAATACAATCACAGCAATCAAAATGACAGAAAGTACGGAAGAAGAGGCCACCAGAAGCTTTGTTCCGAACATATTCAACACGACAACCAGCGCCATGACCGCAATGACAGACGGAACATAGGGGAATCCGAACATCTGGCTGATCAGCTGTCCCGCGCCCGCAAAGACCGAAGAGACTCCCATGACCATAATCGCAATAAACAGGATCTCATAGATCGTTCCAAACAGTTTATCATAAGGATGGAACAGTTTATTGGCATAGGAACGATAATCATAAGTTTTATTTTGTCTGCAGAATTCCCACTGAATATACGCGACAACCGCCATGATCGCAACTGAAATTACCGGCAGAAACAAGGCATACGCCCCGTAGGAAGTCCAGAATGAGACTCCCTGTGCCCCCGTGGCAAACCCGCTTCCACAGTGTGTACCAAACCAGGCCGATGCGATACTGAAACAGACCGCAAAACCAGCGCTTTGCTTTTTATTCTTCATAGCTTTTATCCCCCTGTCGTAAATCTGTCAGAATCCCTGTATATCAAAGGTATCTTCGATGGTACGCAGCAGGCAATAGATTGCCTCCGTATACGGAACTTCGATTCCTTTCTCCTTTGCTTTGGCAACAATTCCCCCGTTGATGAACCGCGCCTCTGTCTTTCTCTTATTTTTCAGATCCTGTGCCATGGACGTATAGTGATCTTTATGCGCCACATAGGTATTTTCCAGGCTGTGAATGATATTCTCCGCTTTCACGTCCACCCCGTGGGCCTGTCCGACCATCGCAGTCTCTGTAGCGATCTTCGCTGCCAGAAAACGTCCCTCTTCCACAGCGCCGATGGCTCCGCAGGGCGCATGGACAATGGCCGTGGTCGCGTTGATGGCCGCGTTGAAACCGACCTTTTCCCAGATTGCCACATAGACCTCTTTCGTGATCTCCGCGTGAAAACCGGCCTGCACCAATACCTCGTGCACTTCATGGACCACAGGCGTATCCTCCAGATTCGCTGTATAGATCCGGACATACCCGGCGCCCTTAGAAGAAATTTTTCCAGGTCCTTTTACGTCGGACGCATAGTTGGTAACCCCCACAAGAATTTTGTCCATACTCACAAATTCGTTGATCAGCTCCACGTTGCCAAGACCATTCTGCAAAGTCAACACATAGGTATTTTTTCCAATGAATGTTTTGGCTGCGCTCTCAAGAGCGGACTTGGAATACAGTGTCTTTGTGAACAAAATCGCCAAATCTGCTTCCTCCGTCATCTCTTCGGCTTTCTTTGCCACTATCGGAATCTTGTGCATTCCCGCCTCGTCTTCCAGTTCAATCCCGTCCCGATTGATGGTTTCCAGCACGACCGGAACCACATCTACCATGGTCACATCGTTTCCTTCCATCGCAAGTCTGCCACCAAAAAGCGTTCCCATTGCGCCTGCTCCAATCACTGCGATCTTCATCTCTGTCACTCCTCCTTTATTTCGCCGCCAGTTTCTTCAATATCTCATAACGGTCGTCCGCCACTTTCTGGATACTCTCAATCACTTCCGGCGTCAGATCCTTGAACTTGCCGATCCCCTTTACGAACTCGGCCACCGTGATCGGCTTCTTGTTCTCTGTCAGTCTGTAACCGTTCTCGTCCATCTCCCAAAGGGGAAATACATTGGACGCAACTGCTTTTCTTGCCACTTCGATGGCTTTCTCCGACCGGTAGGCCCAGCCGGTGGGACAGGGCGAGAACACATGCAGATAGGCAAAGCCTTTCTTGGAGGCCTCCAGGCCCTTCTGGATCTTCGCCACAAAGTCGGCCATATGGGACGGAGACGCGGTGGCGCAGTATGTGAGGCCGTGCATGCTCATGATCAGCGGCAGATATTTCTGATGCTGCTGCTTTCCGTTTAATACGGAACCGATCGGCGTGGTGGAAGTTCTGGAGCCTCTGGAGGTTGTGGAACTTCTCTGATACCCGGTATTCATATAGCCTTCATTGTCATAGCAGACATACAGCATCCTTTCATTGCGCTCCGCGGCGGCAGAGAGACTCTGGAAACCGCAGTCCGCCGTCGCGCCGTCGCCGGCCACTGCCACAATATTTACATCTGACCTTCCTTTTCTCTCATACATCTGACTCACGCCGGTCAGGAAGGAAGCTGTATTGTCAAGCAGCGGAATATGCACCGGGATTTCCAGTCCGTTGGCATAATTCCACCCAACCACTCCGGCTCCTGCCATACATCCCGGCGGAATACCGATAATCGTATTTTTCCCGGACACCTGCAGAACGGTTCTCAGGATCAGCTCTCCGCCGCAGCCCTGGCAGGCCGACATGCCGGGAGTCACTACATCTTTTGCTTCTCTAAGGACATCTATATAACTCATTCTTATTATTAACCTCCCTGATCAATCTGTCATATACCACTCGGTCTCTTTCTGACCCGGCTCATTTTTCACTTCGTTCAGTTTCTTGATGGTGCCGAGCATCCGGTCCAGCGGAATATCCGCTCCTCCAAGGCCGCCGATGACGGAGAAATGAGCGAATTTATCATCTACATCCGCAAGCGCCGCCCTCGTCTCCATATACATGGGGCCTGTGGACCAGCCGAAGGAGACGGAACGGTCGATGACCGCAAATGCTTTCTTTCCCGCAAGAGCTTTGGCAATCCGCCTTGCCGGGAACGGTCTTGCAAAACGGATCTTAATCAGACCGGCCTTGACGCCCTGTTCTCTCGCAAGGTCCACCGCGTCCATACCGGTCCCGGTCATGCCGCCGATGGTCAGAATCACCACATCCGCATCTTCGGTCTTATATTCCGAGATCGCGCCGCCGTAGTAACGGCCGAACTGATCGCCAAACTCTTTGTCCACTTCCTCAATCACATCAAGAGCGGCTTCCATGGCATCCAGATGGCTCTTCCTGTACTTCATCAAAAGCGGCCCCGGCGTCAGGGGGTCCAGCGCAAAGGGATTCTCCGGGTCCAGAACACAATGGTTAAAATGCACTGCGGGAAGGAAGCGGTCTACTTCTTCCTGAAGCGGAAGATCCACACCTTCAGTCAGATGGGAACTGTAAAATCCGTCATAACACACATTCACCGGTAAAAGGACCTGATCATGCTCCGCGATTTTATATCCCTGAATGATCATGTCCGCGATCTCCTGGTTGCTGTCGCAGTACACCTGAATCCATCCGGCCTCGCGAACGCTCATGGCGTCCTGCTGTCCGCTCCAGACCGTCTCTGGAGACGTCATCTCTCTGGTTGCCAGAGCCATGACCATGGGGAAACGTAAGGTCGACATCCGAAAATACGGCTCGTACATCAGCGCAAGTCCCTGGGCGGAGGTGGCGGTAAATACGCGCCCTCCCGCGGCCACCGCGCCCTGAACCACGGAACAGGCCGAATGCTCGGACTCCACCTGCACCAGGTTCGAATCGATCTTGCCGTTATGTACCATGCCCGCCAGATATTCAACGACCGAAGACTGGGGCGTAATCGGATAAGCCGCGATCAGATCCGGGCGGCAGAGCGCGGCCGCTTCCGACGCGGAATAGTTACCGGTTAAAACAATTTTTCTTCCCATTATTTTGTCCCTCCTTCCGGAACCATCGTAATGGCGCCTTTTTTGCATTCGTTTGCGCAGATGCCGCAGCCCTTGCAGTAGTCATAAGTGATCTCGTACTTTTTGTCCTCCGTACCGATGATGGCGTTCACCGGACAGTAAGCGAGGCACATCCCGCAGTCCACACATTTCTCTTTGTCCATTACCGGCCGGTACACCCGCCAGCTGGCGGTGTCCAGGCAGTAGATTCCATCATTTCCGATGGGGGTGATATGTAAATGTTCAGCCATAATAAAGTTCTCCTAATTGAAGTTCCGCATCTCCGATGCTGTTTTTATGATTGTTTTGTTACTACCGTCTCTTCATACGCGCGCTCCGCTGCCTGCCGGTTGACGGCGCCGAACGCTTTCTCGATCTCTGTAAAGAGCGCTTCCTTATCCACCAGCCCGGAAGCTTTGACGAAGGCGCCGAGCATGGAGGTATTCGGAATATTTCTTCCGATCAGTTCTTCCGCGATGCCGGTGGCGTCCACGATTGCAGTCTCTCCGGCCTGAGAGGGGATACCCAGCTCCTTCGGGGTTTTCGTGGAATTGATCACCACGATCCCGCCCTCCTTCAGGCCCGCGTAAGTCGCCGGAAGACCCACCAGGGAATCGTCCATAATCACCAGAATCTCCGGCTCATACACCTGCATCTTTCTGCGGATCGGTTCCTCAGAGATACGAAGATAGCCGAACACCGGAGATCCTTTGCGCTCCACGCCGAAGAACGGGATGAACTGTCCATTCTTCCCTCCGGCAACCGCCGCGCGCACCACGATCTGCGAAGCTTTTACGACGCCCTGACCTCCTCTTCCATGTAAACGGATTTCTTTCATGAGTTTCACTCCTTTTTATTTCTCAAACATTGTTTATTATATTAAAACATTTTGTAATTTTATAATAATCTTCGTTTTGTATATTGTCAATATGGAAAATAAGCACAAATTTCAACAGACATTTTTGTCGAATCTGACTAATTGCCAGGGACAAATGTCTGCATCGGAATCTCCCCTTTGAGCGCCCGGTAAGACCCCTCTGCCAGCGCTTCCATTTCCCGCTCTCCCGGCAGGATGACCACCGGAGCGATAAAACGGACTCTCCTCTGGATATTCCCCGTAATAAACGGAACATTTGCCATGCCGCCAATCAGAAGAATGGCGTCTACCTTACCTTCCAGAACAGCCGCCATGGCCCCGATCTCCTTCGCCGTCTGATAGCACATGGCATCCATCACCTCTTCCGCATAGGAGTCGCCTTCTTCGATCCGTTTCATGATCGTCCGAATATCCGTCGTTCCCAGATACGCCATCAACCCCGCCTCGCCGTTGATGTGGCGGATCATTTCTTCCAGATTATATTTCCCGGAATAGCACAACTTTATCAACTGGCCCGCTGGCACAGTGCAGCAGCGGTTGTTGGAGAAAGGCCCCTCTCCTTCCAGTCCGTCCGGCGCGTCCACCATTCGTCCGTCCCGAATCGCACAGACGCCGATTCCGCCTCCCAGCATCACCGTGACGACGCGAACGTCCTCAAACTTCCTTCCGTTCTGCTCCGCATAGTATCGCGCCATCGCCTTCGTGTTCAGCGCCTGAACGCAGGACACGCGCTCGATCTCCTTCAGGCCGGAATAGCGGGCCACCGGGTCCATCTCATCGGTAGTCGGCGTATCAGTGGTGAGTGGGACAGCGTGATCGCTTTCCCTGCACAGGTCGTAGGCCACCAGCACACCAACGCCGCAGACGTGATGTCCGTACTCGCCGGAGCGCACCTGCCCAACCATAGCTTCGTTGATTCGATAGGTTCCTCCTTTGATGGGTTCTGTCTGTCCTCCGCGGGTGGTGATGGAATCCATCTCGTCAAGCTTCAGACCGTGCTCCTCCATAAAATCGAGGATCGCCGCTTTCCGAAGCCCGTACTGATCGTTTACCGTCCGACAGGCTTTGATCTCGTCCACAGAATGGTTGATGCTCTCCCGCAGGATACAGTTCTCGTCCTCAAAATACGCGATCTTGGTGGACGTGGAACCAAAATTGATGACGAAAATCTTGATTGGCTTCACTCTCGTTCTCCCTTCTTTGTTTTTTATATCAAATCATAGTTTTGTATATAAAAACATATTCGTGTTATATAGTATTATTTGTTTTATTTTTTGTCAACCGTCAAAAGTCATAATTTTGCCAATTCGCTTTTGTGCAGATTTCACTATGTTGTTTTATAATAAACATTTCTTGACAATGTTTTATTTTTCCTGTATGTTTTATTAAAAAGAAATTTCGAGAAAGAAAGGAATCCTCCATGCCCGAGCAAACAACTTCCAAAAATGAACGCTATATCCTGCACTCCGTCTCCACCGCGTTTTCGATCCTGGACCTGTTCTTTGAACGGGAGGAACTGTCTCCCGCGGAGGTCGCCCGGTGTATGGACATGAACCGAAGCACCGCCTTTCGTTTTCTGGTCACCATGGAGCAGTCCGGATATCTGATCAAAACGGATGCGGCCAAATACCGGCTGGGCGTCAAGATCTCCTCTCTCGGTCAGGTGGCTCACAACCGGATGGAATTGATCAGCCTGATCCACCCGTTCCTTGTGAACCTTTCCGAAAAGACCGGAGAGTCTTCCCATCTGGCCATCATGGACGACGCCACCCACGTCACTTACATAGACAAATCCGTCGGAACCCTCTGTCTGACCATGGACGTCATGATCGGTTACAGCCGGTATGCCCATCTGACCGGAACCGGAAAAGCTCTGCTGGCCTATCAGTCCGACCAGTTTGTCAATCAGTATCTTCGAAGCGCGACCTTTGAAGCCTACACGCCGAATTCCATCAAAGACGCCGGGCATCTGCTCCGGACTCTGGATACCATCCGCGAACAGGGTTATTCCATCGACAACGAGGAGGTTGAACTGGGCCTCTACTGCATCGCCGTCCCCGTGCTGTCCCGAGACTCGGAACCCATCGCCTCCATCAGTCTCTCCGGTCCCACCACCCGCATGGTGACCAATCAGGAGACACATCTAAAGCATCTAAAGGAAGCCGTGAATCAGATTGAACGGTTAATTCGATGAGAAAAAAGAAAGAAGGTATTGACACCTTCTTTTTTTTATGCTATCTTTTGTTGTATAATTCAAAACATCGTTTTTATATACAAAACATTTTATATCTCATGTTCTGACAAAAAGGAGTCTGCCATGTATGGAAATTTTGATGAAATGATGAATGCGATCCGGAAAAACGCCGGAAAAAAGGTGGTTGCTGTCGCAGCCGCCCATGACCACGAAGTATTGGAATGTGCGGTGGAAGCAAGAAAAGAACAGATCGCGGATTTTATATTGATCGGTAATACGGAAAAAATAAAAAATATATTACTTTCTCTGGGGGAAGCTCCCCATATGTGGAGTATGATCGAAGAATCGAATGACGCAAAAGCCGCGGAAAAAGCAGTCGCTCTTGCCTCTGAAAAAAAAGTGGATGCGCTTATGAAAGGACTTCTGCACACATCTGTGTTCCTTCGCGCCCTGTTTAACAAGGAATATGGCCTGGTACCGCCAAAAGCGCTGGTCAGCCAGGTAACCGTCACGGAATATCCGAATCAGAACCGTCTGGTTCTGATCACAGACTGCGCGGTCAATGTGAATCCGACGTATGCCGAAAAAATACAGATTTTGAATAATGCCGTGTCGCTGGCCCGCCGCCTCGGTATGGAATGCCCCAAAGCAGCCTGCATCACGCCGGTGGAAGTGATCAATGAAAAGATGCCGGAGACCATAGACGCCGCCATGCTGAGCAAAGCAAACGACCGGGGACAGATCAAAGGCTGTCTGGTGGACGGTCCTCTGGCCCTTGACAACGCACTCTCTGTCGAGGCTGCCAGAGCCAAATCCATCGAAAGCCCGGTGGCCGGGCAGGCGGATATCCTGCTGATGCCCAACCTGTGTACCGGCAATGCGCTGGACAAATCTCTCCGCTATTTTGCCGGATTAAAGACCGGCAGCGCAGTGATCGGCGCCAGCGTCCCGATCATCATGACCTCCCGGTCCGACTCGGCCCGGAACAAGCTTCACGCGGTTGCCTTGAGTGTTTTGTGAATTTTCTTTCCTAAACCTCCATGCCCGCACACTTGGCACCACCATAAATGAAACTG
>CAJUDY010000030.1 GCA_910584945.1 uncultured Lachnospiraceae bacterium | reverse complement strand
ATTTTGATAAAATTTAACGCTTGCTGAACTGCGGAGCGCGACGAGCCGCTTTGAGGCCGTACTTCTTACGTTCTTTCATTCTCGGGTCACGGGTCAGATAGCCTGCTTTTTTCAGGGTCAGCCGGTACTCCGGATCTGCCTGTACCAGCGCGCGGGCGATACCGTGTCTCACCGCGCCTGCCTGTCCGGTGTAGCCTCCGCCGTGTACGTTCACAAGCACGTCGAACTTGTCAACATTCTCGGTTGCCACCAGGGGCTGACGGACGATGACCTTCAAAGTCTCCAGGCCGAAATACTCGTCGATACTTCTTTTATTTACGGTAATATTGCCAGTTCCCGGTACCAGGTATACTCTGGCGATGGATTTTTTTCTTCTTCCAGTTCCATAGAATTTTGTCTTAGCCATGATCTTTCCCTCCTCTTAAAATGTCAGTGCTTCTGGTTTCTGAGCTGCGTGTGGATGCTCGGGACCAGCGTAAACATGAAGTTTGGTGAACATCTGTCTTCCCAGAGGTCCTTTGGGAAGCATGCCTTTGACTGCCAGTTCCACCACCTTCTCAGGTTTCTTTGCCAACATTTCTCTCAGAGTCGTCTCTTTCATGCCTCCGACGTACTCGGAATGATGATAGTAGATCTTCTGATCCAGCTTCTTGCCGGTCACTTTAATCTTCTCTGCGTTCACGATGACTACATAGTCACCGGTATCGATATGGGGAGTGAACTCGGGTTTGTTCTTCCCTCTCAGCACTTTTGCTACTTCAGAAGCCATACGTCCTAATGTATATCCGGTAGCGTCAACTACGTACCATTTTCTTTCCACTTTTTCTGGATTAGCCATGAAACTGTTCATTGGTGTACCTCCTGTTAAAATTGAGTTCTGATGGATCATTTATACGTAAAAACATCCTACCGGGGCTTTGGATTGGATATTTTCTCGCGTCGTCACAGTTTTATATTATATGACACATGGCCGTGTGTGTCAAGCGGAAAATGCTGATTTTCCAATGGATTTTCTTACTTTTCCCCCTGAAAAATGATATTCATAAGCGTGAGTCCCTTGGCTGGAGCCGTGGGACCGGCCAGCCTGCGGTCCCTGGCTTCCAAAACCTCTTTTATATAGGAAGGCTCCCACTCTCCGGCGCCGACTTTTATAAGGGTTCCGGCGATGATGCGCACCATATTGTACAGGAAACCATTGCCCGTGATCCGGATGGTGATGAGATCTTTTTCTTTTGTAACCTGCAGATCATAGACCGTGCGTACGGTGGTTTTTACCTGGGCTCCCGCCGCGCAGAAGCTCTGAAAATCGTACTCCCCTATGAGGTACGCCGCCCCCTGCCGCATCCGCTCTACATTCAAAGTGCAATACGTGAAATACGTATTCAATCGGTAGGCGGGCAGAGGAAATTCCCGGTTCAAGATCCGGTACTCATATGTTTTGACCGTCTTCTGATAACGGGGATGAAAGTCCGCCGGGACTTCCCGGGACCGCTGCACGCGAATATCTTCTGGGAGCCTCTGATTGAGGGCATAGGAAAATTTATCCGCCGCCATCCTCGCTTCTGTATCGAAGACCGCCACATTTCCCATGGCATGCACGCCGGAATCCGTGCGGCTGGCCCCCTGGACACGGACGTCCTCTCCGGTCAGATCGGACAGGGCCCGGTTCAGCATGGATTCGATGGTTTCCCCATTCTTCTGGATCTGCCACCCCCGATAGTTGGTGCCGTCATAAGCCACAATCAGTTCTATCCGCTTCATCGGTCACCTCTACAGTAGCTGAATCGCATACAGGCCTCCCACGTAGTTGGCCGCGATCACCAGCAGAAGGTATCCCCATACTACTGCATAGGCCGTCTTATCCCGGCTCTCGTAATGCAGCGGCTTCATCTTCGTCCTGCCGTCCCCGCCGTGATAGCAGCGTGCCTCCATGGCCATGGCAAGATCGTTGGCCCGACGGAAGGCAGAGATAAACAGCGGCACCAGAAGAGGCACCATGGCTCTTGCCTTCTGGATCAGATTTCCGGTCTCGAAGTCTGCTCCTCTGGCAATCTGAGCCTTCATGATCTTGTCGGTCTCTTCCAGCAGGATCGGGATAAAGCGAAGGGCGATGGACATCATCATGGCAATCTCATGCACCGGTACATGAATCTTTTTCAGAGGCCCCAGAAGCTTCTCCAGTCCGTCGGTCAGATCGTTGGGCGTGGTGGTCAGCGTCATGATGGAGGAGCCGATGATCAGGTAGATCAGCCGGATGGCCATAAAGACGGCTGTCCGAACGCCCTTGTCCGTGATCCGGAGGAATCCGAAGCGCCACAGGACGATATCCCCATCCACCAGAAACAGGTTGAAGACCACCGTAATCAAAAGGATCATAATAATGGCTTTCAGCCCTTTGGTAATATAACCAAACGGAACTTTGGACATCTTCACCACCATAGCAAGAAACAGGGTGGCGATCAAGTAACCAGATATTCCCTTTGCCACAAACAAAGAGACAATATAGACCATCGTCGTTACCAGCTTCACTCTGGGGTCCAGCTGGTGAATAATGGATTTGGCCGGATAGTACTGGCCCAACGTGATATCTCGAATCATGAAAGTCCCCCTATTTCAGTTCCGCAGCCAGTGTTCGATGGCGTCGGCTGCTTCTTCGATGGTCGTTGCGTCCGTATCTACATCTGCGCCCCGCTTTTTCAGTTCCTGCATCACATAGGTGGTCTGGGGCGCCGCCAGACCGATGGCCTCCAGTTCCTGATAGTGGCGGAACACTTCCCGTGGGGCGCCGTCAAAGCGCACCTGACCTTGGTTCATGACAATAATGCGGTCCACATAGCGGGCCACGTCCTCCATACTGTGAGAGACCAGGACCACCGTAATACCCCGCTCTTTTTGGAGCTTCTCAATCTGATCCAGGATCTCGTCTCTTCCCCGCGGGTCCAGGCCGGCGGTGGGTTCATCCAGAATCAGCATCTCCGGTTCCATGGCCAGCACACCCGCAATGGCCACCCGGCGCTTCTGTCCGCCGGACAGTTCAAAGGGAGAGCGCCTGTAGTACTCCTCCCCCATGCCCACCATGCAAAGAGCCGCTTTCGCTTTTTCTTCTGCTTCTTCTCTGGAAAATCCCAAATTCTTCGGTCCAAAACACACGTCGGACAGCACATCCACCTCGAAAAGCTGGTGTTCCGGATACTGAAACACCAGTCCTACTTTGCTTCTTAATTCTTTCATGGAGAAATTTTCTCCATAAATATCTCTTCCATTAAAGTAGATCCGCCCGCCGGTGGCTTTGATCAGCCCGTTCAGATGCTGCACCAGCGTGGACTTACCGGAACCGGTATGTCCGATGAGTCCCACAAATTGTCCGTCGGGAATCTCCAGATTGACGTCTTTCAGCGCATGAATCTCATAGGCGGTATTCTCAGCATATGTGTAATTCACATCTTTGATTTTAATTGACATAAGCGCTCCACCAGCTCCTCGTTATTCAGAATTCCATCTGGAAGCGGGAATCCTTTTTTCTTAAGTTCGTAAGCCAGAAGGGTTGCCTGGGGCACGTCCAGGCGCAGGCGTTTCAGTTCTTCCACCCTGGAGAAGATCTCCCGCGGATTCCCTTCCATGACTACTTTGCCGTTGTCCATGACAAAGACATGGTCCGCCTCCACCACTTCTTCCATATAGTGGGTGATCAGGATGATCGTGATGCCCTCCTCCTGGTTGAGCTTTCGAGCGGTCCTTATGACGCTTGCCCGACCGTTGGGGTCTAACATGGCGGTAGGCTCGTCCAGAACGATGCACCTGGGATGCATGGCCATGACGCCCGCGATGGCCACCCGCTGCTTCTGTCCGCCGGACAATTTGTTGGGGGAATGGTGGCGGTATTTTAACATCCCCACCGCGCTTAAGCTCTCTTCCACCCGTCTCCAGATCTCGTCGGTGGGCACTCCCAGATTCTCGGGGCCGAATCCCACGTCTTCTTCCACCACCGTTCCGATGATCTGGTTGTCCGGATTCTGGAATACCATCCCTGCATCCTGACGGATCTTCCACAGCTTGTCGTCCTCGCTCGTATCCATGCCGTCCACCCACAGAGTTCCTTCGGTGGGCGTCAGGATCGCATTGATGTGCTTGGCCAGCGTGGATTTACCGGAACCGTTATGTCCCAGGATCGCGATAAATTTTCCCGGACGTATATGCAGATTCACGTGGTCCACCGCTCTCTTTTTCGACTCCACGTTTCCTTCTTCGTCCAGACGCTCATAGTCGAACGTCAGTTCTTTTGCCCGTATCATAATTCCCTGTCACCTCGTCGTATCCGCTGCCATCCCGGAATCCGCCCGGCGCAGCCACTGAAAACTATGTGGAATGGCAACTGTTTCGCATTCTCACAGTCACGTAGAATTATACCATGTCCTTGTAAAATTTCAAGAAGCAAGTGCGCTCTTCTACAAACTTTCCCATATCCAATGAGTCCATTCAGACGCTTCTTTCTGTATCTTTTCCCGCTCTGTAAATCCAAGTCCCCGGGCAACCCGAAGCGAGGCTGTATTGCGCCGGTCCGACAGCACGTGGATTTCATGGAGGTCCAGCACCTCCGACGCGTACGTAAGAATCGCCCTGCAGCACTCCGAAGCATACCCCCTTCCCCTCCGGTTCCTTCTGATCAGATAACCAAGCTCCACGCCCTCATCCAGAATCTTCGACGGAAAAAGCCCCGCTCTTCCCACCACCTCGCCGCCTGCCAATTCCAGAACCGTCCAAAGCCCAAAATCATAAAAAGCATACGCATGACGAATATAAGCCGCCATAAACTCCATCTCTTCCTCCATTGTGGGCTGCACCGGCCCCAGATACTCTCCCGCCCCCTCTTCCTTCCCCATCTCATAAAGCGCCGGCACATCCGAAAGCACCGTCTCCCTCACCAGAAGCCTCTCCGTCCTCACAATCTCTACCGCCTGCCCCGCCTTCCTTCTCCGATCCCTCTCCGCAAACCCCGGGTCCAGCTCCACACCCTCCAGCCATTCTTCCCTCTCCATTCCCTTATCCCCCTCGCTGTATTAACCACTATCTTATCCCAAAATTCCGTCTCCCGTCAACCCACCTGTCTTATCCCAAAATTCCGTCTGCTACCAACCTCCCCCGCTTATACGCCGTCCATGCATCGATATCCAGCCCATCACCGGCACCCAAGAATGTGCGAGAATGCGCGAATTTCCCTCCCCCTCTTTACGAATCCCCCGTTATCCGTTAGAATAGGTATCAGAATTTTTTAAAAAGGAGACAAACACATGGCACAAAATCCAGTTATTACCATCGAAATGGAGGACGGCGGCGTTATCAAGGCAGAGCTTTACCCGGACGTCGCCCCCAACACCGTCAACAATTTTCTGAGCCTGGTGAACAAGGGCTTCTACAACGGTCTGATCTTCCATCGGGTCATCAAGGACTTCATGATCCAGGGCGGCTGCCCCGAAGGCAGCGGCATGGGCGATCCCGGCTACTCCATCAAAGGAGAGTTCACCCAGAACCGTTTCAAGAACGATCTCAAACACACAGAAGGGGTGCTCTCCATGGCAAGATCCATGCATCCCAACAGCGCCGGAAGCCAGTTCTTCATCATGCATAAGACCTCTCCCCATTTAGACGGCGCTTATGCGGCTTTCGGAAAAGTTGTGGAGGGCATGGATGTGGTCAACCGCATCGCCGAAACGGATGTGGACTACAACGATCGCCCCATCGTCCCCCAGATCATCAAATCCGTGACCGCAGAAACTTTCGAGGTGGAATATCCGGAACCGGAGAAAGTGTAACAATACAAAAAAACAGGCTGCCCGGAAATGTAACGTATCCGGGACAGCCTGTCCGCTGGTTTGGATTACTGTTGGCCGTCAAAGACGGTTTTTGATATATATAGTGCCGTTTTTGTAATATTCCTATTGTAACAGATGCAGAAAAAAGCGCAAAGTGTTCTTTAGCCGATCAGCACCTTCTTCCCCCAAACGCAAACCCGTACTTCCGAATCCGTTCCGGGGGAATTCCTTCTGCCTCCAATTTCAGCAGATTGACCCGCGTAATGCCGGTGAGAATTGCCTGGTCAAAATAAGGATTGGTCTTAAGCGTCGTATTGAACAGGTTTCGGAAAAAGCTTACGGTCTCCTTCCAGTAACCGTGCACATAGGCCTCCTGCATGGGCGTATCATACTTCGGAGACACTCTACGGAACATCTCCTTTTCGTTTGCATTCAAAAGATCGCCTTCAAGAAGAAAATCATATCGATTGTAAAGTTTTTGAAGATTACGGCAGACCGCCGGGGACGTGTGATCAATGTCACACTGTCTCCATTCTCCCGCCATTCCCGGAAAAGTCGGTCTTATCCACATAAAAATAATCATTTGTAACGATCGTTTCAAAATTCTGAATTCCGATTGCCACGGTTCTCGCCATAAGTCTGCCTCCTCAAAAAATTTCAGCGGTATTCCTTCATAATCTCCGCGAACACCGGCAGCGCGTCCCGGATCGTCTTTTCCGCCACGCAGTAGGAGATCCGCACATAGCCTTCGCAGCCGAAGCTGTCGCTGGGCACCACCAGCACGTCATGCTTTTTCGCCCGGTCCGAGAAGGCCTTGGCGTCGGGCTCCAGTGCTTTTACAAACAGGTAGAAAGCCCCCTGGGGGCGGACGCACTCATAACCCAGGGCGGTCAGGCCGTTGTACAGAAGTTCCCGGTTCCGCTCATAGGCTGCAATATCGCCGGTTACATCCGTGCACCGGGCAACCACCCTCTGGAACAGCACCGGGGCGCAGACGTAGCCCAGGGCACGCCCCGCCCCTGCCACCGCCGCCATGACTCTTTTCGCCTCGTCCGCCTCGTCGGGAACCAGGATGTATCCGATCCGCTCTCCCGGCAGGGACAGGGATTTGCTGTAGGAATAACACACCAGCGTATTTTTGTAATACTTCGGCACGAAGGGAACCTCGACTCCGTCGTAGACGATCTCCCGGTAAGGTTCGTCTGTAATGAGATAGATGGGATTACCGTATTCCTTCTGCTTTTCTGTAAGAATCTGTGCCAGCCTGCGGATAGTGTCCTCCGAATAGACGACGCCGCTGGGATTGTTGGGGGAATTGGTGATGACGCCCCTGGTCTTTGGTCCGATCAGCCTCTCAAAGGCCTCGAAATCAATCTGAAATTTCTCCTTATCCGCCGGCGTCACCAGAAGCCTCGCTCCGGCGGTCTCCACCCACACGGCGTATTCCGGGAAATAGGGCGCAAAGGTGATGAACTCATCGCCCGGATTGGTCAGTGCTTTTGTACTAATACTCAAGGACGCCGCGGCACCCACGGTCATATAGAAATTGTCCGCCGTATAATGGACGCCGAACTTTCGATTCACAGAGTCCGCCAGAGCGGCACGCACTTCGGGGTCTCCCGACGCCGGGGAATACCCGTGGAGTCTCTCCGCCGGCTCCTCCAGAAGCGCAAGGATCGCCTGCTTCACTTCCACGGGCGCCGGAATGCTGGGGTTTCCGATGCTGAAGTCATACACCTTATCCTCCCCCACGATCTTCTTGCGCTCCAGTCCATAGGCGAATAACTCGCGGATCACGGAACTCTTACTGCCGAATTCGTACATTTGTTCATTTAACATGATATGATCCTCCACTTACGTTTTTTTGATAATAACTCTTTTCCTGCTCCGCATATTCCAGAAGGACTACCCGAAGGTCATAACACTGCCCCCACAATTCTATTTTCTTGTCTGCGAAATCCCCCGGTTGGCCGCCATGACGCGCTTGAACTTTTTCACCTTTTTCATTAAACAAAATCGATATTGGGGTTACTATTTCAAGGTTATCATACCCCATTTGGAATTACAAGGAAATTGACCAGAAAAAATCCCCACACGAACCATTATGGCCCGTCTGTGGGGATCTCTCTTTACTTAATCTTTATACCAGCTCCAGCACAACCTCCATCGCTGCGTCGCCCTTTCTCTGGCCGATCTTCACGATACGGGTATAGCCGCCGTTGCGGTTCGCGTACTTGGGTGCGATCTCGTCGAAGATCTTGGCAGCCATGTCCACTTCCTTCGCTTTCTTCTTTTTGCCCTCCACCGGAGTCTTTACCGGGTAGAGCACCTTAAGCATCTCTCTTCTGGCATGAAGCCTGGAGGGAAGATCCTTCTTGATCTCCTTTTCCACTTCGTCGAAGACCGTCACTTTCTTGCCGTCGACGACCTCTTTGACTCTCTTGCCGTCCTTGTCCTTGCGGGGCACCTTCGCGGTCACCTTGACCGTCTCGAAGTTATCCTTCTCTTTCACGCCCAGAGCGATCAGATGCTCTGCAATCTTACGCACTTCCTTCGCCTTTGCTTCCGTGGTGATGATTCTGCCATGGAACAAAAGCGCAGTCACCTGACTTCTCAGAAGCGCTTTTCTCTGAGAAGATGTTCTGCTTAATTTTCTATATCCTGCCATTTGATTTCCTCCATTCGTTGCGCCCTGTGCCATGCTTCTTCGGTCTTACTGGCAGAGGGTCTGGCTTCCAACATATCGGTCCCTTCTCAATCCGCGCGCAGATCGAGAAGTAGCGGTCGGCCTTCGGCCTCAGGGGTCCCTTCTCAATCCGCGCGCAGATCGAGAAGTAGCGGTCGGCCTTCGGCCTCAGGGGTCCCTTCTCAATCCGCGCGCGGATCGAGAAGTAGCGGTCGGCCTTCGGCCTCCCTTTATTCCTCGCTCTGGTTTAACTCCAGGCCGAGTTCTTTCAGCTTTGCAAGGACTTCCTCCAGGGACTTCCGGCCCAGATTGCGGACCTTCATCATATCCTCGGACGTCCGGTTGCACAGCTCTTCTACGGTATTGATGCCGGCTCTCTTGAGACAATTGTAGGAGCGCACGGAAAGCTCCAGTTCGTCAATGTTCATCTCAAGAACCTTTTCCTTTTCATCGCTCTCTGTCTCCACCATGATCTCTGCGGATTTGGCGTTCTCAGACAGATCAATGAAGAGGCTCAAATGCTCGCTTAATACCTTGGCAGCCAGACTGACCGCCTCGTCCGGGGCAAGCGTCCCGTTGGTAAATACGTCCAGTGTCAGCTTATCGTAATCGGTAATCTGACCCACACGGGTATTCTCAACCGTCAGATTCACACGCTCCACCGGCGTATAAATGGAATCCACCGCAATCACACCGATGGGGAGCTCATCATTCTTGTTCTTGTCCGCGCTCACATAGCCTCTGCCCTTGGTGATGGTCAACTCCATGTAGAGCTTACTGTCCGCACCGCCGTTCAGATGGGCGATCACCACATCCGGATTGAGGATCTCAATATCCGGATCGCACTGAATCTCCGCCGCCGTGACTACGCCTTCGCCTTCAAAATCAATGTATGCCACCTTTGCTTCTTCCGAATCACTGGTATTCTTGATCGCGAGGCTCTTGACATTCATGATGATCTCTGTTACATCTTCTTTCACACCCGGGATGGAGCTGAATTCGTGAAGTACACCGTCAATCTTCACCTGGCTCACCGCAGCGCCTGGTAAAGAAGAAAGCATGATTCTTCTCAGGGAATTGCCAAGGGTCGTTCCATAGCCTCTTTCCAATGGTTCCACTACGAATTTACCGTACTTTTTATCTTCTGAAATTTCTGCAATTTCAATCTTGGGTTTGTTAAATACTACCACTAAGAAGCCCCTCCTGTTCTTTGCTGGGTGACAACACTGCCGGTTTTAATTATTTAGAATACAACTCGACGATAAGCATCTCGTTGACCGGAACGTCAATCATGTCTCTGGTCGGAAGTTCTTTTACAAGGCCCTTTAAGTTCTCCAGATCCGCATCCAGCCATTCCGGCACCAGACGTCCGCCGGTTGCCTCCGCGATCGCTTTGTAGCGGTCGGAGCCTTTGCACTTCTCTTTGATCTCCACCGTATCTCCTGCTTTCACAAGATAGGACGGAATGTTCACCTGCTTGCCGTTCACCAGCACATGCTTGTGGTCAACAATCTGTCTTGCTTCCTGGCGGGTTCTCGCAAAGCCGAGACGGAAGATCACGTTGTCCAGTCTGGTCTCCAGCATGATCATCAGGTTCGCACCGGTCATGCCTTTCATACGGTCTGCTTTCTTATAATAATTGCGGAACGGCTTCTCCAGCACGCCGTAGATGAACTTTGCTTTCTGCTTCTCTTTTAACTGAAGGCCGTACTCGGATACTTTTTTATTGCTTCTCTGCGCATTTCTCTTAGATTTTTTATCGATTCCCAAATAAACCGGGTCCAGACCAAGGGACCGGCATCTTTTAAGGACTGGTGTTCTGTTAATCGCCATCTTTCATACCCTCCTGATTAAACTCTTCTACGTTTTGGTGGACGACAGCCGTTATGGGGTACCGGAGTCACATCGGTAATGCTGATTACTTCCAGACCACATGCCTGCAATGCACGGATTGCAGCCTCTCTACCTGAACCAGGTCCCTTTACGAACACATCTACTGTCTTTAAACCGTGAATCAAAGCTGCTTTGGTAGCAGTCTCTGCAGCCATCTGCGCTGCATACGGAGTAGATTTCCTTGAACCTCTAAAACCAAGACCACCAGCACTTGCCCAGCTCAGCGCGTTGCCCTCTGCATCGGTGAGGGTCACGATCGTATTATTGAAAGATGACTGGATATGTGCCTGTCCGCGTTCAACGTTTTTCTTAATACGCTTTTTTGTCACTTTCTTCGTAACTTTAGCCATTTCTAAACTAACCTACTTTCTTCAACTTTCTATTCGTCTCATCAATTAACTCTGTCTTATTTATTTCTTCTTATTTGCCACGGTTTTTCTCGGACCTTTTCTGGTTCTTGCGTTGGTCTTCGTCTTCTGACCGCGAACCGGAAGGCTCTTACGATGACGGACGCCTCTGTAGCATCCGATCTCCTGAAGTCTCTTGATATCCATAGCGATCTGTCTTCTCAGATCACCTTCCACCGTCTGAGTCTGATCGATCACGGAACTGATCCGCTTCACCTCATCGTCCGTCAGATCTCTGACGCGGGTGTCCGGACTCACTCCTGCCTCTTTCAGAATACGGTTGGAGCTTGCTCTACCGATTCCGTAGATATAGGTCAGGCCGATCTCTACGCGTTTTTCTCTTGGTAAATCTACACCAGCAATACGAGCCATTGTGATTATTCCTCCATTTTCTCTACTACAATATTTTCCTAAATGAGGCAGCGAATGACGGATTCCACCCGTCTGCCCAAATGGGTAACCACCCATTCTTTCCGGTACTTACGGCCAGGGCCGTCCATCCTTCCCGGTTTTAAGCAATATCATCTCTTATGAATAATCGTCCACTTTCAGTCTTTTATATATATCAGTTGTTCCACACATCCGTGTGTTTCAACTGCAGCCGCCATATGAAAAAACCACAAGTGCTAACATTCACAGACATTAGCCTTGTCTCTGTTTGTGTTTTGGATTTTCACAGATTACTCTGATACTACCTTTTCTCTTGATGATTTTGCACTTTTCGCAAATAGGTTTCACCGATGATCTAACCTTCACAGTAAAGTCCTCCTTTCATCGTTTCCTTTCCGAGGGTATACGCCCCCAAAATCATGCCTACATATTATACCAGAGGCATGAGTGGAATGCAAGTAAAATTTGTAAAAACTTTTCCAAAAAAACGCTTTACTTATCTCTCCAGATAATCCTCCCTTTGGAGAGATCATAGGGGGATAGCTCAATGGTCACCTTGTCCCCCGGTAAGATCCGGATAAAATTCATCCGGAGTTTTCCGCTGATGTGCGCCAGCACCCGGTGTCCGTTCTCCAGTTCCACCTGGAACATGGCGTTCGGCAGTTTTTCCACTACAGTTCCTTCAATTTCAATTACATCTGCTTTCGACATCTTTATCCTCCTGCCAGCTCTGGCTTTCTGATTGAATTATTTGCTTGATCTGTTCATTCCGAAGCAGGGCTTTTTCTTCCAAAGCCTGCCGGACGGGTTCTGCTACCCGATGAATCACCTGGATATGCTTTTTCTTTTTTTTCTTGGGCTTTTCCAGGGGCCTTAAGATACCATCCACTAACCATACATATTCGGCCTCTTCACGGATTATGACATAAAGTCTGTTCTGGTCATGTCCGGCAAGGGATCTTGCGAACATGCCTGCTTCGATCTTTACCATCTGGTTTTCATTCCTTTCCTCCGGCCAGTACGCTAATGAAGCGTCAAAAGCTCCGGTTCTCCGTCCGTGATCAGAATGGTGTTCTCATAATGGGCGGAGGGCTTATGGTCCTTCGTAATCACCGTCCACTGATCTTCTAGCCAGACCACATCCTTGCTTCCCATATTGATCATAGGTTCCACCGCCAGCGTCATACCCGGGATCAGCTTCATCCCTTTCTTTTTCTGGCGGAAGTTCGGCACCTGAGGATCTTCGTGCAGCTTAGTCCCGATGCCGTGCCCCACCAGGTCCTCCACGATCCCGAAGCCGAAGCTGCTGACATAGTCGTCTATGGCATTGGAGATATCATGAAGATGGTTGCCCGGTCTGGCCATCTTGATTCCCTCAAAAAAGCTCTGCTTTGTGACGTCCAGAAGCTTCTGCACTTCCTCGCTGACCCGGCCCACCCGATGGGTTCTGGCCGCATCGGAATGATAACCTTTGTAGATCAGCCCGGCGTCCAGGCTGACAATGTCCCCTTCTTTCAGGATGTGCTCTCTTCTGGGTATCCCATGGACCACTTCCTCATTCACCGACACGCAGATCGCTGCCGGAAATCCTCCGTAATTCAGGAAATTGGGCACGCAGCCCAGCTTCCTGATCATCTTATCTCCGCATTCATTGATCTCCCAGGTGGAGATTCCGGGCTTTATGATCCTGCCCATCTCGTCATGAACGATCTCCAGCAGCCGGCCTGCTTCGCGCATCAATTCGATCTCTCTTGCAGATTTAATCGTGACTGCCATCTTTCTTATGCTCCCAATATCTTCACGATGGCCTGGAACACCTCTTCCATATCCATGGTTCCGTCCACATCTCTTAAGATGCCTTTTTTATGATAATACTCGATGAGAGGCTGGGTCTGATCATGATAGACGCCCAAACGCTTCTGTACCGTCTCCGGCTTGTCGTCATCCCTTAAGATCAACTCCGCTCCACAGGTATCGCAGATGCCTTCCTTTTTGGTCGGTGCGAATTCCATATGGTAGGTTGCGCCGCAGCCCACGCACGCGCGGCGTCCGCCCATTCTCTTCACGATGTTCTCATCCGGAACTTCCACATTAACGGCATAGTCCACGGACTCTCCCAGTGCCGCCAGCGCCTTGTCAAGGCTCTCCGCCTGGGGAATCGTCCTCGGAAAGCCGTCCAGGATATAGCCTTTTTCACAGTCTGCCTGCTGTACCCGGTCTACTACCAAATCGCACACCAGTTCGTCCGGCACCAGCAGTCCCTGGTCCATGTAGGTTTTCGCCTTTTTCCCCAGCTCAGTTCCGTTCTTGATGTTCGCCCGGAAGATATCACCCGTGGAGATATGGGGGATCTGATACTTTGCGGCGATCTTCTTTGCCTGGGTGCCTTTTCCGGCCCCCGGAGCTCCCAACATAATAATCTTCATAATAGTATTCTCCATATTTTCCCAAATCATACATGTTATGTAATTTTTTTGCAACAGTTCAGCCATCCTCTGAAAAATGGACGGATCATACAGACCAAACTGCCGTATCTTTCAAAAAAAGCCTGTAAGAAAGTACCCGAAAAGGGCGCTTCCGTACAGGCTCCACATTGCTGTCACTTGTTTACCGTTGGCAATTTGGTCAATCGTTCAAAAAACCTTTATAGTAACGCACCAGCATCTGAGATTCGATCTGCTTTAAGGTCTCTAAGACAACGCCCACGATAATGATGATCGAGGTTCCTCCAAAAGAAACATCGGCTCCGAAGAATCCGTTGAACACAATTGGAATCACGCATACGATAATCAGTCCTACTGCCCCGATAAATACAATGTAATTCAAGATTCTGCCAAGATATTCCGTCGTTGGCTTGCCCGGCCGGATTCCAGGGATAAACCCACCCTGGCGCTTCATATTGTTGGATATTTCAATCGGATTAAAGGTAATGGACGTGTAGAAATACGCGAAAAATACGACTAACACGATATATACCAGAAGACCGATGGAATAGATCGGCTGACTGGGATTACACCAGCTGGACTGGTTTAATCCGGTCAAAATCCTGGCGCCGATTCCTGTGCCGCCCGTCTTACCCAGAAGCGATGCGATCACACCCGGAAAGCTCATGAGAGAAGAAGCAAAAATGACAGGAATGACGCCTGCTGTATTCACTTTCAGGGGAATGTTGGTCGACTGTCCGCCCACCATCTTGCGTCCCTGCATCTTCTTGGCATATTGCACCGGAATCCGGCGCTCGCCGCCCTGCAGAAAGATTACGAATACAACCGTCACCAGAACCACTGCAATAATAATCACCGCCGCCAGCACGCCGTTTAAGATGGTCTTGCCTTTGACGAACTGCTCATAGAGCTGAATAAAATCGTCCGGAATTCTGGATACAATATTGATCAAAAGCACGATGGAGATCCCGTTCCCCACTCCATGCTCTGTGATCTCCTCGCCGATCCACATCAAGAATGCGCTTCCGGCTGTCATCGCCGCCACCACCACGATCATATTGGGAATCGTCGCGGACTGTAAAAGCCCTCTTCCGCCGAAGCCAATCGTCATGGCCGTGCCTTCGATCAGAGCCAGAACCACGGTCAGATAACGGGAGAAAGTCTGAATCTTTTTTCTTCCGTCCTCTCCGTCTTTCTGCATCTCTTCCAGCTTCGGAATCGCAATGGTCAGAAGCTGCATGATGATGGAAGAAGTGATGTAAGGCGTAATACCAAGCGCAAAAAGCGACATACTGGTAAAGGAACCTCCGGTGAACGCATCAAAGAAGTTGAATGCGTCACCGGTCTGCGCTGCAAACCACTGAGCGAAATAGTCTCTGTTCACTCCCGGGATCGGCAGCTGAGATCCAAATCTTACGACCACAAGCATGAAAAATGTGAAGATCAGTTTTTTCCGGATATCTTCAATTTTAAATGCGCTCCGTAATGTTTTGAACATTAGATCACCTCTGCTTTTCCACCAAGAGCCTCAATCTTTGCTGCCGCGCCTGCGGAAAATGCATTTGCCTGAACAGTCAGTTTCTTTGTCAGTTCTCCGCCTCCGAGAATCTTGACGCCGTCTCTCGGGTTCTTGACGATCCCTTCTGCAATCAGCGTCTCTACGGAAACCACACTGTCATTGTCGAATCTCTCCAGAACGCTTACATTGATACCAACGATCTCTTTGGTATTCCGGTTTGTAAAGCCCCTCTTGGGGATTCTTCTGTATAACGGCATCTGACCGCCTTCAAAACCCGGTCTCGGCGCTCCGGAACGAGCTTTCTGACCTTTATGGCCTTTGCCGGCTGTCTTACCATTTCCTGAACCATGTCCGCGGCCTCTTCTGAAGTTATCACTCTTCTTAGAGCCTTCCGCATACGTTAAATTCGATAAGTCCATTGTGACACCTCCTTAACTGATTAGATTTCTTCCACTTTGACCAAATGTCTTACATGCCAGATCATGCCGCGAACCGCCTCATTGTCGGGCATCTCAACCGTCTTGTTGAGTTTTCTAAGGCCAAGGGCTTCCACGGTAGCTTTCTGCTTCGGAATCGCTCCGATCGGAGATTTTACTAATGTGATCTTTAATTTCTCTGCCATGTTCATTCTCCTTTCTTACGCCATGATTTCGTCTACAGATTTCCCGCGCTTCTTCGCAACATCCTCCGGAGAAGTCACTCTTGATAATCCCTCGATGGTTGCCAGCACCACATTCTGCTTGTTGTTGGAACCAAGGGACTTGGTACGGATATTCTTCACGCCTGCCAGCTCCACAACCGCACGTGCCGGACCGCCTGCGATGATACCGGTACCTTCCGGAGATCTCTTAAGCAGTACGGAAGAGCTTCCATACTTGCCCAGATTGTCGTGGGGGATACTGTTGTTGTCGTCCAGTGCGACGGTTACCAGTTTCTTCACAGCATCTTCTTTTCCCTTGCGGATTGCTTCCGGAATTTCAGTGGCTTTGCCAAGACCAGCGCCTACGTGACCGTTGCCGTCACCTACGACTACCAGAGCTGTGAAACGCATGCTGCGGCCGCCTTTGACGGTCTTGCTTACACGCTTAATTGACACTACTTTTTCAGTTAATTCCAACTGACTTGCATCAATAATCTCATGTCTCATGTCTTTTTCCTCCTCCTCTAAAATTCCAGTCCGGCTTCACGGGCTGCTTCTGCAAGCGCCGCGACCTTGCCCTGGTAGATAAAACCTCCGCGGTCGAATACGACCACTTTGATTCCCTTTTCCAGCGCTCTCTGCGCGATCACTTTGCCCAGGTATGCGGCCGCATCAACGTTGTTGGTCTTCTCAAGCTCTGCTTTTACTTCCTTCTGTACGGTGGAAGCGGATACCAGAGTGTTTCCCACG
Organism: uncultured Lachnospiraceae bacterium; assembly: GCA_910584945.1. Classification (GTDB taxonomy): domain Bacteria; phylum Bacillota; class Clostridia; order Lachnospirales; family Lachnospiraceae; genus Hominiventricola. Next base: position 34,362 of record CAJUDY010000030.1, on the reverse strand, counting down.
GTGTCGTCGATAATCTGCGCATACATATGATTATTGCTTCTGAACACTGCCAGACGCGGTCTGTCTGCTGTACCGCTGATGTGATGACGTAATCTGTAGTGTTTCTTAGCGCGTACTTCGCTTCTTGATTTCTTACTGACCATCTTTACACTCTCCTTATTTATTTCTTACCAGTCTTACCAACTTTACGTCTGATGACTTCGGTCTCATACTTGATACCTTTGCCCTTATACGGCTCCGGTCTTCTCTTATCACGAATCTCAGCCGCGTACTGTCCGACTTTCTCTTTGTCGATACCCTTGACGGTAATCTTGTTGCCTTCTACGACTGCTTCCACGCCTTCCGGATCGGTCATCTCTACAGGATGAGAGTATCCAAGGTTCAGAGTCAGCTTCTTGCCGGATTTCGCACAGCGATAACCGACGCCGTTTACTTCCAGAACCTTTGTGAAGCCTTCGTGAACGCCGGTTACCATGTTGGAGACCAGGGTTCTTGTCAGACCGTGTAAAGATTTCATCTTCTTCAGATCATTGGGTCTTGTTACGACCACGTGACCGTCTTCTACTTTGATCGTCATCTCAGTGGGAAGCACTCTTTCCAGCGTTCCCTTCGGACCTTTTACGGTCACTTTATTTCCCTCAGCAACTGTCACGGTGACTCCTTCCGGGATAGCTACCGGTAATCTTCCGATACGGGACATATCTAAAATCCTCCTTACTTAGATTTTCGGAAGGGACGTCTGCGTCCCTTCTGTTTTCAGTATTATGGGCGGGCTACTCTCGGTCTACCAGACAAAAGCCAGAACTTCGCCGCCTACATTCAGCTCTCTTGCCTTCTTGTCGGTCATAACGCCTTTATTTGTGGATACGATGGCGATGCCGAGTCCGCCAAGTACCTTCGGCATATCTTCCTTGCCTGCATACACACGTAAGCCTGGCTTGGAGATTCTCTTGATGCCCGCGATAATCTTCTCGTTTTTGTCTTTTCCATATTTTAAGGTGATACGGATGTCTTTGAAGTTTCCGTTGTCCACCAGATCATATTTCGCAACATAACCTTCGTCGACCAGGATATCCGCGATCGCCAGCTTCATTTTGGATGACGGGATATCTACGGTATCATGTTTCGCAGTATTCGCATTACGGATTCTTGTGAGCATATCCGCGATTGGATCGTTCGTTGTCATTTTGACTGCCTCCTTTACTAAATTTCTACCAACTTGCTTTCTTCACACCCGGAATCTGGCCTGCATATGCCAGCTCACGGAAGCAAATTCTGCAAATTCCGTATTTTCTCAGGTAAGCATGTGGACGACCACAGATTCTGCAGCGGCTGTATTCTCTGGTGGAGAATTTCTGTCTGCGCTGCTGTTTAATTTTCATCGATGTCTTAGCCATGAAATTCCCTCCTATCTTGCAAACGGCATATTGAATAAGCTCAACAGATAACGTGCTTCCTCATCTGTCTTGGCAGTAGTTACGAAGATGATGTCCATACCTCTTACCTTGTCCACCTTGTCATATTCAATTTCCGGGAAAATCAGCTGCTCTTTGATACCCAGCGCGTAGTTTCCTCTGCCGTCAAAAGCATTGGGATTCACACCGCGGAAGTCGCGCACACGGGGCAGTGCCAGGTTCACCAGACGATCAACAAATTCATACATCTTCTCGCCGCGCAGGGTTACTTTACAGCCGATGGCCATCCCCTCACGGATCTTGAAGTTTGCAACCGAGTTCTTCGCCTTGGTCACAACCGCTTTCTGACCGGCGATGATCTCCAGATCCTTCACTGCGGAATCCAGAATCTTCGCATTTTCTTTTGCCTCGCCAACGCCCATGTTGATGACCACTTTGTTGAGTTTTGGCACCTGCAACGGATTTTTATAGCCGAATTTTTTCATCATGGCATCCATGATCTCATTTTTATACTGTTCACTGAGTCTACTCAACTTTTTACGCCCTCCTCTCTTCCATACTAATCAATCACTTTGCCGGTTGCCTTGGCAACGCGGACCTTCTTGTCTCCGTTCAACTGATAACCGATTCTGGAGACCTTTCCGTCACTGACATACATAACGTTGGAAGCGTTGATCGGGCCTTCCTGATGGATAATTCCACCCTGCTGGTTCGCCATGGACGGCTTTGTATGCTTGGTAATCATATTCACGCCTTCCACGAGAACCGTATTGTTCTTGTGGTTCACCGCGATGACTTTGCCTTCGCTGCCTTTGTCAGTACCGGCAATGACTCTGACGGTGTCGCCTTTTTTAATTTTCATTGTAGACATATTCCGATACCTCCTATAATACTTCCGGAGCCAGGGATACAATCTTCATGAACTGTTTCTCACGAAGCTCTCTTGCTACCGGTCCAAAGATACGGGTTCCTCTGGGGTTCTTATCCTCTTTGATGATCACGGCCGCGTTCTCATCAAAACGGATATAGGAACCGTCCTTGCGGCGCGCGCCCTTTACGGTACGTACCACAACTGCTTTTACCACATCGCCTTTTTTAACAACACCGCCTGGCGTTGCATCTTTTACCGTAGCAACGATCACATCGCCGATGTTTGCATATCTTCTGGTAGAGCCGCCCATCACGCGGATGCAGAGCAATTCTTTTGCACCGGTGTTATCAGCAACTCTAAGTCTACTTTCCTGCTGTACCATTCTTGCATCCTCCTATTTGGCTTTCTCAATAATGCTGACCAGTCTCCATCTCTTATCTTTGGACAGCGGTCTGGTCTCCATGACTTTTACGGTGTCACCGATTCCGCACTCGTTATTCTCATCATGCGCTTTTAATTTATACGTTCTCTTCACGATCTTTCCATAGAGCGGGTGTTTTACATGGTTCTCTACGGCAACTACGATGGTCTTATCCATCTTATCGCTGACAACTTTGCCAACACGAGTCTTTCTCAGATTTCTTTCCACGATTCATTGTCTCCTTTCTCAAACTGAAATTACAGAATCTTACGCGTTCTTCATGGCCATAACAGTCTGAATCCGGGCGATGTTCCTGCGAACTTCTTTGATCCTCGCAGTGTTATCCAACTGGTTGGTTGCGTTCTGGAATCTCAGATTGAAAAGTTCCTTCTTAGCAGCTACTAATTCGGTATTTAATTCAGAAGCTGATTTTGCCTTTAAATCTTCTACATACTTATTAATTTTCACTGTTATCACCGCCTTCTAAGTCTGCACGGGAGACGACTTTACATTTGCAGGGTAACTTGTGGGTAGCAAGACGCAGTGCCTCTCTGGCAACCTCATCGGATACGCCGGAGATCTCGAACATCACGCGTCCCGGTTTTACAACCGCCACCCAGTACTCCAGTGTTCCTTTACCGGAACCCATACGAGTCTCAGCCGGTTTGTTGGTTACAGGTTTATCCGGGAAAATCTTGATCCAGACTTTACCGCCACGCTTAATATAACGGGTCATGGCAATACGGGCTGCCTCGATCTGATTGGATTTGATCCAGCACGGCTCCATAGCGACAATGCCGTATTCACCATTTGTAATCTTATTACCTCTAAGCGCCTTTCCAGCCATAGAACCACGGAACTGTTTGCGGCGTTTTACTCTTTTTGGCATTAACATTATTTATCGCTCCCTTCCTTTGCTGCCTTTGTTGGAAGAACCTCGCCTTTGTAGACCCATACCTTGACGCCGATCTTGCCGTAGGTAGTGTCTGCCTCAGCGAACCCATAGTCAATATCCGCTCTTAACGTATGCAGCGGAATCGTACCGTCAGAATAAGTCTCCGTACGAGCCATATCCGCGCCTCCAAGACGTCCGGAACAGGATGCCTTGATTCCCTTTGCACCGGATTTCATCGCTCTGCCCATGCAGGACTTCATGGCGCGGCGGAAGGAGATACGGTTCTCCAGCTGCTGTGCGATGTTCTCAGCCACCAGCTGTGCCTCTTTATCCGCTCTCTTGATCTCTTTGATATCGACCACCACTTTCTTCGTGGTCATCTTCTGGAGTTCCTTCCTTACTTTCTCGATCTCAACGCCGCCCTTACCGATGATCATACCGGGCTTTGCAGCGGAGATAATAATCTTCACGCGGTCAGAGGTTCTCTCGATCTCGATCTTGGACACTCCTGCGTTGTATAATTTTTTCTTCAGGAATTTCCTGAGCTGATAGTCTTCCACCAGGCAGTCTGCGAAATCAGCTTCCGCGTACCATTTGGAATCCCAGTCTTTAATAACACCGACTCTAAGGCCGTGCGGGTTTACTTTCTGTCCCATGATTGCCCTCCTTATTTCTTCTCGTCAAGCACGATTGTGATGTGGCTCATCCTCTTCTCGATCCGATAAGCGCGGCCCTGTGCCCTTGGTCTGATTCTCTTCATGGTCGGTCCTTTGTTTGCGTAGCACTCTGCAATATAAAGATTCTCCGCCGTGTAGTTTTTATCTGGATAATTGTTCTCCGCGTTCGCGATTGCGGATTTTAATAACTTCTCGATCAGTGTGGACGCATATCTCGGATTGTAAGCCACAATACCGAGAGCGGTCTGCACATCTTTCCCTCTGATGGCGTCTAATACGAAGCATGCTTTCTGGACAGACACGCGCGCGTAGGATAACTTCGCAGACGGTCTCTGGTCCTTCTGGGCATTTCTTTCTCTTTTAATCTGACTTCTGGAACCTTTTGCCATTAGATGATACCTCCTTCCAAGTATTGACTATGATTAACGTCTGGACTTCTTCTCGTCTTTGCCATGGCCTCTGTAGGTTCTGGTGGGCACGAACTCTCCAAGCTTGTGTCCGACCATATCCTCGGTAACGTATACCGGCACATGTTTTCTTCCGTCATGTACTGCAAATGTATGGGAAACCATCTGCGGGAAGATGGTGGAACGGCGGGACCAGGTCTTGATCACGGCCTTACTTCCGCTTGCGTTCATGGCGTCTACTTTTTTCAGTAAGCTAGCATCTGCAAATGGTCCTTTTTTTAATGAACGAGCCATTGGTGAAACCTCCTCTTAATTATTTAATCGTTCTGCCGTCTCTTCTTCTTACGATCAGCTTATTGGACTTCTTGTTCTTCTTCCTTGTCTTGAGTCCAAGGGCCGGCTTGCCCCACGGTGTACACGGACCCGGGCGGCCGATACCGGTCTTGCCCTCGCCGCCGCCGTGCGGATGGTCGTTGGGGTTCATAACAGAACCGCGGACGGTAGGACGGATACCCATGTGGCGCTTTCTTCCTGCTTTACCAATGTTGATCAGGTTGTGCTCGCCGTTGCCCACAACGCCGATGGTTGCGCGGCAGTTAATCGGTACCATTCTCATTTCACCAGATGGCATACGAAGGGTCGCATATTTTCCTTCTTTTGCCATAAGCTGCGCGCTGTTGCCTGCAGAGCGGACCAGCTGTCCTCCCTTTCCTGCATACAGCTCCACATTGTGGATCATCGTACCAACCGGGATGTTCTCCAGCGGAAGGCAGTTGCCCAGATGCACCTCTGCTTCCGGCCCGTTCATAACGGTCATGCCGTCGGTCAGGCCCTGAGGCGCAAGGATATATGCTTTCTCGCCGTCTGCGTAGCAGATCAGCGCGATATTAGCGGTTCTGTTGGGATCGTACTCGATTCCGATGACTTTTGCCGGAATTCCGTCTTTCCTTCTCTTAAAATCGATGACTCTGTATTTTCTCTTGTGGCCGCCTCCGCGGTGTCTCACAGTAATTTTACCCTGGGCATTCCGTCCGGCGTTCTTCTTAAGAGAGGTCGTGAGGGATTTCTCCGGAGTACTCTTGGTAATCTCAGAGAAGTCATATCCGGACATGTGTCTTCTGGACGGTGTATATGGGCGGTAAGTTTTGATTCCCATTACTTTGTCTCCTTTCGATCTACATTGATTATCATGTTTGTAGTAAACATATAGGCTGGCAATCCCGAATGGAACTTTTTATTACAGTCCCTCAAAGATCTCGATATCTTTGCTGTCAGCGGTGAGCTGTACGATTGCCTTTTTTGTCTTCGCGGTTCTGCCGACCACCATGCCGCGTCTCTTTTTCTTGCCTTCGCAGTTCATGGTGTTGACACTCTTTACTTTCGTTCCGGCGAACATCTTTTCCACTGCTTCTTTTACCTGGGACTTGGTTGCCTCGGTATGAACCAGGAAAGTATATTTCTTTTCGCCCATGGCAGCCATGCTCTTCTCGGTGATCACCGGCTTGAGGATTACATCATAGTATTTAATATCAGCCATTACGCATATACCTCCTCGATAGTTGCAACAGCAGCTTTGGTCACGATCACGGTATTGTATTTCAAAATGTCGTATACGTTGATGGTATTGGTTAAAGCTGTCTGAACATTCTTAATGTTTCTTGCAGACTTCACAACGTTCTGATCGTTCTCATTCAGAACCACCAGCGCTTTGGATACATTCAGCGCATCCAGAACTGCCTGCATTTTCCTGGTCTTGATCTCGTCAAACTTCAAATCTTCGAGAACGATAAACTTCTGCTCCTGTACTCTGCTGGTCAGAGCGGATTTGAGCGCCAGTCTCTTCTCTTTTCTGTTCAGTTTGATCGTATAGTCTCTCGGAGTCGGGGCGAAGACCACGCCGCCGCCGGTCCACTGGGGAGCTCTTGTGGAACCCTGACGGGCATGTCCGGTTCCCTTCTGTCTCCAGGGCTTTCTTCCGCCGCCGGAAACCTCAGAACGGGTCTTTGCTTTCTGGGTACCCTGTCTTTTATTCGCAAGCTGTGCAACGACCGCCATGTGTACCAGGTGCTCATTCACATCAACACCGAATACCGCATCGTTTAATTCCATCGTGCCAACTTCTTTGCCTTCCATATTATAAACAGATACGTTTGCCATTTGTGTGTTCCTCCTTTCCCTTCAAACCTTACTTACCGGATTTGACCGTTTCTTTAACTGTAACTAAAGCTTTCTTAGGTCCTGGTACCGCACCTTTTACTAACAATAAGTTGTTCTCAGCATCTACTTTCACGATCTCCAGATTCTGGATGGTGATCTTTTTGGAACCCATGTGTCCGGGCATTCCTTTTCCTTTGAATACCTTGCTGGGATCGGAACATGCACCATTGGAACCCTGATGACGATGGAACTTGGAGCCATGCGCCATCGGTCCTCTGTGCTGTCCAAGTCTCTTAATCGCACCCTGGAAACCTTTTCCTTTGGAGATGGCCGACGCGTCGATCTTGTCGCCTGCCGCGAAGATGTCCGCTTTGATCTCCTGTGCCACCGCGTATTCGGAAGCATTCTCTAACTTCAGCTCTCTGACAAATCTTTTATAAGAAACGCCCGCTTTGTCAAAGTGTCCTTTTTTCGGTTTGTTCACCAGTTTCTCTCTGATATCAACGAAGCCTACCTGTACGGCGCTGTAGCCGTCGTTCTCTTCGGTTTTGACCTGAGTCACCACGCAGGGTCCAGCCTGCAATACGGTCACCGGGGTTAAGACTCCGTCTTCGTTGAAGATCTGCGTCATTCCGACTTTTGTCGCTAAAATAGCTTTCTTCATTCTTTCTTTCCTCCTGTTTTCTCTACAGCGGAATACCTTATAATAAGGAATTCATTCTAGCCGCAGGACTATTTGGTTTTCATCTTAATATCAACATACACACCTGCAGGCATCTCAAGGCGGGACAGAGCGTCTACCGTCTTCTGCGTCGGTGCAATGATATCGATCAGTCTCTTATGAGTTCTCTGCTCGAACTGCTCACGGGAATCCTTATACTTGTGTACGGCGCGGATGATCGTGACTACTTCCTTCTTCGTCGGAAGGGGCACCGGACCGCTCACCTTGGACCCTGTTTTCTTCACCGTTTCAATGATCTTCTTCGCAGATGCGTCGATCAGCTGGTGATCGTAAGCTTTCATTGTGATTCTCATTACTTGACTTGCCATAAAAAAAGTCGCCTCCTTATTCGTACTTTCTGACTACCAGTACGACAAGCGGTGACTGTACACTCTCCCGTGTGTATCGCAATGATTCACACACGTCGTCTCCTTCCCTTTGAAGGACAGTTTTAATTGGTACAGTGACTTGTCGCCAGTTTGCTAACTTGACATTCGCTCCACAGAAAACCCGCGCCTTCGCGCGGCAACCTCACGCTTCATCGCTATCAATGTCACAACGTGATTCATTATATAGGAAAGTTTTGTATTTTGCAAGTACTTTTTTTCGATTCTGAGATTTTTTTCTGCTTTCTCCAGATTTCCGGCAACACCTCCCGCGGCATCAGCATTTTTCATATATTTTTTTCTATTTTCATCTGTGCATTGACTATTTTAGACAAATATTATATACTTATTATAAGTCAATAAGATCGCTTAAAAGAGAGAACGATAAGAGACAGCGCATGAAGGATTCCCCCCATGCGCTGTTTTTTTATTCCTGAGAAATGCGAAAGGACCGGAAAGGAGGTCAATAAACTCTTGCAGCAGAACAAACCGCGTACATTTTTCTTCCGCTTTTCCCTCACTTATGAGGAAGCTCGGGAAGCCTTTTTATTGATCATCGACCGCAGAAGCCCCGCCGCAAGACGGATCATGAGTCTTACGCTGCTGGCGCTTGCCGTCCTCTGCGTCTGTCTCTACGGCCTTCACCCCTATGGACTGCAGTACGCAATGATGTCTCTTTTGTTCGCCGCCGCCTCTTATCTGGTATCCGCCTACCCCTCTCTCCGGGCCGACCGAGCCGCCAGAAATGTGGCTCAATGCGCCGGTGTCTATGAGCTCACTTTATCAGAGGAGGGCTATCTGCTTCTTCCAGGAGGTGAAAAACTGGCCTTAAACGGCGACTCCCGCAGCCGGGCCTATGAGACCGACCGGTTATTCGCCATACGACCGGACCGCCTGCACACGGTCTGCCTTCCCAAGCACTCCATCCCGGCGTCCGAGCATCCGCAGGTCCGCCGTATCCTGAAAACCAATACCCGCGCCTACCACGACCGGCGCGGAATTCCATATAAACGGCACTAAATTTTTGCCCTCACAGCACTTTGGTCCCTGTGCCGTTTATCATACTTTTCTGGCAATTTTTAAATGCTGGATATATATAAATAAAAATCCGAAAAAGTCCGGAAGGGCTGCAGCGGAAACTATCATTAGGAGGATGTATCACATGAATGAACAAAACAAACAGGCAAAAGGAATCAACTGGGCGATCTTCCTGCCCCCCTGGCTGATCATCGCCGCAATCCTGATCTTAAGTTTTGTCAACTATGACGCCTTTGAACTTGCTATGAGCTCAGCTCAGACCTATATTGTCACCAACTTCCAGTGGCTGTTCAACACCACTACCACCCTGGCCGTGGTACTGATGGCGGTATCCTACGTGATGCCCGTCAGCCGGGTACGCTTCGGCGGCTCCAAGGCCCGTCCCATGATGAGCTATACCAACTATATCTGGATCATTCTCTGCACGATCATGGCAGCGGGAATCCTGCTTTGGGGCTGTGCGGAGCCTATGTATCATATCTCGGCGCCTCCGGCGAACATCACCGAGGGACCCTACTCCGGCGCTTCCGTCCGTTGGGCCATGCAGACCATGTTCCTGGAATGGACCTTCTCTCCCATGGCCATCTACGGGCTTCCGGCCCTTCTCTTTGCCTTTGTCTTCTTTAATATGAAGAAACCCTTCGCCATCGGCTCCATGCTGATCCCCACCATCGGGGAAACTTATGCCTTGAAAGTCACTCCGGTGGTAGACTGCATCTGCCTGTTCTGTCTGGTGTGCGGCATGGCCGCCTCCATGGGTTCCGGAGTTCTTCTCCTAAGCGGCGGTATCAGCGACCTGACCGGCATCCCCAACGGCAATTACCTGTATATCATCTGCGGCGTTGTGATTGTGGCCGCCTTTGTCATCTCCGCCGCCTCCGGGGTGATGAATGGAATCCGTATTCTTTCCTCTATCAACTCCAAAGTCTATCTGGTCATGGGGCTTTTCATGCTGGCCTGCGGCCCCACCGCCTATCTTCTGGACCTGACCTGCGAGAGCTTCGGCGGATATCTGACCAATTTCTTTCAGATGGGTCTATGGACCTCCACCTCCGCCGGGGACGGCTGGAGCCGCTGGTGGCCCAGCTTCTACATGTGCTGCTGGATGGCATGGATGCCCATCACCGCCGTGTTCATGGGGAAGATTTCCAGAGGCTTTACGGTGCGGGAAGTGATCAACGTGATCTTCTTCATCCCCGCCCTGTTCAGCGTCGCCTGGGTGGGACTGTTCTCCGGTACTGCGATCAACTTTGAGCTGGCGGGCTACGGGATCAACGACGCCATGACCGCCGGAGGAACGGAGGCAGCTACCTTTGCCGTGTTAAATCACCTGCCCCTTGCCATTCTAACGATTCCTCTGTTCTTATTCATCGTGTTCGTCAGCTTTGTGACGGCTTCCGACTCCAACACCAACGCCATGGCCGGACTTTGTACCCACGGGCTAACTGCAGACGATACGGAGTCCCCCATGATCCTGAAAGTGGTCTGGGGCGTGACTTTAGGCGTCCTCTGTCTGACCGCCGTGTGCGGCAACGGCATCGACGGCATCAAGGAACTTTGCAACGTCGGTGGCTTCCCAGCCACGATCTTCTTCGTCTTCTTCCTGATCGGCTGGATCAAAATCATGCGGAACCCTTCCAAATACGACGTATTTCAGGAGGATTATGACGAAAGCGGCAACCCAATCCCAAGCCCGCGGCTTCCCTATGAAGGCTATGAAGACCGAGGTCCAGGCTTTCTGGAAAAATGGCTGAAAAAAAGCTGAACACATAAAATCCCCTCTGCCCGATATCCCGTGGCAGAGGGGATTCTTGTTATTTTCCCATGCGGAGTTCGTTAAGAAACGCCGGAGTCAGCCGCTCCACCTGGAAGCGCTCCACAAAGAGATCACATTTGCACAGAAACAGATAATAGATATTCTTCCCGCACTCCCTGAGGCTTTCAAAGTTCCCCTGTCCCTTTGCCAGGCACAGGTCCGCCCGGTCCATACAGTCTCTGGCTTCCCGGGAGATCTGTCCATACTGGGTCCCTGGAACGCTGGTTCCGCTTGGAATCACCGCCGCGACCCGGTCAAGGCCGATCAGCTTCGCATCTTCTGCGGTGGCGTCATTTAGCACCGGCTCTCCTCTTACCAGCACGCTGACCTGAAGCTTTGGATAAAGTTCTTTCAACACCTTGATAAAGATTTTATCCAGCACGATCTCACCGGCATTGTCCGTGATGTACAAAAGCTCCCGGGCGCTTCCGAGCTCCTCACGGAAGCGTCTCACCTCCTCCGGGTTCAGTTCGAATTGTCCGCAGTCCCTAAGAAGCGTTCTTAACTGCTCCTCATTGACGTCGGAGAGGGCCCTGAAGTCAATATAGTTCCCCACGGTCACATACCGCATAGCCACCGTAAAAAGATCCTCCGCCTCATGAATCCGGCGGCTGAGCTCTTCTTCCATGCCGAGCAGCAGCTGATTGTACTCCCTTTTACTCCGCTCGTAAGGGTCTGAAATCCCTGTCTCTTTTTTCAGAAGATCCAGTACCCCCGCCATCATCCGAGGCGCGGACAGGTCCGGGGAAGCCTCGTCAAGAAAACGTTCCACCTGTCTTAACACCTCTTCCCGCCGCTCCTTAGACGCCTGATAAAGTTCCATGAACATCTTTGCTTTTTTCCTGATGCATGTTTTACATGCTTCCTCTGCTCTCATCTGTCTGTGCCAATCCTCTCTCATCCCTTCATGGACTTACTGAAACAGTTCATAAGATTTCTTAAGTACCTCATCCGTATGTTCTGTGATGCCAAGATAGATCGGGATGAGCCGCTCATACAGTTTCGCACGCTCCGGGTCCGGGGTAAAGGTATCCTTCACCCGTACCATCCCGGCCACTGCCTCGTCAAAGCCGCCGTAGATGCCCGCTGCAACCGCCCCGCAGATGGCGGCGCCCAGTCCGGCCGCCCCGCTGATCTCGTTGCGCACAATCGGCAGCTGAAAGACGTCTGCAAAAATCTGCATAAAGAGGCTGCTGTTAGAGCCTCCTCCGGTAATGATGATCCGTTCAAGCTTTGCGTCCACCTCCCGGCACATATCGTCCACATGCTTTTTCAGCGTCATGGCCACCGCTTCCAGAAGTGAGCGGTACATATGTCCCCTAGTATGTCTTCCGTCAAAACCGATCATCACACCCTTCTTATAGCGGGCCTCCACCGGAGCCAGCCAGTCCAGCACCGTCATCAGCCCGTCGCTGCCCGCCGGCACCTGCTCCGCCTCTTCGCTTAAGAGCTCTTCCGCGGATTTTCCCATGGCCTCCGCCATCCGAATATAACTGTCACCCAGTATATCACGGAACCAGCTGATTGTCCACATGCCCCGGCGAATCCCGTTGCTGTCGTAGAGGTACTTATTCGGCACGCAGGAGAACTTGGGCCATGCATAGGAAGTCCCTTTCAGATTCTCCTTCCCCTCCATCATGGCCGTCGTGTAGGTACCAAGGGAAATGCACGCCGTGGTCTCTCCCATGCAGCCGGTCCCCAGACCTTCCACAGCTTTGTCGTTGGAGGTGGCCACGACCGGAACCCCTCCTGGCAGCCCGGTGGCTTCGGCCGCCTCTTCGGTCACATAACCCAGAATTTCCCCCGGCATCACCAGTTCAAAGAGCATCTCCCGGGGCATTCCCGTGGCCTTATAGGCCTCCGGATCGTCAGACCACCGCCAGCGGTCCACATCCACCGGCCAGCCGTATTCGTAGTTGGCTACCGTATCCTTCTTCTCCCCGGTCAGGCGGTGGGTGATGTACCCGGAGGAAGCTGTGATATAACGCACTTCGGGGTTCACATGCTCGTAGGGCTGGGACACCCGGACGTCCATCCAGCTTAAGGCCGGCTGCGCCAGGGTTCCGTCCTCCTTCAGATACGCGCGGCAGCAGCGGATTGTACAGAGTCCGATGGCCACGATGTCCTCCCGGTTCCCGGTGAACTTTGCCATGCATTTTCTGCCCGCCGCACAGATCGCATCCCACCAGTCGTCGTCCGGGTGCTCCACATATCCGGGCTTCGGCAGATCATAGGGCCGAAGAGGGGCCTTGTCCTCGCAGACCACCCTGCCCTTCTCATCAAAAATCGTAATCTTGGCGCTCTGTGAGCCTTCGTCAATTCCGATGATGTATTTTTCGCTCATCCTTTTTCTCCCTATCTGACCAGATAGCCTCCGTCAACCACCAGCAGCGTTCCGTTTACATAATCCGCCGCCCTGCTGGCAAGGAAGACCGTCGCACCCATAAGATCCTGTCTCTCACCCCAGCGGTCAGCGGGGATATGCTCTTTGATCTTGATGAACTTCTCATTGTTGGCGCTTCCGGTGCCGCTGGTCATGGCGGTCTGGAAGTAGCCCGGCGCGATGCCGTTCACGGTGATCCCGTACTTTCCAAGCTCATCGGCATAGGCTTTGGTAAGACCTGCGAGCCCTGCCTTCATCGCCGCATAGGCCGGAGAACCAAGTCCGCCCAGGAAGGAGAACAAAGAGCAGATGTTGATGATTCTTCCGCTTCTCTGAGGAATCATATATTTGGCCACCGCGTGGCTTAAATCAAATGCGCCGGTTAAGTTGATGGCGATCATGGGGTCCCACTCTGCTCTGCCAAAGTCCAGCACATCCGCGATCTTGCAGATCCCCGCGCAGTTAACCAGGATATCGATCTTTCCGTAGGTCTCCACACATTTTTCCGCGATCTTGTCGCACATCCCGTCTTCCGTCAGATCTCCCTGCATGAAAGTGTATTTGACTCCGCAGTCCTCGATCAGCTTTTTCGTCGTCCCGTCGTCGTCCACAAAAGCGAAGGTGAAGATATTCGCTCCCGCTTTGGCAAGCGCCAGGGCAAAAGCCTGCCCAAGGCCGCTGTTTCCTCCGGTTACAATCGCGTTCTTTCCTTTCAGTGAAAAAAAGTCCATGGAAAAATCATTGATATTCAGCATTTTTTTGCTCCTCCTTAGGTTTTATGTTCGGCTGTTCAAAAGAGCGTCCTCTGCTCGCGCGCCTGACAAAAGACAAAAAAAGAGCAACCTTCACCTGCTTTCACAGATAAAAGTTACTCTCTCTTTCACTCTTTTTGTAACTGTCTGTATTATAAATCGGATTCTGTCCATTGTCAATCTCGTAATAATGTTCAAATATCGGCTGTCGTTTTTGTGACATTTTACCAATATCTTTTTTCAGCAATCCCACAGCTCCTTGTTCGACGTCGCCACGGCGATCGCGCCGGCTTTCAAGGCCGCCATCACATCCTCAAAATCCTGGGACAGCCCCGTGGCCACCACCGGCTTGTCGATGGTCTCCACCAGGTATTTCATCACCTTGGCAAGCCCTGCCGGCATGAATTCCACGATATCGGGATTGCAGTTTTTGACGTATTTGGATATGTTGGCGTAGGTAAGTCCATCGATCATGTAAAATCTTTGGATGGTCAGAAAGCCCAGATCGTTGGCGCGCCGAATCATCGCCGGTTTCATGCTGATGATCCCGTCCGCCTTCGTATATTTCTTAATAAAATCCACACAGATTTCCTTGGTGGAAAGACCCACAATCAGGTCAATGTGTACGATGGCCAGCTTTCCTTCCGCCTTCACCCGGTCCACAATATCCGCAATGCTGCAGATATCCCCGTACACGATATATGCAATCCCGGAATCTGATTCCGGCAGAGCCTTCAGCCACTCATCGTTCTTAATCTCCGGGATAACCGGACATGCTTCCGTCGCCTCCAAAAATCTCTTCTTTGTCGATTCCTGCATTCATATACCTCCTGTTGAAGTTCCGCATCTTGATTACTGACTTCCTTTTTCCACACGCCGGATCAATTCTGGTACGATTTCGTACAGATCTGCGCAGATTGGGTGATGGGCAGCCTCAAAGATCCGCGCCCGGGGATCGGAGTTGACCGCGATGATTCGCTTTGCCTGCCTCATCCCCGCCATAAACTGTACCGTGCCGGAGATGCCCAAAGTCAGAAGACACTCCGGACGGACCGAATTGCCGGAGATTCCGATCTGCCGCTCCGGCGGCATCCACCCCTTTTCTACCAGCGCCCTGCTGCAGGCAAGCTCTCCGCCCAGCACCTCTGCCAGCCGGTACAGCATGGTAAGATCTTCTTTCTTCTTTACCCCCCGTCCTGCGGCCACCAGGAAAGAACTGTCGGCGATGGAGACCGGCGGCTTTTCCCAGTCCTTCACCTGGATCTCCACAGCTTTTGCTTCTTTCGGAACGCGCTCGATCCGGCAGGAGACCGAAAGTCCCCCTCTCTTTATCGCCGGCTCCATCACCCCCGGACGCACGGTTGCGAACTGGGGCCTGCTGTGCTCCGTCAGGATGCTTGCCATTACGTTGCCCCCAAAGGCCGGACGGGTCTGGATAAGATTCCCGCCTGCTTCCATGTCAAGCTCCGTACAGTCGGCCGTCAATCCGGTCCGGAATTCTACAGAAAGCCTCGGCGCCAGGGCCCTTCCCTCCAGCGTCCCTCCCACCAGCACCACCGAGGGACTCTGCTGCCGGATGCAGGCCGACACAAGCGACGCGTAGCGGCAGGGTTCAAACACCTCGTCTGTCTCATACAAAAAAGCATGGTCCACCGGATAGCCCTGAAGTGCTTCCTGCACCCGGTCCATATGGCTGCCGATGCCAAGCGCCCATACCGGCTCTCCCGACTGAGCGGCCAGTCTCCGGGCTTCTCCGATCAGCTCCGGACCCGAAGGATGAAGGAGCCCCCCAAGACACTGCAGATATACAAGAATCCCGCTCCACCCGCTTTTTTTTCCTTGATTCATGTTCCCGCCTCCTGTCCCGGTTCCCGAAGCAGTCCCAGAATATATACCGCTCCCTCGGCCCCGCTTTGATATACAAGCTCCTTTTTTTCTGTGCCTTTGGGGGCAAAGATTTTCTTCACTCTGGTGGCAGAGCCCTTAAGCCCATAGTGCTTTGGATCAGGATCTGCAAGATCCGCCAGAGAAATCATATTCACCGGCTTTTTCCGTGCCTGCATCCGAAGCTTTAAGGAAGGCATCCGCGGGAGAAACCCGTCTCTCTCCACCATCGCCACGCAGGGAAGCGGGATTGTCACCGTTGCTGTCCGTCCGTCCATCCTGCAGTCTGCCTGGATCTGGCTTTCTTTCACCCAAAACCCGGTCACCCAATTAAGCTGCCGCCAGCCCAGCCATGCCGCCAGGGCGCTCCCGGTCTGCGCCGTATCCCCGTCGGTGGTCTGCCTGCCGCAAAGAATCAGGTCAAAAGCGCCGACAGAACGGATGGCCTGCATCAGCGTATACGAGGTTGCCAGCACATCCGCGCCGCCGAACGCCCGGTCGCTGATCAGATACCCTTCGTCCGCACCCATGGCATAGGCCTCCCGCAGCACCTCTTCCGCTTTTGCGGGCCCCATGGTGAACACGTGGATCTCTCCGCCCTGTTGTTCTCTGACCTGAAGCGCCGCCTCCAGGGCCGACCGGTCATAAAGGTTGGTGACTGCTTCTAACCCGGTCCGGATCAGCACGCCGGTCTCCGGGTCCATACTGCCCTCGGAGACCCCCGGCACCTGCTTCATACACACCGCAATCCTCATGCCTCACCTGCTTTCTCAGCCGTAAAACGGTTTCCCTGGTTCAATCGTCTCTCGGGATCGTAAGCATCTTTCAGCCTTCGGTTCTCTTCCCGGTAGGCTTCTGCCAGACAGTCCCTGTAGATCCGGCTTTTCAGCTTGCCGGCCCCATGCTCCATAAGCACGGTCCCCGACTCCGCCCGCACCCTTTCCGCCCAGGTGCGAAAGAGCCGGATTCCCGCCTCATAGGACTCATAAGAGTCCGGAAGCAGATTGATATGGAGATGTCCCTCCAGCCCATGACCAAAAATACAGCCCTCAAGTTTCGCGGCCTCCAGATCCTTACGATACCCGGATACCTGCTCCCACAGTCCGCTGCCTTTGGTCTGCATATCCGTCCCCAGCTTCGTGATCCGGGGGTCCTTTTGGCGGGCCTCCTCGATAAACAAATTGCAAGTCTCCGGCGCGGCATGCCGGAAGGCGTGAAGCTTCTCCACCTCGCCGCTTCCTGACACTGCCCACGCCGTGTCCGGGTCGCTTCCGTACTCCGCCGCCAGCTCCATCAAAACTCCGGCGATCTCCTCGATCCCGTCCTCGGAACCGTGAAGCTCCACATAAACCGCTCCGCCTGTACCCGGAGTCACTTCCGGCAGCTCCCGAATCCTGCTCATGGTGCTCTTTCTCGCCTCAATCATAGCCAGAATCTCCCCGTCCAGATACTCTGCCGAAGCGATTCTGGCGCCCTCGCCGCTTTTCTCCCGCGGCACGAAAGGCTCCATCGCCTCTATGAACTTCAGTGCGCCCCGTTCTTCCCCAAAGAAAAAGAGAATCCCCCAAAGCTCCTCGGGACACGGGATCAGAATCAGCGTCAGTTCCGTGATGACACCGGTGATTCCTTCCTTTCCCAGAAAGGCGTCAAGCGCTTCCGGTTCTGCAAGTTCCAATACACGTCCTCTGCCGTCGACCGCCCGGATCTTCTCGATATAGGCTCTGCTGTCGCCGTACAGGAGCCGGGTGATTCCCTGAGCGCCCGTGGCTGCCACGCCGCCTACCGTGGCAGAGGTCTCTGTGGGCGTCACCGGCCAGTATAAGGCTTCCTTCCGGAACCGGGCAAAGCTTTCCTTCTGAAGTTCCATCAGATTCAGTCCCGGTTCCACCACGATCCGCCCGGTCCCGTCCTCACAAAGCCAGCTGTCCTTCACCCGGTTCATTCGGGAAAGATTTAAGATATGCCCTCCCTCGGGCACGCTTCCGCCGGTGATCCCGGTCTTCCCCCCCTGGATCGTAACGGGTACGCCCGCCTCTCTTACTTCTTTCAGAATCTCCAGCAGTTCCTCTTCTGTCTCCGGAAAGGAGATACTCTCTGCCTCTCCGGTATACTTGGACTCGTCCACCAGGTACTCCTGATACACTTTGCTCATTGGAATGATACTCTGCCCCATGCTCTCTCCTCTTACTCTTCTTCTCTGATCAAGCGCTCCAGCGCCTTCACAAACGGCTCATAGTCTTCCGCAATCGCCACATCCGCCATCTTCATGATCGGCGCCTCCTTGTCTTTGTTGACGGCCGTGATCCATCTGCTTTTCTCAATTCCCGCACTGAACGCCGCCGCTCCGGACGCCCCGGCTGTGATACAGATCTCAGGCTGCACAAACATCCCGGACACGCCCAGCAGCTCTTCCATGGGCGCCCAGGCATTCATAACCACCGGACGGCTTGCCCCGACGGTCCCTCCAAGGGCCTCCGCCAGGTTTCTAAGGATATCCATCCCTCCGGGACCGCCGATCCCCCGGCCGGCGGCGACGACCACCGGGCTGTCCTTCAGTCCGTTTGCCTCTTCTCCCGTCCAATAGGTTTCCGACAGGATGTGATCCGCAGCCGAAGGCGTATAGGTCTCCCTTTGGATATAGAACGGCCCCCCGGTCAGCTCCGCCCGGTCCGATCCCTTTGCCATGGTGAAGAAAAAGGGCGGCTCTCCCGGATCGCACACGGCTTCCATATGGTTGGCGTACATCATGCGCTTTACGGCGAGTTTTTGGTCCGCTCCCGCCAGTATCCCGTGGACGCCGTTGGAGGCGCTTCCCCCGGTCCGCACTCCCAGACGCACGGCAAGAGCCGCGTTCGACTCCTCACCGGAAAAAAGATACAGATCTTCCGGACAGACCAAGGATTCCAGCGCTTTTAAAATCGTTTCCGCCCCGTCATCCTCAAGGACCGCCGCCACCGCCTCTTTTGCGTGCCCCTGCCTCAGGCCGGAGGCAAGGCCGGGCTTTGTGCCAAGAAGGATCGCCTCCCCTTCCTCCATGCCCCTGAAATATCTTTCGGCGAATCCTTTTTGCTCCTCCATCTGTCTTCGGACATCCGGACTGCCAAGATCTATGATAAAATGATATCTCACAACTTCAAAAGCCTGCCTTTCAGATATTGTTCATAATAAATCCTTGCCTTTTCCTCCGGGCTCCCGCCTTCGATCTGCACCGTGTCCCTGCTTCGGTCCACCGGGCGAAGTCCAAGCAGCTTCTCTCCCCGATCCCGGTATGCGGCCGCATCTGCAAGAAGCGCTTCCGGAGCAAGATACTCGATGGGACGGTTTCCCAGCCGCATCTTGTCTTTCAGTGTCGGCACCCGCAGATAGGCGCAGGGAGCGTTCCCCACCGCCAGCACGCAGGGAAGACGAACGAGCTGGGTCTTCTCCCCTCCGAAGACCTGGCTTATCACCTTCAGGCATCCCTTTTCTGCGGGCTCTATACTGATCACCTGGCTGATGCAGGGCCAGTGAAGAAGCTCTGCCAAGAGATATGGCGTCTTTTTGTGACTCCCGTCCGCACTCTGCACCCCTGTGACGACTGCGTCATAGGCCCGGTCTTCTTTTTCCCGACGGACATAAGCGGCGATCAACTCCGCCACAAGTTCCGGCGGCGCATACGCCCCTTCTTCCGCCTCCACCCGCACGGCGTGGGAGAATCCCAGAGCGTACAGAAGCTTCAGAAAGCTGTCCGCTTTTTTCTTCCCTACAGTCAGCGCATCCAGCTCAAAGACAGCACCCGTGCCTTCGGAACGCTCCGGAAGCTTCCGCATCATCTCCAGCGCGCCTTCATCAAAACAGTTCCACTCCAGCTTCACGTATTCTGTATCGACTCTTAACCGGTCGTCCGCCACCCAATCCTCTTCCCGCAGAAGATCGAAAGCCGGGACCGCCTTAAAGCATCCCAATATTCTCATAAACAGCTCCTGTACGAAATCTGATTCTCCTTAAGCCACGCAGGAAGTGCGTGGCCTCAGGGTGAATCGTTCTTTTTATTTTAACTGTGATACCACGGATTGCTCCGCATTTCATGCTCCCGCAATCCTAAAACATCATTTTATTTTCTAAGCGGAATCAACGTTCCCATATTCATGATTCCGTTCGGATCAAAGGCCTGCTTCAGGGTCTTCAGCATATAATAGGAAGAACCGTATTCCTGGGTCACGTATTTTGCACGCGCTTTTCCAAGGCCGTGATGATGGACGATGGACCCGCCGTATTTTAACACCTGCTCGCAGATGATCTGATTGATCCGGTCGTGGTATTTGTTGATCTCTTCTTCCGGCGCACAGTCCACGATATTGTAGTAGTACACAAAATACATATTGGTTCCGTTGATATAGCTGTGAGAAGAATGACCGCCCATCAGGGTCATATCCGGCACCTCCGCCAGAATCCGGTCGCAGGAGGTCTTGTAGATCTCATAGATGTTGTCCCAGCTTCCGGACACCTCGGTGGTGATGCCGATGTTCTGGGTGGCTTTGATCTCCTCGGCCTCCTCGGCAATCTGCTCCGGTCCCCAGTTCAGTCCTTCGTACCATTTTTCGATCAGCGCCGGGTTGACTTCTTCCAGTTCCGGATGTTTGGACATCATCTCCTTGATGCCCGCCTCAATGGCCGGCGTGATGTTCGCGGGACCTTCCGCCATCCAGATCAGGATCGCTTTGCCCTCTTCCAGCCATCCGCTGAAATGCATGTTGGCGTCAGCCGCGTCATAGAGTCTCGCGAAGGACGGGCGGTACCCTGCCACCATGACCTCTCTTAAGCAGTCAAAGCCAAGCTTCATATACTGATCATCCAGCTTATATCCGATATAGCGGTTGTTCTCCGGCTGCCATTTGTAGAGCTTCATGGTCACTTCCGTGATGAAGCAGATGGCGCCTTCGTTGCCGCAGATAATATGGCGGATATCCGGCCCTGCCGCACGTCTGGGAATGTTCTTAATCCGGCAGATCTTTCCGTTGGGGAATACCGCCTCCAGGCCGACGATCATGTCCTCGATGCCGCCGTACAGCGTGGAGAACTGTCCGATGCTTCGAGTCGCCACCAGGCCGCCCATCTGCGCCAGCGGTTTGGACTGGGGCGAGTGACCGGTCGTATAGCCTTTCTCTCTCAGCATATCGTCCAGCGCCTGAAGCGGAACGCCGCACTGGCAGGTCACTTGCATATTATAGGTATCTACCTTCAGCACCTTGTTCATGCCGGAGCCGTCGATGACCACCGAATCCTTAAGAGCCGTCTCCAGTCCGCCCTCGATCGCGGAGTGTCCGGTCCTGGGAACCACATTGATCTCATTCTCGTTGGCAAACTTTAAGACCTCCGACACTTCCTCCGCGCTCATGACGTTCACCACCGCGGCGGGAATCGGCTGCGTGTACACTTCACACACCTGCTCGTATTTTCGATAACGGTCCACACTGCTTTCCTTTAACACCTTCTCGTCCGTGATTACCCGATCCTGTCCCAGGATTTTTACCAAACCTTCCACAATCTGTTCTCTTGAAATAATTGCCATTGCCTCTTCCTAGCTCCTTTCTGAGTCTTCTTCTTTTATTATGTCTTTTTACTGCCCGACCGAAGAAGAGACCTTTGCGCGCGATTAGTTTCCCTGAAAATGGGAACAAAAAAAGAAAAGTAAACCAAACAGGCGCAGTATACACCTGTCCGTTACTTTTCTCTCATCGTCTCTTTCGGTAACTGCCTTTAGTGTAAACGCTCCGGAAGCATTTGTCAATTGTGGATATTTCATATTTTTCCGTTTCTGTTTTTGTGCATTTTTAACATGATTTTTCTTTTGATTCATTTTCTATTGACTTTTTTACACATATCATTTATGATTAAGCCAGTTACCAGAGAGCAGAGAGAAGTAACGCCAGGCGGCATTATTTCTCTCTTTTTTTATGCATTTGGAAAGGTTCGTCCGATCCGGTGCATTCGATTCCAGGCGCATGACTGCAGCATGCAGACGGAACCATTCCCAACATTCACTTCATCATTTTTAAGGAGGGTTTACTTGTTATGGACAAGGCTTTTATCAAAAAATACGGCACGCTGCTTCTTCTGGCTGCCGGCGCCGGAATCATCTTCCAATTACCTTATATTCGGGAAACCTTTTATGTACCGATCCAGAATGCCATGGGACTGACCAATGCGCAGATGGGTATGCTGTCCTCCGGGTACGCAACGATGGCCACTTTTTCTTACTTTATCGGCGGAGCCATCGCCGATAAGTTTTCAGCGAGAAAACTTCTGACCTTTTCTTTCCTGGCCACAGGCGTCCTGGGACTGTGGTTTTCCACTTTCCCTGGCTACAACGTCAGCCGGCTGATCTTCATCCTCATGGGGATCTCCACCATCATTACCTACTGGTCGGCCTGCATCAAGGCAACCCGTATGCTCGGTACAGAAGAAGAACAGGGCCGTCTGTTCGGACTTCAGGAGGGTCTTAGGGGCATCCTGAACGCGCTGCTGGTATTCGGCATGACCGCCGCTTTCGCCCGCTATACCAATGAGGTGGCAGGAGCTTCCGCGGCCATCCGCCTGTGCTCCATCGTCGTCATCATCATCGGCGTTCTGAACTTTATCTTTATTGAAGACACGAAAAAAGAAGAAAATGCGGAGTCCGTCCTGGAGGTCACCAAAGGACTCTTCAAGTGCCTGCTGATTCCCAAAGTATGGATTCTGGTGGGGATCATCTTTACCGCCTACAGTGTCTACGGGCTGATCGGATATGTCACCACCTATGCCCAGCAGTTCTACGGACTGACGGCCACCTCGGCCGCTACCCTGGGCGGTATCCGCTACCTCCTGCAGGGAGCCGGCGGCATCTTCGGCGGTTTCCTCGCGGATAAGCTGCACTCCCGGATCAAGGTCATCGTGGGCGGCTGCATCGGACTGATCGTGTCCTTCGGCGCCTACATCGTGCTTCCGGGCAACGCGTCCTTATGCGGAGCCGTGATCGCGAACTTCTTCCTGGGACTGGTCTTCATCTATGCTGTCCGCAGCCAGTATTTCGCCGTTCACCAGGATGCGGGCATTCCGCTGGAGTTAAGCGGACGTGTGTCCGGTATCTCCTCCGCTCTCGGATACATGCCGGATATGTTCATGTACACGCTGGTAGGAAGCTGGATGGACAACTATGGAAGAACCGGATACAACATGACCTGGGCTTACGCCATGGTCGCTGCCGCTCTTTGTATCGTTCTTTCCTTCCTCTTAAGCAGAGTAGTGAAAAAAGAACAGGCATAAATCATAACGAACGCGTAAACCGCCGAAATGATTCCTCTCTGGAACATTCCGGCGGTTTTTTTATGGTTTTTGATGCTCCCAGCTTACGATGGCCTGTCCCTCCAAAAGCCACGGCTCCAGGTGATCCCAGCGGACCGCTTCCGCCGAGAGTTCGATGGTAAAGACCTGCTCCGCAATGTCGTTGTCCCAGCTCTTCGGAATCACGACCTGTTCGTAGACGGTGAGCATGCTTCCCGGCGGCACTTTCTTCTGATAGTAGTAATATCCGTCCTCGCCTCTTTGCCATCCATCTGCAAAGCAGATCCCGTCTTCCAACTCCCTGATCCGCCGCAGACGCTCCTTCCGTTCTGTCTCCTGCTCCCCGTCCGTCGGCGATAACGCGCCTCCGAAGGAGAGTTCTACCCGGATACTGGCTTCCGGGGATGTCCCATCCAGAATAACAGCCGTACCGCGCGTGGCCGCCTCTCCGGGCAGAAGTCCGGTTACCTGCTCCCCCTCGTACGCTCCGTCACCGTCCAGGAAACAGACTTCCAGCCGGATCGGTTCCATGGACGCGGCGCTGATGGTCTCTCTCTGTCTCCAGAACGACAGAACCGTCATTCCGATTCCCACCGTTAGTAGAAGGCATCCAAGCGCGCCTGCCGCCAGGATCTTTTTCTTTTTCACAGGCTGCCCGCCTCCTTCTGTTCCTGAATCAGAGCCCCTTCCATCCAGGACAGGAGGCAGACCAGGATCACCAGAAGAATGATGCCCACTTTCCCCGCGGCGCTTGACAGATAACCTGCCAGATAGCCCAGGTTGGGAATGCACAGAATGGGCGTCCCCACAATCATGGAAAATGGCGTGGACGCTCCATCCTCCAGCTCATTGGCGTCTCCTTTTGTATAGATCTCTTCTTTTTCTTCGTCTACCCGGACGATCCGGTGGGTGACCAGCGTCTCTTCGTCCGGCAGATAAAAGGTTGCCACATCCCCCTCCGCAAGGGAAGCTCCCTCTGTCGATTTTACGTAGATCACGCTGCCTACCGGATATTCCGGTTCCATACTGCCGCTCTGCACCAGCAGGGGATGGATTCCCAGAAGTCCCGGCAGTACCAGCAGCAAGGTCAGAAGCGCCAGCACCATACAGATCCCCAGCGCAGACCATTTACAAAGATGTCTCATCTTTTCTTAATCTCCTGATTCCTCAAAAATACCATTCCTTACATATATATTCCCAGAATCAGGAAATTATACTCATTTTTTTATATTTCCCATCTTCCGCTGGCGCCGCAGGGGAGAACGAGGCCGCTTTCCGTGACCGGAAGCCCCACTTCCTGGGCGTCGACCCTGCCCGAAAAAGCCCGAAGCTCCGTCCCCAGAAGGTAGGCCAGTACCGCCGGCTGCAGGCCCGTGGTGTAGGAGTTGATCAGGAAGAACAACGGTCGGTCGCTCAAAAGCTGCACGCACAGCTTCACCAGCGGATGGATGGCGTCTTCGATCTTCCAGATCTCCCCCTTTGGTCCTCTGCCGTAAGAAGGCGGGTCCATGATCACCGCGTCATAACGATTGCCCCTTCGAATCTCCCGCTCCACGAACTTCTGGCAGTCGTCCACCAGCCACCGGATCGGCGCCTCCTTAAGGCCGGAGCTTTTCGCGTTCTCCTTCGCCCAGGCAACCATGCCTTTGGATGCGTCCACATGGGTGACTTTTGCCCCCGCCGCCGCTGCCGCCAGCGTCGCCCCGCCGGTGTAGGCGAACAGATTCAGCACTTTGACTGGCCGGCCGGCGGTGCGAATTTTCTCCGAGAACCAGTCCCAGTTCGCCGCCTGCTCCGGAAAAAGCCCCGTATGCTTAAAGCTGAAGGGCTTTAGATGAAAGGTCAGCCCAAGCTTCGGGTAGGAGATGCTCCACTGCCTGGGGAGATCAAAAAATTCCCACTCTCCTCCGCCCTTTGCGCTTCGGTGGTAATGTCCGTTCCGTTTTCTCCAGCCCGGGTGTCTTCTCTCTGTATTCCAGATTACCTGAGGGTCCGGGCGCACCAGAAGGTAATCCCCCCACCGCTCCAGCTTCTCCCCTTTGGAAGTGTCGATGACCTCATAATCCTGCCAGTTGTCTGCTGTAAACATGGATCGTTTCCTCTCTTTTTCTATCTCATGATTGCTTCATTCTATCACGGAAGCTTCCTCTTCACAAGTGAAAGATTTCCGCGGATTTTGATTGATTATCTTTCCGTTAATTGGTATGATAAAGATATACAAACCGCGTACATTTTAACTGAAAAGGGGGATATCTTATGAAACTTGGATTTGTAGGAGCCGACCACGAAGTGACCGGAAGCTGCCACTATCTGGAAGCCTGCGGCAAACACATCCTGATTGACTGCGGTATGGAGCAGGGAAAGGACGTCTATGTAAATCAGGACATTCCGGTTCCGGATAACCTGATCGACTTTGTGCTTCTGACCCATGCCCATATCGATCATTCCGGACGGCTGCCGGTCCTTTACAAGAACGGTTTTAAAGGAGAGATCATTTCCACCTTCTCCACCAACGATCTGTGCAACATCATGCTTCGGGACAGCGCGCACATTCAAGAATTCGAGGCTGAATGGCGTAACCGGAAGGCAAAACGTTCCGGCGGCGAAGAATACGTTCCGCTCTACACCATGGACGATGCGCTGGGCGCCATCAGCCTGTTCCATCCCTGCGGCTACGAGCAGAAGATCGAACTCTGCCCGGGGATTCAGGTGCGTTTTCGGGATGTGGGGCACCTCTTGGGCTCCGCCTCCATCGAGATCTGGATCGACGAGGAGGGGACGAAGAAGAAGATCGTATTCTCCGGAGACGTGGGGAACCCCAACCGTCCGCTGATCAAAGATCCGCAGTACACCGACGAGGCTGACTATGTGGTGATGGAGTCCACCTACGGCAACCGCCTGCACAATGTGCCGCCGGACCATGTCAGCGGGCTGGCGGACGTCATCCGACGGACCTTAAGCCGGGGCGGCAACCTGGTGATCCCGGCCTTTGCCGTGGGACGTACTCAGGAGCTTTTGTACTTTATCCGGGAGATCAAGGAGCGGAATCTGGTAAACATCGATTTCCCGGTGTATGTGGACAGCCCGCTGGCCATTGAAGCGACTTCCATCTTCAACAAGAACTTCCGGGCATGCTTTGACGACGAGGCCATGGCGCTGATCAACGCCGGCATCAATCCCATCCGTTTCCGGAATCTCCACCTGGCCGTGTCCAGCGATGAATCCCGGGCCATCAACTTCGACGCCCAGCCCAAAGTAATCATCTCCGCCTCCGGCATGTGTGAAGCCGGCCGGATCAAGCATCACTTAAAGCACAATCTGTGGCGTTCGGAGTGTACGGTTCTGTTCGTGGGCTTCCAGGCTGCGGGAACTCTGGGCCGGGCGATCCTCGAAGGCGCAGAGTATGTGAAGCTCTTCGGCGAGACTATTGAAGTTCAGGCGGAGATCTTAAAACTGGAAGGGGTCAGCGGACACGCGGATAAGGAGGGCCTCCTCAAATGGATCAAAGCCTTCTCTCCCGCGCCTCAGACCGTATTCGTCGTCCACGGAGAAGACGAAACCTGCGAGGATTTTACCGCCTGCCTGAACGAGGAATGTAAGATTCCCGCCTGCGCGCCCTTCAGCGGCAGCCTCTACGATCTGGCTGCCGGCGTGTGGATCAAGGAAGGCACACCGGTTCTGGTTGCTCCGGAGAAACCGGCCGTCAAACGCAAGTCCGACGTCTTCACCAGACTTCTGGAGGCAGGCAAGCGGCTCATGCAGGTTATCTACCACAACGAGGGCGGAGCCAACAAAGATCTGACCAAGTTTACGAATCAGATCAACTCGCTGTGTGACAAGTGGGACAGATAGTCCTTTGATCTACCATGGGAGCAGGGTGCTGCGCTTCCTCCTGTAATACCAGAAGCCCGCGGCGTCCGCCAGGAACCACCCGATGGGCACGGACCACCAGATTCCCACGACGCCCACCGACGGAATCCCGGACAACAGGTAAGCAAGCAGCACCCGGGTCCCAAGGGAGCAGACTGTCAGAACCACCGACATTCCCGGCCGCTCCACCGCCCGGTACAGTCCGTACAGCAAAAACAGGCAGCCGATCCCGCAGTAGAACGCACCCTCAATCCGCAGATACTGCACACCGATCGCCAGGATCGCCGTCTCTTCCGGCTTGATAAAAAGCAGAAGCAGCGGTTCCGCGAACACGAACACCAGCAGGCTGACCGCCAGGCTGAAAACCACGGCGCAGACCACGGCGCTTCTGATCCCTGCCTGAATGCGTTCCTTCTTTCTGGCCCCGTAATTCTGGGCAATAAAGGTGGAAAACGCATTGCCGAAATCCTGCACCGGCATATAGGCAAAAGAATCGATCTTCACCGCGGCGGCAAAAGCAGCCATGACCGAAGTTCCAAAGCTGTTGACCAGCCCCTGCACCATCAAAATCCCCAGATTCATCACCGACTGCTGCAGGCAAGTCAGAAGGGAGAATTGGGTGATCTCCCGGAACACCTTTTTCCTAAGTCTGACGGGGCCGGAAAAAATCCGATACTCCGGAAAGACCAAAAAAGTATATAGAAAAAGCCCCGCTCCGGAGACATACTGAGAGATCACGGTAGCGGCAGCCGCTCCCGCCACCCCCCAGCCGAACCGGATCACAAACAAAAGATCCAGCACAATATTCAGCACCGCGCAGATTCCCAGAAAGTACAGAGGAACCACGGAATTGCCCACCGCCCGCAGAAGAGAGGCGAAAAAATTGTACAAAAAGGTTGCCAGTATTCCCAGAAAGATGATCCAGAGATATTCCCTCATCATCCCATAAATTCCGGAGGGAACCCGAAGGAAATACAGAATGGGATCTATGAGCAGGAATACTGCTGCATTCAATATCACCGCCAGCAGTGCGATCATCAGAAACGCATGAAGGATACTCTCCCGGAGCCCCTTTTCATCCTGTTCGCCCAGACGAATGGAGAATACCGCGCCGCTTCCCATGCAAAGTCCCAGAAGGATAGAAGTCAGAAACGTCATCAGCGTATAAGCGGAACCGACGGCTGCCAGGGCGTCCGCCCCCAGAAACTGCCCCACAATCAGAGTGTCCGCCACGTTGTAAAGCTGCTGCAGAAGATTTCCCAGAATCATGGGAAAAGCGAAAAGCAGCATGGTTCTGGTGATGGGGCCGCCTACCAGATCGCTGTTCCGATGAAAAGATTTTCCCCGACCGCTCATGTGGGCGGCCTCCGAAGGGGACAGCTGGAAGAAGACACCTGACCGGCCAGCCTGTGGAGACCGTGGTCCTTAAGATAATCCTGCAGAATCGACGTGGACTGGGTGGACTCCGGTCCGATGATCAGCTCCGTGATCAGATCTTCCAGGCCTACCCCCACCTTTTTGCACATGGCCATCAGATCCAGGGGATAGTACTTTTTGATCCGTTCCGTAGTCACATGATAGCAGGGCTTTACATCAAAATAATCCGTCTCATAGGGATAGATAATCAGACGCACTTCATGCTCGGAGGAAAAGGAAGGGTGCTTGTACACCACCGAGCAGATCCAGGCGTCATTCATGGCCTTCTTGATCTTCGGATTGTCCACGGAGAGTTCTTCCCCTTCCATCACCAGCCGATAGAACACTTCCACCAGCTTGTGTCCGGTCATATCATCCTGGTAGAACACCTGATGAAGGGACAGATTGCCCTCCACCATCATCTGCAGCAGATCCCCATGAAAGGCAATGCAGACCCCTCTCCCACGATTCCCGTACCGCTCCCACTGAGCCGCGTCGTCCCGGTAGAAGGAAAAGCAGGCCGCATAGGCAGAGTAGAAGAATTCCTTCTCCAGCTCTTCTTCAAAGAGCTCCCGGACATTCCGGGCATGGATCTTCTCTCCCTCATCCTCCAGCCGTTTCACCACTGCATTTCTTAGACCCTTCATAAAATGACGCATCTCCGCCGCATCGTTCATATTCAGGACATTGTTTACCCGAAGCTGAGCATGACTGAGGATTCCGTCCAGCGCCTGAAAATCCGTATAGTGGTAGAAAATATCATTGCCATATTCCTGTCTCATTCGTCTGTCTCTTTCATCCAGTCCAGCAGAATCCCCTTACTGCCGCATTCCGGACAAGTGAAGGTCCCATAGTAGTAAGACACCTTCCACGCATCCTCCGCGCCCAGATCGTGTACCAGATTGCTGAACCATACATACGTATCGTCGTAGCTCTCCTTGTCCCACTGGCCGATCACGGATTCTGCCGGCGTGATCTTTTTTAACTGCTCTTTGTCGTAGAAGCCGTCGGCTTCCATCTCTTCATCAAAATACCCGCACTCGGGACAGGCCACCGGGCACTGCTCCCACGCTCCGATCAGCATCTGAAAGGCCGCCTCCCGGTCTCCTAAAATCGCCAGAAGATCCGTGCAGAAATACTGAAGCCAGCCCGGGTCCTCCCCTTTCAGACGCTCCATATTCTCCTTTAAAAATTCCTTCGTCATCTCCGTAAGAAGTTCCACACTCTTCCCATAACTTTCCGTCACTGCTTCCGGCAGCCCGGCCTTAGCGCTGCCCCCGCAGTAGGGAATATCTGTGGCCAGTACATCCCCCGCCGCCGAGAGGATCTTTTTCTGCCACTCATAGTCCCCGGCCTGCCGTTTCTTCTCCAGAAGAAGCACCAGATAGGGCATGGCCAGGCAGGTGGCGTCGTAAAAGCTAAGCTGATGGGTCAGGTTCTCACACAGATTATCAAAGATAATCTCATAGTCGCTCTTCTCCTCACGGTCCAGCCTCCGAAGCTTCGGCGTCTCAGGAATCAGCTCCTCCGGGCAAAAGAGGAACGCCACGTCCTCCCGCACGTCTCCGTAAGCTCCCTGGTACTGCTCCCATAATCCGGAAGGAAACTCCGCCGGATGTAACTGCTCCCGAAGCTTTTGCACCTCCCGGAGACCTTCCTCGATCTTTGACTTCCACAGATCAGACTGCCTTCTGGCTTCTTCTGATATCTGCATGTTCTGATTGGTATCCTGTCTGCTCATCCTTCATTCCTCCTGTCAGAGTTCGCATTTTCACTCTTTCTAAATCAAAAGTATAGCCGATTCTTTTGGATTTTACAACCGAAACCGCGCAAAAACAGCCTCCCCTTAAAAGGAGAAGCTGCATATCTGCCCAGCCTGTATTACTGATTTTCTTTGCTTTTCAGCCCACATAGATCTCCACCTTTGCCTGGTCCATACTGTCATTTAAGCACTCTTCAAAGCCGCGCTCCGCTGGTTCCTTTGTCGTCTTTTTTTTGATGGTTCCATTCGATCAGGCAAAACACGGCATCGGCATGTCATGTTTCCGAAAAAAGATTGGAAGTCGGAAAAATTCGGGCCGGCTGGGAGACCACCGTACAGTCATCGGGCACATCCGTGCTGACCACGGCCCCCGCTCCGATCTTTACCCGGTCTCCGATCCGGATACCGCCCACAAGCACCGCCCCAGCTCCGATCAGACAGCTGTCTCCGATCACAGGCGCCTTTCTTTTCACTTCCCCGATGGTCACATTTTGATAGATCCAGCAGTTCTCTCCCACGGTGGCATACCGGGAGATAAAGATCCCCTGAAGTCCGTGGGGAAGCGTGGGTCTTCCCTTGATCACCGCATCGGGACCGATGTATCCTCCGTGCCGGTACGCGCAGCGGCTCATTAAAAAAGTCAGCACATCATGCAGAAACCCGCTTTCTCTCTTCTTCTGCCACCGGTATAATCTCCAGAAACGATCAAGATCATTCCCCCTGGAATATTCGATCATCCTTCTTCTGATGCTCATCCTGCCCTCCTGTTAAATTAAGAATTCTGCAGTGCCAATTCTGATGACAGGATACCAGAATCGGCAATCCTTTTCTTTCATATTCTATGTAGATTTTCTTATAATTTTATAAAGATCCATATTTTCACTGGTTTTCTTCCCCCAGATAGGACAAAATCCCCATACTCACCGCCCAGGCAATCTGGTTCTGGTAGCTGTCTTCCTGAAGCTTCTTGGCCTCTTCCCAGTTGCTCAAAAAGCCGCACTCGGATTCGGTTTCTTATAGGCAGACTTTCCTTTACAATGTGAAAAACCTATCAATAAAATGCACTTGCTTCAAGTAATGCTACCATGATTTCATGCATCGCCAATACATATGAAATCAGAAACCGAATCAATGTTCTCCTGCTTCAACATTATACAACAGAGAGCAATCGCGTTACAACAATTATTTATGCCTAATGCCCCGTGATTATCTTCGGGGCATTTTGTAATTCAGGAGGTATTTATGGACTATCAATTAGAACTAAAACAAATTGTGGACTACCCACGGTGCCGCATCTACCGTGAGTTCCTCCGCAGCCTTATGGAAGATAGGGACATCCGTACCAACGGAAGCTCCTATCTTTTTTATTACATGACACTCTGCTCCTATGCCAACTTCCGCTCCTCCTACCGCAGGATAGAAGGCATCTCCTATCTGGTCGGTCCGGGAGAGTGGATCTGCAGGACCTCAGAACTGGCGGAATGGTTCCGCACACGCTTCCAGCACCAGGCGCTGTCCATCCTGGATTTCCTGCAGGAACAGAACTACATCACCTATACCCGGCTCGGCAGGAACAACCTGGTCAAATTCAGCATCAACGGCTGGAAGCAACATAACACGGCGCTCGACTACAATTACCCATGTCTGAAGGATGTGGGCTTTTTCTTTTTCCCGGTTGCCGCCGTCCATGAGCTGATCAGCATGGGGAAATGCTCGGAGATGGACATCGTGCTTGACCTGTGGGTACATGCCATCTACAACGACGGGCAGGTGCAGGGTTCAGAGCTGGGACCTGTGGTTTATTTCCGCAACTGCACCGGCAGCCCGCTGACGAACTTCAGTGACCTCGCCCTGCGCTGGGGCATCTCAAAGGCTACAGTGAGCCGCACCTTAAATAAGCTACAGGACAAAGAATACCTTTCACTGGTATCGTTCACCGGCAGGCATGGCAGCGTCATCTACCTGTGCAGCTACCTGTCCACCATGTTCAATATCAGTGACGTAATGATCGACAAGGAGGAGATTTCCATGACATTCCAGATTCCCATACATATCCCGGAGGCTTCATCCCTTCCCGAAGCAGAACCGATCAGGGATGAGCAGATCACCATTATGGATGCAGAAAGCAGCGTTTCAGAGCAGTCCCCCAGCGTTTCAAAAACGCACATGAAAGAAGTCGTCCAAAAAGTGGCGCAAATCCTTGCGACACAAGGGGTTTCGTGCTGTGAATGCCCCCGGACCCTATATAAGTTATATCCCTTATCCGACTGCAAGGAAACTATAGTTAAGTATTCCCTGCAGATCGCCTGCCCGGACGGGAAGATGCCCTACCGGTTTGAGCTGACGCTTTCCCCTGCCAGCCCGCCGGAGGATAACCCACCCACACCAACCAGCCAGACTGGCGCAGAAACCGATACAAAAAATGAAGAAAGAAGGTAAACCATCATGCCAAATACAAGACCAAACAGGAACATTCCATCAGAGCAGGAGAACCCCCTGTTCCACGACACATGGAAGCTGCTTAAGAACTACCGGGATGCCGTCTGGAACCTGGAGCTTGCCGTCCAGCAGGTAAGGAGCACCTTCGAGATCGAATACGGAAGCAGCATTGAGGAGTTCCTTGACTCCATCTACCTTGCCGGGGCAGACATCGGCGGCTCGAAACTGGAGGACTACGCAAAGAGCATCGAGCGCAGCAACAAGATGCTGACGCTCTTAAACTCTGCAGTGGACATCCTGCGCAACAAGCACAAACACGGGGAACAGTATTACTGGATACTCTATTACAGCTACCTGTCCCCCCAGCAGCTCCAGAACACGGATGAGATCATTGAGAACCTGAGGCCCCATATAGCCAATATCTCCACCAGGACATACTACCGCAAGCGTCCGGAAGCGGTCCAGGCACTCAGCTCCATCCTGTGGGGGTATACCTCAAAAGACTGCCTTGAAATGCTGGATAAGTTCTTTCCGGAGGGGAAATGACAGGTTGGCAGCGGATTGGCGCACAAATTGCGCAAACTGGCACTGTATTGCGATTTACAGGTAAAAATGCCCATGCTATAATGGTCATGCTCAAAATTGTACCTGCACCCATATCCATTCCATTTTCCAGGCATCTGCAGACCCGCAGGTGCTGTTTTTATGCAGACCGTACATCATGCTTTTGCATGGCATGGAACCGGCAGCCTTCCAGGGGCTGCCGGTTTTTCCTGCCACATTAACTTTCACAGGAGGTAATTCATTGAAAAACAAAGAAAACAGAAACCAGAACAAAGGGAACGCGCTTCCCGGAAAGAAGAAACCCCGCATCCCTTACCAGGACATCATCACGGGTGTGGCAGCCTTTGCCTACTTCTTTGCCCTTCAGACGAACCAGGCGCTCGCATCGGATATGTGGTCCAAGGCGGAGTCCATCATGAAGGACGTCTACGGCAAGATCCTGGGCATCTCCACCATCGCCGCCATCGTCACGGCATCCGTCGCCCTGCTCCTGATGAACTTCTCCAAATCAGGCAAGACCGTGGACGAATCCCGGGCATGGCTCAAGCGCATCGCTATCTCGTGGGTGGTCCTGAACGGGCTGGGATTCATCCTTGCCTATGTCACACCGTTCTTCTCTGATGGGAAATGGAACGGCTGACGGAAGGGAGGGGATGACCCATGGGTATACTTGACGGCATCGTGGAATGGATTGCCGAACAGGTGATGAACGGGCTGGACCTGATCTCCACCTCGGTACTGGGTGCCCTGGGCTGCGACATGGGGACTTTCCTGCGCTACTTCCCCGCTGCGGAGACCATGTACGGGATATTCGTAGCAACCGCCATAGGGCTCGTCCTCTTAAACTGGGT
Source organism: uncultured Lachnospiraceae bacterium (assembly GCA_910584945.1). Classification (GTDB taxonomy): domain Bacteria; phylum Bacillota; class Clostridia; order Lachnospirales; family Lachnospiraceae; genus Hominiventricola. Next base: position 335 of record CAJUDY010000030.1, on the reverse strand, counting down.
GTGGCAGCTCTTCAGGAACTTCGGGCTGGTGGCAGGGGTGGAAGCGGAAGACCCCATAAAGCTGAGCATCCGCTCCGTCCTGTTCATCGGCCTGATCTACTACTGTGACCAGATCACGGAGATGGTGCTCGCTGTCGGGGGCACTCCTTATGCGTGGATACTCTCATCAGACCTGCCGCCCCTGAACTTTGCGGACTTCAATTCCGTCCTGCTGACCATCCTGGGCGTATGTGCCAGCGGCTCCGTCGCCCTGATCGCGCTGATACTCCTGCTGATACTCGCATGGAACTACATCAAGCTGCTCTTTGAGGCGGCGGAGCGCTACATCCTGCTGG
>CAJUDY010000029.1 GCA_910584945.1 uncultured Lachnospiraceae bacterium | reverse complement strand
AAGAACAGTTGCGTGTAGCAGAGGAATTGTTACAAAAGGTTGCGGAAATCGGCAGAGCACATGGAATCAGTTATGAACAAATGACAAATATTCTAAAGTTGTTTTACGAAGAATAAACAGGAGGCGAGGACATGGAAAAAACAACATTTTAGTACGGGATTTATGCAAACAGTTTGACGAATTTTTGTTAGACCATGTTTCATTTCAAGTTCTGAAAGGCAGGATTGTCGGCTTTATTGGCGAAAACGGGGCAGGTAAGAGTACGACCATTAACCTAATACTTGATGAATTAAAAAAAGATAATGGGCAAATACAGATTTTTGGTATGGAACATACAATTTCTTCTGTCAAGGAAAATATAGGCGTTGTTTTTGACGAGTGCAATTTCCATGATGTATTTAATGTGTCAGACATTGAAAAAATACTGTCCGGCATATATAAATCATGGGATAGCAGCCTTTACAGACAGTACTTAAAAAAATTCAAAATCCCTGAAAGAAAACAAATAGGCTTTTTTTCAAAGGGCATGAAGATGAAGTTATCCATTATCTGCGCTATGGCGCATAAACCGAAGTTGTTGATTTTAGATGAAGCGACTACGGGGCTTGCCCCGGTTGTGCGTGATGAAATGTTAGATTTATTTTTAGAATTTATACAGGACGAGGAATGTTCTATTTTCTTTTCCTCTCACATTACGTCGGACATACAAAAGATTGCGGATTATGTAATCTTGATTCATCAAGGCAAAATTATTTTTGAGGAACAAAAAGACGACCTTGTTTATCATTTTGGGATAGTGAAGTGCGGGAGGGAAAAGTTTGCTTCCATTTCCCCGGATGATTATATTATCCACAGGGTTACAAATGTCAGTGTGGAGTGTCTTGTCCGTGACAAAGAAGCGATAAGGCGCAAATACAAAGATATTGTAGTCGATAATGCAACACTGGAAGATATTATGCTTTTTTACATCAAAGGAGGTGCAGCATGAAAGGTTTGATTTACAAAGATATTACAATCTTCTTTAAGAGTATTGACAAAAAGCTGGTTCTGATAGCAGTTGGAGCAATTATATTACTCATGGTCAATACCGGCGTTTATGCGGGGCTGTTTGCATCTGTAATGCTTGCCATGACAATAGGTATGCAGAATATAATGAGTTTTGCAAGTGATGAAAAGGCAAGCTGGAAAAAATATCAGTTAGCAATGCCTGTAAACGCAGTTTCAGTAGTGGCAGGTAAATATATTTCCGTTATTTGCACATTGGCAGTCAGCATTGTGGGAAGCATTATATTAAATCTTTTACCGAGTTTTGCTTTTCAGAAGATGCATTTTTTGAGGTGATAAAAGTTGCAATTTTTTTGTAAACCTTTGGGCGGCACTGTTCCCGGTATGGGCATTCGGCACAATGATTCCGGTCCAATGAAACCCTGCATTGTCTGGTTGATTTTGTATAGCTTTGACTGACGGTTCGTGTCCGGCTGCACATTTAAGCGGTTTTCTTCCATCTTCATTAAATTCAAAGTCTGCCAGAACATCAGGTGCTTCTTTGCCGATTAATGCTGTTGTTACCAGTTTGACATTTTTCTTTTTTGCAAAGGCAATGTTATCCTGCCCATCGTATCCTCCGTCGGTAACCAGGATTATTTCTTCCTCGGATTTTTCCATTTGTGAAAGAGTTTCCTGAAGGAAATGGCTGTCCGTATAAGTGTTCTTATCAAACTGATAATCCGTGACCACAGAGCCGTTCTTTCCAACAGTTTCTTCAATGTTCGCTGCGTACCCTCTGTGGAGCCTGCCGGATTTATTTCTGTAGGTGGCGTCCGGGTCAGAAGGATTTTGAAGTGCCGATGAATTCATCGTTCCGTCTTCTTTGGTTCTCAGACGGCGTTTTTCATTTTCAACAACCGTCTGCTCAGAAAGGTATCTGGCAAAAAGCTGATATTCTGTAACTTCTTCAAAATCCGCTTTACAGATATCAAGCAGACAATCGCTGTCTGCCAGCAAAGTCTGGATGATTGCCTCCATATCATCATTCCTCTGATGGTAAAATGTGTGGTTATAATCATTTGGGTCAGCATAATGTTTTAATGATTCCACAATCTTATCCGGATAATTTTTTGTAAGGAACACAACCAGCTTTGAAATGCAGGTGTAGATTAATTCCATACGACTTAAAAAACGGATATTTGATTCTATCATCATAGAATCCATTTGGCGGACACGGCCATTCAGTTTCATTATTTTTGCAATTTTACTGCTGAGATCCCTTACACAGTCGTGATATAAATCAACATCATGGAGCGTCTCATAATCATAGCATCTCCTGCGAAAACGGCTCAGAGTTTTATCCGAAAGAGGCTGCTCTGCAAAGCCTGTCGTGTGCAAAGCGTATTGAAAATGGAGGTCGAGCATGAGATTCTCAACAATTTCATCATCTGAATAGTCAAAAAGCTCCTTGATAATGAGTGCACCAATGATAACATTTACAGGTGCATTAGGTCTGGATGCTTTACCACTATACAGGACAGAAAAGCGTTGTTCATCTATCGCCGGAAAAATTTCATCAGCAAAAATCTTCGCCCATGATTTTTCCAGCGCTTTTCTTTCACGGTCAGTCGGATTCATAAAACTGTCTTCTAATGATAATTGTTGACACTCGTTTGCTTTAAATGACATAGCACGTTCCACCTTTCAGAAGTTACTACTATTATAACTTATAAAAGAGCTGATTGCTTATATTTATTGTAAAATATTAAATTTTCAAGGTCCTATGGATGGGCTTTTGACCCCGATATCATGACATTGGGAAAAAACATGGGTAAGTATGAAGATCTGGCAAAAGCAATCGTAAAAAACATCGGCAGAAAAGAAAACGTCAACAGTCTGACGCACTGTATCACCAGGTTGCGTTTTAAACTCAAGGATGAGAGCAAAGCCAAAAATGAGGTGATCAAGAATATGGACGGCGTGGTGACCGTCATGAAAAGCGGCGGACAGTACCAGGTGGTGATCGGCAATCATGTGCCGGAAGTATATGCGGATGTGATGCCCCTTCTGGGACTTCGGATTACCTTGAATCAGGTGTATGACCGCTACCAGAAACCGCTGTTCATCGTGGAAAACGGCCTGGGCGCTTTGGATGAGCCGGACGAGGACGGCGTGGATCTGATGGGATACACCTCCTGGGCGTCCATCGACCTGATCAGTGCAGGAACCGGGGAGATGGAAAAACGGTATGGATTCGTCTATGTAGACAAACAGGAGGACGGAAATGGAACCGGAAAGCGGACGCGGAAGAAATCCTTCTACTGGTATCGAAGGGTGATTGAGACGAATGGAGGAAGCTCTTTAGATATAAGAAACTCCGATGCTGCAATACAAGTATCAATAATTGAAAAAGGAAAATTTTCCGGAAAATATCATAAATTGAACAATATAAAAGAAATTTTCCAAAAAATATTGCTATCATGGGAATAATGTGATAGCCTGTATATACAAACATAACATGCATGAAATGAAATAAGCGCTTAATTTGGTGAATGTTTATAAAATAATTTAGAAGGAGTGTCAAAATGGTCAAGACAAACGAAGATATTATCCGGGATTTAGGCGGAATGTTGGAAAGCTCACAGATTAACCGGGATAAGGACGAATTGTATGAGGCATCTGCGGACCGTTATAAGAAATATGCACGTGCGAAGAAAGTTCTGAACGTTCCGGTTCCGCTGGCAATCGTGTATCCGTATTCGACAGAAGAAGTTCAAAAGCTTTTGACGTACTGTAATGAGAACCGGATCAACGTGATTCCAAGGAGCGGCTGTACGGCAACCGAAGGCGGGCTGGAAAACTGGAAAGAGCAGACCCTTGTAATTGACGCTAAGAATCTGAAGGATATCATTAAAATTGATACTTACAATATGCAGGCTACCGTACAGGCGGGTGTTCAGCTTCAGACGCTGGAAGATGAACTGCGTAAGCTGGGATATACAACCGGACATTCTCCGCAGTCCAAACCGGTGGCACAATACGGCGGACTGGTTGCGACAAGAAGTATCGGACAGTTCTCAACTCTGTACGGCGCAATCGAAGATATGCTGGTTGGGCTGGAATGTGTGTTTCCGGATGGGCATATCTGCAGAATCAAGAACGTTCCCCGCAGATCCGGAGGGCCGGACATCCGCCATATTGTACTTGGCAACGAAGGAACACTCTGCTACATTACCGAAGTTACGGTAAAAATCTTTAAATATGATCCGGATAACAACAAGTTTTACGGTTATCTGATCAAAGACGTTGATACCGGCATCAAGGTGCTCAGAGAAGTTGTAACCGAAGGATTCCGCCCATCGGTTGCAAGAACTTATTCCGAGGAAGATGCAAGGCAGCATTTTTATCACTTCCATAAGGGAAAATGCGTGCTGATCTTTATGGCGGAGGGGCCAAAAGGAATTGTAAAGGCGACATGCGATGCGATTGAAAAAGCAGTAGATAAATTCAAAGAAGGCATCATCGAGCAGGTAGACAGCCAGCTGATCTCAGACTGGTTCGATCATCTGAACTGGTCCCAGCAGGATCTGGACGATGAGAGACAGGGAATGATCGACAACGACCGACACGACGGATATACGACCGAGATTTCGGCAGACTGGGAACATATTACACAGATTTATTACAATGTAATCAACCGAATCCGTAAGGAGTATGAGATGGCGGACGACCTGACGATGCTGGGCGGACATTCCTCCCACAGCTATATCAATGGCACGAATATGTACTTTGTATACAATTATAATATCAACTGCGCGCCGGAGGATGAACTGAGGGTATATCATCATCCGATTCAGAGAATCATTGTAGAAGAGACGCTGAAACTGGGCGGCTCTATGTGCCATCATCATGGAATTGGAAAATACCGGAATGAGTGGACCAAAGAAGAGCACGGTTCTGCCTACTACATGCTCGAAGGATTGAAGAAGACATTTGATCCGAACGGCATCATGAATTTTGGAACTATTTTCCCACAGGAAGAAGGTAGGATATACCAGCAGTAAAGAAAGGGACAGACAAAAATGAAAGCAAAAAAAGACAGTATCATAAGACGTTATATACAGTTGGCGCTTGTGGTTTCTTCGGCGGGGGTCATTTATCCGATCGCGTATCTGAAGAATAATTACCAGGAAACGCTGCTTTCTGTATACAATTTGAGCATTCAGGATTTGAACACGATTTTCATGGCGCTTGGTATTATTTCCGTGATTACTTATTTCCCAAGCGGATTGCTGTGCGATAAATTTTCCTGTAAAAAGCTGTTGATCATCTCGCTGGCAGGAACGGCTGCCGGAGGCTTCTGGTTTGCGACTGTACCGGGATTTGGCGGAGTGGTAGCCATCTATATGCTGTGGGGAATCTTCTCCATCCTTACCTTCTGGTCCGCGCATATGAAACTGATTAAGCTTCTGGCAAGACCGGAGGAGCAGGGACGATTTTTCGGAATCCTGGACGGCGGCCGCGGACTGATTGAGGCCGTCCTCGGAGTCATCGCGGTAGCCATGTTTGCAAACCTTATGGGGAGCAATCCAGGCGCAGCGGAGCAAAGAAGCGCAATGGTTGCTCTGGTGTACCTCTACACGATCGCGATTGTGGTTGTGATGGTTCTGATCGTCCTCTTTATGGACGATGATAAGAATCCGGAAGGAATGTTCAGCACAGGCACTTATGAAAAATCTGTGATCCGGCTCAGCGACTGCAAAGAGTTGGTGAAGAACAAGTCTATTTTTGTACTGTCAGGAATCATTTTTACAGCGTATATGCTTACTTGGACCCTGTATTACTTCAGCGGATTTTTGCAGACGAATGTGGGAATTGACGCAGTGACTGTAGGCATTGTGATGACAGCTGTATTGTGGCTGCGTCCGGTGGGCGGATTTGTCGGCGGCTTCCTCGGCGATAAATTTGGAAGGGCGAAGACCATCTTTACGGTGTTGCTGTGCGCATCCATCGGTTTGGTTGTGGTGTCAATGATGCCGGTTGCGTCAGGAAATACACTGTTTATGGTGATTATCCTGATCTTGTCGTTTTTCATTTACGCAGTTCGGGGAACCTACTGGTCTTTGATGGATGACTGCAAGGTGAATCCGAAGATCATCGGAACAACCATGGGATTCACTGCGCTGCTTGGATACCTTCCAGATATCGTAACGCCATATTTCAATACCTTTATGTTCAATCACTATGGTCCAAATGGCGGTTACAATGCATATTTTGTCGGCAGTGCAGTGGTTGGCATCGCAGGCGTGGCATTCATTGCCGTATTTATGAAAATGACAAAAGGAAACAAGGAAGCGTAGGATGAAAATAATATGTCTGGTTAAGATTATCCCGGATGTGGATCATTTTACATACGATTATGAAAAAAATATTCTGGTCAGGGAAAATCAGAAGTCTTTGCTCAATCCGGACGATGCCTGTGCTGTGGCCGCGGCACTGAACTTTAAGAAGAGGTACGGCGCAAACGTCACCATTGTCAGTATGGGGCCTGTATCTAACCGAAAGTATCTGGAAGATCTGGTCCGCCGCGGGGCGGACCGGGCGGTCCTGCTTGCGGATACTTTGTATCGGGGGAGCGATACCTATGCAACAAGCAGAATATTGGCAAAGGGCGTGGAGAAATATGAATTTGACCTGATTTTCTGCGGCGCCCGTTCTATGGATGGGGATACATCTCATGTACCGTCCCAGGTGGCAGAACTTCTGGATGTGAATATAATGAGCGGCGTCGTGAAGATCCGGGAAGAGGAAGAGCCTGTGCGGATGATCCAGATTGAGACAGAGGATGATGAAAGACATATGACGTTTGCGCTGCGGTTTCCGGCCGTGCTTGGAATCACAAAGGAAAGCGGTTATAAGCTTCCCTTTGCCAGATATGAAGATCGGAAGAAAGACGTGTCGGAACAGATCCACGTTCTTTCAAATCTGCATCTTGGATTTCAGGAAGCGGAGACAGGACTGGCCGGATCGAAGACGAAAGTGGTCAGGACATATCCGAAAGCATTTGCGCAGGAGAAAAAGCGAATTGTCCGGACCGATGAAAGCGGGATTGAGTATGTGTATCAGTTTTTGAAAGAAAAAGGGTTTGTAAGGGATGATTCGAACACTTGTTTTTCTTGACGGACAAAACGTAAAAAGCGCGCTGGAACTTTTAGAGGCGGCAGAACAGATGTATCCGGGAAAGCCACAGGAAACAGTCGGAGTATTTTTTGGAGAATCCGACGTGTCAGAGACCGTCTTCGGATATTTTGACGAACTTCACTGGTTTGAAGCGGATGAAAGCCAAAAGTTCAATGTACGTTTTTTGGCATCCTGTATGGAGGATCTGGCGCGGCAAAAAGAGATCTGGTGTATTCTCATACCGGCTACATATGTCGGCAGGATGCTGGCCCCGGCGCTGGCGGTAAGACTGAACATCGGATTGGTGGCGGACGTTGTGGAAGTGTCAAATGTCGAAGGAGAGATCCAGATGATCCGACCCGCTTTTGACGGAAAGCTGATGGCGTGCATTACCAACCAGAATTCGGAGATTCTAATGATGAGCATAAGGCCCGGCGTGTTTCATGACCCGGGGCCGGCTTGGAAGGAGACACGGGTCGTCAGACATGCGCCGGAGTACAAAGATACGCAGATTACACTGCTTAAGTGCACAAAACGCAAAGAGAAGACGGATATCCGGGAGGCAAAAGTCCTGGTTTCCGGAGGCGGCGGAGTAAAAGAAAATTTTCAGTCCCTGGAAAAGCTTGCAAAGCTCCTGCACGGAATGGTTTCTGCAAGCCGAAGAGTGGTGGATGAAGGAATTGCTCCGCGGAGCATCCAGGTCGGTCATTCCGGCAAAATCGTAAGCCCGGACCTTTGCATTGCATTGGGAATCTACGGCTCTTTACAGCATATAGAAGGTCTGGACCATGTGCCATACATCATATCGGTAAATACCAATAAAAATGCGCCGATCTGCAGTCTGTCGCAGATTGTAGTCGAGGGATGTGCATTGGAATTTATAGACCGCCTTTCTGAGCGGATCGAAAGGGCTTTCGGTCAAAAACAAGAAAAAATAAGAACATACCATAAAAAAGGAGAACGATTATGCAGATTACAGATTTTAACATCCATTATTTTTCACTGAAGGGAAAGAACGCAATCGTAACCGGAGGCAATACCGGACTGGGACAGGCATTTTCTCTGGCTCTGGCAAAGGCCGGCGCAAATATCTTTATGCCCAGTATTGAAGCGGATAATCCGGAATTCAACGGGCTGATTGAAGCAGAAGGGTCCAAAGCGGTCTATATGTTTGCGGACCTTACCAAAGAGGGAACCCCGAAACAGATTGTCGAAAAATGTGTGCAGGAGTTGGGAACCGTAGATATTCTCGTAAACTGTGCCGGAATTTGTCTCTGTGAAGAATTCGAAAACTTCGGAAGAAACTTATGGGACAAGATGGTGGATATCAACCTGACGGCTGCATTTGAGATGAGCCATGAAGTCGCTCCGGTTATGATCAAACAGGGCGGCGGTAAGATCATCAACATCTGTTCGCTGTTCGCGTTCCTGGGATGCCAGCTCTCTCCGGCATACGTTGCAACGAAGCACGGACTTGCAGGACTGACAAAAGCCTGCTGCGATGAGCTGGGGCGCTACAACATCCAGGCAAACGGAATTGCTCCAGGTTACTTTAAGACGAAAGCGGCAGAGTATTCGGCAAACGATCCGGTAAGAAGCAAAGCTATTGTGGATCATACGCCGGCTGACAGATGGGGAGAAGTACATGATCTGATGGGAGCAACCGTCTTCCTTGCAAGCAAAGCTTCTGATTTTGTAAACGGACATATTCTTGCGGTTGACGGCGGATATCTGGTTCGATAGTCGGGAGCGGCAGATATGGAACAGAAATATATCATAGGAATAGATGTGGGTTCCCAGAGCGCCAAGATACTCATCTATGACCTGGAGGGCAGTATTGTCGCCAGAGGGAAGAAAAAGCTGCTGCCGATGCATCTTGCGGAACCCGGAATCGTAGAACATCCGGACGATGATCTATGGGATTCCCTCTGCGAAGCGGGCAGGCTTGCCATGGAGGACTTTCAAGGAGATCCAAAAGATATCATCGGAATCGGAATTGGCGGGATTCGCTGCTGCCGTGTGCTGCTGAAAAAAGACGGTACACTGGCGCAGCCGGTGATCAGCTGGATGGATGCGCGCACGGCTGTGCCGTATGAGCACACAAACCCGGAGGTTGCATATGTTACCTCTTCCACCGGATATTTATCCTGCAGGCTGACCGGAGAATTTAAAGACGGTATTGGTAATGCGTTCGGCGAATGGCCGGTTGATATGAAGACATGGAACTGGAGCGAAGATGAGGAAGTGATCAGACACTACCAGATTCCGAAGGAAATGCTTTTTGAGGCTGTGAAGCCGGGGGAGATTCTTGGATATGTCACTTCGTATGCGGCAGAAAAAACCGGATTTCCCAAGGGACTTCCGGTTGTAAGCACCACCAATGACAAAGCGGTAGAAGGACTCGGTTCCGGTCTGGTCAATGAGGAGACGGCGGTAATCTCTCTGGGCACCTATATTACGCTGATGATCCAGGGAAAGGAGCTGCCGGCAGATCCGAAGGCTCTCTGGGCGATCATCTCATCCGTTCCGGGAATGTACCTGTATGAAAGCTACGGTATCCGGCGCGGAATGTGGACGGTGAGCTGGTTCAGGGATCTGTTCGGAGAGGGGCTGGTGAAAGAGGCGGCTGCACAGGGGCTGTCTCCGGAAGAGCTTCTGAATAAAAAAGCGGAAAAAGTACCGGCGGGAAGCGACGGACTTATGACCGTTCTGGACTGGCTGGCCAATCCGTGGGAGCCGTATAAGAGCGGAATCATGATTGGATTCAAAGCGCATATGAATGAAGCGTTTATGTATCGGTCTATTCTGGAAGGTATCGCATATACCATGAAGAATAACAGCGACGCGATGTGCAGCGAGCTTGGCAAACCGATGAAAGAGATCGTAATATCCGGCGGCGGTTCCAACAGCGATCTGTTCATGCAGATCTTTGCAGACATTTTTAATTTGCCGGCGAAGAGAAATGTCATGAATGAATCGGCAAGTCTTGGTGCGGCCATCAATACCGCGGTGGCGCTGGGCGTCTATCAAGATTACGAGACTGCGGTCGGGAAGATGGTGAAAGTGCGGGATGTTTTCTATCCCAAAAATGAAAATGCAGAATTGTATAAAAAATTAAATGAACGCGCCTATAAGAATATGTCGCAATATACGGATGAAGTACTAAAAGAAGTATACAATGTTTATAATGGATAATTTACATATACTCTTGTGGCGTTCCCACAAGAGTATATGCGTTAAAAGAGGGAATTTGGGATCATAAGTTTTCTGGGGTGTGCGGTTCTGGCGGCATATGAAAAAGACTTTATTACGGTGGGCAATCAGGGGCGGAAGATGGATCTGACAGGCAGGTCAATTCATATCGTCCATACCGATCATCTATATGTGGTGCAGACAGAGAACGAATGGTTTGCCATTCCGGTGCGTCTTTTGAGCCAGAACAGAGAGATGCAGCTGAAGGAGATTCTGGGAAGTCAGAATGGGCAGATGACAAAATTGCTTATAACAAAATGAGAGGAGAGGAAAAATGGAACGGAAAAATGAAAAAACAGTACATTTATCTTTGCGAAAATGGGTATTTTTTCCGCCGTGGTTTTTGCTGATCGCGTTAGTAATCGTAAGCCTGATAAATGAAGAACAGTTTCTAAACGGGATGAATCTTGCCCAGGGCATCATTCTGGATAACTTTGGCTGGATGTTTAACCTGACGACGCTGATCCGTCTGGTTACCGTTGTGTTTGTGTGGAATTCACCGCTTGGAAAAGTGCGTATCGGTGGAAGAAATGCAAAACCGATGATGGGATTTGCGGATCTGTCATGGATTACACTGTGTACGACGGTCGCGGCAGGAATTCTGTTCTGGGGATGTGCGGAACCGATGTATCATATGTATGCGCCTGCGGTTTCCGAAGGGGTGGAAGCCGGAAGCGCCGGGGCGGCGCTTTTTGCGATGAAAGCCATGTTCCTGGAGTGGACCTGGTCTCCGTATTCGATTTATACAGTGGCTACGGTGCTGTTCGCATTTGTGTTCTACAATATGAGACAGTCTTTTTCTGTAGGTTCTGCTTTTATTCCTGTGTTCGGAGAGAAAGTTAAAAATTACAGCGGAATGATTGATATTGTCTGCCTGTTTGCTCTTGTACTTGGCATGGCGGCTTCTCTGGGAACCGGAACGCTGACGATGGCCGGAGGAATCGAGAAAGTATTCGGCATTGGGAGCGGACCGGTCTCCTGGGGCGTCATTATTGTGGCGATTGTTGTGACTTTTATCGTTTCCAGCATTTCCGGTGTTATGAAGGGAATCCGCAGGCTGTCGTCACTGAACGGACAGGTGTATCTGCTGCTTCTTATCTTTTTACTGGTCTTTGGGCCGACGGCATATATGCTGAACTTCGCGGTGGAGTCTTTTGGAGCATATCTTGGGGACTTCTTCAGTATCAGTTTGCTGACCGGAGCAGTTACCGAGGATTCCTAGGCAATGAGCTGGCCTGTTTTTTACTGGTGTGTATGGATGGCGTGGGCTCCGATCTCGGGAGTATTTCTGGGGAAAATCCTGCGCGGATATACGGTCAGAGATGCAATCATATGTAATCTGATCATTCTGTCTGTCTTCAGTACGATCTGGATGGGCCTGTTCTCCACAGCGACCATTTACTATGAGATGCATGGAGCCGGGATGTATGACAGCCTTGTGAATCATGGAACCGAATCGGTTGTATACAAGGTGTTTGAACAGCTGCCGTTGTCTGCGGTGATTATTCCGTTTTATCTGGTTGTTGTGTTTATCACGTTTGTCACTGCGGCTGACTCGAATACGAACGCGATGTCCGGACTGTGTGTAGATGGAATTACTGTGGATAATCAGGAATCTCCTTCCTGGCTGAAAGTCTGCTGGGGCGTATCCCTTGGTCTGCTTACCTGGGTCGTGCTGAGCTTTGCTGGAATTGACGGAATCAAGGCTGCCTCCAATCTGGGAGGGTTTCCGATGCTCTTTGTCATCATAATTATGATGACCGGACTTTTAAAAATCAGCCGGAATCCGCAGAAGTATGATGTATTCAAAGAAGATTATGACAGCAGCGGACATCCGTATGAGTCGGAGAGACTTCCGGTAGAAAAAGAGACAGAGGAAGACGGGCAGGGTTAATTCCTGCTCTTGATGATGCGGGCGATGACTTCTTCGATAAAAATGAAGAAGATAATCCGGGATTTTTCATATGGAACAGAAGAAATCGTTTGGAATGTATCGGTTAAAAAAATGATCTCTCCGTAGGCGGGTATGATGGAGGTATTGTATTCCTCTACAATCATAAGGAAGCCGGAGCCTTTTTCCCGTGCAATCTGCTGAAACTTATGAAAAGAATTATATGCGCCTGTCGCAGAAAAAATAATCAGGATGGTATCCTTGTCAATCATGGGAGCAGCAGACAGATTGTCGTCAAGCAGAATGATGGCCTGGGGGGAGAAAAGCTGCAGCTTAAACTGTAGATACTGGGCACAGAATTTAGATGGCCCATAACCAAGCAAAGCGATTTTCTGGTATGGGCGAATCTTTTCGAGAAAACGGTCAATAAGAGAGGAATCGAACGTGTCAAAAAAATGTTTGATGCGTTCAAATTCATTGGAAAAAGTCTTTGGAACCGCTTTTCGTCCGCATACATAATCTCGGTATTGCTTATAGTTGCTGAAGCCTGCTTTCTTGACAAATTTGGATATTCTGGAAGGGGAACAGTGACATATCCTGGAAGCTTCTGTGATGGTCAGAGAATCATTGACTTTGAATTCCGCGCTGAGACATACGTGTATTTCGCGGTCCAATGAATTTAGACTGTCGTTCATATTGATCTCTAACATAATAGAAACCTCCTCCTGATTTTATGAATTTTCATAAAATCATTATAAAGAATATGCGTAGGAATGTAAAGCGTTACCGCTCATTCCTGCGCTGAACTATTTTGAAACAAATATTCTTTCGATCCCCCTGAAAACATTAGACTATGTGCAAACGCAGTCAGATATGGTACAATAAAGAAAATAAAAAAGAAATGGAGAAGAAAGTATGCAGGAGGGATTAGAGCGATTTTTAAAAGCCCAGGAAATTCATTATGAGACTGCTCTGCGGGAGATCCGGGCCGGGCGAAAGAGGAGTCATTGGATGTGGTTTATCTTTCCTCAGATCGCAGGACTTGGCCGGAGCAGCACAGCGCAGTATTATGCCATACGGGATCTGGAGGAGGCAAAGGCTTATCTGGAAGATGCGGTCCTTGGAGAGAATCTGCTTTTGATCTCGCAGGCGCTGCTTGAGGTGGATTCCGATGATGCGGAAGCGGTGATGGGTTGGCCGGATCATCTGAAGCTTCGGTCTTCCATGACTCTTTTTGCACTGGCAAAGCCGGATTGTCTGGTGTTTCAGAAAGTGCTGGATAAGTTTTACGGAGGAAAGAAGGATGCGAAAACGATGGAACTGCTGAACATGCACTGACAGAAAAACAGAAAGGATTATAGGTCATGCGTTATATTATTTCAGATATACACGGCTGCTATGAGCAATACCGGGCGCTGCTTGATAAGATTCACTTTTCGGATAAAGACAGGCTCTACGTTCTGGGAGATGCCATGGACAGAGGGCCGCAGCCCATGAAGGTGATCCAGGATCTGATGATGCGCCCGAATGTGTTTTATATTGCCGGAAATCACGACTATATGATGCTGCGCGCACTGAAAAAGCTGGCGGTCGAGATCACGGAGGAAAATTACAGAGATCATCTGACCTCCGACGATCTGCTGTCTTATTTCTACTGGGTGCAGGATGGTGGCAGAGTCACGGCGGATCAGTTTCGGACACTGCCCTGGGAGGAACAACAGGAGATTCTTGATTATCTGAGGGAAGCCTCGGTCTATGAGATATTGGAGGCGAGAGGAACGCGGTATGTGCTGGTTCATGCGGGAATCCGGGGTTTTGATAAGAACAGAGATTTGGGAACGTATGATCTGTCGGATTTTTTGTTTGAACGTGCGGATTATGACAGGAGATACTATGAGGACCGCAAAACGATTCTGGTGACGGGACATACGCCCACGTTGGTCATACATCCGGACGGAAGACCGGAAGTGTACCGGCAAAACGGCCATATCGCCGTGGACTGCGGCTTCGTATTCGGCGGACAGCTGGCCGCCTACTGCGTGGAGACAGAAGAGGCGGTCTATGTAAAAGGAGTGTAAAAAGGCGGTGATTTGTCAGAAAAGTTCGGAGAAAAACGGTGCGCAGTTCGGTGAAGTTCAGAAGAAAGAGAGGATGATTGCATGTTTCATATTATATTTTTGGCCGCATTGATTTGGGTTGCCTGGAAAATGTTTGTGTGGGGAGTAAAGGCAGCGTGGGGAATTACAAGATTTGTATGTACGGTTCTGCTGCTTCCGGTGCTTATAATCGGTCTTGTCTTGATGGGATTGATTTATCTGGCCGTTCCGCTTTTGGTAATTGCCGGCGTGATTGCGGTGATCGGAAAGAGGATTGCCAGGTAGGAGGGCACAGTTGCCGTACAGCGAAAAAACTAAATATCATCGCTTGTTTCAGATGCTTTCTCCAAGATACGATCAGGATGTTTTTCTGTGGGGAGAGGATCTAAAGGGACTGCTGCATCTTTGATTGATTTGCCAAAAGGCATCATTTGATGATATACTGTCCATGGACAATAAAAGAATGGACAGGAGAGATGACGGATGGAAAGACAGACTTTATATCTGGAGTGCGTAAGCGGAATCAGCGGTGATATGACGGTGGCAGCGCTTCTGGATCTGGGAGCAGACCAAAGAGTGCTTGAGCGGGCGCTTGAAAGCCTTCCGGTGGACGGATATGAGACGGTGATCCGCCAGGTGAAAAAATCCGGACTGGATATGTGTGATTTTGATGTGGTTTTAGACCATGTCCATGAGAATCACGATCACGATATGGAATACCTGCATGGACATGCCCACGAACATGAGGGAGGACATCATCATGAGCATGGACATCACAGCCACGAGCATCGGGGCCTCCCTGAGATTCTTGAGATCATCGGGAAAGGGGATCTGACTGCCCGGGCGAAGGAGACCGCAGGCCGGATCTTCCGGATCTTGGCGGAGGCGGAGTCAAAAGCTCACGGTGTTTCTCTGGAACAGGTTCATTTTCATGAGGTGGGGGCGGTGGACTCCATCGTGGATATCGTAGCGGCTGCAGTCTGCCTGGATAATCTGGGGATTACGGATGTGATTGTCACAAGATTAAACGAAGGCCAGGGGACGATCCGCTGCCAGCATGGTGTGCTTCCGGTGCCGGTGCCCGCAGTTATGAATATTGTAGCGGCTCATAAGCTTCCTCTTCATATTACAGAGACAAAAGGAGAACTGGTCACACCCACAGGGGCGGCGATTGTGGCGGCGATTCGGACGTCTGACCGGCTTCCGGAAGTATTTACAATAGAGAAGATTGGAATGGGAGCCGGAAAAAGAACCTATGACCGTCCCAGTATGCTTCGGGCCATGCTGATCCGGGAAGGCTCTGAAGAAAAGGATGTGATCGTCAAGCTGGAGACGAACATCGACGACTGTACAGGGGAGAGTCTTGGTTACGTCATGGAACGGCTTATGGAGGCGGGGGCAAGGGACGTCCATTATATGCCGGTCTATATGAAAAAGAACCGTCCGGCCTATCAGCTGAACGTGATCTGTGGGGAAGAGGAAGTAGAGCACATGGAACAGATCATCTTTGCGGAGACCACGACCATCGGCATCCGAAGGGTACTCATGGAGCGCACGGTACAGCGAAGAGAGATCCGCATGGTGGATACGCCTCTGGGGAAGGCAAAGGTCAAAGTGTGCCAATATGGGGGCACCGAGCGCTTTTATCCGGAGTATGAAAGTGTGACGGCTCTGTGCAGAGCTCACGGGAAGAATTATCAGGAAGTATTTCAGATAGTGCAGCGCTGCTGCGGACGTTTGTCCTGACGGTATTTTATTATAATAGGAGCTTTTGGAGGAATCGAAGGATGGAGTATATACATCAGGCGCAGTATTATGAGACGGATCAGATGGGGATTATCCATCACTCCAATTATATCCGGTGGATGGAGGAGGCAAGAATCGCCTACATGGATGAGATGGGCTTCCCCTACCGGGCGGTGGAGGAGGCCGGGATTGTCAGTCCGGTGCTGGAGGTGCAATGCGCCTACAAGTCTATGACGCATTTTGGGGACCGGGTTTGTATCGAAGTGAAGCTTCGCTCTTTTAGCGGGGTTAAGTATGAGATTGAATATGTGATGCGGGATGAGGCGACCGGAGAGGTGCGCGCCACAGGAACGACCAGACACTGCTATCTGGGAAAAGACGGACGTCCCGTTCGGTTGAAAAAAGTGCTTCCAAAGTTATATGAGAAAATGCTGCGGGAACTGGAGCAGCCGAAATGAACGAGAGGGAGAGAAAAGGCCGACTGCATCTTTTAGACGCCTTTCGGGGGCTTACGCTTCTCAGTATGATCGCTTATCATGGAATGTTTGATCTGGTGGAAATCTACCGGGTACCGGTCTTATGGTTCTTTCAGACGCCCGGGCATGTATGGCAGCAGAGTATCTGCTGGACTTTCATCCTGCTGTCCGGGTTCTGCTGGCGGCTGGGAAAGGCTCCCTTAAAAAGAGGGCTTGTGATTTCCGGAGGCGGACTTTTGATCACCGTCGTGACGCATGTGTTCATGCCCTCGGAGCGGATTCTTTTTGGAATACTGACCTTTACCGGGGCGGCCATGCTGATTTTGATTCCGCTGTCAAAAGGCCTGGATCGGATACCGGCCTTTGCGGGACTTCTGGGCAGCGGTCTGCTTTTTTTTCTTACCCGGAATGTGAATCAGGGATATTTTGGATTCGAGTCCCTGGTTCTTGGTCGGGTTCCGGCCGGATTCTATCAGGGATTTTTTATGACGGCTCTTGGATTTCCGGAAACGGGCTTTTTTTCCGGAGATTACTTTTCCTTTTTTCCATGGATTTTCTTATATCTGTGCGGATATTTCCTGTATGGAGTTCTGATGGACAGCCAGACAGCAGGACAATTTCTTCGCAGGCATACGATATCGGTGCTGGAATGGATCGGAAGACACAGTCTTTTGATCTATCTGCTGCATCAGCCGGTTCTGATGTTAGTGCTGGAATGTATTTTTTCATAGGTTGACTTTTTTTTAAACAGATGATAACATAGGAGACAGCTGAAAAAAGCAGGCGGATATGGCGGAATTGGCAGACGCGCCAGATTTAGGTTCTGGTGGGCACACCCGTGCAGGTTCAAGTCCTGTTATCCGCAGGAAAACGGCGTAGGGTAGAACATTAGTAGTTCTGACTCTGCGCTGTTTTTGTACGGAAAGATCAGGAGGAGAGAAACGTGGTTACATCCAGTATTCTTCTGGAGATCCAGGATACGGTAGAGGCGTACGCCGGGATCATGTCCAAGGTGGCGCAGATCGAGGTGGAGGTGGTAGATGAGAACCTTTATCGGATTGCGGGAACCGGAATCTATGCGGCTCATGTGAACGAAGATATGTCTGCGGAAGGGTATGTGTACCGGCATGTGCTGCAGACTGGAAATATGGAGATTATCTACGAGCCGGGCAGGGAGGAACTGTGCAAAAACTGTCCGAAGCAGAACATCTGCCGGGAAGAAATAGAGATCTCCATGCCGATCCGACTGGGCGAAAAGAGCATTGGGGTCATCGGACTGATCGGCAGCAGCCGGGAGCAGAAGGAACAGATTCTCGGTGATGAATCCATGTATCTGGAGCTTCTGGAGCAGATCGCGGGTTTTATATCTGCAAAGGCGGCAGAAGTGACGGAGCTAAAGCGCAGCAAAGCGCTTCTGGAAACGCTGCGGTGCGTGATCAGCCATGTGGAAAAAGGAATTCTGCTTTTTGGAAAAGGCGAAACGGTTGCCGCAGCGAATGAAGCGGCTAAGTGGCAGCTGTCTCTGGATTTTACCGGGGATATGCGGGTAGCGGTTACGCCTACGGGAGACAGCCTGAATCATCAGAACGAATACCGGATTCGGATCGGGGACAGGGAATATCTGGTCATGGGGCATATGTATGATCTGGACAGAGATCCGGATCAGTACTCGCGGGTATTGATTTTTGAGAGCACCCGGGCGGTGAGGGAGCGTTATTATGAGATTACGAATACGGTGCCGCCGGAAGGGATGACGGATATGATCGGAAGCAGTCCGCAGACCAGACAGCTTAGGGAAGAGATCCGCAAGGTGGCGAAAAGTACTTCCACGGTTCTGATTACCGGGGAGAGCGGGACGGGCAAGGAGATCGTGGCATCAGCCATTTGGAAGGCCAGCGCTCGGAAGAACGGCCGTTTTATTGCCCTCAATTGCGGCGCCATTCCGGAGCCCCTTCTGGAGTCGGAATTATTCGGTTATGTAAAGGGAGCTTTTACGGGTGCAGATCCCAACGGCCGGATGGGGAAATTCGAACTGGCCAATAAAGGCGTAATCTTTCTGGATGAAATCGGGGACATGCCGCTGTATCTTCAGGTGAAGCTTCTTCGGGTTCTCCAGGAACGGAAAATTATACGAATCGGTTCGAATCGGGTGATCCCTGTGGATGTCCGTATTCTGGCCGCGACGAATAAGAACCTGAAAGAAATGATCGAGAAGAAGCAGTTTCGGGAAGATCTGTATTACCGGCTGAATGTCATTCCCCTGAAGATCGCGCCTCTGCGGGAGCGGAAAGAGGATATTCGGGATCTGGTGCTGCACTTTGCGGGCAGATATGCCGGGCTGCTGGAAAAAAAGCTGGTGTCCATCAGCGAGGAGGCGATGGACTGCCTGTGCCGCTATCCCTGGTACGGCAATGTCCGGGAACTGGAGAATACCGTGGAATTCATGGTGAATATGATGGAGGGGGACGGAATCCTGGATTTCAGGACACTCCCCGATCATCTTCTGGAGAGATCAGAGGCCGGAGAGTTTCTGCAGGAAAGGGAACTGACGGAGAGAAAGATCCTGCAGCTGAAGGAACTGGAAAGACAGGAGATTCAAAAAGCACTGTGTCTGTATGGAGAAGATACGGAAGGAAAGAAGATGGCGGCCAAAGCGCTGGGAATCAGCCTGGCTACTTTATACCGTAAACTCGATCAAAATTCTCAGAATGAGAAATGATGTATTCTCAAATTGAGAATGTTTTCTCGATTTGAGAATTAGAATTGAAAGATAAGAACTGCGGAAAGGAAAAATTATTTTCGCAGTTCTTATTTTTTTGTGCAGAATAGATAAAATAATCATAAAAATATGTAAAAAACTCACAAAACAGAAAAGCGAATGATGAAAAACGGGTCACTGGCACAGGATATGCTATATAAAAGAGCAGGGAACATGATAAGTGAAACGCCTGACCGCGTACAGGGACGGCGAGTTCATAAGGAGGCGGAAACCGATGAATGAGGAATTAAAACTGGTTCAATACCAGAGAAATCCGGGAGAAAAATATGATTTGGATTTTATAAGTCTGGAAAATGCAAAAAAGGTACAGCGTTTTCACGCAAGTTTTCCCATGTACCGGGAAACTCCGCTCACTGAGTTGAGGGAGACCGCAGAGGAACTGGGGCTTGGGACGATCTATATCAAAGACGAGTCCTATCGCTTCGGGCTGAATGCATTCAAGGTACTGGGAGGAAGCTATGCCATCGGCAGTTATCTGGCAGGAAGGCTGGGGAAGACCATCGAGGAACTGTCCTATGAAGAGCTGATCTCCGAACAGACGAAAAAAGCGCTGGGGGAGATCACGTTCGTGACGGCCACCGACGGCAATCATGGAAGGGGCGTGGCATGGACGGCCAGCAAGCTCCGGCAGAAGGCGGTAGTCTACATGCCGAAGGGCAGCGCCAGGGAGCGGCTTGCCAATATTTTGGCGGAGGGAGCGGACGCTGCGATTACCGATCTGAATTATGATGAGGCTGTACGCCTGGCCAACCGTCAGGCGGAGGAAAAAGGCTGGGTTATGGTGCAGGATACGGCGTGGGAAGGTTATGAGGATATTCCGGAATGGATTATGCAGGGATACGGAACCATGGGCTATGAGGCCTATACACAGCTTCCGGAAAAACCGACCCATATCTTCCTCCAGGCAGGCGTGGGTTCCATGGCGGGAGCGGTGGCAGGCTTTTTTGCCTCTGTATACGGGGAAGAGCGTCCGCTGATTACTATCGTGGAGCCGAGCCAGGCGGACTGCCTCTTCCGCACCGCAGAGGCGGCAGACGGAAAGCTTCACTTCGTGACCGGACAGATGTGCACGATCATGGCGGGACTGGCCTGCGGAGAACCCTGCAGCATCGGATGGAATGTGCTTAAGGATTATGCGGATTACTTCATCTCCTGCCCCGATTATATGGCGGCCCAGGGAATGCGGATTCTTGCCGGTCCGGCAAAGGGAGATTCCCGGATCATCTCCGGAGAGAGCGGCGCGGCGGCTTTCGGCTGTGTGACTGAGATCATGAGGGACTCGAACTATGCGGACATCCGGGAGAAGCTTAAGCTGAACGAAGACTCCAGAGTATTGTTCTTCAGCACAGAGGGCGATACGGACAAAGAAAACTACCGTTCCATCGTATGGGACGGGGCATATGCAAAGTAACGATACAGAGTAAGAAAAAGGAGGGTTTACAGGCGATGGAAAAAGCAAGAGAAGAGCAGGTGATTACACTTTGCCAGAAAATGATTCAGCAGAGAAGCTATTCCGGAGAGGAACAAGGAGTTGTGGAAGTTTTGTCCGGGCACATGAAAAAGATGGGATATGATGAAGTGACCGTGGACCAGTATGGGAACATCATCGGATGTATCAAAGGCTTACGCCCGGGGAAAAAGATATTATTTGACGGACATATCGATACGGTTCCGGTGACGGAGGAGAAAGAGTGGATGTACCCGCCCTTTGCGGCGGAAATTCACGACGGAAAGATCTGGGGAAGAGGAACCAGCGACATGAAGGGCGCGGTGGCGGCCATGACCTGTGCGGCCTCCTGCTTTGCAAAGGACAGGAACAAAGACTTCGCGGGGGAGATCTATGTGGCAGGCGTGGTCCATGAGGAGTGCTTCGAGGGCGTGGCGGCAAGAGCAATCAGCGAACGGGTACAGCCGGATTATGTGGTGATCGGGGAAGCGTCCCAGCTGAACCTGAAGATCGGACAGAGGGGAAGGGCGGAGATCGTCATTGAGACCTTTGGAAAACCCTGCCATTCCGCCAATCCGGAAAAAGGCATCAACGCCGTGTACAAGATGGCGAAAGTCATCGAGGCAATCCGTACCCTGGAGCCCACCCATCATCCGGTGCTGGGAGACGGGATTCTGGAATTGACCGATATCAAATCCGCTCCTTATCCGGGGGCGTCCGTAGTTCCGGAATACTGCAGAGCGACCTATGACCGCCGTCTTCTGGTGGGTGAGACGAAGGAAAGCGTTCTGGCGCCTGTTCGGAAGCTTCTGGACCGCCTGATGGCAGAAGATCCGCAGCTCAAGGCAAAAGCCTCCTACGCAATAGGAAGAGAAAGATGCCATACCGGCAATGAGATCAAGGGGGAGCGCTTCTTCCCGGGCTGGCTGTACGAAAGGGAAGATGATTTCGTACAGGCGGTTTACAAAAAGCTGAACGAGAAGGGCTTCGCGCCGGAGGTTACCCAGTACAACTTCTGCACCAACGGAAGTCACTATGCGGGGGAAGCAGGGATCAAGACTTTTGGTCTCGGACCGTCCAGAGAAAACTTGGCCCATACGGTGAACGAGTATATTGAGATCGAGCAGCTGACAAAAGTAGAAGAGTGCTATTACGCGGTGATGGAAGCACTTTTATAAAAATTGAAAAAGAGGAGAAAAAACTATGTATGATCTGATTATTAAAAATGGTTATGTGGTGTCGCCGTCTTCTACGGTACAATGTGATGTGGCAGTCCAGGGAAGGATGATTGCGGGACTTGGACATTACGAGGAGACAGAAGGAAGAAGAGTGATCGACGCTTCCGGAAAATATGTGCTTCCGGGTGTGATCGAAGCGCATATGCACTGCATGGCTCCTTTCCAGGGTGCATTGGGAGCGAACAGTTTCTATGAGCAGAGCATCAGTGCGGCATTCGGCGGCGTGACCATGTACATGGATTTTGCCAATATGGGAAAAGGGGATTCCCCGTATAAGCAGGCGCTGGCGCGTGCGGACGAAATGAAAGAATCGGCTATTGATTACAGCGTGCACGGAAAATTTGTAGAGTCCACACCGGAGGCCATTGCGGATATCGAAAAAATGGCGGAGAGCGGGATTCCCACTTTCAAGATGTTTATGACTTATAAAAAGGAAGGAGTCATGAGCGACGACGAGACCATGCTGAAGGTTTTCGAAAAAGCGAAGCAGGTGAACGGACTTCCCATGGTACATTGTGAGAGCAACGGGATCGCGGAGATCAATATTGAGAAATGCGAAGCAAAACAGGATTTCAGCTGGGTGAACTTTGCAAAATGCAAACCGGTTCTCTGTGAGGCAGAAGCATTTGCCAGAGCCGTATACTTTGCAGAATATGTGGGAAACGCGCTTCTGGTGGTTCATACCACGAATGGAGAGGCGCTTAATACGGCAAGGCGCGCCCATGGAAAGGGACTGCCCATCTATGTGGAGACAGGGCCTCATTATCTGACACTGTTTGACGATCTGTACCAGGGAGAAAACGGCCATCTGGCCATCTGCTCGCCGCCGCTTCGCACACCGAAGGAGGCACAGGAGCTGTGGGAAGGACTTCAGGACGGTACGATCCTTCTGACGGGTTCTGACGACTGTACGTTTGACGTGGACGAAAAATCCATGTTTCTTGAAAAGAATCCGGACGGAACCTGGAAACAGGATTTCCGCAAGGTGGTCAATGGTATGAGCGGGATTGAGATCCGACTGCCGCTGCTTTTGTCGGAAGGAGTATCCAAAGGACGGATTTCCATTAATAAGGTATGCGAGCTGACCAGTACGAATATCGCAAAGATCTACGGCTGCTATCCGCAGAAGGGGATCATCGCGCCGGGTTCCGATGCAGATCTTGTATTGGTGGATATGGAAAAAGAAGTGACGCTGTCCAAAGACGTGCTGCATAACAACATCAGCTATTGTCTGCATGAAGGATTTAAGGTAAAGGGTTATCCGGTGATGACGATTTCGAAAGGAAAAGTGATCGTGGAAAACGGTGAATTTAAGGGAAAACAGGGAGACGGCGAATTCATTAAAAGGAAGATCCATCCGGTTTACCTGGAAAGATACGGACTAAACTGAGAAAGTACAGAAAAAGAAGGGGGAACATCATGCAAAAAGAACATTCAACCAGTCTGCGGAGTCCGGAACTGCTTCCGACCAGCGATGCGGAGCGGACATTATCACTTTTTGACTATACGATCCTTTGGGCGGGGATGACCATTAATATTGTGGCATTCAGCCTTGGAGCGCAATATTACAACAGCGGAGAAGGACTGTCCCCGTGGATGTTGATTCTGGTCGTCTTCCTTGGGTATGGGCTGGTAACCGCACTGACTGCGCTGGCCGGTGACATCGGAACCAAGTACGGGATTCCGTTTGCGGTGTACAGCCGGGCGGCATTTGGCTATAAGGGTTCTTTCCTGGCCGGACTGGTCCGCTGTGTGCCGTGCTTTTACTGGTTCGGCTTTCAGACCTGGGTGGGGGCGAGCGCGCTGAATATGATCATGGGATTTCTGTTTCCGGGATTTAACAATGTGACGCTGATGCTGCTGTTGTTCGCGGCATTCCAGATTGTGAACGCACTGTTCGGTATGGAGGCCATGGCAAAATTTGACTGGATTGCGGTGCCCATGCTGGGAATCATGTTTGCGGCGATCATTGTGACCATCTGCAATAAATTCCAGGTATCCATTCCGGATATCATGAATGTAAAGGCGGCCGGGAACTATTCCATCGCCTTTGCAGTATCCGGTGTGGCGGGCGGATGGATTACCATGGCGTTAAACGGACCGGATCTGGCAAAACAGATTAAGAGAAGCGAAAACTACCGTCAGGAAGGATTTTTAAAGCGCAATAAAAGGGCCATCCTGGGACAGGTGATCGGACTGATGGCAGTTGGAATTATTGCCATGATGGTTGGAATGGCTGCGGGAGTGTTTACCGGTGAATGGGATCTGAACAACGTCGTGTTCAATCTGTTCTCCAACAATATGGTGATGCTGATCTTCTGTTTTATTTCCATCGCCTTTGCCCAGTGGTCGACGAATACGGCGGCCAATCTGATGCCGCCGGCCTATATCCTGCTGAATATCTTTCCGAAGCTGAAATTCTGGATGACAACCATCATTTCCGGAGTGATTGGACTTCTGATGATGCCCTGGAAGCAGCAGGGAGGAGATTTTCTGGTGGTCATCCAGTCCAACTTCTCAACACTTCTCGGACCCATTATCGGCATCATGCTGACGGATTATTTCATTGTGCGCAGAAGCATTCTGAATGTGGAAGATCTGTATAATGAGGATGGCCAATATCTTTATACAAAGGGGTTCAATATGAGCGCGCTGGCGACCATGGTGATATCCTTCGGCTTGTCCCTGTTTGCGGGGGATTACTCCTTCTTTGCGGGGCTTCTGATCAGCGTGGCAGTGTACACCGCACTGATGAAAAATTTCACGATGAAAAAGTATGAGCAGAATATCGGAAAGGAGGTTCCGTTTGCAGAAAAAGAGCAGACGGAGCAGAACTAATATGAAACGGTTGATCAAAAATGGACAAATCATCGACGGAAGCGGCAATCCAGGATATCGGGGGGATCTCCTTCTCTCAGAGGGAAAGATCGAGAAGATCGCCCCGTCCATAGAGATCGAAGAGGCCGAGGTGATTGACGCCCAAGGTCTTGTGGTGGCGCCCGGGTTTATCGATACTCACAGCCACAGCGACTTGCAGGTGCTGGTGGAACCGGAGGTGGCTCCTAAGGTAATGCAGGGAATCACGACGGAAGTCCTGGGCCAGGACGGAATCTCCATGGCTCCGCTGCCCACAGAGTACATCAGCCCCTGGAGGAAGAATCTGGCCGGACTGGACGGAGACAGCGACGAAATTGACTGGACCTTCGAGACGACGGAAAACTATCTGAACATGATCGACGCGGCAAAGCCGGGACTGAATGAGTGCTATCTGGTTCCCCATGGGAATATCCGCATGGAGGCCATGGGACTGGAGAACCGTCTTCCGAATGAGGAAGAGCTGGATAAGATGCGTCAGATCACCCGCAGAGAGATGGAGGCGGGCGCTGTGGGGCTGTCCACCGGCCTGATCTATATGCCCTGCGCCTATTCCGAGTCCAGAGAGATCATCGAGATGTGCAAGGTGGTGGCGGAGTACGACGGCATCTTCGTCATTCATCAGAGAAGCGAGGCAGATACGATTCTGGACTCTATGGAGGAAGTGATCCGGATTGGCCGGGAGTCCGGTGTGAAGATTCATTATTCTCATTTTAAAGTATGCGGGAAGAAGAACTGGGATAAGGTAGAGCAGGTGATCGAACTTCTGGAAACAGCCAAAGCAGAGGGAATCCGGGTATCCTTTGACCAGTATCCCTATGTGGCGGGCAGCACCATGCTGGGAGTCATTCTTCCGCCCTGGGTACATGACGGCGGGACGGACAAGGTGCTGAAGCGTCTGAAAGATCCCGAACTTCGCAAAAAGATGGTGTACGATATTGAGCATGGGATTCCGGGCTGGGACAACTTTGTGGAATTCGCCGGGCTGGATCAGATCTATGTGACCAGTGTGAAGACCGAGAAGAACAAAGACGCCATCGGCCTGAGTCTGACCGCTCTGGGAGAACTTCGGGGAAAGGATCCCTACGAGGCAACCTTTGATCTGCTCTGCGAAGAGGAGAACGCCGTGGGTATGGTGGACTTTTACGGAACTGAGGAGCATGTGATTCGTTTTATGAAGCGTCCGGAGATGAATGTGTGTACGGACGGACTGCTGGGCGGAAAGCCTCATCCGAGAGTGTACGGCGCATTTCCAAGGACTCTGGGCAAATATGTAAGAGAAGAAAAAGCGCTGTCGCTGGAAGAGGCGGTCTATAAGATGACCGGGAAACCGGCGCAGACGTTCAACATGACCAGGCGCGGAGAACTGAAGGAAGGCTATGCGGCGGACATCTGTGTCTTCCATCCGGATATTGTCATCGACAAGGGAACTTTTATGGAGCCGATCCAGTATCCGGAAGGCATCGAGTATGTGATCGTGGGCGGAGAGGTGACTGTGGAAAGAGGAAAGCACACCGGCAGAAGAAACGGGGCGGTGCTGAGAATGAAAGGAAAAGAGGTAATCTGATCATGGCAAAAGAGATTGTATTTACGGAAAAAGCGCCTAAGGCGGTGGGACCCTACGTGCAGGCGGTCAAGAAAGACGGCATGGTCTATTGCTCCGGGCAGCTGGGCATCGATGTGGAAACCGGCGGGCTGGCAGAAGGTGTGGAGGCCCAGGCGCACTGCTCCCTGAAAAACCTGGGAGCGGTGCTGGAGGCGGCAGGGAGCAGCTACCAGAAAGTAGTGAAAACGCTGATCTTTCTGACGGATATGGATGACTTCGCGGCTGTCAACAAGATCTACGAGTCCTGCTTCGGAGGCGATTATCCCGCGCGCTCCTGTGTACAGGTGGCAAAACTTCCCCTGGGCGGACTGGTGGAGATCGAGTGTATCGCGGAAGTATAGAAAAATAAATACAGAACTGCCTTAACCAGGGGCAGATGCGGCTTGTATGAGCGGCATCTGCCCCTGGAATTTTTCAGGAAAAGATTGATAATTTGATGGAAATCAGATATATTCGTATCGTAAGGGAAGTAAGGAATACATTACGTTTGAGAAGAGCGTTACGATGGAACTGGCAAAAGTAACATCAAAAGGTCAGGTGACAATACCTGTGGAAATCAGAAGAAAACTTGGAATTAAGAGTGGAGATAAGGTTTTATTTATGGAAGGATCAGGAAGGATTTATATGATGAATTCTTCCATGGATGCATTTCGTGAAGCGCAGAGAGCATTTGCCGGAGAAGCAGAAAGACTTGGGCTTAAGAACGATGATGATGTTATGGCAATGATCAAGGAGCTTAGGGAAGAAAGCGTGGTGAAGTAGGCATCAATAATGGCCTGGCCCGTTACTGGAAATCCTGCCGGATGGCGTACGAAAAGGAATGGAACATGTAGAAGAAAGCTGTTTTAAGGGGGAACAGATAAGATGCAGAGTTATTTGAGCCTGGAACAGGCACAGACACTATCAGGAGCACAGATTCAGTCGCTGAAAATTCTGGAGTATACGAACCAGGAGCTGGACGCATTTCTTCAGACGGAATACCTGGAAAATCCTCTACTGGAGACGTCCACGGACCGACAGGAAGAGACCATACAAAACCTGGAGAAATTCTATGAGAAGGGCAGCGAGTACAGCGAAAAGGGCAGTGAATACAGCGGGATACAGACCCGGGAGCGTGACGACGATGTGGACCGGCGGGGAGATATCCGGGCAAAGGAACAGGGAAGCTTGGAAAAAATGATTCTGGAGCAGCTGCCTCACGAGCGTTACAGCAAGGGAGAATGGAAATTGCTGCGGTATCTGGTTGCCTGTCTGGACGACAATGGATATTTTCCCTATGAGGCAGAAGAGATCGCAAAGGTATCAGGATATGAGGTCCGCACCGTGGAGGCGTGTCTTCATGATCTGAAGGAGCTGGAGCCTGCGGGGGTTTTTGCAAAGGACTTGTCGGAGTGTCTGCTTCTGCAGCTTGAGCGTGCAGGCGTCGAGGAACCGAAGCTCTATGAGATGACGGAAAAGTATCTGGGAGAGATTCTGAAAGGGCAGATCAGCAGGATCACCAGAGAGCTCCATGTCTCTACTGCGACCGTGAAAGAATATATGCATCTCTTAAGCACGCTGAACCCGAAGCCTCTGGCAGGCGGGAATAAGGAGACTTCCTATCTTGTTCCGGATATTCTGGCGGTCCGGGAGGGAGAGGCCTGGAAAGTGGAATTGAACGACCGCTGGATGGGGGAGTATTCCCTGAATGATTACTATATCCATATGATGGAGGAGGCGGAAGATCCCGAACTGAAAGCGTATTTTGCAGAGAAGCTCAGACGGGCCAGGTATGTGCTGGACTGTGTGGAACAGCGCAGAAATACCATTTTAAAGATCGTGCATGCGGTCCTGGAGTATCAGAGCGGCTATTTTCTGCGCAGGGAGCTGTTAAAGCCCATGACACAGGAAGAGATTGCAGAAAAGCTTCATCTGCATTCCTCCACCGTCAGCCGCGCGGTCCGGGGAAAATATCTGCAGTATCAAAAGACGGTGCTCTTAAAAGATCTGTTCCAGACCGCCGTATCGAAGGAGGAGCAAACCGCGCCGGAAAGCGTGAAAGAGCGGATTCGGGCTCTGATTGAGAAGGAGGAGAAATCCAGTCCCTTAAGCGACGCCAGGCTTAAGCGACTGCTGGCAGAGGAAGGAATCACCGTAGCCCGAAGAACCATCGCCAAATACCGGGAACAGCTGGGCATTCTGGATTCTAAAAGAAGGGGATATCTATAATGTCTAATGTGACTGTGAAAAGTAACAAAAAATGTAAAAAAATGAAAAAAAGGTATTGACGGGAGTGATACAAGGTGCTATAATAACTATCGTTGAGTCGTTGAGCGATTCGATGGTTTGCGGAAGTGTCGGAATTGGCAGACGAGCAAGACTAAGGATCTTGTGACCGTTAGGTCGTGTGGGTTCAAGTCCCATCTTCCGCATGCAGAGAGTATGGCTCTGCAACAATAACATATGGTTTGCGGAAGTGTCGGAATTGGCAGACGAGCAAGATTCAGGTTCTTGTGAGCGCTACGCTCGTGAGGGTTCAAGTCCCTTCTTCCGCATCTGATGGCGCGAAGCAGAACCCGGTTGGTTCAGGTTTCGCGCTGTTTTGTACATTATAAATGGACACCGATTTTGATACGATGAGTATTATGATTGGTGTCTTTTTATACAGCTTTCAATTCTTTCCCAAGGATAATCCCCAATAAATCCACCATTACAGAAAACTTTTAAACATTAGTCATTTACAGAAGTCCCCGCCGATGTCAAAATCCCGTTCTCCGAGACGCTCGCCTCAAAAGACAGCTCCGTCAAATGCCGATAAAGCTCTCCTGGATCTTTCATGGAGGTTAAAATCCCGTTCTCCCGCCGACAGGGAAGAAGCCGGACCGTAAGAGCACCGTCGTCGGAAAAATGCGCCTTTAAGAGCAGGGTTTCCCCCGAGCGGTTGCCGAAGAGATAGTTGCCGAGGCTGTACACCACGGGCACCCCCTGGTAGTATTCGAAGCCCTGCAGTACATGAGGGTGACATCCGACGATCAGATCCGCGCCTGCGTCGATGTAGTCCCGGGCGAGGCTGCGCTGGTAGTCTTCGGGCAGCTCGTTGCGCTCGATGCCCCAGTGGACGAAGACGATGACGTGGTCGTACTGCTGGCTGGCCTCGGCGATGGCGGCGTTCAACTTAGAGGGATCATAGGTCTGAAAAAGTCCCGGCTGGCTGTCTGTGGCATACCAGTCGTAGGAGGGAGAGACCCTGGTGGCGGCAAAGACGGCGAAGGTCTGTCCCTGAAGGGTAAATATAGCGGGGGCGGAGGCCTCGGCGAAGTTGTAACCGCCGCCCACATAGGGGATGCCCGCCTGCTTTAAGGTGTCCAGGGTATCGCAGAACGCGTCCTGGCCGAAGTCCAGGGCGTGGTTGTTGGCCACCGTGACCAGGTCGACGCCGAGTTCCTGGAAGATGGAGATGTATTTGGGATCGGTGCGGAAGGTATACTGCTTGTCTTCCATGGCTTCGCCCCGGAGGCTGAAGGGGAATTCTTCATTGAACATGAACAGGTCCGCATCCTGCATGGCTTTTAACATTTCCGGATCGGCAAAGGCGGAGATTCCGTTTTGGTCATAGGAGGCAATATACTGCTCGGAGAACATGACGTCCCCGGCGAAGGCAAGGACTGCCTCGGAGGGTACAGGATCAGCGGCAGGCTCCGGCTCTGGAGGCACTTCTTCTGCATCTTCCGTGTCCGTCGTTTCAGCGGATGAAGAGTCTTCCAGAGGAACCGTATCTTCAGAAGAATTTTCTGCAGAAACTTCCGTGTCGGCGGTTTCCGCAGGAACAGGCGTTTGTTCGGGAGCTGGTTTGTTAAGCATATGGGAATGATAGAAGGACCAGGCAAAGATCAGAATCATCCCAAGGGCAAGTCCGATTCCCAGTCCTTTCATAAGTGCTTTCATGATACAGAGGGACCTCCTTTGTCACTGATATTGTTACTGCTTACGGCCCGAAGGCCGCTTACAGCAACGCTTCGGGGCGATATTCCAGGTTTTGCTGCGCAAAAATCGCCCCTCACACCTGAATCATGTTCTTACGGAATGCGCAGCCAGTGCGCATTCCTGAGCCGTGAACGGTAACCTGATATCTACTATAGCACAGATTCGGAAAAAAATACAGTGAAGATGGCAGACAGTCCTTGTATTCTTAATTCTTAAACGATAAAATAAAAGCAGAAAATATAAAAGGAGCGGCATATGATACTGATAAAAAATGGAAGAGTGGTGGACCCGGTGACCGGGACAGACCAGGTATTGGATGTACTGATCGAGGGGGTCCGGATTCAGAAGGTGGGGTGCGGACTGTCCGCGCCCGGCGCGCAGGTGCTGGACGCGTCAGGGCTGATTGTTGCCCCGGGGCTTATGGACGCCCACGTGCACTTTCGCGATCCGGGGCTTACTTATAAGGAAGACATAGAGACCGGATCCCGGGCGGCGGCAAGGGGAGGATTTACGACCGTGGTGTGTATGGCCAATACGAAGCCGGCGGCGGACAACCCGGAGACCCTTCGCTATGCCCAGGAGAAAGGAGAAAAGACAGGCATCCATGTTCTGCAGGCAGCGGCGATCACCAAAGGCCTGGAGGGAAAGGAACTGGTGGATATGGAGGCTCTTGAGGAAGCCGGCGCGCCGGGATTCACGGACGACGGAATTCCTCTTCTGGATGAACGGCTCTTGATTGAAGCCATGAGGCGGGCGGACGCCCTGGGGCTTCCCATCAGTCTTCACGAGGAAGATCCGGCCCTGATCAAAGGGGCCGGCGTTCATGAGGGGGAAGTGTCAGAGAAGCTGGGATACGGAGGAGTCGCCCGGGAGGCGGAAGATGTGATGGTGGCAAGGGATTGCATGCTTGCCCTGTACACGAAGGCGAGGGTCTGTATCCAGCATATCAGTTCCAAAAATTCCGTAGAGCTTGTAAGGCTGGCGAAAAAGATGGGGGCGGACGTCCACGCGGAGGCGACGCCGCATCATTTTACCCTGACGGACGAAGCGGTTCTTACATACGGAACAAACGCCAGGATGAATCCTCCGGTCCGCACAGAGGAAGACCGGCAGGCGATTATCCGGGGGCTGAAAGAAGGGGTGATCGACATGATTGTTACGGATCACGCGCCCCACAGCCCGGAAGAAAAGGCGAGACCTCTCGCGGAAGCGCCCAGCGGCATCATTGGACTGGAGACCTCTCTCGGGCTTGGCATCCGCTCTCTTGTGGAACCGGGCCATCTGACGCTGATGGAACTGATGGCGTGCATGAGCAGGAATCCGGCGGAGTTCTATCGTATGTGTCCGGGAAGCATTGAGGAGGACGCGCCTGCGGATCTGGTGATTTTTGGGGAAAAGGAATACTGGAAGGTGGAGCGCTTCGCCTCCAAAGCCTCCAACAGTCCATTCCTTGGCTGGGAGCTGCCGGGCAGGGTTCACTATACGATCTGCAATGGACAGATTGTCTACTGCGCTGAATGACCGGAGTCGGATCAAAGTTTACTTAGGTGGCTGTTGTGGTACAGGGGAGACTCTGTGACATCCTCTCCGAACCACCGGGGCGGCAAAAAGGCGAGGGCTTCTTCTTTTGTGGGAAATTCCACCTCCGCCAGGAAGAGGCCTTCTTTTGGACTGAAAAAATGATCCAGCTCGATGGTGTAGGGAGGCAGCGGGATCAGATAGCGCCGCTTGCTGATCAGTCGGCCGTCGATTTTGGCCTTTAAGTGCTCATAAGCTTCTCTGGTCAGAGGGAGATTGTATTCTTCTCTTACCATAAGGCCTTTGGACTTGTAGGTCAGATAGTAGTCGTCGTCCTGCCTGCGGATGCGGACCACAGGGTCGGTGCAGAGATAGCCTTGTTCGATTTCGTGACAGGGGTAGGAGGAGAGATCGGCAGGCGGGTTCTGAATCAGATATTTGCGTTCGATTTCATAGGATTTCATGGATGAATGACTCCGTTTCGTTTTATTATGGTAGAATCAGTGTAGCATATTTTTTATGAAAATGGTATGATAAAGGAAAAAAGGAGACAAATAATATGAGCAGAGTGTGTGTATTTCTTGCGGATGGATTCGAGGAGATTGAGGGCCTGACGGTGGTGGATCTGCTTCGGAGAGCAGGTGTGGAGACGCAGACGGTGTCGATCAGCGATTCGCGGACAGTGACCGGAAGCCATCAGATCGCGGTGCGGGCGGATCTTTGCCTGAAGGACGCGGATTTTAAAGAGACAGAACTTCTGGTGCTGCCGGGCGGCATGCCGGGGACGAAGCATCTGGGGGCATGCAAGCCTCTTACGGAACTTCTTGCTGCATTTCATAAAGAAGGAAAAAAAGTGGCGGCGATCTGCGCGGCGCCCAGCGTGCTCGGCGATCTGGGAATCTTAAAAGGAAAAAAGGCGGCGTGCTACCCGGGCTTTGAAGAGCGTCTTGCGGGTGCGGAAGTGGTGTACGACAAAGTGGCGGTGGACGGCAACGTGACCACAAGCCGCGGCATGGGGACGGCCATCGCTTTCGCTCTGGCGCTGGTGGAGCAGCTGACAACAAAAGAAAAAGCGCTGGAGCTGAAAGAGGGCATTATCTACGGCCATTAAAACCGGCAGAAACTTCCAGTATGTCCATAGCGTTTTCGAGGATACTATGGTCATGGAGGTGATAAACATGGCAAGTCAGAACAGCACATCCGGAACCAACAACATGGCAGTACCGGAAGCAAAAGCAGCTATGAATCGTTTTAAAGAGGAAGTTGCCAGCGAACTTGGCGTTCCGCTGAAAGACGGTTACAATGGCGATCTGACCAGCAGACAGGCAGGTTCCATCGGCGGCGAAATGGTCAAGAAGATGATCATGAAGCAGGAACAGCAGATGTCTTCCGGTCAGTAGGAAAAAAATAAAAAAATAACAAAAACAATGAGGCTGTCGCACTAGACAGTCTCATTTTTTTGTGATATACTCTTAAAATGTCTATGAGTATGTAAATCGGGCAATACTGATATAAAATACAAGGAGGATATATTCAGGATTATGAGCGTACAGGTAGAAAAATTAGAGAAAAACATGGCGAAGCTGACCATCGAAGTACCCGCTGAGACTGTGGAAAAAGCGATTCAGACCGTGTATCAGAAAATGAGAAAAAATATCAATGTTCCGGGGTTCCGAAAAGGGAAAGCCCCAAGACCGCTGATTGAGAAGATGTATGGCAGGGAGATCTTCTATAATGACGCCATCGACGAGATGCTTCCCGCTTCCTACGCGGAGGCGGTGGACGAGTGCGGGGAGGAAGTCGTGTCCCGTCCGGAGCTTTCCATTGTACAGATCGAGAGCGGAAGTCCCTTTATCTATACGGCCACCGTTGCTCTGAAGCCGGAAGTGACGCTGCCGGAGTACAAAGGCGTGGAAGTGGAGAAGACGCCCATCGAGGTCCATGATGAGGAGATTGAGGCGGCGCTTTTGAAAGAAAGAGAGTCGAACGCAAGGACGATCACCGTGGAAGACCGCGAGGTGGCGGACGGAGATATTGTCGCCCTT
Source organism: uncultured Lachnospiraceae bacterium (assembly GCA_910584945.1). Taxonomy (GTDB): domain Bacteria; phylum Bacillota; class Clostridia; order Lachnospirales; family Lachnospiraceae; genus Hominiventricola. The sequence goes on along the minus strand of CAJUDY010000029.1, from coordinate 18,363 downwards.
GATTTCGAGGGCTTTGTGGACGGAGTAGCGTTCGAGGGCGGCAAAGGAGAAAACTATGATCTGACCATCGGCTCCGGCGCGTTCATTCCTGGCTTTGAGGAGCAGCTTGTGGGCGCGAAGATCGGCGAGGATCTGGATGTGAATGTGACCTTCCCGGAGAACTACGGTTCCAAAGATCTGGCAGGCAAAGCGGCAGTGTTCAAATGCCGCGTGAACGGAATCAAGGTAAAAGAGCTTCCGGATGTGGACGATGAGTTCGCTCAGGAGGTATCCGAATTCGATACGCTGGACGAATACAAAGCGGATATTCGGGAAAAGCTTCTGAAAGAGAAAGAGGAAGAGGCGAAAAAGATCAAAGAAGATCTGGTGATCGAAAAGATCATCGAGGGCGCGGTGATGGAGATCCCGGACGCGATGGTGGAGTTCCAGACGGAGCAGCTCATGGACGACTTTGCACAGCGCATGCGGATGCAGGGAATGTCTCTGGAGCAGTATTTCCAGTTCTCTGGCATGACGAAAGAGCAGTATGAAGAGCAGATGCGTCCGAGGGCGCTTCAGAACATTCAGAGCAGACTGGTGCTGGAGGCGGTTGCCAAGGCAGAGAACCTGGAAGTGACGGAAGCGGATGTGGAAGCTGAGATGCAGAAGATGGCAGATCAGTATAAGATGGAAGTAGAGAAAGTAAAAGAATTCTTCGGAGAAAACCAGATTGACGAGATGAAGAAAGACCTTGCGATCCAGAAGGCAATCGATCTGGTGACCGAAGCGGCCGTTGAGGTATAGAATCTGGATATCACAGCGAACAGATGTGTGATGACTCCTGAAAGGGTCAGGGAGGGCATGGCAGAAGGCTGTGCCCTTTGTTCGCGGGGAAGTAAGATCATAGGAGGAGGACAATTATATGGCACTAGTACCTTACGTCATTGAGCAGACCAGCAGAGGAGAGAGAAGTTATGATATCTATTCCCGACTGCTGAAAGAGAGGATTATCTTTCTTGGAGAAGAGGTAAATGAGACAACAGCCAGCCTGGTGGTGGCCCAGCTTCTGTTCCTGGAATCGGAGGACCCCGGGAAGGACATCAATCTGTATATCAATAGTCCGGGCGGTTCCGTGACTGCCGGTATGGCGATCTTTGATACAATGAATTATATCAAATGCGACGTGTCGACCATCTGTATCGGTATGGCGGCGAGCATGGGAGCGTTTCTGCTGGCAGGCGGGACAAAAGGAAAACGCTTTGCGCTGCCCAATTCGGAGATCATGATCCATCAGCCCTTAGGGGGCGCGAAAGGGCAGGCGACGGAGATTGAGATTGCCGCAAAACACATTCTGCGTACAAGAGAAAAGCTGAACAGTATTCTGGCAGAGCGCACGGGGCAGCCCCTTTCCGTCATCGAACAGGATACGGAGCGCGACAATTATATGACAGCAGAGGAAGCAGCAGCCTACGGGCTGATCGACCAGATTATGGCAAGACATTAAGGGAGAATTACATGGCTAGAAATGAGATCAGATGTTCTTTTTGCGGAAAGACGGAGAGTCAGGTTCTGAAGCTTTTAAAAGGACCCAACGGCGTCTACATCTGCGATGCGTGCGTGGAGCTCTGCTCGGAGATCATCGAGGAAGAGCTGAGCGAGGATGTGGACAGCTTCGATGAAGAAGAGATCAATCTGTTAAAACCTGAAGAAATTAAAGAGTTTCTGGATGATTATGTCATCGGACAGGAGAATGCGAAAAAAGCGCTCAGTGTGGCGGTGTACAATCATTATAAAAGGATTCTTGCCGGACAGGATCTGGACGTGGAACTTCAGAAGAGCAATGTTTTGCTGCTTGGGCCCACCGGTTCCGGAAAGACGCTGCTGGCGCAGACTCTGGCGAGGATACTGAATGTTCCGTTTGCCATCGCGGATGCGACGACGCTGACGGAGGCAGGCTACGTCGGCGAGGATGTGGAGAATATTCTCTTAAAGATCATCCAGGCGGCAGATTATGATATTGAGCGTGCCCAGAAAGGCATTATCTATATTGATGAGATCGACAAGGTCACAAGAAAATCAGAAAATCCCTCCATCACACGAGATGTGTCCGGAGAAGGCGTGCAGCAGGCGCTTTTGAAGATCCTGGAAGGAACAATCGCGTCGGTTCCCCCCCAGGGCGGAAGAAAGCATCCCCACCAGGAGCTTCTGCAGATCGATACGACGAATATCCTCTTCATCTGCGGAGGTGCATTTGAAGGACTGGATAAGGTCATTGAGACCCGTATGGACCGGGGGTCCATCGGATTCAATGCGGACATCCGGGACCGGCGCAGGGAGAATGTGGGCGAGCTTTTGCGCAACGCTCTTCCGGAGGACTTTATCAAGTTTGGTATGATTCCGGAGTTCATGGGCCGGGTGCCCATCGCGGTATCTTTAGATCCGCTGAGCAGGGACGATATGGTCCGCATCCTCGTGGAGCCGAAGAATTCCATTATCCGTCAGTACCAGAAGTTGTTTCAGTTAGACGAGGTGGAATTAAAGTTTGACGAGGAAGCGGTGGAAGCGGTGGCGGAGAAGACCATCTCCCGGAAGACCGGGGCCAGAGGCCTTCGTTCTATTATGGAAGAGACGATGATGGATCTGATGTTCACGATACCGTCCGATAATAGTATCCGGAGCTGTACGATTACCAAGGAGGCTGTGGAAGGGACCGGTGCGCCGCTGATTATCAGGAAATAAAAGAAATGAGGGGGCCTTGTGTATAAGGCCTCTTTTTGTACTATTATATTATGATGCCAGGGTCAAAAGACTTTTTGACCCCTACATTATATCATAAGCATAGAGGTTAGAACAAATATGGGAGAGATGAAGATACCAGTGGTTGCTCTGCGGGGAATGACCATTCTGCCGGGGATGATCACCCATTTTGATGTGAGCCGTGTAAGATCGGTAAAAGCAGTAGAAAAAGCCCTCAAGGAGGAGCAGAAGCTTTTCATCGTTACACAGAGGAATCCGGACGTGGAAGAGCCGGAGCAGAAGCATCTGTTTGAGATGGGAATCGTCGCGGAGATTAAGCAGATCGTGAAGATTCCGCACAATATTCTGCGGGTCTTGGTGGAAGGTCTGTATGAGGCAAGGCTTGTGAGCCTTGAGGGGGAAGACGCTCTGGAGGGCGTCGCCCTTCGGGCGGACCCGGAAGATTTCGGGACTTTGCCTGAGAACGGAAAGGAAGCCATGCTTCGGAATCTGAGAAAGATTTTCGAAGGATATGGCAGCAATAACCGAAATATCAGTAAAGACGTTTTGCGTCAGGTGACGGACTGTGGAAAGCTGGAGACGATGATCGTCCAGGTGATGGCGCATACGCCTTTTTCCTGGGAACAGAAGCAGCGGCTTTTGGAGACCCGGACGTTGTCAGAGCGGTACGAGAGGATCTGTATCATGCTGAACAACGAACTGGAGATCGAGCGGCTTCGCCGGGGCATTCAGGAAAAGGTGAAAGCCCAGGTGGATAAGAACCAGAAGGATTATATTCTCAGGGAACAGATGAAGATCATCCGGGAAGAATTAGGGGACGACGGTCCGGGCGCGGAGGCGGCCCAGTTCCGCAGAGCGGTGAAAGAACTAAAGGCGGCGGATGAGATCAAGGAGCGGATCGAAAAGGAGATCCAGAGATTCTTAAACGCCGGCTCCAATTCGGCGGAGGCGTCCGTAAGCCGGGGATATATCGAGACTCTTCTGGACCTTCCCTGGGACAAGAGAGGGGAAGAACGGCTGGATCTGGAGAAGGCGAGGAAAATCCTGGAGAAAGAGCACTATGGACTGGAGAAGGTCAAGGAGCGGATTCTGGAGTTCCTGGCCGTGCGTAAGATGCTTAACGGCGGTGAGAGTCCGATTCTCTGTCTGGTGGGACCGCCCGGAACCGGCAAAACTTCCGTGGCCCGTTCCATCGCTCATGCCCTGAATCGAAAATATGTTCGTATTTGCTTAGGCGGAGTTCACGACGAGGCGGAGATCCGGGGGCACAGAAGGACCTATATTGGCGCCATGCCGGGACGGATCGTGGACGGTATCCGCCATGCGGGCGTGAAAAATCCGCTGATGGTGCTGGACGAGATTGACAAGGTCAGCAGCGACCACAGAGGAGATACGTTCTCCGCCCTTCTGGAAGTGCTGGACAGCGAGCAGAACAAAAAGTTCCGGGATCATTATGTGGAGCTTCCGGTGGATCTGTCGGAGGTGATGTTCCTTTGCACGGCCAACGACACGCAGACGATCCCAAGACCCCTTCTGGACCGCATGGAGATCATTGAGGTCAACAGCTACACGGAGAATGAAAAGCTGCATATCGCCAAAGACCATCTGCTGCCCAAGCAGATGAAGCGCCATGGGCTGAAGAAAAGTCAGCTGCAGATGACGGACAAGGCGCTGGAGAAGATGATTCACCAGTACACAAGAGAGGCCGGCGTCCGGAACCTGGAGCGCAAAATTGCCTCCGTCTGCAGGAAGACCGACCGGGAGCTTCTGGAAAAAGAGAAAAAGCGGGTGCGGATCACGGAGAAGAATCTGGAAAAATATCTGGGTAAGACCATCTATGAGTTTCAGGAGCGCAATGAAAAGGATGAAATCGGTATCGTCCGCGGCCTTGCCTGGACCAGTGTGGGAGGGGATACCCTGGAGATTGAAGTGAACCTGATGCCCGGAAAAGGCAATCTGGAACTGACCGGCCAGATGGGGGACGTGATGCAGGAATCTGCCAGAGCAGGGATCAGTTATATCCGCTCCATCAGTCCGGAATACGGACTGGAGAAGGATTATTTTCAGGAGCATGACATCCATATTCATATTCCGGAGGGGGCGGTGCCAAAGGACGGTCCGTCCGCCGGTATTACCATGGCGACCGCTATGCTCTCGGCGGTTCTGGAAAAGCCTGTCCGGGCAGATGTGGCTATGACCGGCGAGATCACGCTGCGGGGCAGGGTTCTGCCCATCGGAGGCTTAAAAGAGAAGCTTCTGGCGGCGGGGAGCGCGGGGATGAAGATCGTGATTGTGCCGAAAAGGAATCAGCGGGATGTGGAAGAGCTGTCAAAGGAGATCACCGGCAGGCTGGAATTTGTCTATGCGGAGGCCATGGAAGAAGTGATCAAACACGCGTTCGTATAAGAGGTGAATATGGTAATCAAACAGGCAGAATTAGAGACCGTCTGCGGCATCACCAGCAGGCTCCCGGAGAATACAAGACCGGAGGTGGCCTTTGCGGGGAAGTCCAATGTGGGAAAGTCCTCTCTGATCAACGGGCTTTTGAACCGCAAGTCTCTCGCAAGGACTTCTTCTCAGCCGGGGAAGACCCAGACCATCAATTTTTATTCGGTCAACCGGGAGCTGTATCTGGTGGATCTTCCGGGGTACGGCTACGCGAAAGTGGCGCAGGAGATCAAAGAAAAGTGGGGCAGGATGATTGAACGTTATCTGCACGGCTCGAAGCAGTTGAAAGCGGTTTTTCTTCTGGTCGATATCCGTCACGCGCCTTCCGCCAACGATCAGGACATGTACCGCTGGATTGTCAGTCAGGGATACGAGCCGGTGATCATCGCCACCAAACTGGATAAGATCAAGAGAAGCCAGGTGGAAAAGCAGATGAAGCTTCTAAGAGAGGGACTCAAACTTCCTTCCCGTACGAAGATTCTGCCCTTTTCCTCTGTGACGAAACAGGGGAGAGAGGAGATCTGGGAAGCCATCGAAAGTTTTACGGGGGAAGAATCGCATGAGTGAAAGGCCGGGAGGAAGAACAAGGGAGGAGGCTGATGTGATCCGGGTGCTCAAGAATCTTTTGAATATCGGGATCTTTCTTGGGGAGGCGCTGCTGATTGTCTTTGCGGGACCGGCGCTGGTGCGCTTCTTTCTGCCGGTGCTGGCGGGCTGGCTGATCGCGCAGATAGCCAATCCGCTGGTACATTTTCTGGAGCGGCATCTGCACATTGTGAGAAAGCACAGTTCTTTCGGCATTATCTTCGGCGCGATCTTTTTGATCGTGTTGGCCTGCTACTATGCGGCTCTCTGGATTTTCCGGGAAGCAGGAGAACTGGTGGGACGGCTTCCGGTCTACTATCAGGCGTTGGTACAGGGTCTGGACCGGATCGCGGAGAACTTGCAGGGAATCGCCACCCGGATGCCGCCGGAGACTCGGGAGAAGATCGCGGACTTTACGGACCATTTTACGGAATATCTGGGACAGATCATCGGGAGCCTGGGAGGAGGCACCGTGGAGGCGGCGGGAAACGCGGCAAAGAACATTCCTTCCCTTCTGGTTTCCTTTTTGTTTGTGCTTCTGTTTGCTTACTTTTTTATTGCCCAGCGGGAAAGGGTGCACAGAATTGCGGGAAAGATACTTCCCAAAGAGGCAGGAGAGCAGTTGAAGCTTGTCTGGAAAAATATGAAATACGCGGTGGGCGGGTATTTTCGTGCCCAGTTCAAGATCATGGGAATCGTGGGAGTGATACTGGCAGTGGGATTTCTGCTCATGAGAATCGAGTATGCCATCCTGCTGGCGGCGCTGATTGCGCTGATGGACTTTCTCCCGATGCTGGGGACCGGTACGGCGCTGCTTCCCTGGGCTCTGTTCTGTGCGTTGAGCGACGCCCTTCCCAGAGCGGCGGGTCTTCTCATTCTGTATGTGATAACTCAGGTGACCAGGCAGCTGATTCAGCCCAAGATGGTGGGGGACAGCATCGGCGTAGATACGCTGACTACGCTGTTCCTTTTGTTCATTGGTTATCGCCTGTCCGGCCTTCTGGGTATGATTATCGCGGTACCTGCGGGACTGATCCTCCTTCAGTTTTATGAGGCGGGAGCGTTTGAGCACGTGCTTGCCAATGTCCGGGAACTGACAGAGACGATCAGAAGATGGCGCCGATGACATCCGTTACAAAAGCTGCTGCATCAGCCAGGCGTAGATCTCCTGACTTTTTCCTTTCCAGTGGTTGCACATGGAAATGGCCTGTTTTTCGGAGGGAACGGAGAGCGTCAGGTCGATCAGGGTGGAATTTGGCTCCCGGACCTGGCAGCGCACCATATAATCCTCGTTGCTGCCGGGATAATAATCGGCGGTGGTAAGGAACGTTTCCCGGAGTTCCACATCGTTTTTTTTCAGATAATCCTGAATGTCCTGGCAGATGGCGTCCGGGATCTTATTGCCAAAATAATGCAGAGTGTCCTGCCCGGCGTCCGTGATATGGTAGAGAGAGCTGTTGTGGTTGCTGGATTTTATGACCAGCCCGGTTTCTTCCACCTCGCACAGCACCTGCTGCAGGGTGAAGTAGTTGGTGTACTCCTTTTCCAGAATAAATTCCGAGATCTGGGAGTTGGTCAGAGGATGGTCGACCAGGGACAGCATCTTCAGGATGATGAGCTTGTAAAGGGTTAATGTTTCTGACATGGCGATTCCTCTTTCTATCAATTCATAAGTCAAAGACCCCGCCGCAAGCAGCGGGGCATCAAACTTGGATCGCCCCAAGGGGCGGGGTATTTGACCCTCGCGGCAGTCGCCAAATGCCTGCAAGCAGTCACTTGGCTCGTTGCTTGTGGGAATTAAGAGCTGCTGTATTTTCCCTGCCAGGTGTCCTTCAGAGAGAATGCCTGGTGGATGGTGTTCAGGACGTGCCGTTTGGACCGGCTCCAGAGGGGCGCGATCAGCAGATCCTTCGGACCGTCGCCGGTGAGCCGGTGGACGACGATCTCCGGGCGCAGGTGTTCCACACAGGAAACCACGGTTTCCACGTATTCTTCCATGGTAAAGACATGGAAGGGGCGCTGTGCATACAGAGCGGCCAGGTCTGTCCCTTTTAAAATATGCAGAAGCTGCAGTTTTATGCCTTGGATATCCTGGGTATTGAGATACCGGATGGTCTTAAGCATCCGTTCTTTGTCTTCTCCCGGCAGGCCCAGGATCACATGGGTGACGACTTCGATGCCCTGAGCCCGAAGCCGCTGTACGGCATCCTCAAAGGTGGAGAGGGGGTAGCCTCTTCGCAAAAAAGAAGCGGTGTCCTCATGGACGGTTTGAAGGCCCAGTTCGACCCATACTGGTTTTCGTTGATTCAGCCGGGCTAAAAGGTCCACAACCGGAGGCTCCAGGCAGTCTGGCCGGGTAGCAACGGATAAAAGGACGATCTCCGGACAGGAAATCGCCTCCGTAAAGATGGTCTCCAGGTAGGAAACAGGGGCATAGGTGTTGGTGTAGGCCTGAAAGTAGGCGATGTAGCGCCGGGCGGTCCGTTTTTTCTCCAGAAGCTTCTTGGCGGCCTCGATTTGCTGACGGATGGAGAGAGAAGGGTCCGCGGCAAATTCGCCGGAACCGCCTCCGCTGCAGAAGATACAGCCCCCATAGCCGATTCGTCCGTCCCGGTTGGGACAGGTCATACCGCCGTTCAGCGTGAGCCGGTATACCTTTTCCCCGAAGCGCCTTTTTAATTCATAGTCCAGTGAGTGGTAAGGTTTTTCATTCCATCGCATCATATGTTCAATCTATCATAGGAATTTATAAAAATCAACATTTTAGGTAAAATTCCCCTTTTCATTTTCGATCAAAGGGAGTATACTAATCTTAGTTCGAAAAACGCTCTGCCGGGTCTGGCAGGCTCTTCCCCAGTGTATAGAGCAGGAATGGACAGTTAGGAACATTTAGAATAACAGGAGGATTATATGGATAGTAGTATGAGAGAAAAGTATGAGTCTCTTTCATTAGCAGTGCTGCGCGATGTGGCAAAGAATCGCGGTATTAAAGGGACGTCTGCGATGAGGAAGGATGCCGTGATTGAGGCAATGATTGCAGAGGACGAAAGGGCGGCAGCGGCAGAGATGGTAAAGTCCCAGGCAGCGGAGACTGGAAAATCTGTGTCGGATATGGAGCAGTTGGACAGTGGGCAGACGGTTCAGGGAATCCTGGAAGTCATGTCGGACGGATTTGGATTTATCCGAAGTGACAACTACCTTCCGGGAGAAAACGACGTCTACGTGTCTCCGTCCCAGATCCGCCGCTTTGGCTTAAAGACTGGAGATATCGTGTCGGGGAATACGAAAGTAAAGACTGAAAAAGAAAAGTTCAGCGCCCTTTTATATGTGAAGAGAGTTAATGGTCTGCATCCGGAGACCAATGCCAGAAGGCCCAACTTTGAAGACCTGACGCCGATCTTCCCCAATGAGCGCATCAAGATGGAGCGGGCGGGAGGCAGTCTTGCCATGCGGATCGTGGATGAGATCGCGCCTATTGGAAAAGGCCAGCGCGGGATGATCGTGTCGCCGCCCAAGGCAGGTAAGACGACTCTTTTAAAAGACGTGGCAAAGTCTATCACCAAGAACAATCCGGAGATGTATCTGATCATTTTGCTGATTGACGAGCGGCCAGAGGAGGTTACGGACGTCAAGGAAGCCATTGAGGGCAGGAATGTGGAAGTCGTCTACTCCACTTTTGACGAACTGGCCGAGCGTCACAAGAGAGTGTCTGAGATGGTGATCGAACGGGCGAAGCGTCTGGTGGAAAGCGGCAAGGATGTGGCGATTCTCTTGGACAGTATCACTCGTCTTGCAAGAGCTTACAATCTGATCGTCCCCCCCAGCGGACGTACGCTGTCCGGCGGTCTTGATCCAGCGGCTCTGCATATGCCCAAGCGGTTCTTCGGCGCCGCCAGGAACATGCGGGAGGGCGGAAGTTTGACGATTCTTGCCACCGCTCTGGTAGATACCGGAAGCAAGATGGACGACGTGGTCTATGAGGAATTCAAAAGTACCGGCAATATGGAACTGGTCCTTGACCGGAAGGTGGCGGAGAAGCGGGTGTTCCCGGCCATTGACATTCCCAAGTCCAGCACCAGAAGAGAAGACCTTCTGCTGAATCCGGAGGAACAGCAGGCCATGGACAATATCCGTAAAGCGCTGAACGGCATGAAGGCAGACGACGCCGTGGAGACGATCCTGAATCTGTTCGCCCGGACCAGAACCAACGAGGAATTCGTCCAGAATGCAAAGAAAACCAGGTTTTTCTAAAAAGAACTTGCATCGGTGGATTTCGTGTGCTATAATCATCAAGATAGCGTGAAGAGAAGTGGCTTTTTGCACGGAATCATCACACAACCACAGGGACTTGTGGGGATAGTCCGGGATAGCTTGCCGTGGAACCATCGGAGCGGCATTGGCCGGGAATTGGAAGATGCCAGAAGTTCACAGAAGAATGAAAGAGGTGAAAACATGAAAGAAGGAATCCATCCGAATTATTATCAGGCAACCGTAACCTGCAACTGCGGCAATACGTTTGTGACAGGTTCTACCAAGAAAGACATCCACGTGGAGATCTGCTCCAAGTGCCACTCTTTCTATACAGGGCAGCAGAAAGTAGCGGCGGCCCGGGGACGTATTGACAAGTTCAATCGTAAATATGGTATCAACAAATAAGGCAGCGTAAAAGACAGGTTGGGGTTATGAATAATCTCAACCTATTTTTACTTCAAGGAGAAAATATGATACCAGGGTCAAAAGGAGCAATCCGTGGTATCATACATAAAGGAAAATATAAGATAAAGGAAGTGACAGATTGAAACCATCAGGAATTGGCGGCCAGGCAGTGCTCGAAGGCATTATGATGAAGAATAAAAGCCAGTATTCTGTAGCGGTGCGAAAGCCGGATGGAGAGATTGAGGTTCAGGTCAATGAACATGAAGGCATCGGAGCCGGTCATGCGTGGGCCAAGTGGCCGCTGATCCGCGGCGTGGTGAACTTTGTGGATTCTCTGGTGCTGGGCATGGAGACACTGACGTTTTCCGCAGGCTTTTATGAGGAAGAGGACGAACAGGAGCCGGGAAGATTTGAGAAGTTCCTTTTGAAAATACTGGGCGAGAAGGCAGAGAAGGTGGTCATGGGAGCGACGGTGGCCTTCTCCATCGTCATGGCAGTGGCGATCTTCATGGTTCTGCCTTACTATATTTCCGGGTTTTTCCGGGATTATATCGTGAGTAATACGCTTCTGGCAATCGTGGAGGGCGGTATCCGTCTGGGGCTTTTTGTGCTCTATGTGGTGCTGATCTCTTCCATGAAGGATATCCGGAGAGTCTATATGTATCATGGCGCGGAGCACAAGTGCATCAACTGTATCGAGCGGGGAAGAGAACTGAATGTGAAAAATGTACGCAAAAGTTCCCGCTATCACGCAAGATGCGGCACCAGCTTTCTGTTCATCGTCATGGTCATCAGCATTGTATTTTTTATCTTCATCCGTGTGGAGTCGCCGGCCCTTCGGGTTTTGTTCCGTATCCTTCTGATCCCGGTGATCGCGGGGGTGTCCTATGAGTTCATCCGGCTGGCCGGAAGAAGCGAGAGTCCTCTGGTCAGGCTTTTGAGCCTTCCGGGAAAGGGGATGCAGATGCTGACCACGAAGGAGCCGGAGGACGATATGATCGAAGTCGCCATAAAAGCAGTGGAGGCGGTCTTTGACTGGAGAACCTTCCTGGGCTATCAGCCGATGGAGGAAGAGGAGGAAACAGAGGAAGAGGAACCGTGATGACCTTTGGTTCGCTTCTCCTGGAAGGAAAGGAACGTCTCCGTTTGGCCGGGATCGAAGAGTGGGAACTGGACGCCTGGTATCTTCTGGAATATGTGACCGGCATGAAAAGGAGCCGGTATTATCTCTGCCAGGACTGTCCGGCAAAGGAAAGACAGATCGAAAGCTACCGGGAACTCTTGGAGAAGAGAAGCAGCCATATCCCGCTGCAGTATCTGACCGGAACCCAGGAATTTATGGGATATTCTTTTTATGTGAATGAGCAGGTGTTGATTCCAAGACAGGATACAGAGATCCTGGTGGAAGAAGCCGTCAAGTCTCTCTCATCGGGTATGGAGATTCTGGATCTTTGCACCGGCTCCGGCTGTATCCTCCTTGCTGTTCTTAAACTGGCGCCGGGGATCAGGGGAGTCGGTGCGGACCTGTCCCCCGGAGCCCTTGCGGTTGCGGAAAAGAACCGGAATCAACTGAACATGGAGGCGGAATTTTTACAAAGCAACTTGTTTGAACGAGTGGAGGGGCGTTATGACTGTATCCTGTCCAATCCCCCCTACATTCCTTCGGCGGTCGTTGACACGCTGATGGAGGAAGTGCGGGAACATGAGCCCAGGATGGCCCTGGACGGAAGAGAAGATGGACTTTTTTATTACAGAGAGATCATCAGGCAGAGTCCGGCATATCTGAAGCCCCAGGGCATGTTGTTTTTTGAAATTGGATATGATCAGGCGGAAGCGGTCAGAGAGATGCTTTTGCAGGATTTTATGGGAATTCAGATAAAGAAAGATCTGGCGGGACTTGACCGTGTGATATACGGACGGCTGAAGGAACGGTAAAGACGCAGGCGGAACTGTGAATGCCTGAGAACATAGAAATGATGGAGGAAAGAGATGTTTGACCGATTAGAAGATCTGGTGAGGCGGTACGAGGAGATCACGAATGAACTGACAGAACCTTCTGTCGTCAATGATCAGAACCGGTTCCGCAAACTGATGAAGGAGCAGGCGGACTTACAGCAGCTGGTGGACGCCTATCTGGAATACAAGAAGTGTCAGGAAACCATCGAAGACAGTCTTGGGATGCTGGAGGGAGAATCCGACGAGGAGATGCGGGAGATGCTCAAAGAAGAGCTGGCCGACGCCAAGAAGCGGGCCGGAGAGCTTACGCAGGAGCTTAAGATTCTTCTTCTGCCCAAAGATCCCAACGATGATAAAAATGTGATTGTGGAGATCCGCGCCGGAGCGGGAGGCGACGAGGCGGCCCTGTTCGCGGCGGAGATCTACCGGATGTATGCCCATTACGCGGAAACCAGACGCTGGAAGGTGGAAGTGATGGAGGCGGATGAGATCGGAATCGGCGGCATGAAGAGCGTGACTTTTATGATCAACGGTCAGGGCGCCTACTCGGTGATGAAGTATGAGTCCGGCGTTCACCGGGTGCAGCGGGTGCCCGAGACGGAGTCCGGCGGCAGAATCCACACATCCACAATCACGGTAGCGGTGATGCCCGAGGCGGAGGAAGTGGATGTGCAGATTGATGAAAAGGATATCCGCATCGACGTCATGAGAGCCTCCGGCAACGGCGGACAGTGCGTCAATACCACGGATTCGGCGGTGCGCCTGACCCACTATCCCACGGGAATCGTCGTTTACAGCCAGACGGAAAAGTCTCAGCTTCAGAATAAAGCGAAGGCGTTTGCTCTGCTTCGGGCGAAGCTTTATGACATCGAGTGCCAGAAGGCCCATGACGCGGAGGCGGAAGCCAGAAGGAGTCAGATCGGCACCGGCGACCGCTCGGAGAAGATCCGGACGTATAATTTCCCCCAGGGGCGCGTGACGGATCACCGGATCAATCTGACGTTATATAAACTTGACAAGATCATGAACGGAGATATTCAGGAGATTCTGGACGCCTGTATCGCAGCGGATCAGGCAAAACGCTTAAGCAGACTGGAAGATCAGAACTAAAACGGCATCTGCCCGAAGGTCGCTCCGGAAGGATTTTACGGAACGAAGTGATGGAAAATGCTTCCAGACACCGGGGCGGATGCGGAACTATAAATAGGAGGAATTATGGGAAAATATTTTGGAACCGACGGTTTTCGGGGAGAAGCGAATGTAAATCTGACCGTGGAGCACGCCTTCAAAGTTGGGCGCTTTCTTGGATGGTATTACGGTCAGGACCACAAAACCCAGGTGGTGATCGGAAAGGATACCAGAAGATCCAGCTATATGTTCGAGTACGCGCTGGTGGCAGGGCTCACGGCTTCCGGGGCGGATGTGTATCTTCTGCATGTCACCACGACGCCCAGCGTCTCTTATGTGGTGCGCACAGAAGGCTTTGACTGCGGCATCATGATCTCCGCCAGCCACAATCCCTTTTACGATAACGGCATTAAGGTGATCAACAATATGGGCTATAAGCTGGAAGCGTCGGTGGAAGAAAAGATCGAAGCCTATATTGATGGCAATGCAGAAGAAATTCCGCTGGCCACGAAGGAGCACATCGGGCGTACGGTGGACTTTTCTGCCGGAAGAAACCGCTATATCGGCTATCTGATCTCTCTGCCCACCAGATCCTTCAAGACCATGCGGGTGGGGCTTGACTGCTCCAACGGCAGCGCGTCCGCCATCGCCAAGAGCGTCTTCGACGCCCTGGGAGCCAAGACTTATGTGATTCACAACGATCCGGACGGAACCAATATCAACAAAGACTGCGGTTCCACCCATATAGAAGCCCTGCAGGCGTTTGTAAAGGAAAAGGGACTGGATGTGGGCTTTGCCTATGACGGAGACGCGGACCGCTGTCTGGCGGTGGATGAGCACGGCCGTGTGGTGGACGGCGATCTGATCCTCTATATTTGCGGAAAATATATGAAAGAGATCGGACAGCTCAAAGACGATATGATCGTCACCACGATTATGTCCAATATCGGACTTTATAAAGCCTGCGACAAAGCTGGGCTTTCTTATCAGAAGACGAAGGTCGGCGACAAATATGTATTTGAAAACATGATGGAGCACGGATACCGTTTAGGAGGCGAGCAGTCGGGGCATATTATTTTCAGCAAGCACGCGACCACCGGAGACGGCATCCTGACTTCTCTAAAAATTATGGAAGTCCTGCTGGAGAAGAAAACAACCCTGGGTACTCTGGCGTCGGAGGTAAAGATTTATCCCCAGCTTCTTGAGAACCTTCGGGTGACCGACAAAAAGGCGGTGCTGGAGCATCCGGAAGTGATGGCCGCCATCAAAGAGGTGGAGGAAGCGCTGGGCAGCGACGGACGGATTCTGGTGCGGGAGAGCGGGACAGAGCCGCTTCTTAGGGTGATGGTGGAAGCGACCACCCAGGAACTGTGCGAGCAGTATGTATCCAAAGTCATCGACACAATGAAACGGGTGATGTAGACAACAGGCAGTACCAATCCCGATAAAAGGAAACAGATACAGGAGGGACATATGAAGAAGACAACACTGGTCGTTATGGCGGCAGGAATTGGAAGCCGGTTCGGCGGAGGGATCAAGCAGCTGGAGCCGGTAGGGCCGTCCGGGGAGATCATCATCGATTATTCCATTCACGACGCCATTGAGGCAGGATTTAATAAAGTAGTGTTTATCATCCGGAAGGATCTGGAAAAGGATTTCCGGGAGGTGATCGGAAACCGGATGGAGAAGCACATTGAGACGGCGTATGCTTTTCAGGAGCTTTGGGATCTGCCCACCGGCTTCACAATGCCGGAAGGCCGGACCAAGCCCTGGGGAACCGGTCAGGCAATTCTCTGCTGCAAAGACCTGGTAAAGGAACCGTTTGTCGTGATCAATGCAGACGATTATTATGGAAAAGAAGCCTTTGTAAAGGTGCACGATTATCTGGTGGAAGACCACGGGTCAGAGGGACCTATGGAATTCTGTATGGCAGGATTTCTTCTGGGCAATACCTTGAGCGAGAATGGCGGAGTGACCAGAGGAATCTGCAGCGTGGATGAGAAAAACCATCTGACCCGGGTGACCGAGACGAAGAATATTGTGAAAACAAAAGGCGGAGCAGCGGTACAGTCGGAAGACGGTACGTTAAAGCCCGTGGATGCACAGTGCTCGGTATCCATGAATATGTGGGGACTGACTCCGGAGATCTTTCCGGTGCTGGAGGACGGCTTCGCCGATTTCCTCGCGGGACTTTCGGACCAGACAAAGGGCGAATATCTGATTCCGACGATTATGGATGAACTGATCAAGAGAGAGATCGCCAATGTGACCGTGCTAAGATCTGGCGATAAGTGGTTCGGCGTCACTTACAAAGAGGACAAACCGGCGGTCATCCGCTCTTTCCAGGAGCTGGTGGCAGCGGGGATTTACAAAGAAAAATTGTTTGACGAAGTAAGTTTACAATAGGAGTGTGGAAGAAGATGGAGATTCCATTTAAGAAACCGGAACTTCAGGATCGGCAGACCATTCTTTCCCATCTGAAGGGACAGGGGTTCCGGGGATGTGAAAGAACATTCGCCAATATCTATCTGTGGGCCAGGTTTTATGACCTGGTCTGGGCGGAGATTGAGGGAACCGTGGTATTTCGCAGTAAATTCGACGGAAAATATTCCTATACGTACCCGGCGGGCGACGGGAACCGCAAGGCTGCGCTTACGCGGTTGATGGAAGAATGCCGGGAAAAAGGTCGTCCTTTTTTGATGCACGGTCTTTCCAAAAAAGAATACGAAGAACTGGAACAGTATTTTCCCGGTGCGTTTGAAGTGGAATGGCCCCGGGATGTGGAAGACTATGTCTACGAGACGGAGAAGCTGATCAACCTCTCGGGAAAAAAATACCACGGAAAGAAGAACCATATCAATCAGTTTAAAGCGGCATATCCGGACTGGACCTATGAGACGCTGACTGACGACAATGTGGAAGAATGCTTTCAGATGGCCCTGCGCTGGAGAGAATTCAACGGCTGTGAGGATGATCCGGAGAAAAATAAGGAGATGTGCGTGTCCTTGAATTCTCTTCGGCTCTTTAAAGAACTGGAGCTGAAAGGAGGGGTTCTGCGGGCAGGCGGCGAGGTCATCGCCTTTACCCTCGGGGAACCGGTGTCGGAAGATACCTTCGTGGTGCATATTGAGAAAGCCTACGCGGATATCCGGGGCGCGTATCCCATAATCAACCAGCAGTTTCTGGAGCATGAGGCGTCGCAGTATCTTTATGTAAACCGGGAAGACGATACCGGCGAAGAGGGCCTTCGGAAAGCAAAGCTGTCCTATCATCCGGTTTTTATGGTGGAGAAAGGTTCCGTCGCATACAAAGGAGAGAATGTATGAAAAACTCATGGGAGGCGAACGTCCGGAAGGTGACTCCGTATACGCCTGGAGATCAGCCGAACCGGCCGAAGATGATCAAACTGAATACCAATGAGAATCCCTATCCCCCCGCGCCCGGCGTTACGCGGGCATTGAAGGAATTCAGGACGGATCAGCTTCGTCTGTATCCGGACCCGAAGTCGTCAGAGCTTTTGGAGGTAATAGCGGCGCAGTATCAGGTGAAACCGGAGCAGGTGTTCGTCGGCGTAGGCTCGGACGATGTGCTGGCTCTGGCTTTTCTGACCTTTTTTCATTCCGAAAAGCCGGTTCTTTTTCCGGATATCAGTTATTCCTTCTATCCGGTGTGGGCCGAAGTATTCCGGATTCCCTATGAGACGCCGGCCCTGGATGAACATTTCAGGATTGTGAAGGAAGACTATTACCGGGAAAACGGCGGCGTGGTCTTCCCGAATCCCAATGCGCCCACTTCCCTGGCGATGGGGCGTTCGGATGTGGAGGACATCGTCCGCCGCAATCCGGACAGTGTGGTGATCGTGGATGAGGCCTACGTGGATTTCGGCGCGGAATCGGCGGTAAGACTTACAGATACTTATGAAAATCTTCTGGTGGTGCAGACCTTTTCCAAATCCCGCTCCATGGCGGGGATGCGCATCGGTTTTGCCATCGGAAGTCCTCTTTTGATCCGTTATCTGAACGATGTAAAGTATTCCTTCAACTCCTACACCATGAACCGGCTGACGCTTCGTCTGGGGGTGGAGGCGGTGCTTGACCAGGCATATTTTCAGGAGACGACCGCAAAAATTGTAAAGACCAGAGAACAAGCGAAAAAGCGTCTTCAGGAGCTGGGCTTTTGCTGTCTTGATTCCAGGACGAACTTTTTGTTCGTTACTCATCCGGAATACCAGGCGAAGGGGTTATATGAGGCGTTAAAACAGGAAGATATTTATGTGCGTTACTTTGCGCTTCCCCGGATTGACAACTATCTGCGGGTAACCATTGGAACGGAGGAACAGATGGAGGCGCTGTATGTATTTTTGGAGCGCTATATGAGCAGACCATAAGAAAGGAATTCATATATGGACAGTCTGGTAACCTGGTTTATCGAAGTCTTAGGAGGCAGGATCTCCCGGGAACTGGTGGTATTTATCATTTCCATGGTTCCGATTTTGGAACTGCGGGGCGGGCTTCTGGCGGCTTCTGCCTTCAATATTGACATTGTAAAAGCAATCTGGATCTGTGTGGTGGGAAATATTATTCCGGTGCCCTTTATCCTCCTCCTGATTACGCCTATCTTCCAGTGGCTCAAACAGACGAAGCTTTTCCGTCCGATGGTGGAAAAGCTGGAGAACAAGGCCATGGGCAAGAGCGAACAGATCGAAAAATACGAGTTTTGGGGTCTGGTTCTTTTTGTGGGGATTCCCCTTCCGGGAACCGGAGCCTGGACAGGGTCCCTGATCGCTTCTCTGCTGGGAATCAAGTTCCGGAAGGCATTTCCGGCAGTAATTCTGGGGATTGTCATGGCTACGGT
>CAJUDY010000028.1 GCA_910584945.1 uncultured Lachnospiraceae bacterium | reverse complement strand
GGCACCCAAACAAAACCCTGATGAACCATGTTTTTTTTGTTCACCAGATGTCTGGGTGCTTAGTTGTTTGATACTCTACTTTTTAGAGTGTTCATACCATTTTTACTTTTATAAGGTGTGGCACTACACTACTCATAGGAGGTGACCACAATGTCTCTATCTATCAATGATGCCCAGGTTTTCGGTGCTGCCCTGAAGAAAGCCAGGAAGAAAAAGCATCTAACCCAGGCACAGTGTGCAGAACTGCTTGACCATTCGGTGTCTTTCCAAAAAGATTTGGAGCGCTGCCGCTGTTCTCCCAGTATTGAAAATTTTTACCATATCTGCAGAACACTGGATATCTCTGCGGATGATTGTATTTTCCAGGATCACCATGACAGGACCGGCTCTACATATCAGGAACTTTTAAGGCTGCTCCCGCTTTGTGATGAAAAAGCCTTATCTGTCCTGGTAGCCACAGCTACTGCCCTGGTAGGAACAAAACCCCCTGCCGCCCCTTCCGATAGGGGGAGCGGACAGACGTAGTATGTCAAAAAAGAAAAACCAGCAGTTCAGACTGGTATCTGTGCCGCTGGCTTTTCTGTGTCATTCCCTATGAAAACTTTGTTTCCATGCCTGTTGATTACTGTGCTTAAAGTTTCAGCTATGTGGTACCGGTATTTATAATTCCCCTTTGTTACCTGTTTCCTGACTATAATTATCTTTCGTTCTTTGCTGGTCATTTGTAATAATCTAACCTCACGTCCTCACGTCAAGCCCATCCTGTGCCTCCACCTCTCGTCCGCCTCCTGTATCTCTTTCATGTCAACCCTCACCATCAGCATCGTGTCCGGCGCAATTTGGGGGGGATCTCGCTTTTTCTTATTGCTTCTTAATTCTAATTTATTTATCATATACCCATATACTTTTAATCTGCGTTTCAATCTCACTGAACGTCCATCTCCTGCCGCTCCTTGCTACACAGTTAGGATCATTTATCATAAACCCCTCATTATCATACCCATATATGACAATATAGTGACCGGATATTGTGAAATCCCCTCTCCCCATAGCACATATGATAATTCCGCCGTTATCAAGCACTGCCCTCATATTATTTGCAGTTGAACTTATGGAATTGACTTTAATACCATACAGCTTTGCGACATCCTCCATCAACACCCATGATGTGCCAGTTCCCTCTACATAATATCCATTTTCCACACTGTATGCGGCGATTTTGTCTGGAGTATACGTTTCATCTCCAGTCAGATAGAACAATACCATAGACAGACACGTTGGTCCGCAGCCTGCCAGCCCGATGCAGCTATCCCCATAGGACTCATACCCCCAGCGCTTGTCCCATTGGAGGAACAGTGGAAATTCCTGCTCTTTTTCGGATGCAGTAATTTCCACTTTCATTCCACTCTGATCAGGATACCCGGAAACAAAATCCGCCATTTCCGGATTATTTGCCAATGCTGCAAGCAGCTCCTTCGGATACTGGGAATGATTTTGATAAATCCCTTCTATCAAGGAGCTGGTCTGCCCCAATTCCCCCAGCCGTTGCAGGACTTTCGCTTCCGTGCGTTCTATAGGCTTGCCAACTTCCCATGTTTCAAGACTGTCAACATAATCTACATCATTCAATTTATCTGGCGACTGCACATCTGCGCTTGTCTGTGCCATCCCATATTGCTGTATCTCCAGCCGCTCTAATTTCATCTGCATTTCTTCCAGACGGACATAGATATTTCTGATACAGAACACAATCACGAGCAAAACTAACACTCTGACTAATAGCGAAATCCACCGCATCAGTTGCTTTTTTCTTCTGCTCTCTATCTGCCGCCTATTCATACCGACATTTCTGCCACCTGCTACCATCTATGTTCCTCTCAATCGTATCTAATCATCCCCGATTCCTGTGTTGTCTGCTATTTTCCCTTTCTTTAACCGCAGGACAACATCCGCCTGCTCCGCCAGTTCCCTGCTGTGGGTAACTACCACCACGCATTTTTCCTGCTCATGAGCCAGCTTCTGAAAAATGGATATAATCTCATTCGCCGTATCCTCGTCCAAATTTCCTGTCGGTTCATCAGCTAACAGAATAGGCGCCTTACTCGCCAATGCCCTTGCAATGGCTACCCTCTGCTGCTGACCTCCGGACAGCTGCATCACATTTCTTTTCCGCTGTGCTTCATCAATGCCCATCTGTGCCAGCAATTCCTCCGCATCGGCTTTCCCGCCAAGTTTTACATTCTCAACGGGCGTAAGGTAATCAATCAGATTATAGTTCTGGAAAATCAGCGAAACATTGTTCTTTCTGTGCAGATTCAGGCTGCTCTTTTGAATCTCCTTGCCTGAAACGGTTATTTTTCCCTCAACAGGAATATCCAGCCCTGCCAAGAGTGACAGCAACGTGGTTTTTCCACCACCACTTGCCCCCAATATTGCATACAGCTTTCCCTTTTCAAACTGATAAGATATTTTGTCTAAAACTATCTTATCCTTTTGAGATTTATAAAAGTAAGTAACATCTTTTAATTCCAGCATATTATCCACTCTCCAATCTTTTTCACTCAGCTCATCCTGCTCAAAATCTCCTGCGGTTTCTTCACTGCCACAGACACACATGAAAAAAGAACAGCCGCCACAATGATTCCCAAAACGGAACAGACTGACAGCAGGATCACTTCTCCTGTCACAGCTACCTGCACCCCAACAACTTCCGTATCGTCTTCCAGATACAATTTTACGCCCTGTTCTGCATTTTTTTCTGTTTCCTGCTGTTCCAGTTCGTATCCTACCAGATAGTCTGCAACGTTCTCGGAAATAGCAGGCGCACAAAATGTGGCAAGCAGAAATGCGATGCTTCCGACCAGCACCCCTTCCAGAAGCATCTGCATGACAATCATGCTCTTTCTTTTCCCCATTGCCAAAAATACACCAATCTCATGTACCCTGCTCCCCAGCCAAAACAGGCAGACCAAAAAAAGTATCACAACACTGGAACATATAACCAGCACCAGAATGATTGTACTCATCGTTTCCAAATCCCCAAAATTTGATGCCACTGTATCACTCATTCCGGTATTGTCCAGAAAATCATAACGGTTCCAATCAATGTCTGCCTGTTTCATCTGCTCTTTGATTGTGTCATATTCGTCCACATTGTCCACCCAAAAAGTCGCATATTGGTATAAAGGATCGTCTTTATGCCCTTCCGCCTTCTCAGGGAACCGTAAATCCGTAAAAATAACATTCTCGCTTCTGTAACTGTCGCCATACATGACAGGCGTCATTTTATAAATGGTTTCATAAATCCCTATAATCTCCGCCTGACAGACTGTGGCGGTTTCTGCTTCGCTCCGCTCATTAAATCCCAATGTATCCCCCAATTTTAAGCCGTTTAAATCAGCGAGTTCTCTTGAGATGACACATACATCCTTATCATCTTCTGCAATCATGCGTCCTTCCCGCACCTCGATATTTCCACTTTGCACATCCATGTCAAGGCGCATTTCCAGATTCCCACGCAGGGAAACCCAATTCCCATCTGACTGTTCCACATCCGGATCTTCAATACGCATAAAATTTACAGCATTTACGACCGTATTGACCGTAGTGATATTGTACTCCGCAATTCCATCCTGACTGGCAAGCGTTAAAATATCATCCATCTGCAAAGTTTCAAACGAGTTGTCATGCCATATCATCCAATCCCCAGATTCCAGTTGCTCCACATGCGTACCATCGGCACTCCCATTTGCATTGTCCCCAATTTTCTTTAGAGCTTCCGATGAACGCACATGCCTGTTTGCCTCATTTTCCTCCAAACGGAAGGATGCCCCTATTGCACGCTTTCCTTCTGTCTGTGTCTGCACACTTGCTGACCTGCATGACCATCCTGCATAAATAAAACCAGATGCCAAAAATACAATGCAAAAAAGCAGGATTGTCCTTACCTTTTTTCGAGCCAGACACCGGATGCTTAAACTAAAAATATTCATGCTAACCCTCCATTTCTGACAGGACTTCTTTGACCTGCTTTTTCATATATGGGAAAACCGAAATCCCCGTCAATATCATCACCCCTGCCAGTCCTGCACAAAGGCTGACTATCATGCCGCCAGGGGAAAGCTGTAGCATGAAGCTGTTTTCCTGCAAATACTCCATTCTGCCGCCCACGACAGGCAAAAGCAATACTGTAATCACCTGTGCCCCTATAAATGCAAGTCCATACAGAAATAGTTCTTCCGATAACATTTGCAGAAATATATTCCCTTTTGGCACACCAAGGCTGATCAGTACAGCAATTTCCTTTTTTCTGCCCCGTGCCCACATAGCAAGCAACAGCCCGGCAACCGCACACCCAACCATGATTGTCAATAAAAGAATCAGGAATGTGATCCTCTCAGTCTGCCCAATTGTCATATTCAATTTCTGGAACGTATTATCCTTCGCACTTATCACTGCACGACCTTCATACATTTCCGCCAATATGTCTGCTGTATCCTCTATCTGTTCCGGATTATTTACATAAATTACTGCATTGATAAAATCTTTTTCCCCAGAAAGCATATTTACAAAATCGGTAGTGGCATAAAGCTGATTCTCAATCCGGTTTACTGTTGCCACATTATCTGTCTGCCTTTCTTCTTCTCCTACCAGAAAAAAACCTGTGACAGCTGCCTCCACTGTCTGCCCTTCCACAGACTGGAGTAATATTTCTTCCCCCATCTGTATTCCGTTTTTTTCTGCCAGATACTTATTTATTACAATTTCATCCCTGCTTTGCGGCAAATTTCCTTCTACAATCCGGTAAATATGTTCGGCAAACGGACTGTCTTTTTCCAGTTCATCATATCCGTGAACATCAAACAAACCTTCTGACTCCACATTTCCTGCAACCGGAAACAACTGTGAGGGTAAACAACGTGTCTCGGATATCCGATTGATCCAGTTTATATTATCGATTGCCATGATCTCCTGCAAGTCGTGTTCCTCAAAACCGTTTTGTCTATCCAAGCTTTCCAACATAACCTTGCCCTCTGAATTCTTTTGCAGTTCCTCCGCCAGTCTAAGGGAAGATATACGGATTGCCAAGGTTCCTGACACCATCACGTTAATCACCAGAAATAAGAGCAGCAACAAGATTGCCTTCCGCTTTTTCCTATACAAATATTTAGATGCCCTTACAAAACAATTCATTACTTCCTCCTTAATCCCACCTCTGGATGATAACCTTGTCTGCTGTCCAGTTTTTCTCATCCTCACTGGAACCAAAAACATATACCACTGTCTGTTTTTTTATGCTGCTTTTATCAGCATCTTCCCTTGAGGATACATCCTGCAGGCTCCTGTTGAAATATACAACTTCAAAGACCGTATCTTCTGTATATGTTACATAAAGATTATTCTCCTCCTTTTCCTTCCCCGGAGCCGCTTCCCAACTGTTGCTCGTCCCATCCTCAAATACCTCCCTATAAATAGGCGTTATTGTAAAACCGGTATCAGAAAATTCAAGCACCCTTCCATTCAGATCAGCCCCTTCAAAATAAACGGATTCCATATTGCCTTCCACGCTGGTGTTATTCCCGGCTTCATTATCGCTTTCAGCTTCCCCTCCGTCCTTTATTCCATTTCCATTCCCTGCACTGTCATCATTATTTAATTCAGGATTTTGGCTATCCGGTAAATTCGTCTCACTATTACTTCCTATCTCATCGTTATCATGCAATGTAACGCCCTGAATATCCGGTGTGTCCGGCTCATTGTCTCCTTTTCCCGCACAGCCGACCATGCCTATACCCAACATAAAGCTCAGGGTTAAGATTCCTACTGTTTTCAACATTTTTCTTCTCATTTTCTTATACCTCTTTTCTTTTATTTGGCTTTCCTGCCTGCAACAAAGCATATCATTCGACTACTCTAAAAATCTTCTATTTCAACAACAAATTTCAAGAGTTTTTTAGAAGATTTTTCGAGAATGTTTTGTTATACTGAGAATACAAGCTAATTTAATATGGAGAGGATTTCTATGAAAATTTTACTTTTAGAAGATGATAAATACCTTTGCAACAATGTGAAACAACAGCTCACAAAAGAAGGCTATATTGTTGATGCCTGTGGTGACGGAGAAGAGGGCTTTTTGCTTGCCCTGGACAGACACAATAGTTATGACCTTGCAGTCATTGACCGGATGCTCCCTGTTGTAGACGGACTCACAATCATAAAAGCGATGCGGAACAAACAGATACAGATTCCTGTCATTATCATAACCGGAATGTCTGAATTGCAGAATAAAATTGAAGGTCTGGACAGCGGCGCAGATGATTATCTCTCAAAACCTTTTCATATGGAGGAACTTTCTGCACGTATCCGTGCTTTAACCCGCAGACCTGCCATTCTGAACAAGGAATGCCGTCTTGCTTTCCATGACATTTCTCTTGACCTGACAAAAAGGCAGCTTATGTGTAAAAGAAACTCCATAACACTGACGCCTACAGAATTTCATTTAATGCAGGTCTTTCTGGATCAGCCCGACACTCTACTGACCAGAGAACAGTTGATACAAAAAGTGTGGGAAACAGATGCATCCGTGGAAACCGGAAATCTGGATAACTACATCTATTTTCTACGAAAACGTATCCGTGCAATAAAAAGCGGCTGTATTCTTTCTTCCGTATACGGTTCTGGATATATACTGGAGGCTGGAAATGGTAAAAAGGCTTAATCGAAATCTCCACATTTTACTAATCGGCTCACTCATGCTGCTTTTTACTATTGTGTTCTGTTTGCTGATTCACCAAAATATTAAGGAGAAAAGGGATGTTTCGATTGCTTATCTAAACAGAATGGCTTCCATGTTAATTTTTTCAATAGAGCAGAACTCTGATTACAGGGAAATTTTGTCTGATTATGAAAATAGTTCTTGGCTTCACTACTCTTTCCGGCTATTTTCAGATACAGACTCATTTTTATATCAAAGTGAGAATTTAGAAGATTGTTCTGCGATTATAGATACCTTTCTGGATGCACTGCAACACCATTCAGGCTATGCACTCAGCCCTCTTGAGTTAAAAGATTGCGTAAGCAGTGGTCAGTCTGCAGCATATACCATCAGTATGCCAGACGGGAAAAATTATGACTGCATCTTTTGTGAGATTGTTACAGGCTATGGCATTACATATGGATTATTTATTGTAAAAGAAAGCGACAGTTTCGCCTCTTTGTTATTGCCTGAATTAAAGTTTTATATATGCATATGGTTGGGTGTTTTCCTTTTTATCATTTTCCTATCCCAGGTTCTTACCAGAATCACGATAAAACCAACAGAAGCAGCGATACAGAGCCAGAAAGACTTTATCGCTGCTGTTTCCCATGAGTGCAAAGCTCCATTAGCGGCAATCCTTTCTTCTGCTGAAATGATTGCCGCCATACCGGATACGTCCGATTCCGTAAAAGACCATGTCCATGTTATTGATTTGGAAGTATCACGGATGTCACGGCTCATTCAAGACCTGCTCCTGCTCTCATCTATTGATGCCGGAAACTGGTCTTTTCATATGGAAGAAATCAATATTGATACATTATTGATAAACCTATATACTAAATTTGAGCAGATTTGTAGAAAAAAGAATATATTATTACAGCTTAATATATCAGATGAATGCTTTCCACCACTTTATTCTGATGCAGACCGATTAAACCAGATTATCAGTATCTTTCTTGATAACGCTGTGTCATATTCTCCGTCTGAATCCGAAATTTCATTAAACGCATTCGTAGAAAAAAACGAATTGATAATTACAATTATTGATCATGGAATCGGCATCAGCAACAAAGATAAGCCTTTTATATTTAACCGTTTCTATCAATGTGACAAGTCCCGTACCCAAAGAGAACATTTTGGACTCGGACTTAGTATTGCAAATGAATTAGTTAATAAGCTGGAGGGAAGAATTCGATTATTCGATACTTCTGGAGGGGGATGCACTTTTAAAATATTTCTTCCCATAAAATAAAGGCGGATGGCACGAAACGACTATTTCCCGGGAATGGAAAGCAAAAAAGAGCCATTAAACAACTCATCTCTCCCATCATCATTTATCCATTACGTTTTTACCTTTTTACTCGTATACAAACACGGAAAAAATGCAACTTTGAAACCTATATAGTGCCAAAAGTACCATGTTTACTGGCTTTATAGGCTTTCCGTGTCTGTATCTGCTGGGGAAGGAAACTGTACTTATCGCAAATTCAACCACATATTTTTACCCAAGGTAAAATCAGTTCTTTATAGCCGCTCTACGGAAACAGAAACACACTTCCCTTTTCCCCTATGAATCGCAGAAACCTTTGATCTACTTCGGTTTTTGGCTTAGAAGGCAGACTGTCTCAACGTGCAGTGACACGGGAATTTTATACTACATAGCGAAACTACTGGCTTTTGCCAAATAGTTTACATCCCACTTATTTCACAAATAAATCTATTTTTCCTCTTTTACTGTAATCAAACGGTATTTTACTATTTACCGCATTTCTCAGCCCCATTCCAATTGCAATACTGTACCTTTTGAATGTTTCTCCTTTTAGATTTGCATAGAAAGTAAACGCTATTTTCATTTCATCATCCCACTTATTCCAAAGAGCCGGACTTATTACCATATTCTCAGAATATAAAGGCAACATCATTGAAAAATAAAATTTGATTTTTTCTAATGGAGCATTATCTATCTGTTCAAAAAATTTGGCATAAATATTCTTCTCACTAGACAAACAGCTCAAAAGTATGTATGATTTTTTATCTTCTGGAAAAGCAGTTATAGCAATTCGGTGCATAACACCTTTTATAGTATGTTTTATCCTTTTTCCATTCAAGTCATAATCTGGAGCTATAAATGCATAATTTGCAAATTTAATTCTTTCTGGGATAGTAATCACGCATGTCTCTATTCCATTATATGTTCCTGCGAGTATCTCTGAATTGAAATGGTTTTTTACTGCTTCAAACTCTTTCAAGCGCAATTGTGACACTCTATATAATCCTACCATCTGAGGCAATTGAAAAACAGGTGGTCTTTTTTTAAAGCATTGCTGAAAAATTTTATATGAAACTTCCTGCTTATAACACTCAAAAACAAAGGCTTTATAAGCATATATAAACTTCATTGGCTCACTATTTACATCAAAATCTGGCGCTCCTTTTTCAATGATAGCAAAGGCAATATTATCATGTCTATCACAAAAACAAGTCTCTGTTGTAGCATCATTCGCACTAACTTTAGAAAATTCTACCAGCACTTCTGGTTCTTCTCCTTCAATGGGAATGATAAGAGGTTGCCTTTTTTTGTCCATAGTATACACATGGCGTTCAGCCCCTGCAAGTAATGAAATAATTTTGTTGTTTTGCAGTGCGTGGGCATTTTTAATCTTACCTTTACAATTGTTTTTGTCAGGATGCATACAGCATTTAACCATAGATTTTCTCATCTGCTCCATTACTTGTACTTCTGGAGGCTTCTTACTCTGTGCTGGCTCCTGATCTGGTTTTCCTTTACAACATTCTTTAAACTTCTTTCCGCTTCCACAAGGGCAATTTTCATTATCAAATATCCTAAAATATGCTAATGGGTTCACCCACTTTACCTCTTTTCCCGTTAAATACATTTCATTATTTTACCACATTCACTTGCATTTTACTATCCGAAAAAAACAGAACAAAAAATAGGTAAACCTGCTTACTATACCTTCATCTTCTCCGCCCATTTCAGTCCTTCATTTTCCTTTAATAGTCCCATATGATACAACGCCTGCACGCAGTCCGCATAACCCTGAATGTAAGCCCGTTTCTCCTGGGCAGACGCAAAATCCTCCAGGTGTTCCTTCATTTCCTCTGCCTTCTCCTGTTCTCCTGCAGGCAGGGTTTCCAGAAAGACTTCCCATTCCTGCTCTGTTTCTTTCCATGCCTCCAGAGCCGCTTCATATTCCGGGGTACATACATAGCTTTCCCGTTTTACATTTTCCCCGTTCAAAGTTCCTAAAAACTGGGCGATCTTCAACCACACATCATTCATACCATACATCTCCTTTATTTCACTTTCTACATCCAGTATTCCCCGATTTTCCACTATTCTGTTTCTATTTTTCGATACTTCATCTTTAGAAGTATATTATCACGCCATTCCGGTAAAATCAATTCATATACTTCATCTTTAGAAGGGAGCGTCTATGAAGATCTACTGGAACGGTACTTCCAAAAACATCATAGGTCCGAAAATAAGACAGCTCCGCACCAGTCAGGGGCTCTCCCAGGCCGCCCTTGCAGGCCGGCTCCAGCTCCTGGGCATGGAGTGCAGCGACCTGACCATTCTGCGCATCGAACAGGGCAGCCGTTTCGTTCCGGACTACGAGGTGGTAATCCTTGCCGAATATTTCCATATATCCACAGACGAACTGTTGGGAAAAGGGGAGACAGGACAGTAATCCTCCTGTGTGCTCCCCTTTTATGTTCCCTTCATCCCTTAAACGCCTCCAGAGAGGACAGGATCCCCGCCATGGCACCTTCGTCCAGCTCAAGTTCCATCCCTCCCGGCATCTCCCCTGTCTCCTGTTCCCCCTGATTTTCCATGTGTACTTCATGGTGGTTCTCCTGCCGTTCACGTTCATCCAGCACCTGCAGCACAAAGCGCCGGATTTTTTCATAATCGAGAGGCGGCCCCACGGAGCCTGCCTCCCCCGGATTTCCTCCGTTCTGCCATGCCAGCACTGCATTGACGATATACTGGGCCTTTCCCCGTTTCATACTGTTCAACAGCTCTGCTACTGCCACATGGTTCGGATCATTTTTATTGAACCCTATGGTCGTTACAAAAGCATTTTTCTTCCCCATGCAGTTACCTGCCTTTCCTCTGGATCTGGTAAAGGAGCCCATAGCCCTTTGCGTTGGCCCGGATATCTTCTATGAATACGCAATGTCCTATTTTCTCGGAATGCGCCAGATATTCCCGGAGCAGAAGGGCACCTCCTCCGATAAACACCACACAGCCTGTCTTCAGGTCAATCCCACGTTCCCTGAGCGTCCCCAGCAGGTCGTCCACATAGGTCCTGGTCATTTCCCGAACCGTTTTCTGGATCTGTGTGCCATAGTCTGTTTTCTCCTCCCGGATGATCCGGTCCACATCACTGTCCTCCAGCAGGATATCATGCTCGGAATTGATGCGGGAGATCACCTTATTATACAGCGTGATCACGCCCTTTTCCAGAGAATCGCAGGCAGACAGATCCGGTTTCCCGCTGCGGATCAGCAGATAATCCAGCGTAAAGCCCCCGATATCCACCGTCACCACTTTGTTAAACTCCGATATCTTCGGATAAATGGTCATGGCAGCCGCATAGTCCTGGGGAAACGCCGATACCTGTTCTATCTCTATGGTATAAGCCTTCCCTTTGTATGTAAAGCTCTGCCGGCCCCGTCCGCTGAAATATTTCTGGAATTTCTGATACAGCGCTCCATAATGTTTTGGGGGCAGGCCAACGGGAAGCGACACCTGAAGGATGGTATCTTCTTTACAGAACGCCTGCCTTTCCGCTTCCATGGCGATCCCGAACAGCGTAAGGATAAAGAACCGGTCATCTGCCGTCTTATCCCTCATGTAAGGGATCCTCTGCTCTGTCAATGCATAATAGCGCCCATCATAATACAGGTATTCCCCCAGCGCAGGCCTGCTGTCACTCTCTACCAGGCCGGAGGTAAAGATGAACTGCTCTGTCTTCATATTGCGGTTCCCATGGTCTATGGGTATCATCATTTTCTGGTACATACTCCTCGTCTCCTTTTCTTTTATTCCCGCGAGCAACGAGCCAAGCAGCCGCACTTGTGCGGATATTTGGCGACTGCCGCGAGGGTGGAATACTCCGTAGCTTGCTGCGGGGTATTTCACTTGTTATATACGCACAGATTAAGTAAAAGCCAACAACTTTTTACACATTCGGCAGATTTTACTTATTGTCTGCATAAAAAAGGGAGTGGAACCCCGTTTCGGGAAGACCACTCCGGTTCTCATATATTTTTTGAACTCTCTTTTTTCTTCTGTTCCAACCCATACAGGTAATCATCCACGCCTTTGACATGCTCCGCCCAGTCGCCTTCCACGTCGCAGTCCCAGGTCAGCATCTTCATGGGCATCCCAAGGTCCTGGCAGATCTCTGCGAGCTTATGGCAACCCCTCTGGATATTCTGCCGTTTGATGCCCTTCTTTTCGCATGGGATGCGCTCCTGCTTCCAGTTTTTCCGG
Source organism: uncultured Lachnospiraceae bacterium (assembly GCA_910584945.1). Lineage (GTDB taxonomy): Bacteria > Bacillota > Clostridia > Lachnospirales > Lachnospiraceae > Hominiventricola. The sequence goes on along the minus strand of CAJUDY010000028.1, from coordinate 41,403 downwards.
TAAGTTTCGCAGTACCTGCATTTCTCGTTGTAGTCGCCCCTGCAGACAGGCTTCAGCAGCTTGTCCATATCGTAGGCCTCATACACGAATTCCGTGCCCAGAAGTTTCATCTTCTGGAGAAACGGGGGAAGGTTCGCATACTGGTTGGCCCCTGGGACGCAGCCGAAGGTCCTGCCGGATAATGCGCGGGCAAGGTCCCCCTTCAGAGGCCCTTCCGTGATAAAGACTGTCCCGTCCCCCGGCTTTCCTGCCAGATGGGTAGGGCTGCCCGAAGAGGTCCCCATGGGATAGTTGGTACTGGAGAGCCACATATACTTCCTACCGTCACGGGGATGGTCCAGACGGATCTGGATGCCAACGATCAGGCCGTCCAGGTTCCGCACAGGCACCATAAAGCCCGAAGACTTTGGATAAAAATGTACGCTCCACCCACCATCCTTCTCCTGATAGAAACCCGGAACGCCTTCCACCGTGCACCCGCTTTCCAGCAGGCGCTCCGTCAGCTTCCGGAAACCGAAGACCGGCGTGCTCCTGTAGCCGTTATCCTCTATCTGCTCCATGGTAAACCCTCTTTTCAGAAGATTTTCTTCATGGGGCCTGGCTAACGGCAGCATGGAGAGCAGCATCGCATAGGTTTTGTCCTTTACTTCATCCGCCGCCTGCGGGACATTGGGTATCTCCGATTCTTTTGGCGGTATCTTCACCTGCCTTACCCGGTATTCCGGTGCTTTTTCATTCCGTCCCAGCGCTTCCTTGATCTCTTTACAGGCCGTGCCGTTATCGACGCCATAGATCTTTCCGTACAGGGAAAGCATGCCGCCGCTTTCCCCGCACCGGTTGCATTTGAATACGTTCTTTGTCAGATTCAGGTTCAGCTTACCCTTGTGTTCTCCGCAGAAAGGGCAGTCCACATCCAGACTCGCCGCATTCTTATGCCTCACATGGAGGTTCAGAATCCCGGCCACCTCCCGGATGGTAAATGGTAAATCCTGATACAAGCCTCTCCTCCTTTCTGCAGTCCGGCTTTTATACCGGACTGCTCCTCTTTAACATAAGGACAGCCCGTAACGTGTGCCGTCCGTTGTTTTTTTACTGTCTCCTCAGCCTGCCCGTCCCAGTGCCGCATCCAGCAGGAACTTTGCCGCTGCGCGGAGCAGGTTGTCGGGCCCACCGTAGGAACTGATATACCATTCCAGCGCTTTGGGCTTTTCCAGTGCCAGCTGGCCCAGTGTCTTCCCCTTATGGTATCCCATGGGGATGACCACCGACGCTGCCGTATCCCGGTTCAGCTTCGCATAAATCTGCTCCACAGGCATCTCCCGGCTGATCCCAGTCTGGTCCGTCCGGTTCTGCCTGTCTCCCGCCCGGTTTCCGGCAACGCCTGTTCCCTGCGGTACATTTCCGGCGCCTGCCACACCACGGCTCTGTGTCTGTGCAGCCTGGGGACGCTTCCTGCTGTCTCCTGCAGGGGCTGTCGGCGCTGGCTGTGGGTTCTGCTGCATGGCAGGCGGCATTCCCATAGACACTCCTACCTCTTCCGGCATCGGGATATACTGTTCTATCCCGTATTGTCCGGAGATATTTACATCCTCTTCTGACGCTTCCTGCATAAGGCCGGCTCCTGCTGTCTCCTTTAAAATCTCTGTATTCTCCTCTTCCGGCATGCCTCCTCCCTGAAGCATCCTGCGCTCCATGGGGGCTTCCGTTACCTCCGGGTCCAGGTCTCCTTCCCGGTCTGCAAACTGCAGCCCGAACCCGGCATCCGACAGGGCCCTTCCTACTGCGGCAGTCTCTGCCAGCTCCACATATTTGTTCCCGAACTGGGTATCCGCCGTCATATATTTCTGCGCCAGGGCGTTGGAGATAAAATTATCCGGCTCGTCATTCCGGTTCAGGTACACCCTTGCTTCCACAATGGCTACCTGGTCTGTCAGCTTCAGGATATGTTTTACGATCTTGCCCTCCGGGTATTTCAGGCGGAACCAGAGCTTGCGGAAAGCCACATCCAGATAATACCTGGCAGGCTGCCCCTCATCCTGGATCGTCCGCATATACCTTCTGGGATCGAACCCTTCCACCCTGTTCAGCTTCTGTATCTCCGGTACTTCCTCATACATGGATCCCATGTTCATTGTCATTTCACTCATTTGTTTCTCTCCTTTCCTGTGGGGAGGGGATCTGTAAGATAAATATCCGCCTCCCGTGTTTTCCTTGAATTTTTATGATGCTTTTTTCAGTGAGAATGTGAACTGGCCGTCGCTGCCTTCCACAAACTCCATATTTCCCGGCAGGCAGGTTTCTTTCACCACCACTTCCGGCATCCTGTCCTTTTCTGTTTCCCTGACACGTTCTGCAGTTTCTTCCATTCCGGGCCGCTGTGAAAATCTCCAGCGGTTCAGATGATAGAACGGCGTATACCACACATCATTATCCGGATGGAGCATGGGCTTTGCCAGCGTATCCCCGATAATGATAACTGCGGGGCATCCCAGAAGGGAAAGCTGGATGTAGCACATCATGGCTGCAGTATGGTCAATGTCCTGGGCCACAAACAATACCTGCTTCTGATAGTTGATCCCATGCCTTTTCGCTGCATTGGCAAATGCGATCAGCATGGCGCCTGCACCACAGGCTGGATCGTTCACGCTGATATACCCCTTCTTTTCCAGCTCTTTTTCCATATTTTGTCCGGCAAACGGTATCTCCGCCATAAACCTGCTGATGTCATAGGGGGTAAAAAACTGCCCCTTCTGCTCCTGCTGAAGGTTCAGATCATGGTAGAGGCTCCCCAGAAAGTCCTGTTCCGGATTGTCTTCCAGCGCCAGCGTAACGAGCGCCATCATCTCCGGAAAAATCTTCTGTTCCTCCGTTGTATATCTGCCAATGACCGAAAGGTACTGTTTTTCCCTTTCTTCCCGCTCCGGCACCGGAAACACGTTTGCCAGGGCCGCCGCAGTCAGATACAGGAAATCATTCCATATCTGCCATCTGGAATACCGGCTGGCATGCCGGTTGATGAGACTGCAGAATTCCTTTTGATAATCTCTTTTTTTCATGTACATAACCTCTTTCGCATCTGTCACATACAGGCGGAAGCTGTTTACAGATTCATTACCATCTGCCGGTATCCGTCTTCCTCCGGCAGGGCTTTCTTTTTCTCCGCCAGTCTGTTGTATTCCTGTATGACACGCTCTCCCAGACGGGTATTGCGCCGGTCACATTCCGTATTATGGATCGCCATAGCCACCGCCCTTTTATCCCCCACAATCAGTACCTGAGCCTTTGCCCTGGTAACGGCTGTATAGAAGATATTCCTTTTGAGCATGCCATAAAAGGCTGTGATCCACGGAAGGATTACGACCGGGTACTCACTCCCCTGGCTTTTGTGGACTGTGGTCGCATAGGCATGCTCCACCATATCCATCTCATCACAGGTATAGTCCACGCTCCGCCCGTCTGAGAAGGTAAGCTTTGCCTTCCTGGTTCCTTCCTCATCCTCATAGATTTTCGTTACATAGCCGATATCGCCGTTACTGACCTGTTCCCTGTTTTTGTTATGGATGATACGGTCCCCGGTGCGGAAGGTATGCCCTCCGGACTGGAGCTCCAGGCTGCCGTTTCCTTTCCGGCTGCAGATTTCCCACAGCCGTTCATTCAGGGAATTGACGCTGGCATCCCCTTTCCTGCGGTACGGGGACAGTACCTGGACCTGCTCCATCCCGTAACGGTCTGCACAGGTGCGGTACAGCTCCACTACAAGGTCTCCCGCAGTCTTCGCATCTTTTGCCGGGATAAAGGTGAAGCCTTCCCCATAATCCAGGGAAGTATTGTTCTCCTGCATCCGGTGTGCATTGGTGATGATCCTGCTGTCCTCTCCCTGGCGGAATACCGTGTCAAGGACTGTCACCGGAATCACGCCGCACTGTACCAGCTCCCGGAACACGTTGCCGGGGCCCACGCTGGGCAGCTGGTCGATGTCTCCGACCAGGACCAGGCGGCTCCCTTTCCGGATATGGCAGAAAAACTCATAGGACAGGCGCATATCGGACATGGTAAATTCATCCGCTATGATAAAGCCTGCCTCCAGCATGCCTTCCATTTCTGCACTGTCATCATCACCGGTAAGCCCAAGGGCACTATGCATGGTCATGGCTTCTGTGTGCCCTGTGCTCTCCGCCATTCTCCGGCTTGCTCTTCCCGTAGGCGCTGTCAGAAGGACGTCCGTCCCTCCCAGCTTCTTATGGATATGGAGCATGACCTTCTGTACGGTGGTCTTTCCTGTTCCCGGCCCTCCGGTGACAATGGATACCAGATGGGTAAATGCCTTCCGCACCGCATCCTCCTGTCTGGCGGACAGGGTAAGGGAAAGCTCCCGCTGGGCCTCCTTCAGAAAGATATCCAGTCCTGCCGGCACCGCACATTCCTGTGCTAAAAGGCCTGCAATCGCCCTGGCAGCACCACATTCATACCCGTACTGCTTCGCCGGGTACAGCGCCCCTTCCGTATAGTAGAGGTGCTTTTCCTTCACCAGATGATAAAGTCTCTGGTAAACCTCCAGCTCCGTCACGGCTTCTTCCCTGCAGCCGGTATTCAGCTGCTTATAGACTTTCTTCTGAAATACCTGCTTTTCCTGATAAAGGTTCCCCAGCTGCAGCTCCTGCTCCATGCAGTAATCAATGCAGCCGTCGATCCGCATGGGATCATTCAGGCGGCATCCCGTAGCCCTGGCGATCCTGTCAACGGTCAGGAATCCGAATCCGCTGACGGAGCAGAGGGCGAAGGGCCGGTTCTTTACTGTCTCCAGGGACGCATTTCCAAAGCATTCATAGATCTTCTGTATCTTTTTAGGGGTAACATCAAAAGGCGCCAGATGCGCCGCAAGGTCACGGACCGTCCGGCTTTCCTGGTAGGAGTCCAGGATGGCCTCCAGCTTTTTCTGCGTGATCCCCCGGATCTCCAGAAGGCTGTCCGGATACTGCTCCATGATGTCAAAAGTCCTTGTCCCGAAACGGTTTACGATCAGTTCCGCAGTCCGCGGCCCGATCCCTTTTATCATCCCGGAAGACAGATAGGACTGTATCCCTTCCTTTGTCTGGGGCCGGATCTCCTGCCAGCTGTCTGTCTGGAACTGGAGTCCGTATTTCCCCTTGATCCATGTTCCCTGCAGGTCGGCTTCCACCGCATCCGTGTCGGGCAGGCTCTCTCCCTTTGCGGTGAACTCTGCGCCCGTCCCCGTATAATGCGGATCCTTTGCCTCCTCCGGGATCTCCTCCATCGTATGGAATACAAAGACACAGTATCCGTTATCTTTGTTACAGAATATTTTCCGCACAAATCTGCACCTCATCTTTTCTCCTCCTTTCCTCTTCCCTTACCAGGGCGAACCCGTCCGGGCGTTCCCAGAGACTGTATACCGGGATACTGCATTCCCGTGCTGTCCTTATCTCTCCTTCCATCCCGCTGCTGATGCGGTTCCCGCAGACAATCACCGCCCTGCACAGCTTCAGCACGAATATGCCGAATGCAAGGCAGATCTCCCTTTCCTCCGGTATCCTGTCATCCAGATACGCAGGAAGGAAGCTGTGGGGCGCAATGGCCCGGCAATGGAACTGCCGGACCACAAGCTTTGCATACTCGGATGCTTTCTTCATGTTTGCTCTCATCTGCTGCTCTGTAGGCGCAGACAGCGGGGAACAGATATATACCAGTTCATTTTTCTTTATCATGCTGCTCCTTTCTTTTTTACGGAAAAGCGCCTGCTCTCCGTCGTGTTTACATAATCATCATAGACATCCGGGTACTGTACCTTTAAACGTTCCAGTCCTTTTTTGTCTATGCCGGTACGGTAAGCCGGATTATAGGAAACAAGGTACTCTACCGGTCCGTCCTTTAAGATGCCGGAACAGCTTACCCCCAGTTCCTCCACGATCCCCGCAAAGGCTTCCTTCATCAGGCCGTCCAGCTTTTTGGCTTCCCCCTCATGCTGCGCCTTCTCCTCCTTCAGCTGAAGGTACCTTTCCAGGCTGAAGATATGCTTCCGGTCAAGCTTTACCTGGTCCGCATCCTTTTCTGCGGGGCCGCAGTGCCTGCGGATGCTCTCAAGTACCAGGTCCGGCTTCTCCGTATAAGGGGGCTCTACGGCTTTTTCCACGTTTTCTTTCCAGAAATATTCCTCTTCCGTGATCAGGTCCTCCTCAATGTCAAGGTCACGCTCCACACAGCGGATAATAAACTCAGATTCGTTGTTCCCGTACAAGCAGGCAAAATATACTTTATCCAGGTTCAGGACCGCCATATAATGCCGCCCCTGGTATTCATAATTGACTGGGACTGAATCATTGCTCCACTTGTTCTGGCAGTTGTAATTGGTGGTCTTACATTCCAGGATGCCTGTAGTTCCGTCCGCAAACTCAATAAAATAATCCACATCTGCCAGCATGAACGGATAGAGCGGATGCTGAAACATCTTCCGGACAGCATAGACCTTGAATCCGGTCTTCCGGGCGAAGATCTCCGCCACCAGTTCTTCCAGACGGTGGCCGACTTCCTTTGCCACCCAGTTGTCCTCTTCCTCATCCATGACTGGCTGGATGTCCCGTTTGTCATAGTAGAGGTCACGCTTCGTACAGAAGGGCGACAATCCCATGACTGCGGCAGCGTCGCTCCCGCCGATCCCTCTGCGGCGCCAGGAAAGCCAGTCCTCCCGGCTTAAATTTTCCGTATCTACCAGTACCGCCGCCTCATAATTTAAGTCCAAACCCATAAGTGCTCCTTTCCCGGCAGAAAAAAGAGAAGGGCTGTTCCTTCTCCATCCTGCCTGTTGTATTTAATTGTTATTCTGTTCCTGTGCCGCTTTCTTAGCAGCGTTGCGCTTCCGCCTGGCTGCCAGGACCACGGCATCCTCTCCCACATCCTCGTCTTTCCTGTGGTTTTTCTTCCTGCATTTTTCAATCGCTGCTTCCCGGTCATACCCGATCTGCTCCGATATGAGCTTCTGGATCTTCAGACAGCGTTCGATATGCAGCTCATACTGGATCCGTCCGCAGGCATCCATCTGTTCACCTTCCTCCTCTAGGTATTCGGACAGAAGCCCGGCATAGTCTGCCAGTGCATTACAGATGACGACCAGGTCTCCCTGACAGCTCTGTACGCAGTCAAACTTACCCCGCTCCAGATGATAGTAGCGCACCGGGACCCCGGCTTCCTCATCCTGGATAACCTCTCCTGTAATCTCTACTGTCTCTCTCACCATTTGTATTCCCCCGGAATGTCATAGTCTGTCCAGTGGATGGATAAAGCCCTTGCGATGTTCTCCTCCATCCTGGCAATCTTACTTCCTTCCTCTCCTTCACAGGCCAGCATGTACAGCACCTCGGAGATGCCGAAATAAATCTCATGGGCCGTGCAGGGATCTTCCCCGTACTGGGCCCTGAACAGCTCTACGGCCTCCGCCTCGTATTTCCTTGCAATCCCCAGTCTGTCCATGACGCCTTTCATGCAGTTGATCGGATTGGAGATTTCCGTCGAAAGCAGCTTTACCAGGTTCCCGGCCGCCAGCTGGTACTTTCCATAAAGCATCTCCAGCTGTTCGTCAAAGTCGCTAATGCGCGTTCCGTTCCTGTGGCCGAGCCGCAGCGGGCTCCCCAGGTTGATGGTTGTGTTCCCGTTTCTGGAGATGAGCATGGGATAGATGTTCGCCCCGCCTGATCCGGTATCCGAGGTTGTGATCCGCACTGCGGGCTTCATTTCCTCCGGTTCCTTCCCATGCAGGCGCAGTTCCTCCTGGTACGCCTCCAGAAGCTTATCCTCCCCGGACAACTCCCATAAGGCAGATGCCATGTCATGCTCATAAAATCCTCCCAGCCAGGTGCAACCTTTAAATTCCGTGTTAAAATATTCCACGGAATGCATGAAGATCTGCTCCATGTTCAGCACTGCATAGTCATGGCAGTCTCCGCCCAGTACGGCGCTCACCTTTCCTTCCGAAATGCGCAGGAGCGCTTCTCCCTTCGCCACCTTCAGGCAGTCGTTCAGGATACGCGCATAGACGTTTTTTTCCACCCTGCGAAGCCCGGCCCCGGAAATGCCTGCCCGGTCAAGGATGCTTTTGATCGCACAGCACCTCACCGGATAATACTGGTTCCTTACTTTCAGGAGAAGCCCTGTATTCAGGATGGTGTCTGTGATGATTCCCTCATCCAGTCCTTCCTCGGCATACTTCTCCCGAAGCTCCTCTGCTACCCTGCTGTCATCAGTGATGGGCACCAGACGCAGGTTTTTGGATTTCTTCCGTTCCCAGAAGGAATTCCTCCCGATGCTCTCAAGGCACTTCAGAAATTCATCCTGCTTTGTGAAGACGCCGCAATAGCTGTCTTCAAAGACCTTTGTTCCACTCATGTTTCTTTCCACCTTTCTTTTCTCTCCGTTTCACGGATGATTTTTATCCAGCCGCTTATGCGGGCAAAGCCCATCCGGGCATTTCTGGTATGTTTACGGCACAAAAAAAGGAATGGTTCCATACAGGCTTCCATTCCTTACTGCGTGTGGCTCTCCCACAAATCAACTTCCTGTCTCCGGCATCTCTGTCGGAAAACAAAAAAGTGCCAAAATACTGCCATGCCGCATCGGAAAAATCCTCTGTTTTTCCCGATGCCCGGACAGCTCCTGACACAAAATACAATCATAAACAGCGTATGCATCCCGGTCCCTGCCTCACAGGGCAGCACCGGAACCTGCGGTTTACGAAAAGCCGGCAGACATATCGGTTATGTCCTGCCTCTCCCCGTTTCCCATAACAGGTCTCGCACAAAAATCAATTACGGATTTATCTTAGCACAATATCTTGTATCATGTCAACTTCATTATACTATATCTATTATTTTATCCTTACCAAAATTTTTTTCAAGTATTTTCCAACTCATGGGATATTTCTGTATAAAACCTTCTCCGAGCATCTGGATGAGGTTTTCCGCTCCTTGAAAACTGAAGAGCATACGCCATCATGTATATGGGTTCTGATGGCCGGGTTCCTGCACAGGGTATGCCCGGCCCAGATGAAATCGCACACAGTGCAGCCAGTCAACGCGGCCGGGGAGGGCGCAGGAAACGGTGATGGAAGGTATGCGTAAGCTATTTACCGATATTTTTAACAGTTACTTTATTATATTTTTTATATTGTGCAGCACCATTTTCTACTGTATAATGCCCTTAACAGAGAGATATTTGCTGGATTCTTGGCAGACTGCACATGGAAAGGAGTCCTTATGGCAGTCAATGGACAAAAAAATCCTGAAACAGGAAATTGTTACAGCCAGGAAATCAAAGATAAGAAAACCTATTCCGTTCTTGAGATTGCGGATATTCTGCAGATCAGCAAAAGCAAGGCATATGAGCTTTGTAAGCAGCCGGATTTCAAAGTGGTCCGGCTCGGACGGACAATCAGAATCTCCAAAGCATCTTTTGATGACTGGCTTAACAACCTGTTATAAAGGTAGAAGGAGAGACGAATGGCATCTATTATCAAGAGAAAAAGCAAATATTCGGTAGTGTATTATTATACAGATGAGAAAGGAGTGAAGCACCAGAAATGGGAAACCTGTCAGGACCATGCTGACGCAAAGCGCAGAAAGGCTGAAATTGAGAATCAGCAGGGCAACGGCACCTTTATCCCTCCACAGGAACTTACCGTAAAAGAGTTTTTGCGGGACTTTGTTAAAATTTACGGCACATCCCACTGGGCTTTGTCAACATACGAGTCCAACTGTGCCCTGATTGCAAACTATATTAACCCGGTGATCGGCGATGTGGCAGTCCAGGACGTCACCCCGAAGTTTGTGGATGAGTTTTATGTACGGCTGCAGAAAACAAAGCCTGTGGTAAAGAAGAACAAGAAGCCCAAAAGTGAATATCTTACCCCCGGAACCATCCACAGCATCCATAAGATACTCAGATGTGCCTTCGAGCAGGCGGTAAAATGGGAGATTATCGCAAGGAATCCGTTTCCCCATGCAAACAAGCCCAAGACCAATTATAAAAAACGTGACATCTGGACGGCAGATATGATAAGGAAGGCTCTGGATGAGTGCGATGATATGAAACTCTATGTCGCAATGAATCTGGCGTTTGCCTGCTCCATGCGTTATGGGGAAATCTGCGGGCTTACATGGGACAAAGTACATATTTCAGACGAGGATATTGCGAATGATGATTCCCACCTCTGGATTGAGCAGGAGCTTGCCCGTGTATCAAGGGAAGCAAGACAGCAGCTGGATGACAAGGATATTATGTTTATATTTCCTTCTGTCATGTCGAACACCCACACCAATCTTGTTCTAAAAAAGCCCAAAACAGAATCCAGCATCAGAAAAGTATGGATTCCAAAAACAGTTGCTTATATATTAAGGGAATGGCGGCAGATACAGGATCAGTATAAAGAATATCTGGGACAGGATTTTTATGACTATAATCTTGTTCTGACACTTCCAAATGGAAGGCCTGTGGAAAACCGCATCATGGAAAAGGAGTTTTCAAAACTTCGGGAAAAGGCGGGTTTGCCTTATGTAGTGTTCCATTCCCTGCGGCATTCCAGCACGACTTACAAGCTGAAGCTCAACCATGGTGACCTGAAAGCGACACAGGGGGATACCGGCCATGCGCAGATTGATATGATCACCGATGTATATGCGCATATCCTGGATGAGGACAGGAAGGTGAATGCCCAGAAATTTGAAGCGACATTCTATGCCAAAAATCCTGTCAATCCTTTGAGGGATGTAAAACCGCCTGAAGAAACCGGCACAGACCTGACAAACTTAATTGCAGCATTGGAACAGTCTCCGGAACTGGTTGCCATGCTGACACAGGCATTAAAAGGAAAAGCTATTAGCAGCTAGAACCTGCTAATTCTGTAATTAGCAGATTATTAGCAACAGCTCTGAAAGTACAATTTAGTGTTCGATTCCCTGTTAGCAATATGAATGATAATAAACATCCCAAAAACCGAGTCCTCTGGCTTCAGGTTTTCTCTTAAGACAAAAAAAGAAAAGCATTGAAAAATCCAGTGTTTTCAATGCTTTCCAGCGTCCCCGAGACGACTTGAACGTCCGACCTATCGCTTAGGAGGCGATCGCTCTATCCAACTGAGCTACGAGGACTTGTATGAAAAACCTGCTAATAAGCAAGTCATTCAGCTAGAAAAAAGTTAATTTTACGTTGCTCCGGCAATCGAACACCTACCACTTAGGAGGCGTGTGCTCTATCCAGCTGAGCTACGAGGACTCGAACAATATGAAGTTTATGAAAAGAGCTTTTTTACCTCCACAGACTTTGATGACCGGGATATTAGGAGGCGGTCGCTCTATCCAGCTGAGCTACGGAAACGTATATCAAATTGTGTGTGACTTACTACCCAATGTCCTCCAAAAAGTTTCCGTTGTAGGTTCTCTTAGGAGGCCCTTATTATATCCATTTAACTAAGGGAACAATCCGTCAGACTCTCCACCTGACTGATCTATTTTACCACTTTTCATCAAAATGTACAAGCCCCTGAAGCCAAATTATTCCGCGAAATCTTCTACCCGGCATAGGAATTCCCAGAAGATCTTCCTGATTAATACAGACATCCATGATAAGCTCATTGGTCTCAATAGACAACACATACACTTTCTCATGGGTCTTATTATTCTCCAAAAGATCCACTTTCAGAATCTCACCCAGCACATTGTAATGATCGCATTCCACACCGCAGGGCATAAAATGAGTGGTTACAATAGAAAATACATCTTCATCTGAGATTCTTCTGGAGATCATGGAATAGGTATCCATGTCCTCCAGAGTCAGATTCTCAATGGCATCCTCATCTCCATCCCGAGCCGCCTGTAGCATCCGGGTGCGCTCCTGGGAAGCCTTGATCTCCGACATCACCGGCATCTTCTGATACACCGGCATCAGAATCTTTCCTTCCACAGACAACCCGGACAGAATCAAAGACGCAGTCGCGCTCTCCATCCTGCCATAACGTTTCCGATTCAGATATTCGGTCACATTTTGTAGATAGAAGATCAAAGACACTCCCAGATTCACGTCATCACAGACCCCTGCGTAGGACTCTTTCTCCGCATGACGTTCGATCACCATATCTTCATAGAACCGTTCTGTTTTTCCTATAAAATAAGGAATGCAGTATTCTTCATGAAATTCATTATTTTCATCATAGATTCCGCGAACCATCAGACCCATCTGATCCGCAAAAGCCTTTCTGCGCTCGGAAAAATCTTCTCCATCAGATGTAACCGCAGTCTCCTCTGTCTGATAACACTCCGAAGTGAAATGAATCAGTTCTTCATAGTCTTCCCTCTTCTGGATTTTGCTAAAACCAACTGCTCTCAGATATCGATGCAAGAGGATACCTCCTATTTGGATTTGGGAAAAGCTCCCGTCTATTTGATCTCTGTCATTCCGCCCATATACGGACGAAGCACTTCCGGAATCCGAACACTTCCATCCGCCTGCAGATTATTTTCCAAAAATGCAATCAGCATACGGGGCGGAGCAACCACCGTGTTGTTCAGCGTATGCGCGAAATATTTTCCATCTTTGCCATCTACACGGATCTTCAGTCTTCTCGCCTGAGCGTCTCCCAGATTCGAGCAGCTTCCTACTTCAAAATATTTCTTCTGTCTCGGAGACCATGCTTCCACATCCACAGATTTTACTTTCAGATCTGCCAGATCGCCGGAACAACATTCCAGCGTGCGGACCGGGATATCCATGGAGCGGAACAAATCCACCGTATTCTGCCACAGCTTGTCAAACCACATGGGGCTATCCTCCGGCTTGCAGACCACGATCATCTCCTGCTTCTCAAACTGATGAATTCGGTACACACCTCGCTCTTCCACGCCGTGGGCTCCCTTTTCTTTGCGGAAACAGGGAGAATAGCTGGTCATTGTATAAGGAAGCTTTTCCTCAGGAACAATGGTGTCGATGAATTTTCCAATCATGGAATGCTCGCTGGTGCCAATCAGATACAGATCCTCACCCTCGATCTTATACATCATGGCGTCCATCTCCGCGAAGCTCATGACGCCGGTCACCACATTACTGCGAATCATAAAAGGCGGCACACAGTAAGTAAAGCCCCGGTTAATCATAAAATCTCTCGCGTAGGAAATCACAGCCGAATGAAGTCTTGCGATATCACCCATCAGATAATAAAATCCATTGCCTGCCACTTTGCGGGCGCTGTCCAGGTCAATGCCATTAAAACGCTCCATAATTTCTGTATGATAGGGAATCTCAAAATCTGGTACTACCGGATCTCCATATTTTTGAACTTCTACATTTTCACTGTCGTCTTTTCCAATCGGCACACTGGGATCAATGATATTCGGGATCGTCATCATGATCTTCGTCACCTTTTCATCCAGTTCCTTTTCTTTCTCGGACAGTTTTTCCAGCCGGGCCGCATCAGCCGCCACCTTCTTTTTCACATCCTCGGCTTCTTCCTTCTTGCCCTGCCCCATCAAAGCGCCAATCTGCTTGGAGAGCTTATTTCTCTCCGCTCTCAACTGATCCGCTTCCTGCTGTGCCGCCCGTCTGTCTGCATCCAGCCGGATCACCTCATCCACCAGCGGAAGCTTTTCCTCCTGAAATTTATTTTTGATATTCTGTTTCACAACGTCAGGATTTTCTCTGACGAATTTTAAATCTAACATCCTGCTCCTCCTGTGTTTTTTACTCCAAAATTCCTAATATATTATCTTATGATAGTATTCACAATTTTGCAAGGATTTTTAATATCATTCTGCAATTTTATCTCCATTTATCGCCTTTTTCAATGCTTCTTTTTCTTCTTCCGACAAATTAATCGCGGATTGTCCCATAATCACCTCTTTTGCATAAGAAAAACAGCCGTCTCTGCTGTACATAGAAGTGATGATCACACCATTGTCATTCTGATCCAAAAGAGCCAGCGTGTAGCTTAACTGTCCGCTCATCTCCCGGAATGCATTGTATTTTACCAGTCCCGCTTTCTGATATGCATTCTGAACGGTAATCTGCAGGTCGTTCAATTCCCTTCTCTTATCCCGATCCGCTTCCTCCAGGATCTCAATCCGGTCAAATTGTTTCCATAAGATATCTTCCATGGACTGCATATCTTTTCCACTCATAAACTGAAGATAAGATTTCTTCAATTTCTTCATATTAAGAAAACATATGATATACAAAATAATTAAAATCAGCATCACTGCCAAAAGCCCAATCATAATATATGCAGGGTCAATTCCGTATGACATGAGATACTCTAATATAGGACTGTTCATTTTCTTTTCCTCCGTACTCCTCTTTATGTCTACTTTATCAATACTTCCATCAGTCGTTCCAGTTCTTCGATGGAATAGTACTCGATTTCAATCTTTCCCTTTTTCTCATCTTTTCGATTTATGGAAACCTTTGTTCCCAAAGCCGCTTTCATTTTCTCCTCCAGATCTTGAAATACCGCGTCCTGCTGAAAATCTTTCTCTTTTTTCGCTGGTTTATCTTTTCCGATTTTTTTGACCAGCCGTTCCGCTTCCCGAACGCTTAGGTTTCCATTATAAATTTGATTGGCGGTTTGAAATTGAAGCTCCGGGTCCTCAATGGATAAAATCGCTCTGGCATGTCCCGTGGAAAGCATTCCTTCCACCACCATCTGCTGTACTCTCTCATCCAACTTCAAAAGACGCATGGAATTGGTTACCGCAGTTCTGCTTTTTCCCACCCGCTCCGCAACCTCTTCCTGCTTTAACTGAAATTCGGTGAGAAGTCTCTTATAGGCCGCTGCCTCCTCCATGGGATTTAAGTTTTCCCTTTGTATATTCTCGATCAAAGAGATTTCCACAATCTCCTGTTCCGACATCTTCCGTATGATGACCGGCACTTCCTTCAGACCCGCAAGCTTCGCCGCCCGCCATCTCCGCTCTCCGGCTATAATTTCATAATAATCTTTTCTCTCCTGTACGATCAAAGGCTGAAGAATACCAAACTGACGAATGGATTCCGAAAGCTCCTGAAGCGCTTCTTCATCAAATTTTTTTCTCGGCTGTTCCCGATTCGGTTCAATCTGATGAATCTTCAGCCTCACTTCCGCAGGCTTTTCTACAATCTTCTCAATTACCTTTTCTACGACTTTTACCTTTTTCTCCTGTTCCGACACCTTTCCATTGTCCGGTATCAAACTATCCAGACCTTTTCCAAGTCCTCCTCTTTTTACTGCCATTCTTCCTCTCCTTTATGAAGCACCTCCTGGGCCAACAAACGGTAGCTCTCTGCACCTGCTGATTTCGAATCATACAGGTTAATGGGAAGCCCATGACTGGGCGCTTCCGCAAGACGCACATTCCTTGGAATGATGGTTTTATAGATCCTCTGATGGAGATATCCTTTTACATTCTCCACCACTTGCAAAGACAGATTGGTTCTGGCGTCATACATGGTAAATACCACACCTTCAATCTCCAGATCCGAATTCAGACGCTCCTGTACCAGTTCAATTGTACGAATCAACTGGCTTAAGCCTTCCAGAGCATAATATTCACACTGAATCGGCACAAGCACCGTATCCGCCGCTGTCAATGCATTTACCGTCAGCATATTCAGAGACGGGGGACAGTCGATGATCACAAAATCATAATTGTCCCTGATCTTTTTTGTCTCTCTTCTCAATATGTACTCTTTTTCTTCCACACCGATCAACTCGATCTCCGCGCCTGCCAGATTCACGTTGGAGGGAATCAAAGACTGATGATCAATCTCGGTCTCTACGATACATTCTTCTATAGTACACTCTTCCAGAATCAGATCATAGACACTGTTCTCCACCGCATTTTTATCCACTCCCAGACCGCTGGTCGTATTCCCCTGGGGATCAATATCAATGGTCAATACTTTCTGTCCAATCTCTGACAGACACGCAGACAGATTGATCGCTGTCGTCGTCTTCCCGACGCCGCCTTTCTGGTTCGCTATCGCTATAATTCTTCCCACGTATTTCTCCTTTAGACCATATATTTTCTTCTGATGTTTTACTCAACATCATCAGTATAACACAAGTATGTTTCACGTGAAACATTTATTACGAAATCTTTTGTTTTTATTTTAGTTAGTTCCTATGGTTATCCGGACGTCGTCGAGCAGACTTAAAGCGTATCGGACAGACGCGGGCAACGCAAAAATGAACTAATCGCTAACTGCAACCAACGACGCTCGGCAAAGACTTAGCGCCGGGTCTTAGTAAGCGCTTGATTTCATTTCTGCTAAAGACGCCCTCGAAAAGTCTGTCTGATGCGGTTCAGGTCTGCTCAACGACTAATTCTGTTATAATTTTACTTTCATTTGTACTACCGGAACTTCAAGGAAAAGGGATTGCACAGAAATAGGGTATCTCCAAACAGGTAAAACAAAGATCATTGACGAAAGACTTACATTAACATTTCAATCAGTTTACAATTTCCCTATGTTTTGTGTTATAATGTTTTATATGATTTTATTTTCCTCATTTTCCCCTTAAATTAATCAAATCTCAATCGATATTTGTAAGAATAATTCAAGAAATTGGCAGAAGGGACAATATGAAACTAAAACTACGATAGAATGCAAATCATTTAAAACTGATTGCAATTATTGCCATGACGATAGACCATGTATCTGATTTGATCAATCATGGTTATCCAGCTGAACTGGGAGCAATGGCAATACATATTATCGGGCGCTTAACAGCTCCGATTATGTGGCTTTTCGTGTGTGAAGGATATTATTACACGCATAATGTAAAAAAATATATGCTGCGAATGGGAATTTTTGCAGTTATTTCACATTTTGCATTCGGAATTAATCCAATTCCATTCCGTACGGGAATTTTTAATCAGAATTGTGATTGATATAACGAAAGGAATACACTGTGATTGATAATAAACAGGTCAAAGAAATTCTATTTGGATTAGGGGCTGATTTATGTGGAATAGCAAGTATAGATAGATTTCATGACGCTCCAAAGGGGTATCATCCTACAGATGTTTTACCAACCTGCAAATCGATTATTTCGTTTGGGTGCAGATTTCCAATAGCAACTCTACATTGTAATTCTCCCGTACCTTATACAAAAGTGAGAAATTCTATTACCTCAAAAATAGATGCAATGGCGCTTGATTTCTGTATTGAAATGGAAAAACATCAAGTCGCCTGCATACCAATTCCAACAAATGAGAGTCAATGGGATGAAAATACGAAGCGATGGCGTTCTATCATTTCTCAAAAGCATGCGGCACAGGCGGCGGGATTAGGTACAATAGGGAGACATTCCTTGCTTCTTACACCAGAGTTTGGAAGTATGGTTTGGTTGGGAGCAGTTTTATGCGAACAAGAATTAGAATGTGACGAGTTAAAAGATCCTATTTGCGATAACTGCAATGCTTGCGTAAACATATGTCCATTAAATGCGTTAGAACATTCAGAGCTGAATCAACAGGCATGTTGGGAATATGCCTTTGGCGAAGATAACACAATACAAAGCTGGGTAATAAGCTGCCACAAATGTAGAGATATTTGTCCTTATCATTTAGGAACTGAAAATTCGTTGACAAAAAAATAGTAACAGCTTATAGGGCAAAATATGACTGAAATCCGGAGGAAACCAATATGGTTATACTGATCGCAGGCGCATCACATACAGGAAAAACCGCCCTGGCGCAAAGACTTCTTGAAAAATATGGGTATCCTTATCTTTCGATTGATCATTTGAAAATGGGTCTCATCCGAAGCAGGAACACAACACTCACGCCAATGAGTAACGGAAAAGTATTAATGAGCTATTTATGGCCTATTGTAAGAGAAATCATAAAGACCGTCATCGAAAATCAACAGAATCTTATCGTTGAAGGTTGCTACATTCCTTATGACTGGACAAAGGATTTTGAAAAAGAGTATCTTTCGCATATCAAATATCGTTGTCTGATTATGAGTGAATCGTATATTCGCAACCATTTCCAGGATATACAGACATATGCTGATACGGTGGAAATGAGACTGGATGATTCGGACTGCACAATGGAATCTTTGGTTTGCGACAATGCGGAGGCTTTTGCAATGTGTCTGCAGTATGGTTTGGATTATTTATTAATTGATTGTAACTATTTCGTACAGACTGAAGCACTTACTACTGAGATTATAAAAACATGAAAGGGTGAAAAAATGATTTTATACAGACCTGTCGGTACAAAAGAATTAGAACTGATTAAAGAAAGCAATTATTGCAAATTTCCTCCAAGATTACCGGAACAACCTATTTTTTATCCGGTACTAAATGAACGATATGCAACAGAAATCACTTCTAAGTGGAATGTAAAATATAATGACGATCACAAAGGATATGTGACAAAGTTTGAAGTTGATGATCTTTACTGCCAGCAATTTGAAATTCATCAGGTTGGAGACGATTATCATAAAGAATTTTGGATTCCAGCAGAAAGATTAGAAGAATTCAATGAACATATCATTGGAAAAATATGTATTATCGCCGAATTTTCCGACGACAATACCAGTTCTTTTTCATGAAAGCTATACAATATATGAACCATATCAACGTAAAACCTGTCAAAACACGCTATGATTATTTTGAAGATTATTTGATCATTGATGGTATCCCTATCGTATCCTATCTGGAGCAACATAAGCCTGTTTCACTTTCTATGTTTCATTCTTTGCTTGGTTTACTCCCTGCGTGGAGTGGAAAATTGATTTGGCAATGGGAAAATGATTTTATATGGGAGATGGTAAACAGTTTGGAAGAATTAAATGTCCCCATCCTGGTCTGTGAAGACGACTGTGATTTTTCCTGTATTGTGATTGTAGCTCACATCCACAAAGATAAAAATACTGTTTATTGGGACAAAATTGGCCTGTTAAATCATTCAAATATAAATCGTAAAGAATATGAACAAAGCGGCATTCTCTGTCTGGAAGCATATACTGAAGAAGATTGGATAAGATATGGAGATAATATCGCCCAGGAAACATATGGCAGTTTAGAATATTGGAAATGGGTAAGTGAAAATTGCTACGAAGAAAACATCCGAAAATTACGAAATTATTTAAAACCATATCTGCAAAAAGACCAAAATATTGAATGGATCTGGAACCCTGAATGGCAATTTCAAAAAGAACTGTACGAAGTAATTATACAATATTACCAAAAACTAAAAAATATTCCAACTGTACGGTTGAAGACTCCATAAAGCATACAACCTGACTCCTACATTCGCAAAACCCGCGCTTACACACTCCTGCGTCTGCTGCGCATCCGCGTTTTGTTCATTTTATGTACAAAGAGGTGTATCATTTGCTTATCATTCAAAATATCAATCTTTGCTATGGCAAAAAAGAAAGAACTTCTGTCTATGCTAAAATACGTGCAGAATTTCCATTTTCCTACTTATTTGACAAACTGCCCGATACCTTCCATGGAAACGTTATGATTCATCGCTTATCGTTCTATCAAAAAGAAAACATAATCAAACGCTTACCTGTAAAAGATAACTATCGATTTCAATTTTACAATTCTGTACAAGATTTGAATTTGACAAATTTAACGATCCAATCAAGTTTAGAGGGTTATGAAGTAATATTTTTCTATGATGAAAATCGCAGTGGCCAGCCACTTAGACGAGGACATAACAAAGATTATCATAACATAAATTCCTTACTATATCGTCACGACGTTTTAAATGAAACAGCCTTTTTTCTAAAAAAAGAACAATATGGGAGAATTGTTTGGAATGAACGAAAAATAGATTACGATACAGGAGAATGGTACTATCAACATCATATTATCAATCTGTTACACTATTCTGGAAAAACACCCGAAATAGATATTTTTATTAAACGCAGACCTGATTTTGAATATAAACAGATCGCGGTACTCTATTAGTTTTTCCTTTTCATTTCATGTATGAATGTTTCACGTGAAACATTCATACAGTTATCACTCACAATTAAAGAGGAATTATAACATTAAAAATATTCCATCTGTTTTTCCATCACAAAATCACCATTTTTAACAGCAACAAGCATAACATGTTCTAAAAAAGAATTGTTCCATTCCTACAAGTTGACCTTACCACTTGCCCACGCATCTAACTGTACTTCCGAATAATCTTTCGCATTTATACTGTGAACCATCTGATAAAACAATTCTGCTAACTGCTCACAATCAGAAACCATATATTTTCGAAGCTGCATTTTTTCCTCCAATCATTTATATAGGATCTTAAAAAAGTTACCGGCGCCTATAAACAAATTCTGTTATTCCATTATAAGATTGTGTTTGCACTAACTTCAGCTTCAACTCTTTTTCAGTATCGCCCCACAAACGAATACCAGCACCTAACAGTGTTGGAATAATCGAAATGTAATACTCATCAATCATATCAGCCTGTACTAAAGGACGTATAATACTTGCACCACCGCAAATCCAGATTCCCTTCCCTGACTTCTGCTTCAACTCTTTGACAACCCTACAAGGGTCATCCTGGACAAATTTGATATCGTTTGTAGATTGCAGTGCTCTATGCGTAATGACATAGCTTGTTAATGCAGAATAAATCCATTCATTAGGAGACAATTCTGTCACCACCTGATGATATGTTTTCCAGCCCATAACTACAGTATCTATATCCTTTATAAAATCAGAATAAGTATCAATATTTTCTTCATTACTATCCTGGCCGTTCAACCAATCCACATTTCCATGTCGATCTGCGATATATCCATCTAAACTCATTGCAATATACAAAATAACTCTACGCAAAATATTCCTCCTCATATAATTTAAAATATTTCACGTGAAACATACTCAATCACTTCATACATCTTCCACTACCAGCCGCCGAACGCCCCCTGACAGCAGCGGTCAGGCTTTTCGTGGGCGCTTTTAGCTAAAATGAAATCCAGTACTTACGAAGACCCGGCGCGAAGCCCTTGCTGAGCGGCGTTGGCCGTAGTTAGTACTTAGTTCATTTTTGCGTTGCACACGCCTGGCCGATGTTGTCTGCGGGCATTTGGCGGCGTCCGGGTAATCACACTACCTATATTCTCTCAAAATGTTTCGCTCAAATCCTCCCCATTACTCCCAATCACCTTCTTATACCAATAAAACGAATCCTTCCGATACCGATCCAGCGTCTTCAAATCAAACTCCTCCCGGTCCACATAGATAAACCCATATCTCTTCACCATTCCCTCATGCGTCGAGATCAAATCAATCGCCGACCAGGGACAATACCCCATCATCTCACATCCATCCGAGATTGCAAGTCTCA
This sequence comes from uncultured Lachnospiraceae bacterium, assembly GCA_910584945.1. Taxonomy (GTDB): domain Bacteria; phylum Bacillota; class Clostridia; order Lachnospirales; family Lachnospiraceae; genus Hominiventricola. Next base: position 20,050 of record CAJUDY010000028.1, on the reverse strand, counting down.
TCTGCTCAATATGCGCCCTCAGATATGCGATACGATAAGGATCATGTACCTTCCCGTCCTCCGTCAGCTTATCATATGCCCCCAGTCCATTCTCCGTAACAATCATCGGCAGATGATAACGAGAATACATTTCCCGAATCGTTGCCCGGAAGCCGTCCGGATCAATCTCCCAACCAAACTCCGTCACCGGAAGATTCGGATTCTTATACCCTTTAAAGAATCCAGGAACATCAAACGCTGACTGCTGATCCGCCGTACCGCTCTCTCCTGCTTCAGAATCGCTCCATTCACAGGTAACCGTATTATAATAATTAAAACCAATAAAATCCGGATGACCGCTCTTTAATATTTTCTCATCACCCTCCGCAAACTCCGGCAGAGCGTCATGCTCACTTAAATATGCCCAAACCAGATCATTATACCGACCATACACCGCCATATCCAGATACAGCCAGTTGCGAAGAGCATTGTAATTTTGCGCCGCCAAAATATCCTTTGGTTTGCAGGACGCAGGATAGATCAGGGAGATGTTAGGCGCCGGTCCGATCTTTGCTTTCGGAAGCATCTCATGACAAAGCGCCATGGCTTTGGCCTGCGCCACCAGCATATGATGATTCTGCTGATAAGTTTCCTTCAGCACATTCGTCGTTCCCTCCGGAATCGTCAGAGTACCGATCACCGGACCACAGAGAGTCAGCATATTCTGTTCATTGATAGTCAGCCAATATTTCACCCGATCGCCGTAATTCTCAAAAAGTACTCTGGCAAAATTCACAAACCAGTCCACCGACTCACGGTTGGACCAGGAACCTTTTTTATCCAAAGCCGCCGGCATATCAAAGTGAAACATCGTAACCAGAGGTTCAATTCCATGTTTCAGACACTCATCAATCAGATGATTGTAATACTCAATTCCCTTCTGATTGACCGCCCCGGTACCTTCGGGAAGAATCCGGCTCCAAGATACAGAAAAACGATAGGTCTTAAATCCCATCTCCGCCATCAGCACAATATCTTCCTGATAATGATGATACTGATCCGCACATACTTTTAAATCAGAAGTCCCTGCAGGAACCTCCTTCACATCCTGACAGGACGGACCTTTCCCGTCTTCCAGACTGGCGCCTTCCACCTGATAAGCAGAAGTACTCGCCCCCCATAAAAAATTTTCCGGAAAAGGTTTTAAATTTTTAAACATCATATGACATCCTCCTATTAAAATTCTGCTGCAGATAAAACATACTTTTCAATCACTTCGCCAATTGCCCCGTCATCACAGGTTGCATCTGTAACGACGTCACACAAAGGTTTCAAATCAGGCACCGTGTTCTGTACGCCTACTCCCAGTCCGGCGGCACAAATCATAGAGAGATCATTAAAATTATCCCCCACAGCGATCGTCTCCTCCGGCCTGATTCCAAGAAGGTCCGCAAGAAACAAAAGCCCGGAGCCTTTGTTTACTCCTTTTTGATTGAATTCTATGTAACGATTGGAAGAATAACTGACATCCAGATCTCCTGTAATATCCCTCAGATCATCTTCGATGTTCTTCAAATAATGCCAGTCTGTATTTACATAAATAACCTTGACAATCTCCTGTCCCCTTAAAAAGTGAAGGTCATCTGTAAAAAACTCCTGCATTTCCATCCTACCCTTTACATAATCTGATTCATCCTGATTCAACCGGTAGACATAAACCTTATCTTTTGTATACACATGCATGCAGACATCATAAGAAAGACCACGGGAAAATAATTCTTCCGCTTTTTCAAAGGAAATCCCCTGAAAATAAAGCAAACGTTCTCCCTTATTTTCTGTGATGGCCCCGCCGTTAAAAGAAATCACATATTCATTTTCCATGTCCCTCAGACCAATCTCTTCCAGTGTTCCGCGAATCGAAATATATCCTCTTCCCGTAGCGGGCACAAACTTTACTCCCAGTTCCCGGGCTCTTTTGATGGCCTCCACATTCCTTGCGGCGACCTTCCGGTCAGAATTAAGAAGCGTTTCATCCAGATCTGAGACAATCATCTTGTACTTCACAGCTTTTCAACCTCCTGTTTAAAATACTCATCTTCTTTCCATATAAAATTGCGCTCATTGTATCACAAAATATTTTGTAAGTAAAGCAGGAAGAAGTGAAAATCTTATTGAAGGAATGCCTCGTATAGTATACAATAATAACTAAGAAATAAAGGGGGTGCCATACATGAACAAAAAGCTTACCGCCACACTCTCACTGATTGGACTGACCGCCGCCACTCTTTTAAGTCTGTCCGCAGTCAACAAAGCAATCGATCAGCTTGCCGTCTCCAAAGAACTTTTTGATCCGAAGAAAAAGAAAACCTATCACTGGAGATTCGGAGATATATACTACAGCGTAACCGGAGAGGGAAAGTCCGTGCTTCTGGTACACAATCTAAAGGAAGACAGTTCCTCTGTAGAATGGGCGGAAATTATTCCAAAACTTTCCAGAACCAACACGGTCTATGCCATCGATCTTTTAGGCTGCGGCCTGTCCGACCGGCCGGATATCACCTATACCAGCTATATGTATACCCAGCTGATCAATGATTTTATTTTGAATGTCATCAGGAAAAAAACCAGCGTGATCGTCACCGGTACCTCCGTGTCCTTTGTTCTCAGCGCATGCAGTTGTAACGAAGAAGCTTACAAAGAACTGATTCTGATCAACCCGGAGAATTTAAAAAACTTGCATAAAATGCCTTCCAAGCGGACAAAGACAGCCGCATTCCTTTTGAAAACGCCTTCCATCGGCACTTTGATCTACCACATGATTACTGCCAAAAATATGATCGAGGAAAACTTCGAAGAGCGGTATTTCTATGATCCGCAGAAAATTCCGGAAGCTCTCTACGACTACTACTATGAATCTTCTCACCTGGGAGGAAGGGCATCCAAAAATTTGTGTGCCAGCCTGGTGGGAAGGTATGCTAACGCCGATATCATTAACACTCTGAAAACCATCAACAACAATATTCATATCCTGGCGGGACGGGAAGTTCCGGAAATGGACAAGACCATCAAAGAATATCTGTACTACAATCCTGCCATCGAAGCGGAATACATCGACTACACAAAAGAGCTTCCGCAATTGGAAGCTCCTGAAGAAGTTTTAAAATATATTCATCTATATCTGGACAACGTTAAGTGATTTAAAGCGGATGCTTCGTAACGGTTCCCGGTTTTCTGGGATACTTCTTCGGGCATCCGCTGACTTTTTGAATATTTACCAAAGACCGCCATACATCCGTCCCCGGCAATTCGAATTCTTTCCATTCCCGAATCCGTCCTCCTAAAAGAAAAATGGCTGATTTGGCGTTCTCCGTCTCCTGTTTTGCTTCTTTTGATTTGTACGCGATAAATGATCCGCCAATCTTTACATAAGGCAGACAATATTCACACAGAGTGGACAGATTTGCCACCGCCCGGGACACGCACAGATTATACTGTTCTCTCTTCTTCCCGGGTTTTGCGTAATCTTCCGCTCTCCCATGGATGGTTTCTACCTCCTTTAGATTTAACTGCTTCACCACCTGATCCAAAAAATCAATCCTTTTTCGGAGGGAATCTAAAAGCGTCACCTTCAGATGGGGAAACATAATCTTAAGGGGAATCCCGGGAAATCCTGCTCCTGTGCCAATATCGATCAAGTTATCCACATCTGTCATCTTTTTTATTTGAACAATCGACAGACTGTCCACAAAATGTTTCTTTACCACATCTTCAAAATTTGTGATCGCGGTCAGATTCATGACTTCATTCCATTTGATCAGAATCTCATAATAATCATAAAATTGCCGGATCTGATTGGAAGTGATCGGAAGTCCCAAGCAGCTGATTTCCTTTTCTATTTCCAGCATTTTTTCTTCTACTGTCATTTTCTAACCTCACCCCTTTTTCTGTTCCAGATAAATCAAAAGCACAGAGAGATCCGCTGGAGATACTCCGGAAATCCGGGAAGCCTGCCCCATGGAGATGGGACGAAAGGCTTTTAACTTCTGTACGGCTTCCAGACGAAGACTTGGAACTTTGTCATAATCCAGATCTTCGGGAATTTTTTTCTGCTCTAACTTCTGAAATTGTTCCACCTGCTTCAACTGACGCCTGATATAACCGTCATACTTAATGTCAATCTCTACCTGCTCGGTGACCTCCAGAGGAAGATCCGGCCTCTCCGGATCAATCTCCTTCAGATACGTATATTTCATCTCCGGCCGCCTTAAAATCTCCGCCAAAGAAGCCGCCGTCTTAAGACCGGTACTGTGATATTTCTCCAGAAAAGCCTGGGTAGACCCATTGGCCCCTGTCATGGTCTTTTCCAGCCGTTCCTTTTCCAGACGAATCTGCTCTTTCTTCTGCAAAAGCTTTTCATATCGCTCTTTGGAGATCAGCCCCACCTGGTATCCCACCGGCGTCAGACGCTGATCCGCATTATCCTGTCTCAGAAGAAGTCGATACTCCGAGCGGGAGGTCATCATTCGATAAGGTTCATGATTCTCTTTGGTTACCAGATCATCGATCAGCACTCCAATATATCCCTGAGAACGGTCAATGACGATCTGCTCTCTTCCCAGAATCTCCATCGAAGCATTGATTCCGGCAATCAGACCCTGACAAGCCGCCTCTTCATAACCGGAACTTCCGTTAAACTGCCCGCCGCTGAAAAGCCCTTTGATCTTCTTGAATTCCAGCGTCGGCAAAAGCTGCTGAGGATTGATACAGTCATACTCGATAGCATAAGCATTGCGTACAATCTTCGCATGTTCCAGTCCCGGTACCGAATGATACATGGCATGCTGCACATCCTCCGGCAGAGAACTGGACATGCCCCCCACATACATTTCGCTGGTATAGCGCCCCTCCGGTTCAATAAAGACTTGATGCCGGCTTCTGTCCGCAAAACGAACCACTTTATCCTCGATGGACGGACAATATCTGGGCCCGGTCCCTTCGATTGCCCCGGAGTACAGAGGCGAACGGTCCAGATTGGAACGGATAATTTCATGGGTTTTCTCATTGGTGTAAGTCAGCCAGCAGGAATCCTGCTCTTTTTGTACCGACTCCGGATCGGTAGTAAAAGAAAAAGGAACCACTCTCTTATCCCCGAACTGCTCTTCCATCTTACTGAAATCCACCGTCCGTCCGTCAATCCTGGCCGGCGTTCCTGTCTTAAAGCGATACATCTCAATTCCCAGACGTTTCAGAGAATTCGTCAGATGATTGGCTGCCTGAAGTCCGTTTGGTCCGGTGTATGTGCTTACATCTCCATAGATACACCTGGCTTTCAGATAAGTCCCTGTACAGAGAATCACCGCCCTGGCATGATACACCGCGCCGGAATAAAGACGAACGCCTGCCGCCCTCTGATCTTTCGTGAGAATCTCCGTCACTTCCGCCTGCACGATCTGCAGACGCTCCGTCTCCTCCAGCACCATACGCATGGTACGGCTGTACTCCGCTTTGTCCGCCTGAGCCCGGAGAGAATGTACCGCAGGCCCCTTCGATACATTCAGCATCTTGGACTGAATAAAGGTGCGGTCAATCACTTTCCCCATCTCTCCTCCCAGGGCGTCCAATTCTCTCACCAGATGTCCTTTGGAACTTCCTCCAATATTGGGATTGCAGGGCATCAGCGCGATGCTGTCCACACTGACCGTAAAAACCACGGTGTCAAGTCCCAGCCTGGCGCAGGCCAGACCGGCTTCACAGCCCGCGTGTCCGGCTCCGATCACCACCACGTCGGTATATTCTTCTACATTCGGCATATATGCTTCTCCTTTGCTATTTCCCTACACAGAATTTACTGAAAATCTCATTAATCAGATCCTCTCCCACCGATTCACCAAGAATTTTTCCAAGACTCTCAAAAGCGTCCATCAGATCAATGGTAAAAAAGTCCTCCGGCATACCGGACACAATACTTTCTTTTACCTTATTCAGACTTTCCCTTGCTTCTTCCATGGCTTCCCTATGCCTTACATTGGTGAGATAAACCTCGTCATTATAAGAAATTTTTCCACTAAGGAACATTTCTTCCAGAAGATCCTCAAATTCCTGGAACCCCTGTTCCTCTTTTGCGGAGATCGGAACCAACGGTCTTTGCAACACCTTTTCCACCATCTCTTTGGTGGTCTTTGTGGGAAGATCCACTTTATTGAGCAGAACAATCACATTCTGCTCTTTCAAAAGAGAGAGAATCTCACTGTCATTTTCATCCAGGGATGTGGAGCTGTCCACCACATAGAGCAGCAGATCCGCATCTTTGATGGATTCTTTGGCTCTGTCGACCCCGATGCTTTCCACAAGATCATCTGTCTTCCGGATTCCCGCCGTATCCAGAATATGCAAAGTCAGTCCCCGGATTTGAATCTGCTCTTCCAGCGTATCTCTGGTTGTTCCCGCGATCTCTGTCACGATGGCCCGCTCTTCCCCGGTCAGCGCGTTCAAAAGAGAAGATTTACCTGCGTTGGGCTTTCCGATGATCACCGTACGAATCCCTTCCCGCAGGATTCTGCCTTCCCGGGAAGTTATCAACAGCCGATTCATTTTTTCTAAAAGATTATCCACTTTTTCACCCAAATTCTCCGGATATCCTTCCAGACTGACATGTTCCGGATCATCCAGCGCGGACTCAATAAACGCGATCTCATAGAGCACTGCCTCGCGGATCTCCCTGATCAATGCGACCAAGGAACCTTTCAGCTGACGAACCGAACTTTTCAGCGCATATTCATTTTTTGCCTGAATCACATCCATGACAGCTTCCGCCTGGGACAGATCAATTCTTCCGTTTAAAAAAGCCCTTTTTGTGAATTCTCCTGGCTTTGCGGCCCTGGCTCCTTTTCGAAGGACCAGTTCCAGAATCCTTCTCATCACATAGACGCCTCCATGACACTGAATCTCCGCCGTGTCTTCCGCCGTATAACTGTGAGGTCCTTTCATAAGAAGTACGATCACCTCATCGACAACTTCTCCGCCGTCAACAATATTTCCGTAATGCATGGTATAGGAAGCCTGTTCTGTCAGTTTCTTTGCCGCCTTTTTTGGCCGAAACACTTTTTCCGCAATCGAAAAAGCCTCTTCCCCGCTGATTCTGATAATCCCGATTCCGGACCCTGCCATGGCAGTTGCAATCGCCGCAATTGTTTCTGTCTTTTCCATATCCGCTCCTAACAGGAAAAAAGGGAACGCTTATTCGCGTCCCCCACCCTTTTTGTTGCCTCGATTGTAATTCTTGTGATTTCCATAACGACGATGGCGGCTGCTCTGATTGTCCCGCACACGCACACCTTCCTTTAAGGTAACCACAACTCTGCGGAAAGGTTCTTCCCCTTCGCTGTGGGTCTCCACATAACGATCGCCCTGAAGAGCAGAGTGAATCACTCTTCTCTCATAAGGATTCATGGGCTCCAGGGTTACGGTCTTGCCGGTTCTCTTCACTTTAAAAGAGATGTTCTTCGCCAGATTTTCCAGAGTATCTTTTCTTCTCTGACGATAATTTTCCGTATCCACCTTCACCCGGGTGTACTCTTCCTCGTCTTTATTGACCACCAGGCTGACCAGATACTGTACAGAGTCCAGCGTCTGACCCCTCTTTCCGATCAAGACGCCCATATCTTCTCCGGACAGCTCAATGTTCATGGTCTTTTCTTCGGTATTTTCGGTAATCTCTACATTCACCTGAAGCTGCATGGCGTCGAATACTTTCCCAAGAAATTCTTCTGCTTTTTCTCTTGCATTTAACATCTTGCGGGCACGGATTCTCGCGGGCTTGCTTCCAATTCCTAAAAATCCGCTGCTTCCTTTGTCAATCACTTCATATTCCAGGCTTTCGGAAGTCGCTTCAAGCTTAATTTTGGCTTCCATAATGGCGTCATCCAGGGTTTTTGCTGAAAACTCTTTATACTCCACTCCAATCTTCCCCCTTACTTTTTATTCTTCTCATTATACTTTGCCACCATTGCCGCTTTAGAGGCCAGACTTCCAGGTTTATCCGCATTCTGATAATAATCCGTCGAAGCCTTCATGGCAGCTCTTTTCTCCTCCTCTGTCATGCCCTTTTTCGGCGTATTCTCGATCGCTTTTACGTTCGTCTTGGCGATATTGGAGATTCTCTGGGGAGGAAGTCCTTTCTTCTCGCGAATCCGGTTATTTTTCTCAATATTTTTCTTGACTACTTCATCAAGATCCAGCTTGTCCAGATATTTGTTGATCGCAAACTGCTGAATTCCGCGGACCACCGCACCCATGATCCAGTAAAGTCCCATACCTGCAGGAAGCGTCAAGCAGAACCAGGCAGACATTAGAGGCATCATCATATTCATGGATTTCATGGCGGCATTCATCGTATCGTTGCCGTCTCCGGTGGATGCGGGCTGGGGCATCATCTTTACATTCAGCCACTGGGTGAACGCCGCAAGGAACGGAACGAGAGCCGCGCCGACCAGCAGTGCAATTGAGCCTGCCGCAAGAGCAGATTTGGCAATATTCCAGGGAGAGTTCGCAATATTGATGCCGAAATTGTTCATGCGGGTGATGGAGCTCTGGGTGGTAAGAATCAGACTCTCCATCTCCGGAAAGCGATCAATCAGCATCTGCCAAGTGGCATTGCCCGTATCCTGAAGCTTATAAAGTACGTCAATGACCGTATTGACCTGTGTAAAATCCTTTCCTTCGATAAACAGTCTCCCATTGGTCTGAAGCTCCTGCATAAAATCCGAACCGCCGGGCGTCGCCATGATCTGATTCGCAAGCTCTGTAAAAATATCCCTGACACCGCCCACATAGGCAGGAACATTCATGATCACGCGATAAAGGGCCAGAAGAATCGGAAACTGAATCAAAAGCTGCAGACAGCTTCCCGTGGGAGATACACCGTACTTGGCATAGATTGCTCTGGTCTCCTCATTCATGGCCATCATGGAATCATTATCTTTTCTATTCTGATATTTTTTCTGGATCTGTTGGAGCTCCGGATTCATCTTTGCAGATAATTTGGAAAATTTCTGCTGTTTTATCGTAAGCGGCAGCATCAAAAGATAGATAATTACAGTAAACAGAATAATACAAAGACCGATATTCTGAATTCCAAATACGCTGTCTAAAAAGTTGAACAATACATTCATAATCCATCCGAGGATTCTTGCCACATCGCCAACGATAAACATATTGTTCTGGGTCAATAAAATACCTGCCAAAATAAACCTCCTTATATCACAGACAGACGGTCTGTGAGCAACTTTCACAATCCGGTTTTCTCTCCTCTAGGGAACCGGATCATACCCTCCTTTGGAAAAGGGATTGCACCTTATAATTCTCCAAATCGCTAACAGGCCCCCTTTGATCGCTCCATATCGCTCTATGGCTTCCACACCATACTGGGAACAACTTGGATAATAAGGGCACTTTGTGTTTTTTAACGGTGAAAGATACTTCTGATACCATTTAATCAGAAAGATACAGATTGATTTCATCTTAATATTCCGTGAAGTTTTCCAAGATGAAGCAGTGCATGTTCAATCTCCTGGCAGGTTTTCTCCTTTGCACTCTTCCTCGCTATAACGACCATGTCCAAACCACTATTGAACATCTCTTCCCGTATGCGATAACTCTCCCTGATCAGGCGGGTGATCCGGTGTCTGACCACACTGTTGCCTACCTTCTTACTGACTGAGATCCCAAGACGGTTCCGGTCCGTCTGGTTCTTAAGAGTATACAGGACAAGATAACGATTGGCATAAGACTTTCCTTCGGTATACACTTTTCGAAAATCCTGATTACGCTTCAAAGACTCTGAAAATTTCATGGATTCTCCTTATAAATGCCTAGAAGAAAAGGCCACATATATGCGGCCTACGCTGATAATTTCTTTCTTCCTTTTAATCTTCTGGCTGCTAACACTTTTCTACCGCCCGGAGTACTCATTCTTGCGCGGAATCCATGAACCTTTGCTCTGGAACGCTTTTTCGGCTGAAATGTCATTTTCATAATTCAAGGCACCTCCTTACTCTTATAAATTGATACATAATAATCACATGTTAAAAAACACTATTTCAATTATACGCAAGCCTGCAGAAGAAGTCAAGTAAAACCTGATGGATTCTAAAAAAATATATACACATGTTATACAGTCCTTTTACACACCATCTCCACAAGTTATCCACCGAAATGTGAATAACTTGTGGATAATTCACCGGAATATCCCCGTTGTTTTCACGTAAGAAACAGATAATTGTTGATATCTTTGCAAATTTATTGTATTATGTAGTTTGAGAGAATAGCATTATAATCAACCGTTCCCCCCTGAACGGCAGTCATTATATATAGAATGCAGGAGATAAGGATATGGATACACAACTGGAACTGTTAAACGGAAAATGGAATGGAATCCTTGAGACAATCCGGCAGGATAACGGACTGTCCGACGTGGCATTTAAGACCTGGCTGTTACCCCTGAAGATTTTCCGTATAGAAGATCATATTCTGAAAATTACAGCTCCATTTGAACAGGCCGTTACCTATATCGAAAATAAATACAAGACTTTTCTCTACGTCGCTGTGGCGGAAGCCATGGGCGAAGAGTACGAGATCAAGATTATTACGGAAGAGGAAGCAGAAAAAGAAAAGCCTCTGATCCCTCATCCAAAAGCCAATCCTTCCAAAGCTCCTGCAAACAAAGAAGGACAGAATACCAATCTGAATCCAAAATACACCTTTGAGACCTTTGTCATAGGAAGCAACAACCGGTTCGCCCATGCCGCCTCTGTGGCTGTGGCGGAATCTCCCGGAAAAGAATACAATCCTTTATTTCTTTATGGAGGTGTGGGACTGGGAAAAACGCATCTGATGCATTCCGTCGCCCACTACATCCTTCAGAGAGATGAAAGCAAAAAAGTGCTGTATGTCACTTCGGAAGTATTTACCAACGAACTGATTGATTCAATTCGTAACGGCAATAATACCAGTATGACCAAATTTCGTGAGAAATATCGCAATATTGACGTACTTTTGATCGACGATATTCAGTTTATCATCGGAAAAGAGAGTACTCAGGAAGAATTTTTCCATACCTTCAATGCCCTGCACGGGGCCAACAAGCAGATTATTGTCTCCAGCGACCGCCCTCCAAAGGACCTGGAGACTCTGGAAGCAAGGCTTCAGTCCCGGTTCGAGTGGGGACTGATCGCAGATATCTCTTCTCCCGACTATGAGACCAGAATGGCCATTCTCCGCAAAAAAGAAGAGATCGACGGTTACAACATCGAAGATGAGGTGATCCGTTACATTGCCACCAATATCAAATCTAATATCCGGGAACTGGAAGGCGCCTTAAATAAACTGGTGGCCCTATCCAATCTGGAAAACCGGGAGATCAATATTTCTCTGGCAGAAGAAGTGCTCAAAGACATCATCTCGCCGGGCGACAAGCGGATCATCACGCCCCAGGTCATCCTGGAAGTGGTGGCGGAACACTTCGGGATCTCGGTAGGGGATATCATCGGAGGCAAGAGAAATGCAGATATCGTAGTTCCCAGACAGATTGTCATGTATCTGTGCCGGGACATCACCGACACTTCCTATAAGAATATTGGTATCCTCCTGGGCAACCGGGATCACTCTACCGTCATCAGCGGTGACAACAAAGTAAGGGAAAAGCTGCAGAATAATGATACCAAGCTTAAGAACAACATTGACATTATCCGCAAGAAGCTCAGTACCGGCTGAAAGCCTGTCAGTTCTTCCCATATATAATAAGAAGAAACTCCTTCCTTTTACCATCACAGGATTATGCACATTTCCATGTGAACAGACGGTATACAGGATGTGGAAAAGTTGAGAATGATTCTGAAGATGTTCATAACTTTTCTTTTTTGAACCGGATATCCTTTCGATTTCCACATGAAGTTTCCTTTCTTTTTTCCTGTATTTTCAGGGGGTTTTTCGTTTATTCACAAATCCACACCCCCTACTACTATGACGGCGAATTTATACCCTATACAGACGGATCTACCCACCGAAAGGAGTTATTCACATGAAGTTAATCTGTTCGAAATCAAATCTGCTCAAGGGAGTGAATATCGTATCAAAAGCGGTCCCCTCCAAGACCACGATGTCCATTCTGGAATGTATCCTTATAGATGCTTCTACTAATGAGATTAAACTGACTGCCAACGACATGGAACTTGGCATTGAGACAAAGATTGAAGGGGAGATTGAACAAAAGGGAATCGTTGCAGTAGATGCAAAGGTTTTTGCCGAGATTGTAAGAAAGCTTCCGGACAATGTCATCACGATTGAAAGCAACAGCAATTATCAGATTTCCATCACCTGTGAAAAAGCGAACTTTCATATCTCCGGCAAATCCGGAGAAGATTTCTCTTACCTTCCCTATATAGAGAAGAACGACTTTTTATGCATCTCACAGTTTACCTTAAAAGAACTGATTCGCCAGACCATCTTCTCTATTGCGGACAATGACAATAATAAACTGATGACAGGGGAGCTTTTTGAAGTTCATGACAGCGAGCTGAAAGTCGTATCTCTGGATGGACACCGGATTTCCATACGGAAAGTGGAATTAAAGGAATCCTATCCGGACCGGAAAGTAGTGGTTCCCGGAAAATCACTTCAGGAAATCAGTAAAATTCTGTCCGGAGAAGTGGAAGACGAGGTACATATCTTTTTTACCGGCAACCATATCGTCTTTGAATTTGATACTACCACAGTCGTATCAAGGTTGATTGAAGGAGAGTACTTTAAGATTAACCAAATGCTCTCCAATGATTATGAGACCAAGTTTTTTATTAATAAAAAAGAATTTTTAAGCTGCATCGACCGGGCAACCCTTTTGGTAAAGGAAGGGGATAAAAAACCGATTATCTTCCATGTGACCGATTCGAATATGGAGATCAAGATCAATTCTCAGCTTGGCTCCATGAAAGAGGACATTGACATTGAAAAAGAGGGAAAAGATATTATGATTGGCTTTAACCCTAAGTTTTTGATTGACGCTCTTCGGGTGATTGACGATGAAAATATTACCATCTATATGGTAAATCCCAAAGCGCCCTGTTATATCCGGGACGAAGAAGAAAAGTATATCTATCTGATCCTTCCGGTGAATTTTAACGCTGCGGCAGTCTGAGGATGAGGGGAAAGATATGATGTTGACAATTCAGTTAAAAGATGATTATATAAAGCTTGGCCAGGCCTTGAAGGCCGCCGGTACCGCCGGGTCCGGAGTCGATGCGAAGTTCATGATTCAGCAGGGGCTTGTAAAGGTCAATGGGGAAACGGAATATCAAAGAGGAAAGAAGCTTTATGACGGAGATCGCATCGAATGCAGCGGTGAGACGATCCAGATTGTAAAGTAATGGTTTGGTGCGGGTATGGTCATAAAATGTATGAGTCTTCAAAATTATCGAAATTATAAGACTCTGTCTCTTGATTTTGATCCGAATACGAATATTTTTTATGGCAATAACGCCCAGGGAAAGACAAATATTCTTGAAGCAGTCTATGTCAGCGGAACAACAAAGTCACACAGAAGCTCCAAGGACCGGGAGTTGATCCGTTTTTCAGAAGAAGAAGCACATATTCGTACCCTGATGGAAAAGCAGGGAATCGAACATCAGATCGATATGCATCTTCGGAAAAACAGGACGAAGGGAATCGCCATTGACGGCGTTCCCATCAAAAGGGCAAGCGAGCTGTTTGGTATCATTCATTTTGTATTTTTTTCTCCCGAGGATTTAAGTATTATAAAAAACGGACCGTCGGAAAGAAGACGGTTCCTGGATATGGAATTATGTCAACTGGATAAGATCTATCTGCATCACCTTTCCAATTATAATAAAGTGGTATTGCAGCGCAATAAGATATTAAAGGAGATTGCCTTTCGTCCGGATTACCGGGATGTTCTGGAGGTGCTGGATCTGCAGCTTGTGAAATACGGAACACAGCTGATTACAAGAAGAAGGCGTTTTGCGGAAGATCTAAACGGGATCATCCGTCAGATTCACAGCCAGCTTACCGGCGGTATAGAAAAAATGATTCTGGAATATGAGGCAAATACAGACGAGCATACCTTCGCAGATCAGCTCGCCCGGAGTATGGAGAGAGATCTGAGGCAGAAAACTACGACTACAGGTCCTCACAGGGATGATCTCTCATTTGTGGTGAATGGAATCGATATTCGAAAATTTGGTTCCCAGGGACAGCAGCGGACAGCGGCATTGTCTCTGAAGCTGTCCGAAATTGAGTTGGTAAAAAAGGTCATTCATGACACGCCGGTCCTTTTGTTGGACGATGTTTTGTCTGAACTGGACAGCAGCAGGCAAAACTATTTATTGAACAGCATTCAGAACGTGCAGACGATGCTTACCTGTACCGGGCTGGATGAATTGATAGATCATCGCTTTTCGATTCATAAAGTATATCGGGTAGTGGATGGGAAGGTGACAGTGGAAAATGAAGATTGAAGAAAGTGTCGGCTTTTGGAATCTCAAAGGCCGGTGAGGAATTTTGACAGGAGGCATTTTATATGGGTACAGAATATGGTGCGGACCAGATTCAGATTCTGGAAGGATTGGAAGCAGTCAGAAAAAGGCCGGGTATGTATATTGATGATACTTCTTTTCGGGGACTTCATCATCTGGTATATGAGATTGTGGATAATTCCATTGATGAAGCGCTGGCCGGATATTGCAGCCATATACAAGTGATAATTCATAAAGATAATTCCATTACGGTGGAGGACGACGGAAGAGGAATTCCCACAGGGATTAATCATAAAGCCGGAAAGCCTGCGGTGGAAGTGGTGTTCACAGTTCTTCACGCGGGCGGTAAGTTCGGCGGCGGAGGATATAAGGTATCCGGCGGTCTTCACGGTGTGGGCGCGTCAGTGGTAAACGCGCTCTCCGAATGGCTGGAAGTGACGATCTGCAATGAAGGAAAACTTTACCGGCAGCGTTATGAAAGAGGGAAGGTGTGTTATCCTCTGGAAGTTGTGGGAACCTGTAAGCCCAACCTGACCGGCACTGCGGTCAGCTTTCTTCCGGATAAGGAGATGTTCGAAGTTACGGAATTTGATTTTAAGACTTTGCAGATCCGGCTTCGGGAGATGGCGTTCTTAACGAAAGGTTTGAAAATTACGCTGACAGATGAGCGCATAGACCCGATTCATGAAAAAATTTTCCATTATGAGGGAGGAATCAAGGAGTTTGTTCAGTATTTAAACAGAAGCACTACCCCGATTTATGAGGATATTATCTATTGTGAAGGTCTCAAAGACGGCGTACAGGTGGAGGTGGCCTTCCAGCACAATGATTCTTATACAGAAAACTGCTATAGTTTTGTCAACAACATCAATACCCATGAGGGCGGAACCCATCTGGCAGGGTTTAAGAGCGCCGTCACCAAGACCTTCAATGATTATGCCAGAAAGAACAAGCTCTTGAAGGATACGGAGAGCAATCTGTCCGGGGAAGATATCCGGGAAGGACTGACTGCGATTATCAGCGTCAAGATCAGCGAACCTCAGTTCGGCGGTCAGACCAAGCACAGTCTGGGCAATACCGAAGCAAGAAGCGCGGTGGATGGGATTGTATCGGAGAAGCTCACCATCTATCTGGAACAGAATCCTCAGGTGGCGAAGCAGATTCTGGAAAAATCGATTCTGGCTCAACGGGCCAGAGAGGCGGCGAGAAAAGCGAGAGAACTGACCAGAAGAAAATCCGCTCTGGATGGATTTGCGTTTCCCGGAAAGCTGGCGGACTGCTCGGACAAAGACCCGGCAAACTGCGAGATCTATCTGGTGGAGGGAGATTCCGCAGGCGGTTCTGCAAAGACGGCGAGAAATCGAATGACTCAGGCAATCCTGCCGTTACGGGGCAAGATCCTGAATGTAGAGAAGGCAAGGCTGGACCGGATCTACGGAAACGACGAGATCAAATCCATGATTTCTGCGTTTGGAACAGGAATTCATGAAGATTTTGACATCAGTAAACTTCGTTATCACAAGATCATTATAATGGCCGATGCGGATGTGGACGGTGCTCATATCAGTACGCTTCTTTTGACTTTTATGTACCGTTTTATGCCGGAGCTGATCAAACAAGGGTACGTATATCTGGCGCAGCCGCCTCTTTTTAAAGTGGAAAAAAATAAAAAAATATGGTATGCGTACTCCGATGAGGAATTGAATGCTATTCTTGCCGAGATTGGCCGTGACCAGAATAATAAGATTCAGCGTTACAAAGGTCTGGGAGAAATGGATGCGGAACAGCTCTGGGAGACAACCATGGACCCGGAAAAGAGAATTCTTTTGAAAGTGACTATGGATGAGGAACAGTCTTCCGAGATTGATTTGACCTTTACCACCTTGATGGGGGATAAGGTGGAACCCAGAAAAGAGTTTATTGAAGCCAACGCAAAATATGTGAAAAACCTGGATATTTAATCTGGACATCAATTTGAGGAAAAAAGTATGGAAGATAATATTTTTGATAAAATTCATGAAGTGGACTTAAAAGAGACCATGGAAGAATCTTACATCAGCTATGCCATGAGCGTCATCGCTTCCAGAGCACTTCCGGATGTAAGAGACGGATTGAAGCCGGTACAGCGCAGAATTCTGTATTCTATGATCGAACTGAATAATGGTCCGGACAAACCCCATCGAAAATGTGCTCGTATTGTCGGAGATACCATGGGTAAATATCATCCCCATGGAGACAGTTCCATCTACGGAGCGCTGGTCAATATGGCGCAGGAATGGTCCACCCGTTATCCGCTGGTGGACGGTCACGGGAATTTTGGTTCCGTGGACGGCGACGGAGCGGCGGCCATGCGTTATACGGAAGCCCGCTTAAGCAAGATTTCCATGGAGATGCTGGCGGATATCAACAAAGATACCGTTGACTTCGGTCCGAACTTTGATGAGACGGAAAAGGAACCGATGGTTCTGCCGTCCAGATATCCCAATCTTCTGGTCAATGGAACGACCGGGATCGCGGTGGGCATGGCGACCAACATTCCGCCTCATAATCTCCGGGAAGTGATTGGCGCGGTGGTAAAGATTATCGATAACCGGATCGAGGAAAATCGGGACACGCAGATCGAAGAGATTCTGGATATTGTAAAGGGGCCGGATTTTCCAACAGGCGCGGAGATTCTTGGCACTTCCGGTATCAACGAAGCTTACCGTACCGGCCGCGGAAAAATCCGTACTCGTGCAGTCAGCAATATTGAATCCATGTCAGGAGGGAAGAACCGGATCATTGTGACGGAACTTCCTTATATGGTAAACAAAGCACGGCTGATCGAGAAGATCGCCGATATGGTTAAGGAAAAGAAGATCGACGGCATTACCTATATCAACGATGAATCCAGCCGGGAGGGAATGCGGATCAACATTGAGCTTCGAAAAGATGTGAATCCCAATGTGATCTTGAATCAGCTCTACAAGCATACCCAGCTGCAGGAAACCTTCGGCGTGATTATGCTGGCTCTGGTCAACAATGAACCGAAAGTTCTGAATCTTCTGGATATGTTGAAATATTATATTCTGCACCAGGAAGATGTAGTCACCAGAAGAATTAAGTATGAGCTGAACAAAGCGGAAGAGCGGGCCCATATATTACAAGGCCTGTTGATCGCGCTCGATCATATTGACCGGGTGATTCAGATCATCCGAAGTTCGGAAAATGTACAGATCGCAAAGGCTTCTCTGATCGAAGAATTCGATCTGGATGATGTGCAGGCCCAGGCCATCGTGGATATGCGTCTGCGCACACTTACCGGACTGGAAAGAGACCGATTGGAAAACGAATACAACGAATTAATGGAAAAGATCCAGTATTTGAAAGGGATTCTTGCAGATGAGAAAAAGCTTCTGGGAGTTATTCGAGAAGAAATCCTTCTGATCTCTGACAAATATGGGGACGACCGCCGGACAAAGATTGGTTATGATGAATTTGATATCAGTATGGAAGATCTGATTCCGGTCAGCGATACGGTAATCACTATGACCCACCTTGGTTACATCAAGCGTATGACCGTGGATAATTTCCGGAGTCAGAACCGGGGTGGTAAGGGCATCAAGGGGATGCAGACGCTGGAAGAAGATTTTATAGAAGAAATCTTCATGACCACGACGCATCATTATATTATGTTCTTTACGAATTTCGGAAGAGTGTACCGCCTGAAGGCATATGAGATTCCGGAGGCGGGCAGAACAGCAAGGGGGACCGCCATCATCAATCTGCTTTTGCTTCTTCCGGATGAAAAGATCACCGCCGTCATCACCATGAAAGAGTTTTTCGAAGAAAGTTATCTGACCATGGCGACGAAAAATGGAATTGTCAAGAAGACCAGTATGATGGAATATGCAAATATCCGTAAGAACGGTCTCCAGGCCATCAGCCTTCGGGAAAAGGATGAATTGATTGAAGTAAAGGTCACAGACGGAGAGAAGGACATTATTCTTGTGACAAAGAACGGAATGAGTATCCGTTTCCATGAAAAAGATGTGCGTACTACCGGAAGAATCTCCATGGGCGTCATCGGTATGAATCTGGAAAAGGATGATGAAGTGGTGGCCATGCAGCTTGACAGCCAGGGCGAGTATCTTCTGATTGTATCGGAGGGAGGTTATGGCAAGAGAACGCTGGTGAGCGAATTCCATGTTCAGAACCGGGGCGGAAAAGGTCTGAAATGTTACAAGATCATGGAGAAAACCGGTTCCGTCATAGGTGCAAAGGCAGTCAACGAAGAAAACGAGATTATGATGATCACCAATGAAGGAATCATCATAAGAACCGGCTGTGAGGATATCTCCGTGTTAAAGAGGATAACTTCCGGCGTAAAACTGATGAATGTGGATTACGAGGCGGGAATCAAGGTTGCCAACATCGCAAAAGTCCGCGAGGAAGTCAGAAATGATCAGGAAGAGGAGATTGAAGACGAGACGTCTGAAGAAGAGCAGGAAGAGACATGAAAAGAATCTGTTTTATGGTTTTAAAAAATATCGTGATGGTTCCTCTCTGGTATCTGAAGCTTTGGTATTATGCACGGAATCCGGCGAAAATATCAGAAGAAAAAAAACTGGAGCTTTTTAAAGAAATCATCACCGGCGCAAACAGGGCGGGGAATGTGACGGTCCGTTCTTATGGAATTCAGAATATTCCCAAAGATCAGAGTTTTATGTACTTTCCAAACCACCAGGGCCTGTATGATGTGCTGGCCCTGCTGGACGGTTCCCCTTACTTTTTTTCTGTGGTGATGAAAAAGGAGCTGGAGCATCTGCCGTTTTTGAATCTCATCTTTCGGATTATGGGAGCGCATTCCATGGACCGGGAAGACGTCCGGCAGTCGATGAAAGTGATCCAGAAGGTCAGTAAGGAAGTCAAAGACGGAAAGAATTTTCTGATTTTTCCGGAAGGTACCCGTTCCAAAAATCCGAAGGAAATCGGTTCTTTCAAGGGAGGTTCCTTTAAAAGCGCAACAAAAGCCAGGTGTCCCATCGTTCCTGTGTGCATCAAAGATGCTGATCGGGTCTTTGACACCGGATCGACAGCTCCGGTTACTGTGGAAGTACATTATTTAAAGCCTCTTTATTACGAAGAGTATGAAAAAATGAAAACCACAGAGATCGCGGAAGAAGTAGAAAAACGGATTCAGAAAGCTTTGAACGAAAAATAATTTAGAAATAATAAAAAAAGTAGTTGACAATTGTTTCTGCATTTAGTATAATAACCCATGCGTCATGAAATGGCGTGTCCGGAGAAATACTCAAGTGGCTGAAGAGGCGCCCCTGCTAAGGGTGTAGGTCGGGTGACCGGCGCGAGGGTTCAAATCCCTCTTTCTCCGTTTCTTTTCTGTCAAAATGTTAAGATCGAAAAAACTTGAAAAAAGTAAAAAAAAGGTGTTGACAAAACAGAAAAGATTTGGTAAGATATTCAAGTCGTCGCGAGAGCGGCGGCAAGAACAGGAACCTTGATAATTGAATAGTGCTTTGAAAAGTCTT
>CAJUDY010000027.1 GCA_910584945.1 uncultured Lachnospiraceae bacterium | reverse complement strand
ATTCCGGCGCAGGAGCATCGGTTTTGTCTTTCAGCAGTTTCATCTGCTCCCGGTCCTGACCGCCCGGGAAAATATCCTGATGCCCCTGCTTCTGGACCGGAAACAGCCGGACGAGGCGTATGTTCAGCAGCTGTCGCAGATGCTGGGAATCGACGACCGGTTAAGCCATCTGCCCCACGAGCTTTCCGGAGGACAGCAGCAGAGGGTGGCCATTGCACGTGCGCTGATCGCGGAACCGGAGGTGATCTTCGCGGACGAGCCAACCGGAAATCTGGACAGCAGAAGCGGCGGGGAAGTGATGGAGATGCTGCGGGCGATCCATGAAAAAATGGAAAAGACGTTGGTCGTTATTACCCATGATGACCGTGTGGCTAAGATGGCTGACCGAAGATTATCCATGGTGGACGGCGTGTTGACGGAGGTGAGCGGAAGATGAAAAGCTATCTGACTTTGGCACGAAAAGAAGTGCTCTCCCAAAAGCTGACTTCTATTCTGATTCTGACCGCGGTGATCCTGTCTACCATGATGACAGCCGCGGTGGGACAGTCCGCAGGCGTACTTTTCGCTATGCGCCAACAGCAGGCCATCGCCATCGGCGGCGACCGCTATGCCACCTTTGTACAGCTTACAGAGGAAAAGGCGCAGATGCTGGAGAACGACCCGCGCCTGTCCTATGTCGGCCGCATGATTCCGCTGGGGGATCAGAAGCTCAATGACCAGCTTTCCCTGGATCTGGCGGAATACCAGGAAGACGGGATTGCCACAAGGCCCAGTTACTCCCGTCTCGTGGAAGGAAGACTGCCCGAAGCGCCCATGGAGATTGCCCTGCCGGAGGACGCCTTGGAGTTTCTGGGATTTGACGGGCATGTGGGGGATAAGATTTCGCTTTCTCTGTCCAAGGCCCTGCGCCACGGAATTGTGGTGGATGCGTATGATTATAGGGCGGAGTTTACCCTGGTGGGCATTACAGAGAGTAATTTCCTGGGTTATACCGGGGGCCATATTCTGGGCCTTGCAGGATGGGGGACGGCGAAAGCGGTTCTGCCCTCAGAGTATCTTTATTATAATGTAGATATCCGCACCGAAGACCGAAAGAATTTTCAGTCCGTGATGGATGATCTTGGAGAAAAACTGGAGATACATGAACTGGATACCCTTTACAATATCCCGCTTCTGAATGCTCTTGGGATATCTTATGATAAGGAAGCGGCGGATTCGGAGCTGGCGGTGGGGGATTCCGGTTTTTCCTGGTTGCTCTTTGCGGGCGTACTGGTTGTCCTGCTGATTCTGTTGGCGGCAGGGCTTGTAATCTATAATATCTTAAAGATTGCGGTGTCCCGGCGTCTGGGACAGTACGGCACGCTCCGGGCGCTGGGCGCGGAGAAGGGGCAGCTTTATGCGGTGGTCGCCGCGGAGCTTCTGTGTCTTTGTATGGCGGGAATCCCAGCGGGTCTTCTGCTTGGCGTTCTGTCCGCAAAGGGGATTCTGTCCGCGGCCTTAAATCAGCTCTCGCCGGAGATGTTTTTGGCGCAAGATAGGGAACAGCTTCAGATGTTGATCGATGCAAACAGCACGGGGAAATGGGGGTATCTGCTTCTCAGCGCCTTCGTAACACTGTTCTTTGCATTTCTGGCAGCGGCTCCGGCGGCCCGGTATGCGGCCAGAGTCTCGCCGGTTAAGGCTATGTCGGGAGTCGGGACACAGGTAAAGCGCAGAAATCGGCGCGTCAAAAAGATCCGGAACTTTGAGCGGTATTACGCAAGGCTGAATCTGAGCCGGAGTAAAGGGCGGACCGCGGTGACGGTGCTGTCTCTGGTCATGAGCATTACGGTCTTTCTCACGCTGCAGAGTTTTTTATCCCTGCTGGGCGTCTCCGGTTCTTTGTCGGAGCATCTGGGGGATTATTCCGTCGTCAATCAGTACGAAGGCATCTCGCCGGAGGAGCTTCAGGCCATGGAAGCGGATGAAAATGTAGATCAGGTGGCGGCACAGCAGTTTTCTCTCTATGAGTTGAATGATGAGAATCGGCCCGAAGGGGTGAAGACGGATATCGCCCTGGGGGTTGGGGAGACCTTTCAGATCTTCGGATTCAATGATATCTGGATGGATTACGGATTTGCTTCCAGGCTTACGGAAGAACAGCTGGAACAGTTAAAAGCAGGGGAGGGCTGCGTGGTCCGCAATCCGATTCCCATGGAGGTTGAGGGAGTGACTTTGTTCACGACCCATGTGGAGGAAGGAAGTACCATCACAGTGTCCGGGAAAAAGCTGCCGGTCCTGCTGTCTCTGGAGGGCTATGACGGTTATTTCAGCGTGGGCAATAACGGGTTTGTGAACGGCGTTCAGGTGCTGGTCAGCGACCGGATTTATCCGGAACTTACCGGAACAGATGCTTATGCGGAACTTAGGCCGGGATTGACGGACGGCGCCGATCGGGCAGCCTTTGACCGGGCGTTGGAGGAGCTCTCAAGGCGGATACCGGGGACGGCCACGGTGTCCTACGAACAGACAGACCGCCAGTATGCGGAGAGCGAAGCCCAGATCCGCCTGCTGGCCTGGGGACTGATCCTGTTCATCGGCCTTATCGGAATCCTGAACATCATCAATACCGTCTATACCAATATCCATACCCGGATCAATGAGATCGGTATTCAGCGCGCCATGGGCATGAGCGCAGGAAGTCTGTACCGGGTATTCCTGTGGGAAGGGTTTTATTACGGCAGAGACGCGGCGGTGATCGGAAGCATCGCCGGGTATATCGGTACGGTACTGGTGGAGGCCGGTGTAACGGATACTGTCCGGCTGACCGCGGTTCCCGTGATTCCCATGATCTGCGCGTCATTTTTCGCCATCGGGGCCTGTATACTGGCGACCTGCATTCCTTTAAGAAGAATTGGCAGGATGAGTATTGTGGATTCGATGGAGCGGGTGTAATATATACTCAGTAACGCTTTGTTTTGCCGATACATGAATGTATAACGAGCAAACGCACTGTTATCTGACGTGAAAGAACGGCATGTAATTGCGTTTGCGAGTATAAATGGGGTGATGGTACATGATTTTATCAAAGCAGGTAAATTGGAATATGTTAAAAAACGTCATTTCTATTATGGGAATGACCGTTTGCCTGTTGTGCGGATGTGGGCAGGATCAAAAGGGGAGTAACCAGGCTGAACAGGAAACTGTGGGAACTGCCAGGCAGCAGGAGCAGGAAGAGCTGTCGGACAGGGAGGATTCCGGAAGCGGTCTTGCGCTCGAGCCCGCAGAACCAGAAGAGGAAGAGCCGGACTACCTTACCTGCATGTCCGGAACCGTCGTGGAACAGACGCTTACCCCGGAAGAGACAGAGGCTCTCTTTTATGCGCAGGAAATCCCAGCGGAGGTATTCGCCCGGATGGACGGCGTTTCCTATGTGGAAAACGAGAACGTTTCCCTGGAGGACCTGCGCTATCTGCGGCTTTTATACGTGGGTTTTGACGAGCAGACCCATGTGGGTGAACTGGTGGTTCACGCATCCATAGCGGATGCCATTCTGGAGATCTTTCAGACGCTCTATGAAAACGGATATCAGATCGAGAAAATGCGTCTGATTGACGATTACGGCGGAGACGACCATGCTTCTCTTCTGGACAACAACACATCGGCCTTCAATTACCGGGTGGTGGAGGGGAGCGAAAAGCTCTCCCGCCATGCCTACGGGCTTGCCATTGATATCAATCCCTTTTACAACCCTTATGTGACGTATTCCGGCGGTGTGGAGCACATTTCTCCCGAGGGCAGTGAGCCTTACGCGGACCGGGCAGCGGACTTTCCACACAAAATTGAGAGGGATCAGGATCTGTGCTGGCAGCTCTTTTCCGAACATGGATTTGCCTGGGGAGGGGATTGGAAGAGCCTGAAGGATTATCAGCATTTTGAGAGATCGGAGTGAAAATATATCATAAATGTAAGATTCGGGAGGGGAAATGAATGCGTACATTACCGCAGATATCGGAAGCGGAGTTCGAGGTCATGAAGATTGTCTGGAAGTTTGCGCCGGTCAATACCAATGAGATCACGGAGCAGCTGCTGAAAACCACTGCCTGGAGTCCAAAGACGATCCAGACTCTGATCAAGCGGCTGGTCACCAAGGGTGCGCTCACCTACGAAAAGCAGGGCCGGGTTTTTGTCTACACGCCTCTGGTAAAAGAACGAGAGTATGTAAACCAGGAGAGCCGTTCTTTTCTGAAGCGTTTCTACGGCGGCGAGATCAGCGCCATGCTTTCCGCCTACATCGAGAGTGATCAGCTCTCAAAGGACGAGCTTGAAAAGCTGCGTGCTCTTTTGGCGGAAGGGTCCGGAAAAAGGAGGTAATCCATGGCAGATTTTATGATTCGCTTTCTGGTCAGCAATGTTTTCCTTGGCGGGATCATCCTCTTTCTTTTTCTGATCCGACGTCTGTTTTGGCAGGTACTCACCAGCCGGATGCAGTATCATCTGTGGTATGAAATGATGGGCCTTTTGGCGGTTCCGTTTCTTCCGTTTTCGGTAGAGCGTTTCCCGAATATTTTTTCAAGGATCCGTAGTTTGAAAGAGATGTCTTTTTCTCCCGCGCAGACTTTTACAGAAAACGCTGTGACTTCCGGCGTCTCCGGGACTCTGGGCGCCATACAGGACTTTGTCCTCGCTTCCGGCGAAAAAACCTCCCCGGCCATCGGAAACCTTTTCTTCGGAGTCTGGATTGCGGGCGTCCTCATCATGTCCTTTATGATCTTAAAATCCAAAAGACGTTTTCATCTAATCAAGCGGTCCTCCCTTCCTCTCCAGAGCGAAGAAGTCCGCGCCCTGTACAGAAGCTGTCTGGCCGAGATGGAGATTACACAGGAGCTTCCCATATACAGCACGGCTTTTCTGGGCTCCCCGGTGATCGGGGGACTTTTCCGGCCATGTATCTATCTGCCGATCCGTCTGGTCTTGGACTGTCCTGCCTCGAAGCTTCGCCATATGCTGCTCCATGAACTACAACATTACCGGCATAAGGACGCCTTGGCAGGCGTCTTGATGGATCTTGCCGGCATTCTGTACTGGTTCCATCCCCTGGTGTGGCTGGCTCTGCGGGAAATGCGCAGTGACCGGGAGGCCGCCTGCGACGCCGCTGTTCTTAAGCTTCTCGACCCGGGCGACTATGGGAATTATGGTGATACGCTGCTGGAGCTTGCGGAAAATATCTCTCCTGTCTCTTTTTCATCCGCAGTCGGCATCAGTGGGAGCATGCGCCAGATGCAGAGACGGATCATTCAGATTTCTACCTATCAAAAACCCTCTGCTTTACAAAAGGCAAAGGGCGCTCTTTGCTTTATTGCTACAGTAGCATTTCTTCTTGGCTTTGTTCCCGTGCTGTCTACCTGTGCAGAGAATCAAAGTCAGTACAGGTGGGATACGGCTTCCAAAACCGTCTCCATTGTGGATCTGTCCTCTTATTTTCAGGGGTACAGCGGAAGCTTTGTCCTCTATGATGAGGGGGCGGACGCCTGGAGCGTCTACGATCTTGGACGGGCTACTTCAAGAACCTCTCCCAACTCCACCTACAAGATCTATGACGCGTTGTTCGCACTGGAGGAAGGGATCATCACTTCGGAGAATTCTTTTATGGTCTGGGATGAGAAAGAATATCCCTTTGCGGCCTGGAACGCGGATCAGGATCTTGCTTCTGCCATGAGTGCTTCCGTCAACTGGTACTTCCAGAAACTTGACGAACAGCTTGGCAGGTCCGCGGTCAAACGTTATATGGAAAGAATCGGATACGGCAATCAGGAGATCCGCTCGGATGATTACTGGATGGAGTCCTCCTTAAAAATCTCTCCGGTGGAGCAGGCCGCGCTTTTGGCGGACCTGTATCGGAACCGCTTTGATTTTTCACCGGAAAATATAGACGCACTGAAGGAATCGATTTGTTTGTTTTCTTTGGGAAATGAACGCTTTTATGGAAAGACCGGAACCGCACGCACAGAAGGACAGGATAGCAACGGCTGGTTTGTGGGTTTTGTGGAGACAGACGGCAACGCCTTCTTTTTCGCCACGAACATACAGAGCACTGCAGACGCTACCGGGAAAAAAGCGTCGGAGATCACGCAGTCTATTTTGTCGGATATGGGGGTGTGGAACTGAGAAAATTTCATTTTTCGTTCTGAGATCGCAGAATCGGCCTGTTTATTCGCCAAATTTTCTTTTACGGTCGGTGACACCTAATAAGTAGTCGACACTGACATCATACCGTTCTGCCAGTTTCAACAGTGCAAACCAAACTATTTGGTTAGGTAAAAGGGGCAAATAAAGGGAATATATTGAGGAATTCATTCTTAGATAGTATAATATAAGTACTGAAACTATGAACTCGATACCCATCATATCCCAATCAGGAGAACATACAGTGGAAGAAAAGAGTATATGGAAGACACATAAAAAGCGGCTCCTGCCCCTCGCAGTCCTGCTGGCACTGTCCGCGTGCGCGCTTTTGTTCTGGCTTGGCAAGCACGCAGACCACAATTTCAAGGCGGCCTCCGCAGCGGATTTTTTTGCCTATACGGACACGGAGAACCGGCTGTATCTGTGGAGGGAAGGAAGCGCAGAACCGCTTCTTCTGACCGATCATGCCTTCGCCCAGGACGACTACCGGGAAACCTGGGACTACTGGCAGGAGTGGGACGAGTCGGGGGACGTCTGGATTCCGAACGAGGAAAAAGCCCTCACGGACGTGGTGTGGGAGATGCCCGACCAAGGTCTGCTCTTTCCGGAGAATATGAGGTGGACCGTCTTTGGCATGCAAAGAGGAGCCGCGGAGCGCAAGGAAGCCCTGACCTACTTGTCGGAGGAAGAGTTGGAAGACTGGATGAGCGTCCGCGCGTTCTGCTACGATCTATACTTTCAGTCTCCAGCCCCTGAGCAGGAAGCGAGAAAGCTCGCGGAAAATGTCCTGTTTTACAGTGTGGACCAGAAAGGGTTCGTCTGGTACTGCCAGGCGGTGGTGGACGGCACGGCGGAGACTGAGGAGGAAGAACCGCCCCACGCCCGCTGTCTGCTGTATCGGTACGATGGGACAAACCATCGAAAGATCGGAGAGATCAATGGCAGGAGAGAGGAACCTTACCGGGTGGAAAAAGGTGGGGAACTGGCGTTCTTCTACGGGATGGACGATGGGCTCTACGGCGTAAAGCCCGGAAAGGAGCCGGAGCTTTTGGCCGGGGGCGTGGATTCTGTCCTTTACAGGGACGACAACAGAGGAGATCTGCTCTATATCCGGGATGGTTCGGTGTACCAGATTCAGAAAGGGAGAAAAGAGACCGTAGTGTATGCCGGTGAGGAGGACCAGCTGTCCGTCAGCGCCCTGGGAAGAGACGGAAAGCGGCTTGTGATTATGGAGGCGGAGGCAAACGTCCGATATTCCGACTGGATTGCGCGGGAAGAGGGAGAAGAGGATGCAGATACCCAGGAACTGTGGAAGCTTTTGGAGGAAACCAAGTCCGACTATTATCCCCAGCTCTGCACAGTGCGCGTGATGGATTTGTCGGCCTCACCGCCCAGGACCATCGACGAGACAAAGGGATACATGCTCATGAGTCCTGGGGATGGCGGGGAAGGAAATCCCAAAAGTGTCTATTATATGGAGATGATACCGGCGGATACCTTTGAGAAAATCCCGCTTTCCGAACTTCTTGGAAGCAGTCTGCCGGAGGATGTGCTGCGCACCTACGCATATTATCTCGATGATTACGGGGCGAGGGATCAGAAGCAGGCCTTTGCCTGGGCGCTGGAGGCGTGCTGGGAGCGGGAGGCCTTCGAGCGTCGGGCGTCGGTCTACGCTGTGACGAAGACAGGGATTTCTCTTTTGGACGAGCTTCAAGAGGGAATTATTCTGGGCGTTTCGGAGGATTATTCCCCAAGCGGGGAGGAGCTGTATCTGACACAGTATCAAAGTCCGGATATGGAAAGCGATTACCGAAAGTACGGGCATCACCTGTATTACGGGTATCTGGAAAATCGATACCGGCTTAGCGGCGACGGGAGCTGCCAGAAGGCGGTGGAACTGGCGGACGAGAGCCGGGTGGTCGGAGACGAGGTCTTGTACACCCGGAATATGGGACTGGAAGGTTATGTGGACCTCTATGGAACCCGCCATGAGGGAGTGCTGGCGTCCGCGGCGGATCTGTCCCTGGAAAGCCTTAAGAAATCCGGGGATTCGGATACGTATCTTTTTCTGGCGGAGGGTCTTCGGACCGGAGAAGAAGAGGAAGCGGTTCCGGTACATGCCAGGACGGATCTGTGGACTGCTTATCAGGAACTTGGAATCCGGCGGGATCGATTTTCGGAGGAGGAGCATCTCCACACCTTGATGCTCTGCCGGGAAGGCATGGTCCGGGAACTGGGACAGAATATTTACCGCTATGCCTTTTATGGAGAGGACAGCGTCTGGATGGTTCAATATGAGCAGCAGGAAACGTCGGAGGAAGGGGAGCACGGCAGGATCGGAAGTCTTCTGATCTATGAAAAGAACGAGACAAGGAAAGTCACCGATCAGGCGGTCTGGATCACAGAGCCGGGCAGCGGGGAAGGAAGCAGGAGCGCATCATGGGTGTTGGAATAGAAAACAGAAAATACGGGATCAAAACAAGGATAAGAAAAAGTCTGCCCGTCTGGCTTTGCGTTCTGTCTCTGGTATCCGGCGCCGTCGTCCGTGCAGCCGTGTCGGAAGAACCGGGCGATTACGCGCTGCTGACGCGTCCGGAGGGGAATGCAGAGAACTATGTGAAACTTACCGCGCCGACGGGGGAACATGTGGTGGAAACGGGAGAAAGTCTCTGGAAGATTGCGGGAAACGTCTACGGGGACGGCAGCAGATGGCAGGAGATCGCCGCGGAGAACGAACTGGACAACCCGGATCGAATCCTGGCAGGGCAGACGCTGAAACTGCCGAATCAGGAGTACTATCTGCAAAAGCCGTGGATACAGAGGGGAGAAGGCTATTATATGGAAGACCAGGGTGCGTACCGCTTCCAGACGCCGGAGCGGTGGGCCTTTGGAACCTGCGGCCTGGACGCACGTCTTTCCACTTTTGCCGGAGAGGATCTTCGGGCACGGGTGCTCTGGGGCGTGGAGGACAACGATATGGGCGAAGACGCCTGGTGCGGGAGCTGGGAGGAAGTCTGCAAAAATATGAGACAGACCGCGGAGACGGTATTCGGAGAAGACCTTAAGGAACTTTCCTTTGAAAAATACCAGGTGGAGAGCGGCAATGAGGTCTATGGAGTCCGCGGTGTCTTTACCGATCAGCATGGGGAGCGTCAGATTGTAAGCGCAGCGTACCGGTTCGGACAGAAGAATTTGATGGAGTTCATCGGCCTTGCACCGGAGGAATTTTCTCCGGATATGGGGCGATTGACGCTGTATACGGCGGCCACTTATGAGGAATACGAAGGAGAGCGGCATATGGGCTTTGGGGAGAAGAGCGAAACATACCGGGGAATGGAAGTGTGGGAATATCCGTCTCTTCATAATCCCTTTGTACTGGCTTGGGAATCGGCGAACGCTTCGGTCTGGCGTCTTAAGAGGGAACCGGAAGAGGCGGCGGATTATGTCGTTGACTGGAAAGAGCCGGTACTCCCGGCAGTGATCAAAGAGGCGCTTCGGATCGACGGCGATATCCGTTACAGCGATCTATTACAGGTGGAAACGCTGGAAACCGTGGAGAGCGCAGGCTATGATTTCTGCAGTGTGAATGGAGTGCTGTATGAGACGGACTGGGCGGCCATTGGAAATGGAGACGCACTTCTTGAAGATATTTCGAATTTCGGGGGACTGTATGCGCTGCGGATGCAGATCGGAGATCTTACGAATCTGTCTTCGCTGGAAAAACTGACGGTTCTGGAAGAGCTGGAGATTCTTACCGGTCCCCAGGCGGAGAATCTAAAGCTTCCGTCAAAGCTTGGCAGTCTGAAAACCTGCGTGCTGGAAAAGGCGCCCCTGCAGGATTACGTGGATGCACTGGACGACTCCATGTGGGAGCGCACCTGCCGGGAACAGAAGATCACCACCTTCCAAAAGACGGGAGGATGAGGCGGCTTCCGGCCCCGGGGGTTTTCTTTATGCAACGATGGTCTTTACACCCATTTCCCTTAACCTGTCAAGGTAAACGGTATCCGTTTCTTTGCCGGTGATTAACACGTCAATCTGATCGAGAGAACATACGTTCGCAAATGCGATGGCGTCAAATTTGGAATGATCACAGAGAATGACTTTCTGGGTTGCCGCCTTTAAGATCAATTTATTAACGGCGACGTCTTCGGTGGAAAAGTTCATCAGACCAAGATTAAAGTCAATGGCGTCGATGCCCACGAAAGCGGTATCCGCATGAATCTGGTTCAGCATCTGTTCCGCAAAATACCCGGTAATGCTGTGATGGAAATGCCGCAAGGCTCCTCCTAATACCGTAAGCTCCACATTGGGAAAGGTGGACAGTTCCAGAGCGCTCATCAAATCCGAGGTTGCCACATAAAGAGGAGAGATATCGGACAGCGTTTTTGCAAATGCCAGCGTGGTTGTTCCGGACCCCACGATTAACGTATCATTTTCATGGATATATTGTTTGGCGGCTTCAGCGATGCGGGCTTTTTCCTCCTTAAAGATATCCGTGCGCATGGAAAAAGGAAGCTCATGGGGGGTATTGGCCGCAACAGGGATCGCGCCGCCCCGGATACGGCGTACCATGTGATTTTCTTCCAGTTCCTGGATGTCCCTTCGTATGGTAGAAGGCGAGATTTCCAGTTGCTTCGCCAGGTCATCGATAGAGATCACGCCGTTCTTGTTCAGTTCGTCACAGATGATCTGGATTCGTTTTCTTTTCAGCATATTGATACTCCAGTTGTTCTAATAGTATTTATTCGGTTTTTCGTAAGCTTGATGTATTTATTATACATGATAGATGTCATTTTTGGTAGATTTATGCCAAAAAAAATGTTCAGATCTTCTACTACAGGGAACAAGAGTTTCCTTTTAAGGAAACTCTTGTTCCAGATTATTTAAATATTTTGCTGAAAACCGGATCTGTTCGGGTAAATTTTAAAGTTTCTCTGACCATTCTTTGATGTTGCTGCTGTCAAAGACAAGGCCGTCTCCCATCATGATCATGGTACCGCCGTCTACTTCACGAGTTTCCACCGTATAACTTCCAAGCTTTCCTGCTTCCACGGTGTCGCCTGTGGCTCCGGTGATCTCGCCGTTGACCAGCGCGGTCAGGGAGTATGCGGTCAGATAGCCGTATTCATAGATATCCCACAGCCACATCTCTTCGCAGATTCCGTTGTCATAATAAGATACCATCTCGGAGGGAAGCCCGATACCGGTCACTTTGATATCCAGATTGCCGTCCTGAATGATCTTTGCCGCGGCGAGGATAGCAACGGTGGTGGGGCAGATGATTACATCTGTGTCCGGATAATTTTTGATCAATGCCTGGGCTTCGGTGGTGGACTGATCCGGCAGGTCATAACCATACGCCACTTCTTTTACCAGATCGATCTTTCCATAAAGATCCGGGTTCTCATCATATTCCGCAAAAATACCAGTTTCAAAATCAGCAAATAAGGATACGCGGGGATCGCCGTTCAGAATGGTGATCTGTCCTTCGCTGTTGCAGGCTTTTGCTGCGGAGCGGAGCATCCCTCTTCCCATTTCTACCGGATCTGCAAAGTCCACATGCAGTTCCCGGCTTTCCGCGTTGGTCGCGGAGTCAACAGTCACCACATGAATTCCGGCGTCCATTGCCTGCTTGAGTACCGGCTGCAGAGCGTCTTCGTCGGCTGCGATCACCGCGATTCCGTCTACGCCCTGGGAGATAAACTGATTGATAATCTCGATTTCTTTTTCCGCTGACGCGTCGTCGGTTCCGCGGTATACACATTCGATTCCCAGTTCCTTGCATGCTTCCTCAAAACCGTCATAGGTTCCTACGAACATCGGATCTGCCGTGGTTTTGGAGACAAAGCCATAAGTGAGTCCGCTTCCTGAACTGTCTGCATTATTTTCAGCAGGAGCCGCCTCCGATTCGTCTTCGTCTTCGGGAGCAGCAGCCTCGGTGTTGGTATTGCTGTCAGAAGAATTGCTGCTGGAATTGTTCGATCCGCAGCCGGCCAGCATGGATGCGCACATGGACACAACCAGTAAAGTCGCTAAAGTTCTTTTTTTCATAAAAACGATATCCTCCTTTTCGTTTTTGACTGTTTGGTGATTTTTGAACAGTTTCTGAAAGTTTACTCGGCTAATAGTTGCAAAAAAATGGAAAAAATATGGAATATTATGAGAATTATGTATCATAAGCAACAAAGTGCTTGATTAAAATGTAGCATAATGGAAGAAATTTGTCAATACATAAATGAAATGAATAGAAAAATCACGAGAATATGCAATAAAATGGGCGAAAATGATAGAAGTATATCAAATTATTTCAAAATGTGTTGACAAATATGATAGAAATGTTCTATACTGTGGGAAAGATATGGACAATACCTTGAGAATTATGGAAAAAACTTATCAATCAACAAAAAGAAAGGACGGCAGAGGATAAAAAGTGAAATCAAAAATTATTATTATGCTGACTCACAACGATCAGACGGTAAAAAACGCAATTGAGGTGTTTGATGCCTGCAAAGATTTGGCCGTAGATTTCTGGGGGTTTAAAGATGTAGGGCTGGAAAAAGAGAAGATGGCTGAACTGATTCAACATATGAAGGCGGCCGGCAAGACCACATTCCTGGAAGTGGTCACTTATACAGAGGAAGAGTGTATGAACGGCGCAAAGCTGGCGGTAGAGCTTGGCTTCGATTATCTGATGGGCACTTTGTTCTATGACAGCGTCTATGCTTATCTGAAAGAACATGAGATCAAATATCTTCCGTTCTGCGGAAAGGTATCCGGCAGTCCCAGTGTACTGGAAGGATCTTTTGAGGAGATTATAAAAGACGCAAACACCATGCTGGAAAAAGGGGTTGACGGGATCGACCTTCTGGCTTTCCGTCATGAGCAGGGGGCAGAGCTTGCGAGAGAGTATTGCGCCAAAGTGGACAAGCCGGTCGTCATCGCGGGAAGCATCAACAGCGAAGCAAGAATTTCTTTTGTGAATGAGATCAATCCGTGGGCATTTACGATGGGCTCCGCTCTCTTTACCGAGAATTTTGCTCCGGGCGACGGATTCCGGGAGAATCTCCAGGAAGTGATCGATTACATGAATGAAATCAAATAGTAACTGTTCAACTATAAAATCAAAAGACAGGAGAAAAGTATGAAGAGCAGAATCAAATTTGAGTACAAAGAGTTAATGGCAAATTCCGCAAAACAGTTTTATGAGGATCAGTGTTCACCGGCTTTTGATTCCGGAGATATGTCCATCCGCGATCTGGACACCGGTTATATCTATGCATATCCGAATATGAAGCCTGGTTTTCAGGTGTTTACATGGGCAGAGCTCAAGCCGGAGAATATCGCGGTGGTGGACATCGAGGGCAATATCGTAGACGGCGATTACGAGCCGACCATCGAGATGCCGATGCATCTGGAGATCTATAAAGCAAGACCGGAGACAAAGGTGATCCTGCACAGCCATCATATCTGGAGTTCCATGTTCGCATCCGCGAGGAAGGACATTCCGTTTCTTTTGGCAGAGCAGGGACTGTTCCTGGGAGGCGAGACTCTCTGTGCGGAATATGCGCCGGCGGGAGCGCTGGCAGTAGGAACCAACATCGTGAAAGCCCTGGGAAAAGACCGCAATGCGGCCCTTCTGGCGAATCACGGCGCGGTTGTCCTGGCAGGCAGCATCAGCGAGGCGTTTGCCCGTTCCAAGTTCCTGGAGCATGCGGCGCAGGTGGCGATCTTTACGCATCTGATCGGAGGGCCGGTTCCGATTACCATGGACGAACTGTTAGATCCCTCTTTAATGTAGTATAGCCATAAAGCGAGGTGATACGATGAACCTGGAAAATGTAACGGTAACAGGTAAAAATCAGACAAAGATATGGGTAGAAGGCCAGGAGACCTGCCGGGAGTACTATAAAACCAGCAGAATTACCTTCGGCATGTCGGAACTTCTGCCGGGCGCCGTGGGCGATCTGGATGCAGGACACGCAGAAGCGGACGAGGTGTTCTACTGCATTCAGGGTGAAGTACTCTGCTATGTTCCGGAAGATGACGCTTATTACCGCCTGACAGCAGGCGACGCCATGCTGGTGCCGCCTGGCAAAGGGCATAAGCTGATCAACATCGGAGAAGAGAAAGCCATCTTAACCTGGTCATGCGCACCACATCAGTAAAGGAAGAAAAAAATGACAGAATTAATCCTTGGAATTGATATAGGAACCACTTCGTTAAAGGCGGCAGTATTTGACCGTCAGGGTGAGAACAAGGCGTCTGCAGTGGTAGAATATACGCTGCTCACTCCGGAGACGGATGTTGTGGAGGCTCCTTTAAGTATTTATATGGAGTCCATAAAAAAATGCATGGAGATCATATCTGCCGCTAAAAAGGTGGAGACCAGAGACATCGTTACAGTAGGATTTTCTGTTCAGGGTGAGACTCTTTGCTTTTTGGATCAGGAAGGCAGTCCTCTTCGCAACGCCATCGTATGGATGGACAACCGGGCGGCAAAGCAGGCGGAAGCGCTGCGCGCTCATTTTGGGGATGAGCGCTGCTATCAGATTACCGGACAGGTAAGCTTCGAAGCCTGCTGGCCGGCGGCAAAGGTACTGTGGGTGAAGGAAAACGAACCGGAGCTCTATCAGAAGGTAAGGCATGTACTGCTTCTGGAGGACTATATTATTTATCTGCTTACCGGCAGATTTGTATCAGAGGGTTCGCTCCTTTGCTCCACCGAATACTGGGATATCCGAACAAAAGATTACTGGGACGACATGCTCGCATACATCGGAGTCAAAAGAGAATGGCTTCCGGAAATCAGGGAATCTGGTGAGATTGTAGGAGTGATTCTGCCTGAGATGGCGGAAATGCTCGGTATCTCTCCGGAGGCGAAGATTGCGACCGGCTGTCTGGACCAGGTGGCGGGGGCTATCGGCGTGGGAAATATCAGACCGGGTCTTTTGTCGGAGAATATTGGCGCGGCGCTGGCCATCTGTGCGGTTACAGAGAAGCTGACTTATGATCCGAACCGGCTGATGCCTGTCCATTATTTTGCGGTTCCGGATACGTATATGATGCATACGTTTACGACCGGCGGCATGTGTCTTCGCTGGTTCCGGGACGGCTTTTGCCAGGAAGAGATGGCGGTTCAGGAGACGAGCGGAGTGGACGCCTACGATCTGATCAATCGAGCGGTGGAGCGGATACCGGCAGGTTCCGAAGGATTGATTGCGCTTCCGCATTTGCAGGGGTCCATGGCTCCGGATGTGAATCTGAGTGCCAAAGGCGTCTTCTACGGAGCCACGCTGCTGCATGGAAAAGCGCATTTTGCACGCAGTATTATGGAAAGTCTGGGCTACATCATCCAGCGGAATCTGGAGGCCATTCATGATATGGGCATCGAAGTACGCGAGATCCGGACCATGGGTGGAGGTTCCAAATCCGACGTCTGGAATCAGATCAAGTCGGATATTACCGGCAAACAGTTTTACACGACGCAGTCCGCACAGGATGCGGCGTGTCTGGGCGCGGCAATTCTGGCGGGTACGGCAACGGGGGTATTTGACAGCATTGCGTCGGCCTGCGAATCGATGATCAAGATCAAGAAGGTCTATGAGCCGGATGAAAAGAACCATGGGGTATACGAAGAGCAGTATGAAAAATACAAAGCGCTTTTCCGCGCAATGGAGCCGATCTTCCAGATGGATGTGAAGGGGAACTGAAACAGACGGAAGGTATGGAGGAGAATATGGCAGAGTACATCTTGGAATTAAAAGACATTGTGAAACGGTTTCCCGGCGTCACCGCTTTGGATCATGTACAGTTTCAGCTGAAAAAGGGTGAAATACATGCGCTGATGGGAGAGAATGGGGCAGGGAAATCCACATTTATAAAAATTATTACCGGCGTGCATATTCCGGAAGAAGGACATATTTTTCTGAATGGGGAGGAGGTTTTCTTCAGCAATCCTCTGGATGCTTCGGCAAAAAGCATCGCGGCGATCTACCAACATTCTACGGCATATCCGCACCTGACGGTGGCGGAGAATATCTTCATCAGCCACTATGAGAAAAAGGGGATGTTCCTGAACTGGCCAACCATGTATGAGAAGGCGGAAAAACTGCTAAGAGATCTGGGATCAGAGATTGATCCCAGAGAGGAGATCGGAAGCCTCACTGTGGCCGAGCAGCAGGTGGTGGAGATTGCAAAGGCCATCTCTGCCAACGCGGAGATTCTGATTATGGATGAACCGACCGCGGCTCTGTCAGAGCGGGAATGCGAGCAGTTATACCGCATTACGAATCAGCTGAAAGAGAAGGGGACTTCCATTATCTTTATCTCCCACAGAATCGAGGATATGTATCGCCTGGCTTCGAGGGTAACGGTATTCCGCGATTCCAGATATATCGCCACCTATGATGTGGAAGGGCTGAAAAAAGATAAACTGATCTCCGCCATGGTTGGCCGGGAGATTGCCGATCTGTATCCCAAGCGGGAGATCGAGCAGGGGGACGTGGTGCTGAAGGTAGAAGGGCTGAGCAGACAGGGAGTATTCAAGGATGTATCCTTTGAAGTGCACCAGGGAGAGGTCCTCGGTTTTGCCGGACTGGTGGGAGCGGGACGGACCGAATTGTTTGAATCCATCTACGGCATTGCATCCTTTGACAGCGGAAAGATCTGTCTGAACGGCAGGGAGGTCCGGTTCCGGCACCCGGAAGAGGCAATCCGGGCAGGCGTCGGATATCTGCCCGAAGACCGTCAGCGGCACGGACTGGTCTTAAGCTGGGAGGTCTTTAAAAATGTGACCCTTTCCACACTCGGCAAATATACTTCTCTGAAAGGAATTGATTCACGGAAAGAAAAAGAAGCGGCAAGAAAGAGCAGCGAGGATCTGTCTACCAAGATTCAGAGCGTCTACGATACGGCCGATTCTTTATCTGGCGGGAATCAGCAGAAAGTGGTGGTGTCAAAGCTTCTGGATGCGGATCTGAAAGTCCTGATTCTGGACGAGCCCACCAAAGGAGTGGATGTGGGCGCCAAGGCGCAGATTTATGAGATTATCATGGATCTGGCGGAGAAGGGCTATGCGATTGTTCTGATTTCCTCGGAGATGCCGGAAGTGGTGTCGATGTCGGACCGCATCGCGATTATGGCAAACGGACGTCTGCCCAAAATCGTGGATGCCAAGAGTACGACCCAGGAGGAGATTCTGGAGATCGCTTTGAATTTGAATAAGTAGAGAGGATAACAGGGTGATTTCATGAATGGTAAAAGGAATCTGTTTTCCAGAAATATCAGGGAGATTGTGCTTGCCCTTATGATCGTCATCATAGCGGTTGCCGTCCAGTTCCGAACAGGGGGTCTGTTTTTCACAGGGTCGAATCTTTTTGATCTGCTGAGAGAAGCGTCGATTCTGATTATGGTATCCATGGGGCTTATGATGGTGATTCTCACGGGCAACATTGATCTGTCCATCGGCTCCACTATGGGGCTATGCGGCATGCTCTGCGCGCTGACCCTGAAGAACAATCAGGATATCCCGCTGATCTTATTATTTCTTATGGCGGCCCTGATCGGCGCGCTCTGCGGTTTTCTGAACGGCTTTATTGTCGCCAAACTGCATGTATATGCGCTGATTGCAACCCTGGCGACCAAATATATCTTCCGGGGGGTTATCTATCTGTTTTCCGGCGGCGCCTGGGTTGCGCAGGCGGAGATGACGCCGGAATTTATATCCATCACAACCACCAGCTTCCTGGGGATCAACTCGTTGATCTGGTTTGCAATCGGGATTACCGTGATTTCTTTTGTCTATCTGAATTATACAAGATCCGGAAGACATTTATTTGCGGTGGGCAACAGCCAGAATGCCGCGGAGGTGACGGGAATCAAAGTCCGCCTGACGCAGATTCGCTCCTTTGTCATATGCGGGGTGATCGCCGGTCTGGCCGGCCTGCTCTGGGTATGCAAGTACGGCAATGCGCAGAGCGAGTCCTGCGACGGCTATGAGATCAGCGTGATCGCGTCCGTGGTCGCCGGCGGCTGCAGTATTGCCGGCGGCGAGGGCTCGGTTGCCGGTGTTCTGTTGGGGGCGTTGTTGATGGGAACTTTGAACAATATTCTGCCTCTGATCCGGGTTTCTACCTATTGGCAGCAGGCGATCAAAGGATTTATTATTCTGATTTCCATCGTCATCAACGCGTACATGCAGAAGAGGGTGAAAAAACAGGAATTAAAGAGGAGGGAACTGTAAAATGATGAAACATGTGAATACAGAGAATCAGGCAGATTCCCGGGTGATCGCGGTGGACAGGGAACGCTCTTTGAAGAAGCTTTTGTTCCGCTGGGAATTCACAATTATTTTCCTGTTTGTAGTGATTAACATCATTAATGCAATGATGTCGAAAAATTATCTGAATCTGACAAACCTGTCCAACACATTGAAGATGTTTTTGGACAAAGGGATCATTGCGTTTCCAATGATGATGGTGCTGCTTTTGGGAGAAATCGATATTTCGGTGGCATCTCAGATCGCGCTGACCGGAACCGTTATGGGATGGTGCGCGTCGAAGGGAGCCAATATTTTCGTGGTTGTTACAGTAGGCATTGCTCTGGGAGCATTGCTTGGCTGGTTTAATGGATTTCTGATCACGAAGTTTACCGAATTATCTTCCACGATTATCACGCTGGCCACAGAGATCCTGTATCGCGGCCTGGCATGGATGATCCTGGAAAATAATGCCTATACGGCCTGGCCGGAGGCAATGCATCAGTTCAGCTGGGGCAGCATCGGAGGAATTCCGATTATTCTGTTCGTCTTTATAACGGAAATTCTGTTGTTTGCTTATGTGGTGCATTTTACGAAGTTCGGCCGTTCTTTGTACGCCATGGGACGCAATGAGAAGGCAAGCCTGTATTCCGGACTTCGGACCGCGAGGATCAAGAGGATCGTATATATGGTAACCGGAATTTTTTCGGCGCTGGCAAGTGTCTTCCTTTGTTCAAAGCTTGGAAGCTCCCGGGCCAATATGGCGATGAACTATGAGATGGACGTGATCGCCATGGTGATCCTGGGCGGTGTGAGCGTCAGCGGCGGCGTCGGAAATGTAGTGGGCGTGGCATTCTCCGTCTTTGTGATCGGTCTGCTTCGCTATGGGCTGGGTCTGATCAATGTCTCTTCGGAGATTATCATGATCATTATCGGCACCTTGCTGATCGTACCCATTGCGATTCCAAATCTGAAGCGCTTCCGTGCGGAATCCGATTTTCTGACCATGCTTAGGAGAAAGCAGCAAAGAGAACATGCACAAGAGGGTTAACGTATGAAATTTGGTATAATGTCGTTAGACTTTAAACGCCTTTCGCTGGAGGAAACGTTTTATCTGGCGCAGCTTTACGGTTTCGACGGGGTGGAGATCTTCGGTTCCAGATGCCATCTCTATCCGGACGATTACTCGGAGGAAGTGGCAGAAGAGGTTCGGAATCTGCAGAAAAAGTATCAGTTGGAAGTTCCCATGTATACGCCGCTGGCCCTGAATCTGCCCCTTTGTATCTGTTCTCCCAATGAGAAGGAGAGGGAATACGGGATTGCGTATTATCAAAAGGCAGTCCGGATCGCGTCGGAGATCGGATGCCGGAGGCTTCTGGTGGTTGCGGATCATCCAGGTTATTTTTCGGCAGATAAGAGCGTCTGGTCCTGGCTGGTCGGAAGTATGAGAAAGATCTGCAGCTATGCGGCGGACAAGGGCGTTCAGGTGACCATCGAACCGCTGACGCCGATGGAAAGCCCTGTGGTATCTACGGTAGACCACTGCGTCCGTCTGCTGGAAGATGTGGACAGCCCGTGTCTGTATGCCATGATGGATATTGTGCCGCCGACGATCGTAAAAGAGCCGATTTCAAAATATTTTTCCATGCTCGGCGACCGGCTGAATTATATCCATATCTGCAACAACGACGGCGTGACGGATGCGCACCTTCGGCTGGATACGGGCATTCTTCCGGTGACCGATGTGATCAATGTCATCCAGAAACATGGTTATCAGGGATATGTGACCACGGAACTGTATTCCGAGATGTACTATGATCCGGAGCTGATGCTTTCCAATACGGCGAGGTACCTGAAAAACGCAGCCTCAGAATTAGGGCTGAAGCACAGATTTTAGAACTAAAATGGATAGATAGTGTTGAGCAATTTATAAAAACAGCATCTGCCCGAAAGAAGCCCCAGAAGGATTTTACAGAGCGGAGAGAGGATAGATGCGGAACTTAAATCAGGAGGTATCGTATATGGCGGATGAATTAAGCAAATATACCACGCAGGAACTGGAAGTGTTCAGCGGCCGGCTTCGGGAGCTGAGTACGGAGCTGGAAGGATTCAGCAAAAGGCTTCTGGATCTGATGATGGACGCCATGAAGATTGGCATGCATATGGCGGCGGCAGAGTCTGCGGTCAGGGGTCAGGCCGATGAAGTGGTCTATGAAGCCACGGCGAAAGAGGTGGTGTACCGCAGAGAGAACAGCGCTGCGAGGCTGGACCATGAAGCGGTCCGAAGCGCGGCAGGATATTATGATTTCACCCATAAGCTTCTGGAAGTGACCGGCATGGGAGCCAGAAGCTTTCTGAATAGAATGTTTGTTGCTCCCATCGCAAAGGCGAAAGTGGGACAGGCAAAATACACGACCATGCTCAACGGCAATGGAGAGATCATCGATGATGTCATTGTATTCCGCATTGAGGAGGACAAGTATTGGGTGTCTACGCTTTATATCCATGAACTGATCGCCTGGTTTGACGCTCACAGGACACTGGAAGACGTCAGCTATCGGGAGATTACCCGGACGACCGCCATGTATGCGGTCCAGGGTCCGGCTTCCCGGACGATCCTGAATGGATTTCTGAATGAAGACGTCAGTGGCTTGAAGCAGTTCGAGATTCGGGACAATGCCATCGGGTCTACGAAGGTGAAAATTGCCAGAAGCGGTTATACCGGCGAGCTGGGTTATGAGATTTACTGCAATCCGGACGACAGCGAACTGGTAGAGCGCGCATTGGAAAAGACTGGCGCGGCTCACGGAATCCGAAAGATTACCACGGATGTGATCGTCACCAGCCTGCCCCGGGAAAAAGGCTATGTGCTGATGAGCGATATCGGCGGCCTGAACCCGCTGGAGTGCGGCTTCGACTGGAGCGTTGACTGGAGCAAAGATTTTGTGGGTAAGTCGGCCCTGGAAAAAGTAAGAGCCAGGGGCGCGGACAGAGCTCTGGTTGGATTTACTGTAGAAGAGGAAGGAGCAGCGATCGAGCCAGGCTGCGACGTTTTGGTGAACGGGGTCAAGGCAGGGAAAGTCACCGTATTTACCTACGGATATACGGTAAAGAAATTCATCGGCTTTGCAGTGATTGAGAAAAAGAAGGCGAAGATCGGCGATGCCGCGGTGATCAGCAGTCATGGAAGACAGATTCCGGCGGTTCTGACCGAGAGGATCTGGTATGATCCAAGGAATATGAGGATCAAAGGAGGAGCGGAAGCCTCTCCAAAGCAGGAGACAGTAAGGAACGTGGTCTCCCGCCGTACGACCAATACGGAGGCTAGACTGGATCACGAGACGGTCCGCAACGCGGTGGGATATTATGATTTTACTCACAAGCTTCTGGAAGTGACCGGTGCGGACGCGGGAAGCTTTCTGGACAAGATGTTTGTTGCCTCCATTGGAAAAGCCAAAGTCGGACAGGCAAAGTATACGACCATGCTGAACGAATGCGGCGATATCATTGACGATGTGATCGTATTCCGGGTGGAAGACAGGAAATACTGGGTATCCACGCTGTACATCCATGAGCTGATTTCCTGGTTCGATGTGCACAGAGAATCTGAGCAGGTATCTTATAAGGAGATTACCGGAATGACCACCATGTATGCGGTTCAGGGACCGAATTCCCGGAAAGTGCTGAACCAGATGCTTGCGCATGACATTTCCGACCAGAAGTATTTTACCATTGTGAACAACCAGATTGATCACATTCCGGTGAAGATTGCCAGAAGCGGCTATACCGGAGAACTGGGTTACGAGATCTACTGCAGTCCCGCGGACGCGGCGGCTGTGGAAGAAAAGCTTGAGACCTGCGGCCGGGAGTACGGCATCCGCAAGATTACGACGGATGTGATCGTCACCAGCCTTCCGAGAGAAAAAGGATTTGTGCTTATGAGCGATCTGGAAGGATGTAATCCGCTGGAAGTCGGGTTTGGATGGGCCGTGGACTGGAACAAAGATTTTGTGGGAAAGGCGGCTCTGGAACGGGCAAGATCAAGAGGTGTGACACGTTCTCTTCTGGGATTTGTCATGGAGGATAAAGCGGCGGAAGTTCCGGTGGGCGCGGATGTGACCGTGAACGGCAGACCGGTAGGAACCGTTACGATGTACACCTATGGATATACGGTGGAAAAGAACATTGGCTTCGCGCTGGTGGATCATACCAGGGTACAGGCGGGAGACACCGTGCAGGCGGGCAGCGTCTCTGTCACACTGACAGAACGTATGTTCTATGACCCTGACAACCACAGAATGCATGGATGATATATGAGGTAAGGAGAGAAGAACAATGAACGAAATCAGTTTGGTGCAGGCCTCAAAGCTAACCTCGCCGAATCCGATATCATTGATATGTACCAGGAAGCCGGATGGGGGAACCAACCTGGCGGCGGTCTCCTGGTGGACGTATCTAAGCTACAAACCGGGGATGATTGGCTACGCGATGTCCAAAAAATCCTACAGCGGTGCGTGTGTCAGAGCGACGGGAAACGTCGTTCTCACGGTTCCCGGGGAGGCTCTGTCACAGCAGGCCATGCAGTGCGGAAGCGTGAGCGGAAGAGACGTAGACAAGGCCGCCGAATTCGGGATCGACCTTATGGAACTGGATCAGACGGACATCCGGATTCCCGTTCACAGCAGGCTTGCGATTGTCTGCCGTCTGAAAGAATACCACACGGTCGGAGACCATAATTTTTATATCTGTGAAGTGGAAAACGTATACGCGAACGAGGAAGAGAATGCTTTGTTTGCGTGGAAAGGATATGCAGAATTGTATCCGGTAAAACGTTAGCAAGATGAAAAAAAGACTGTCGCCTTGACGATGCAAAGATCTCAAAGCGGCAGTTTTTTCTATTCCAGCGCATGGGACATAAGTCAGCGTATTATACTTGTTTGCTGTTCAGGAACTCAACCAATGCATATACGGTTGTTACCGGATTACTGTCCCGGCTCAGAATGGGGGTACAATCCCGGCCGAGCTGTTTCGTACGTTCTCTGGCACGCTCGATTGCCTTCGCCTGATGGGGTAACAGCTTGTCAAAAACATCAGTGCTTTTTTCATATTCCTCCAGATACCTTTTGCTTTTTAATATCTCAATTACCGTGCCGGAATCTTTCAAATGCCCATTTCTCTTTTCAAAATGGAGCAGATACCAAT
Source organism: uncultured Lachnospiraceae bacterium (assembly GCA_910584945.1). Lineage (GTDB taxonomy): Bacteria > Bacillota > Clostridia > Lachnospirales > Lachnospiraceae > Hominiventricola. The sequence continues at coordinate 30,131 of CAJUDY010000027.1, read as the reverse complement.
ACTCAAAAGAAGGGTTAGAGTACGCGATCTGATATCCATACTTCTGCGCGTATTCCTTGGCTGCCTGCAATTCTGTATTTTTATTGTCATCGCAGTCGAATACACACCAAAGCTGGTCGCCGTCCCAGGGGTAATAGGCTGTCTGAGAAATCAGTGATTTTGCGTGCTTTACCAGATGTTCAGCCGCTTTATGCTTTGATGAAATCGGAATAATATCTACCAGACAGTTGCGGGAACGAAAATGCCTAAAATAAAGTGTTTCTGTTTCCTTGCCTTCACAGATAATATAAATAATCGGTCTGCGCTTACGCCGGGATGGTTTATCCGGGTTATATTCTTTTCTCATCTTTGCCATGCACCATCACCTCCGATAAAGGGAATGGCGCCAAAACGCCCCTGAAGATACCCCTTACGCACATTTTCTCCCTTTCTTGGGGAAAAGGAGGCCAGAGAAAACAGCTCGGTGGCGCAGGTCTTGTCATTTTTCTCCGCAAACCAGATCTGATCTCTGCGGAAAAAGTTCAGATCAAGCAGCATGGCATCATGGGTGGTAAACAGCAGTTGTGCGCCTCCGGTATTGACGGTTTGATCCTGTACCATCTCAATCAGGCGCCGCGTCAAAAGGGGATGGAGGCTGTCTTCAATTTCATCTACAATCAGAAGTGAACCATTTTCCAATGCTTGCAGCCATCCGCCAATGCGGGCGAAAAAGTGCTGCGTACCGGCAGACTCCTGATCAATCAAAAGCTGAAAATGTTCTATATTTCCATTTTCCTGGATTATTCGATGAGTAGTCGTAATCACAGGCGTCTTTCCCGAAATGTTCTTTACGCTCACATCAGTGATGCCAAGATCAGCAATCAAAAGTTCTTTCAGGATGCGGGCTTTTTTGTCATTTCCGCTAACGATCTGTGCCACGGTCTCAGATGTGGCCAGTTCTTCTTCCATCAGGAAAGTCAGCTTTTCAAGGAACCATTTGTAGGCGTTTTCTGTCTGAGAAAGATTCCAGTCGTTAGATGACACCAAATAGAGCTTGTTGTCCGGAGTGCGGTTACTGAGGGTGATCTGCTCATTGACATTCTCGCGAAACTCGTACGCGCCGTTTTCTCTGCTGAAAATCAACGCCTCCCGGCCATTGGGCCAATGATAGAGATACTCTGAATAAATCTTTCCGGCATCAAAAGAGAATCCATAGGTATACCGCACCTTCTGATAGAGAAATACGATTTCAAAAGAGGTAGGCTCCTTATTTCCTCCAAAAGGTTCCCACGGCAGCTTCTGACCTTTGGACACTCTTGCAGCTTCTCCGATGACCATATCCCTCATGGTCATCATGGCGTGAAGCACATTGCTCTTTCCTGCAGCGTTTGCTCCATAAATTGCAATCGCGGGCAGCAAAGGCTTTTTTGTATCTGGATGGAGCAGATATTCTTCCAAAGACTTATCCCTGGAGGCCAGAAAGCTGACCACTGCGCTGTTCTTGACTGATCTATGATTTTCCACTGTGAATTGAATCATCATGGACAAATACCTCTCACTCTTAAAATCCTCGTTTTCTCTCACAGTATAGCATCTAAAATCGGTTAAGTCAAATTTTATATCTATAATTCACAGAAAATATGCAAATTATCAAAATAAATTTATTGCTATGAAAAAGCCGCGAGATCTTCCTAAGAAAACCTCACGGCTATGTCATGGATGTAATTTTTGATTGTTATATCTTTTGTATGGAAAAAATAACTTTCAACGTAAAAATAAGAGGTTCACAGAACTTCGTAGATCTCCAGATGCTCACCATCCGGGCCGCGGAAAGCCTGATATTTTACGCCTTTGTCAAAGACATTCTTGTCATAGTAGATGTCGTCTTCAAACTCGATGCCTTTGGCCTTGAGCATGGCACTGGTTTCTGCGATATCGTCCACCTGCATGGCGATGTGGTCGAACAGACCGTCATGGCGGTCCATCCACACTTTGTGTTGAATCAGTTCGATGACAGCCTGACCGGATTTCATGAAGGCCAGTTGATCGCCGTTGTCATTGGTGAATTCACATATACAGGTATAACCAAGAACGTCTGAATAAAATTTTTTGGAAACTTCCAGGTTTTTGATATAAAGCCCTACATGGGCGAATGCTTTGATATTGTCTTTCATTTTGTCTCCTTCCGGGTCATCATGGTTCCGCTGACAGCGGCGCCGCAGGCGGCTTCTTCCTTATAAGGGGCCAGCGTAAGATCTGCGCCGAACATGGATTTGCAGATTTCCTGCAGGACCGGATTCATCCGAAGTCCGTTGCCGGAAGCGACCAGGGCTTCGGCTTTCAGATCCGTCCCTTCGCGCATCAGACAATACATGTCGTACAGTTCCCGCGCCATTCCCTCCAGGACGCCGTAGGTCAGGCCTTCCGGAGTGAAATTATCCTCGCTCAGATTGGTAATGCTGCCGCGCAGATCCGGATTCACGCGCGTCCCATGAAAAGCGGTGCAAACGCGCATCCGATCCTTTTCCTTCCTTCCTTTTTCTGCCAGATCGGCCAGGACGCCGTACAAAGACCGGTCTTCACCGCCTGTGAAGGCGGAAAAACTTCTGAAAAATCGTTCCAGAACGGCATATGCCCGGCCACCGCACAGAGAAGAGCCTGCCAGCAGATACTTCCCTTTCACAAAGGGGCGGGCTTCAATGCCCGGCGCTTCGTAGAACCGGTCCGAGAGGGCCGAGATCTGGCCGCCCGTGCCCATGTTCAAAAGAAGAACATTCGGGCGCAGGCCCACGGAGCCCAGAAAGCTGGCCTGGTTGTCTCCGATGGCGCATATGACCGGAATTCCCCGATAGTTTCCTAAAGACACGAAGTCCTGCGTGAACGGCGGAAGGATTGCCAGGTCCATGCCCGTCTTTTGAATTGCATCCCGGAAAAATGCGCTGCTTCGTCCGTCGAAAAAGCCGAGGCTTGCCGCATTGCTCACATGCATCAGCGGCTGTGTCCGGCCGGTCAGGACCATCCCCAGGTAGTCGCCGATGGTACACAGGGCCGCCGCCCCTTCGGGGACAAGGTTGTGACGGATATTGTACAGATGCGTAATGAGTCCGTAACCGGTGGCCGCAGACACGCCGGTCTTATGCAGGACCTGTTCGGTCAATGTCCGTCCGTCCTCTCCGGGAAGATTCCCCCGTCCGTCCTGCCAGGTGTAGAGCGGGCTTATGTGCTTCCCTTCCCGGTTCACATACACGATGCCGTGCATCTGACCAGTCAGGCCGATGACCTCTGCCCCCGGAAAATGTTCCAGAAGTTCATCTGTCAGGTCCAGCGCCTTTTTAAGAATCACCTGGACATCCTGGATGCGCTCCCACTCGTGTTCCGTCTGAAAAAAGCTGCCGTTTTCCACCGTTCTGGCTTCGAGCGTCACCTCTTTGTCTGTATCCAGAACGACGCTGCTGATCGTGGTCGTTCCGATATCGATTCCTATCGCTTTCATAAATTAGGTCCTTATTAGAATTGTTGATATTCAAGTTGCTTTTCTGTCAGGTGGTCTCGCGCACAATCAGCTCAACAGGAAGCCTTTGCCGCTGCTGCCAGATATCGTTTTTGCCGTTGATCATATCTACAATCCTGCGGGCCGCGAGACTTCCGAACTCTTCTACCGGCTGATGTACCGTGGTCAGGCTTGGGAAAATATTGCTGCTGATGCTGATGTCGTCAAACCCCACCAGCCGAATCTGCTTTGGCACCTGGATCCGGTTGCGCATCAGATAGCCGAGTCCGCCGACAGCGAGCAGATCACTCATGTAAAAAATGCCGTCCACATCTTTCAAATGATGGACAATGTATTCGGTAGCGAGGATCCCTTCTTCTATGGATACTTCATTCACATAGATGCCACAGGCCGGATCAAACGCGATCTTTGCTTCCTCAAGTGCGGTCAGAAATCCCTGAATCCTTTTTTTAATAGTGGAAAGCGTTCGATTGAAGCAGACATAAGCGATCTTTCGGGAGCCTTTGCGGGCCAGCTCCTGTCCGGCCAGATATCCGCCCTGGATGTTGTCACACTCGATCATGGCATAATTTTCATCCAGATTTTTCCGCGTATCTCTGGGATCGCGGTCGATATACACTGTGGGAACATTGGTGGATTCCATAATATCTTCGCTGCCGCTGTTGATATAGATGATCCCGCTGACCTTTTGGGCCAGCAGCATCTGGTGCTGTTTTCTGGCTTCCATTCCGCTCTCATTGGTGTTACAGATGATCGTCATATAGTTCTGCTTCAACAGATGCTTCTGCACCGCCCTCGTGATATTGGCGAAAAATTCGTTGCTGATATCGGGGACCATGATGCCGATGATCTGAGAGTGCTGTACTCGCAGACTTCTCGCCAGTTGATTCGGCTGGTAGTTGTATTGCTCAATAATATCCAGTACCTTTTTTTCCGTGGCTTTGGAAAATCTCCCGTTCTGATTGATCACTCTCGAAACAGTAGCGACGGATGTGCCTGCCATCTCCGCAATTTCTTTCACTGATAATTTTTCCCGCATGTTGAAATACCTTCACAAAACGATTTTTCCATAGTTCAGACAAGTCTTTGCTTCTACGCTCTGACCGACTGGCTTTCTTAATGAATTATATCATAGAATCACCGTTTCTTGTGGAAAAATTTGTAATAACAGAGGAAAAAACATACTGCTGATGAAGGAAACTGCAGCCAAAAGCCGGGAGTCCAGACAACAGTAACTCCCGGCCGTGTCACAGTCTTTGATCATTCGTCAGACCGGATGGGTATTGGTTTGTTCCTCATTAAAAATCGGCTGCATTCTCGCTGTTTACAAGGATTGCGTCAACCGGGGTCTTCTCCGGAGCGGAGCTGGCAGTGTAGCTGCCCGGGTTTGCGCATGCGTCGATCAAAAGCTTCAAAGAGTCTACGCCGATGTTGGCAGAGTCCTGAGCGACGGTGGCGGTCATGTTGCCGGCAGCGACTGCCTCGACTGCGTCGGAATCACCGTCTGTGCCGCACAGGAGGATCTCTCCGGTCTTGCCTGCGTTGGCGATAGCCTGCATAACGCCCATGGCCATACCGTCGTTACAGCAGTAGATGGCTTTCAGATCCGGATATTGGGTGATCCAGGTAGCCGCGGTGTCAAGCGCCGTCTGCATATCCCAATCGCATGCTTTGGAGCCGATGAGTTCCATGCCCGCCTCCTCGAATGCGGCCTTGGCGCCGGACGCGCGGTCTTCCGAAGAAGCGTTTCCTGCAATTCCTTCGATCACAGCGACCTGGGAGCCTGCTTCCAGAAGGGAACTGATGTATTCTGCACCGAGATGTCCGACCGCCACATTATCGGAAGATACATAGCCGACGCAGGTCGCGCCCTGACTTTCCATCTCCGTCTGGTCGAACTGCTCATCAATATTTACAATCGTAATACCTGCATCGTTGGCTTTCTTGATGCCGGTGATCATGTTGACGCCGGAGCAGGGAGCGATGGCGATTCCGGCATAGTCGCCGGAGTTGATGCAGTTCTCCAGGATGGCCAGCTGCGCTTCGTAGTCTGTGTCGCTCTGCGCTGCGTAGAGATCCACATCCAGGCCGTTTTCTGCCGCATAGGTTTCGGTTCCCTCCCACATGGTGAGCCAGAAGTCGGTAGCCTGGGTTTTGAGAATGACGGCATACTTCTGACCGGAAGAGGCTGTTGCATCGGCTGCGGCATCAGAACCGCTGTCCTCTGCCGGGGGAGCTTCCTGCGTCGCGTCTGCTGCGGTATCTGTGCTGGCGTCTGCAGTGCTGCTGGTGCCGGATCCGCCGCAGGCGGTCAGGGAAAATACCATGGCTGTGCCGAGGATCAGTGCGAGAGCTTTCTTTTTCATGTTACATTTCTCCTTTTTCATAATATTTTTATAATATCCACCCATAAGTGGTTATTAACGTCTGCCGGCTGATTTTTGCCGGATCGTTTATTTTTTCGATGAGACAGATACAAAGTGATCAATGGTGACAGAGATGATGATCAGTGCGCCCATAACGATCTTCTGATAGGATGATTCGATCATCATGACGGTCATACCGTAGTTGATGATACCGATGATCAGGCCGCCTACCACGACGCCCGGAATCTTGCCGACGCCGCCGAAGAAGCTGGTGCCGCCGATGATGGTCGCGGCGATGGCGTAGGTCTCATAGCCGGTGCCGGCGGTGGGAGCCGCAGCGTTCAGCCGTCCGATCAGTACCACACCCGCCAGACCTGCGCAGGTACCGGAGATCATGTAGACGATCATCTGGTGAAGCTTTACATTGATACCGGAATACCATGCCGCCTCGCGGTTGCCGCCCAGAGCATACAGATTGCGTCCCAGCTTGGTTCTGGTAGTCACAAACCAGAGGATCAGAGCTGCGGCTAGAGCGATACATGCGTTGAACGGAAGGATGCCTCCGAACTCCATGGACATGATAGAAGTGAACTGGGCTTGGAATCCATACACGTTCTGGGAGTGGGAGACCACCAGCATAACGCCGAAGTAGATGGTCTGGGTGCCCAGGGTGATGATAAAGGGATGCAGGCCCGTCTTGTTGATCAGGAAACCGTTGATGGCCCCGATGCAGGTGCCGGCCAGGACACCGACGATACAGGCGACGACCCAGGGAAGTCCCCAGCTGGTCATGGCGATGGCCGCGATCATGCCGGTCAGACCGCAGGCTGCGGAGACGCTCAGGTCGATATATCCCAGCAGGATGGCGAAGAATTCACCCAGGGCCAGCAGAATGTTGACCGAGGATTGCTTCAGGATCTGCGGGATTGAGGTACTGGTAAAGACTGCGCTGGGCTTTAGGATGGCCAGCAGGATCAGGATCAGCAGCAGGATGCCGATGGTGCCGTACCGCTGCCAGATCGTTCCGAAATTCAAGATCTTCTTGGCTTTGCTATCACTCATTTTCAATATTCCTCCATCAGATTTCATTCATTTGTCGAGATTTTAACGATCTTTTCTTCTGTGGCTTCCGCGCTGGAAAGGACGCCGCGCAGTTTTCCGCTGCGGAATACGGCGATTCGGTCGCAGACGCTTAAAAGTTCCGTCTGTTCCGAGGAGATCATCAGAACGCCTTTGCCCTGGTTGGCCAGCCGGCGCATCAGCCGGTAGATCTCGCTCTTGCTTCCCACGTCGATACCCTTGGTGGGCTCGTCAAAGATCAGCACTTCGCTTTCAGCGGCCATCCATTTACCAAGAATGACTTTTTGCTGATTCCCTCCGGAGAGATCGACGGTCATCTGGTCTACGCTGGTACATTTGATGCTTAAGTTGTCCTTCTGTTCTTCGGACCAGCGCTGTTCGTCCCTGCCGTTTAACAGGCCGCCGATGCCTCCGGCGCCGGATGTCTTGATAAAAGGAACGAGAGAGATATTGTATTTGCAGGAGAAATTATTGGCGAATCCGGTCTCCCGCCGGTTCTCCGTCAGCATACCCAGCCCCTGCTTGATGGCGCTGTACGGATTCTTAATATGCAGCTCTTTGCCGTTTAAAAAAATCTGTCCGGCGCTCTTTGGCACTGCGCCGAAGATAGCCTCCATGGTCTCGGTCCGTCCTGCGCCGACCAGTCCGGCAAATCCAAGAATCTCGCCTTTGTGGAGCTGAAAGGAGATATCCCTGCAGGTTCCGTCGGCCCGGGTGATGCCCCTGGCCTCAAAGATCACCGGCTGGCTCTCCGGATCGTAACCCTCGTCCGCAAGATAGGTGCCGCTGATCTCGCGTCCAACCATCAGAGTAACCAGTTCGTCGATGGTGATCTCCTCGACGGGATAGGTTCCTACATAGCCGCCGTCTTTTAAGACTGTGATCCGGTCACCGATCATATGTAACTCACTCATTTTGTGTGAGATGTAGACGATGCCGCAGCCTTCGGATTTTAATTTCCGAATCAGGTTGTGCAGGTTCTCCACCTCGGAAGTGGTCAGAGAAGTGGTGGGTTCGTCCAGAACGATGACCTTTGCGCCGGATACCAGCGCTTTGGCGATCTCACACAACTGCTTGTCAGGGATGGCCAGATCACCCACGAGGGTGTTCGGATCATGGCGCAGTCCCACCTGTTCCAGTACGGTTTTTGCTTTTTCGTTCATCAGTCCGTAGTCCACCACGGGGATGCCGCATACTTTTTTTGTGGGCAGTTTGCCGACGAATAGATTTTCCAGGATGGACAGTTCATTGATGACACTCAATTCCTGATAGACGATGGCGATGCCTTCGTCGTAGGAGGTCTTGGTGTTCAGAGCGCTGTACTCATGCCCGTTGCAGATGATCTTCCCGCTGGTGGGCGTGTATACCCCGGAGAGAATCTTCATCAAAGTGGATTTGCCGGCGCCGTTCTCACCGATCAGAACGTGAACCTCACCCGGCAGGATGTCAAAACTGATATGGTCGAGAGCTCTGACACCGGGGAATTCTTTGGTAATGCCGACCATTTTAATCAACGGTTCCATTCCGCTTTGCCCTCCCTAAATTCCGAATACGTGGCGTACAAAAGCCACGGCGCCTTTCGCGTCTTTGTCAAGCTTTTCTTCCGTAGGATCTTCTACCAGATTTCTCCAGACTTTGATCTCGGAGCCGATGGTGCCGCCCTGCATGACGAAGGGCTCCATGACCGCTGCGCCCTGGTAATTGATATCCCGGAGTGCCTGGCCGATCTCTGCCCAGGGAAGAGATCCTTTGCCCGGAACACGCCGGTTCTGCTCTCCCAGATGCAGGTGGCACAGGTCGCTGCCCGCCCTGCGGATCGCCGCCGGAATATTGTCCTCCTCAATATTCATGTGGAAGGTGTCCAGCATGATCTTTACATGGGGGCTGCCCACGGTGTCGATGAATTTCTTCGCCTGTGCGCAGGTGTTCAGCATGTAGCCTTCGTAGCGGTTCAGCACTTCCAGACCCAGCGTCACATCGCATTCCTCCGCGGTTTTTGAGAGAATGCGGAGATTCTGGATCGCGCGCTCCGTCTCGGCCTGCGGGTCCGCCTCCAGCGTCGGGTCCAGGGGCCAGTAGGAGTAAAGCCCTCCGCCCAGAATCTTGATATCCATAAGCTGAAGCTTCGGCAGCAGACTCTGGAAAAATTCCATGGCTTTTTTGACGATATCCGGATTCGAGGAACACAGATTCTGCTCTTTGGTCGGTCCGTATCCTGCGGTCAGGAGGATTCCGTTGTCGTCCGCGACTTTTTTCAGCTCCCGGAGCTGATCGTCCGTCGTGTACTTCTGAATCAGGGCCGCGCAGGAAATCTCCATTGCGTCAAAACCCAGCTTTTTAACCTTTGGGATGTAATATTCATAATCCGAAGTCCATTCATGCGTCCAGTAGGGAGCATAGATTCCATATTTCATCTTTGATGTCTCCTTTTTAAGTTCCGCAATTCCCCTTCCAGGCCCCGGGTCTGGGAGAATTTTCCGTCGTATTCACGTCAGAAAATCCTCCCGGGGCCTGTCCGGTCCATTGCTGATTTGAAGTTCCGCATCTGACGCTCTCTCCGCCCCATGGTCTGGAAGAATTTTGTGCCGCATCGTGCGCCTCAAAACTCTTCCTGGGCTCAGCTTGGTCAGATGCTGTTTTGGATTTTATTCAACCGGTTGAGTAATCCTTTACTCAAATATTATATATTCCTACAATCAAATGTCAATAATAATTTTATATTTCGTTATTTTGTATAAGTAAACCTTTACTCATTTGTATAGAATTACCATTGTCAAAAATCAACAATGGTAATTCTGCATAAATTTTAAATGGTGATTTTGTAAGTAATTCCCAAGAGTGCGCGGATCACTTTTTCTAGCTCTGTCTGCGCGCCGAAGAAAAACCAGAGTGACGTCGTGCTGTGGGAGCGATGGAGTTCTGGATCGTATCCGGCAGGTGTGCAGGAATTTTCAAACTCGCCGAAGCCTCCTTCACTGCCTCCGTCGTTGTAGAAATACGTGGAGCAGCCCCGGTTGCCGGGCTCCTTCCAGGGTCCCATGCAGTAGGGCAGGGACGGATCGTTGTAGTAGTTGCGGATTATCAGGTACAGGCTGCCGGAGGCCGTCCGGTTTACATAAGCCATGCGCCCGAAGGTGGAAGCGGACCGGTAGGCCGTCTTGTATTTGCGGTCGCCGGTAATGGACAGCTCGGCATAGCCTTCATGTACTTTCTGACAGTACTCGTCCACCGGTTCGTAATAATCCACGAATTCAAAATCGCCCAGATAAGGCACGAGGACCTTTCCGCCGGGATTGATCTGGGTCAGAATCCAGGGTTCGGTGTACCATTCCTTTTCGGGAGCAATATCCTTAAGATCAATGTCCTGAAAATACCCGCAGTACTGGACGTCAAACCGGGCGCCGCGCAGATCTTTCAGCGGATTGGCCGCCGGACGGATGGCCCGCCGGACTTCATAGCTTATGACACTTCCGTCGGAGGGCAGCGTCACATCCGCGCGGTTCAGGAGGCGGATACAGGGAGTTTCCGCTTCCATGAAATAATGTCCCGGGTCCATGGGGGCCGGCACGGTGTAGCTCGCATCGAAGGCCTCGGGCGAGGTGCAGAAAAGATCCAGCTCCGGACCGAACCAGAGCCGGTCTCCGCCCAGATTCCACTTCCGGTCTCGCACAAAATCTGCAAAAAGTGCGGCGTCTCCAAAAGCACGGTTCACCCATAGGACGCTGACGCCGTCCGGTCCGAAAGGACCGAAGATCCGGCCGCCGTACTCAGTCACCAGGATCTCGTAACCGCTTCCGAGAGGCAGGCAGGCCAGCCGCAGTCCCTGTTCCCGGCAGCGGTCCAGGATCTGCTGCTTTGTGATCTGATTGTCCATGCGGTCTACCTCCTTTTTAATTGTACGTCTTTTTCGTACTGCTCCACTTCCTGAAGCCATTCCATGCCCGCCGGCATCCCCTGCGTCTCACAGACATAGTCCCAGACGGCGTTGAAGGGCAGCGTCTTGCTTTCCTCCAGCATGACCAGACGTCTGGTGTAGTTGCCCGCCCGCTCTGCCTCGCGGATGGCTTCTGTCGGCTCCAGAAGCGCTCTTAAGAAGCATTTGCCTGTGTTGCGCAGTCCCAGGACACCGGCGGCTATCCGGTTGATGGAGGCGTCGAAGTAATCGGTGCCGATATGTACCCGGTCAAACCAGCGGTTGCGTACGATTTCGTTTAAGATCGACTGCGTCGTGTCGTCGAAGGAGACGACATGGTCGGAGTCCCATCTCATGGGCCGGGTCACATGGAGCAGGAGCTCGTCACAGGTCAAAAGCATGGCGGATATTTTATTGGAGATATCTTCGCTGATGTGGAAATGTCCCGCGTCCAGGCACAGCGGAATGTTGTGGCGGGCTGCATAGCCCATATAGAACTCATGGGATCCCACCGTGTAGGCCTCCACGCCCACGCCGAACAGCTTGGACTCCAGCGTGTCGATGTTGTATTCCAGGCGGCGGGGCCGGTCAAAGATCTCATTCAGAGATTCCTCCAGACGTACCCGGGGAGAATACATGTCCGCAGTATAGTCTTTGTAGCCGTCCGGAATCCAGTAGTTGGTGATGCAGCGCATGCCGGTGGATTCGCCCAGATATTCGGCGATTTCGCTGGCTTTTTTAAAGTGTGTGATCCAGAATCGGCGGATGCCCTCGTCGCTGCTGGCCAGGGTGAAGCCGGTAGATGACATGGGGTGTCCGGAGCAGCTCGGATTGAAGTCCAGTCCATAGTTGTTTTCCTTTGCCCACTGCACATAGGGTTCGTAGTGTTCCTTCTCGATCGTATCAAGGTCCACGCCGTCTTTGTCTGTAGCGATCTGTTTGGACTGTACGCTCAGCTTATGAGTGCCCGGCACAAGAGAGAATACTTTCTTTGCGTCGCACATAAGTTCCCCGCCGTCCCTGGCCCGTCCCGGATAATTGCCGGTGGCCATGACGCCGCCGCCGCTGCTGCGCTCCACCTTCAGAAATCCCGCGTCGTCGTCCAACTGCCAAGCGTTGAAAGTTATCGGCGTTTCCAGATACGTGCGGATCGCCTGTTCAGTATCCACTCCCAGTTCTTCATAGCGTTCTTTTGCAAACCGGTAGGCCTGCTCTGTCATACTGCTCATAAAACATCCTCCTTTACGTAATGTTACTTAATAGTTTTGCTAAATTTCATTAAGCAAGCATAACATATAGAAATATTTCTGTCAATTACTTCTTAATTTTCTTTATATATTGCAAAACAGTACGTAACGTTACTATCCAAGGCATATATTGTCATTGTTCGCTTCGTCCTTCGGCGGATGGTTGGTGTACAGAAGTACTTTACGGTTATTTTTCTTTCATGATTGTTCTAAATAGTTCTCTAATCGTTGCCCGCAATAGCTTAGAATAATTTCCGTGCTTATCTGCACTTTCCAATCCCATCTGGTAATGGTACGATGGGAATTCCAACTGTGGGAGTCAGGTTGGATGCTCCCTGGAGCGTCCAAGCGCACAGGTGGAAAAAATTCTCCCTGCAAAATCTGCTTGTGAACATATGGAATTTGATTTATAATAAACAAATTCAACAAGCAGGGGATGACAAAAACAGGGGGAACAGAACGTTATGAAGCCGAAAAAAGAGATTTCCATTCGGGATATTGCCGTCAGGAGCGGATATTCCACGGCCACCGTATCCCGGGTACTGAATCATCGGGGAGGATATTCGGAGGAGACTGAGCAGAAGATCATGGAGATTGTGAAAGAGTCCGATTATTCCACAGGGATTCAGACACTGCAGACGGTGGGGATCCTGGTGCCGGACCTGACCAACGAGTGGTTCGCGGATGTGGCCAGACGTCTGGAACAGGAGCTTTTGATCCGGGGCTATCACTGCAGTATCTGCAGTACGGGAGAGGACCCTTCCAGGGAGAACTTTTGCTTCGAGGGTTTTGCCGCGCTTCGGGCGGCGGCGGTCATTTCTTTTCTTGGTTCGAAGGAACTGGTGTCGCTGGCCCGGAAGGCTCCGTTTCCGGTCGTCTTTATCGACCAGGTGCCGGATGAGAAGAAAGGCTTTCTCTGTCTGGAATTTGACAATTATTTGGGGGGATATATGGCCACAGAACTTCTGATCCGCAAAGGCTGCCGCCGGATTCTGTATATCGGCTGGCATCAGCCCATGTCGGTCAGCCGCTTTCGCCAGCAGGGGTATTCCGATGCGCTGAAGGAGTACGGACTGGAACAGAATCCGGAATGGATTCTGGATATCGGGAATTCGGTCAACCAGTATGAGCGGACCCGGAACCTGGTCTATTACACCGTCCGGAAGCGGATTCCCTTCGACGGGATCTTCGCCTCGAACGACCTGCGGGCCAGCGGTGCACTGGAGGCCTTGAAGCAAAGCGGCATCGACGTGCCTTCTCAGGTGAAGATCATCGGCTTTGACGACACGACGACCTGCTGTCAGTGTTATCCGGCTTTGTCCACCGTGCGGCAGGACGCGGATGCACTGGTGCGGAATACGGTGGAGCTTTTGTTCCGGCAGCTTAAACAGCGCGCCCGTCTGTCCAAACATCTGGTGCTTCCAGTTTCTCTTGTGGAGAGAGGGACGACCTGAATCATGTTCTTCCTGAGCCACTCAGCGAGTGCGTGGCTCAGGTGTGAAAAGCAATGTTTTTTCAGCGTCTGTCGCCGCCCGGACAGTCGATTTCGATCAGATCTTCGATCATACGGTGCAGGAGCGCTGCCTGTTCCGTGTCGGCGGCTTTATAGTAGACTTCTTTTCCTTCCCTCCGGTTGACGATCAGCCCGCCGGATTTGAGTGCTTTCAAGTGATGGGATACGGCGGGACTGCTCATGTCCATCATGGCAGAGATATTGATCACGCATTCCTCGCAGTGGCACAGAATCCAGAAGATCCGAAGCCGACTGGTATCCCCAAGCAGCCGGAAGAGGTCCGACAGGGCCTGAAAATCTTCTGTCCGGGGAATGGAGTCCGTATGTTTTTCCAGAAACGACCCGTGATTGTGGGGCAGTGAGACAGGATTCAAGAAGATCAGCTCCTTTCTAAATTCCATTTTAGCACAGAAAAAACAGAATGGAAATACAAAAGAGGTTGCATTTTTTCGGGATTTGTGTATAATATAATTAAACAATTAAATATATGTTTAATTATAAAACAAAAAGGAGATATGCATAATGAAAAAAACCTATAAGATTGAGGTGGACTGCGCGAACTGCGCCAACAAGATGGAGGATGCTGCGAAGAAGACGGCAGGAGTTAAGGATGCGACCGTGAATTTTATGACCCTGAAGATGAGCGTGGAGTTCGAGGAGGGGCAGGACCCCAAGGCGGTGATGCAGGCGGTCCGGGCCAACTGTAAGAAAGTGGAGGACGACTGCGAGATCTTTTTTTAAGAAAAGAGAAGCCTGTGATACACAGGTAGGAAAGGAGGCGTGAGGCTGTGAATAAAAAGCAGAAGAAGATGCTGGTCCGGATTCTCCTGGCGGCTGCTCTGATGGTGCTTCTGCAATTTCTTCCGGTGGAGGGGATGGTCCGGTTCGCGCTGTATCTGGTTCCGTATCTGATCATCGGATATGACATTCTGATCAAAGCGGGAAAGGGAATCCGGAACCGGCAGGTGTTCGACGAGAGCTTTCTCATGGCGGTTGCCACAGTGGGCGCTATGGCTCTGGCAGTGTACGAGGACGGAAATTATACAGAAGCCATCGCCGTTATGCTTTTTTATCAGGTGGGCGAATGGTTTCAGAGTTATGCGGTGGGCAAAAGCCGCCGGAATATCAGCGAGCTGATGGATATCCGTCCGGACTACGCCAATATCGAACAGGATGGGAAGCTTTTGCAGATGGACCCGGATGAGGTGGAGATCGGGACGACGATCGTGGTGCAGCCGGGAGAGAAGGTGCCCATCGACGGCCTGGTGGTGGAGGGAAGCTCCAGCCTGAATACCAGTGCGCTGACCGGAGAGAGCGTTCCCAGAGAGATTAAGACAGGAGAAGAGGTCATCAGCGGCTGTATCAATCTGACCGGCGTCCTGAAGATTCGGACTACGAAAGAATTCGGGGAGTCCACCGTGTCCAGAATCCTGGATCTGGTGGAGAACGCCAGTTCCAGAAAGTCAAAGTCGGAGGACTTTATCTCCAAGTTTGCGAAAGTCTACACTCCGCTGGTCTGCTACAGCGCCCTGGTCCTGGCCTTTTTGCCGCCTCTGGTCCGGATGTCGGTTCTGGGGCTGCCGGCGGATTTCGGAGAGTGGATCTACCGGGCCTTGACCTTCCTGGTGATCAGCTGTCCCTGCGCACTGGTGGTCAGTATTCCTTTAAGCTTTTTCGCAGGAATCGGGGGCGCCAGCAACGCAGGCGTTCTGGTCAAGGGCTCCAACTACCTGGAAACCATGTCCCAGACGAAATATGTAGTGTTCGACAAGACCGGCACGCTGACTCAGGGTGTTTTCGAGGTCAATGCCGTCCATCATAATGAGATGGAACAGGGGCGGCTTCTGGAGTACGCGGCTCTCGCGGAGAGCGCTTCCTCCCATCCCATCAGCAAAAGTCTTCAAAAGGCTTATGGAAAACCCATCGATCGGACCCGAGTGACAGAGATTCAGGAGATCAGCGGCAACGGCGTCATGGCAAGGGTGGACGGCGTCCCGGTAGCTGCGGGCAACACAAAGCTCATGGAGCGCCTGCAGGTAGAATACAAGGATTGTCACCACACGGGAACGATTGTCCATATGGCTATCGACGGTGTCTATGCAGGGCATATCGTGATCTCCGACCGGATCAAACCCGGCGCCAAAGAGGCGGTTGCCGCCTTAAAAGCAGCCGGGGTGAGCCGTACGGTGATGCTTACAGGAGATGCGGATCGGGTGGCAAGACAGGTTGCGGGAGAACTGGGGATTGACGAGGTGTACAGCGAACTTCTTCCGGAAGGCAAGGTAAAGAAAGTGGAAGAACTGCTGGAAAAGAAAAGCGGAAATGGAAAGCTGGCCTTCGTGGGAGACGGGATCAATGACGCGCCGGTGCTGTCCCGGGCCGACATCGGGATCGCCATGGGAGCCATGGGTTCCGACGCGGCCATCGAGGCGGCGGATGTGGTGCTCATGGACGACGATCCCTTAAAGATTGCCAAGGCAATCCGGATCTCCCGTAAGTGCCTGAGGATTGTATACGAAAATATCTGGTTTGCCATCGGCATCAAGATGATCTGTCTGCTGCTTGGGGCGCTGGGCATCGCCAATATGTGGCTGGCGGTGTTCGCGGACGTGGGCGTTATGATCCTGGCGGTTCTGAATGCGATCCGCGCCCTGTTCGTGAAAAAGTTATAGGAGCTATTTGAACCATTTGTTTCTGTGCCGCCTGCGGCTTTTGTAGTGCCTTCGGCTCTGACTGCCGAAGGCATTTTTCTGATCCTGCCAGTTTCGCCATCTCTTGACGGGATTCAGCTCGACTTCAAAATCTTTGGCCAGCTTGCGGATCAGCAGACAGACCGCCAGGAGAAGCAGAAGTCCACAGACCGCGATTCCGACCACCCGGAGATTGACCTTGATCAGGTTGACCTCCGGTTCTTTTGGCTCCTCGGGCGGGACTTCCTCCCCTTCGCCGCCGGTCTTCTGGAATTCGAATTCCTGAAGCTCGCTTTCCGAGAGCAGAAGGTTGGTGGAACCAATGGGCTGATCCGCGTAGGTGTAGCTTAAGGTGGCGATGACCGAGTCGTCGGGTCCGCTCTCGTCCAGGAACGTAAGCTTCGGGGAGGCGTCCGCGAATTCCGCATTGACGGGAAGGACCACATAGCCGCTTTCGTCCATCTCGATCATGGGAGTGGAGGTGTCAAAGATGGAACTTCCCGTATCAAAAAGTTCGCCCTGTCCAATGGTAAAATTGGTTTCATTTTCGGAGATATTGACTTTGCGGAAATTCTCGGTGGCATAGTTTAAAAGATTGGCCGTATCGGTGTAGACCGGAACGCCCCGCTCTGCGGAGCCCTGGGTTTTCATGGTGACGACGATCAGGTCCATGCCGTTTCGGGTGGCGCAGGTGATCAGCGTATTCAAGGCCACTGTGGTGTATCCGGTCTTTCCGGCGAATACCGTATTGTCCAGGAAGCGGGATGTCTTGTAGTTATTAATCATATAGTGATGATTGTTCATCAAAAGCTCTTCGCTTTTTTTATTGGTTGCCCGAAGGGTGTAGCGGGGGGTGCTGCTGATTTGACGGAATTTCTCATGCTTGATCGCTTCCTGAAGAATCAGCGCCATATCCCGGGGACAGGTATAGTGATTCTCATCCGGAAGGCCGTGGGGATTGACGAAGTGAGTGTGTTCGCAGCCAAGCTCCGCGGCCCTTTGGTTCATCAGATCGGCAAAGGCTTCCACCGAACCGGAGACGTGCTCCGCGATGGCATTGGAACATTCGTTGGCGGATTCCATCATGATGGCATAGAGACATTCTTCCACTGTGAGGATCTCTCCTTCGTCTCTGGCAATATGACTGCTGTTATAGTCGATGGAGAAAACTGCGTTGTGGGAAAAGGTCACTTCCTCGTCCATGTCAAGATTCTCCAGGGCCAGAAGGACAGTCATGATTTTGGTAATGCTGGCCGGATACAGTTCTTCATCGATGTTTTTATTATACAGGATGGTTCCGGTGCCGGCTTCCATGACAATGGCGGCTTCCGCGTAGACCTGGGGTCCGGCGGGCCAGTTTTCCCAGGAATTGGATTGGATATCCATATTGTAGCGGATTTCGGATTCCACAGCGGGATCTTCCGTTGCAAAGACGGGTGTAGAGAAGGCGACAGAAAGGCAGAGGACGGATGCCAGTGCAGAGCGATAACATTTTTTTACGATATTCATTATTTCCTCTATTCTAAAACACAAAAAGTGTATGTTTTTTTAGATTTCGATTCTTATTATAAGAGATTTGTAAATGGGGCGCAAGGCTCAATAAAAAAACTTAAGAAACTGTTTACAAACCGCCGGAAAAATCTTGACAAACCCGGAAAATTGATTTTATAATGGCTGTTGAAAAGGCTGTGACGAAGACAGTAGGAGCTTATGGAAATTCTCAGCGAGCCGGAGAGGGTGGAAGCCCGGCAAGAGTACATGGTTTTGAATATCACTTCCGAGCTGCAGGCTGAAAGCGGATGCAAGTAGGCGCTGACGTGATCCTTACGTTACAGGGGACGCATATGCTGGTATGTTGTAAGAGGTGGTAGATTTTTGAGGCACGTTTATGTCGGCTCCGTCCTGTTACAGGATGGGGCCGTTTTTTTAACATTGGTATGAGGAGGCAGAGAGCATGTATAACAAAGTCAACACCGATATGAATTTTGTACAGCGGGAAAAGGAAGTGGAGAAGTTCTGGAAGGAGAACGAGACGTTCCGGAAGAGTATGGAACGCAGGAAGGACGGCCCGACCTACACCTTCTACGACGGTCCGCCCACAGCCAACGGGAAGCCCCATATCGGCCATGTGCTGACCCGCGTCATCAAGGACATGATCCCCAGATACCGGACGATGAAAGGGTATATGGTGCCGAGGAAGGCGGGCTGGGATACCCATGGGCTTCCGGTGGAACTGGAAGTGGAGAAGCTTCTGGGACTGGACGGCAAGGAGCAGATCGAGGAGTATGGTCTTGATCCCTTTATCACCAAGTGTAAGGAGAGCGTATGGAAGTATAAGGGTATGTGGGAAGATTTTTCCGGAACCGTCGGTTTCTGGGCGGATATGGACGATCCTTATGTGACGTATCATGATGATTTTATCGAGTCCGAGTGGTGGGCTTTAAAAACTATCTGGGAAAAAGGGCTTTTATATAAAGGATTTAAAATCGTGCCTTACTGTCCCCGCTGCGGGACGCCTTTGTCTTCCCACGAGGTGGCCCAGGGCTACAAGGACGTCAAGGAACGCTCGGCGGTGGTGCGTTTTAAAGTAAAGGACGAAGATGCCTATATTCTGGCGTGGACGACCACCCCCTGGACGCTGCCCTCCAATGTGGCGCTCTGCGTCAATCCAGTGGAGTCTTACGCAAAAGTAAAGGCGGCGGACGGAAGAGTCTACTATATGGCGGAAGCCCTTCTTGACACGGTGCTTGGGAAGCTTGGCGGCGAGGATAAGCCGGCCTATGAGGTGCTGGAACGCTGTACGGGAAAGGATCTGGAGTACAAGGAGTACGAGCCTCTCTTTGACTGTTCTGCAAGAGTCGCAGAGAAACAGCGCAAAAAAGGATATTATGTCACCTGTGATACTTATGTCACGCTGACAGACGGTACCGGCGTGGTACACATCGCCCCGGCCTTCGGTGAGGACGACGCCAATGTAGGCAGAAAATACGACCTCCCGTTTGTACAGCTGGTGGACGGAAAAGGGAATATGACGGAGGATACGCCTTTTGCGGGACTGTTCGTGAAGAAGGCGGACCCGGAGGTATTAAAAGATCTGGATGGGAGAGAACTTCTGTTCGACGCGCCCAAATTCGAGCACAGCTATCCCCACTGCTGGAGATGCGGCACGCCGCTGATCTATTATGCGAGAGAATCCTGGTTCATCAAGATGACGGCGGTCAAGGACGACCTGATCCGCAACAACAATACCATCAACTGGATTCCGGAGAGCATCGGCAAGGGACGTTTCGGCGACTGGCTGGAGAATATTCAAGACTGGGGCATCAGCCGGAACCGTTACTGGGGAACGCCTCTCAATGTGTGGGAATGCGAAAGCTGCGGCCATATGGAAAGCATCGGTTCCCGGGAGGAACTGAAAAAGATGAGCGGAAATGAAGCGGCCCTGACCGTGGAGCTGCACCGACCGTACATCGATGAGATCACCTGCACCTGCCCCAAATGCCAGGGAACCATGAGAAGGGTGCCGGAGGTCATCGACTGCTGGTTTGATTCGGGAGCCATGCCCTTTGCGCAGCACCATTATCCCTTTGAGAATAAGGAGCTGTTCGACAGCCAGTTCCCGGCCCAGTTCATCTCAGAGGCGGTGGACCAGACCCGGGGATGGTTCTACTCCCTGCTGGCGGAGTCTACCTTGTTATTTAACAAGGCGCCCTATGAAAATGTCATTGTTCTTGGCCATGTGCAGGATGAGAACGGACAGAAGATGAGCAAGTCCAAAGGCAACGCGGTAGACCCCTTTGACGCTCTGAAAACCTACGGCGCCGACGCGATCCGCTGGTATTTCTATATTAACAGCGCGCCCTGGCTGCCCAACCGTTTCCACGGAAAAGCTGTACAGGAAGGACAGCGCAAGTTCATGGGAACCCTGTGGAATACCTATGCGTTCTTCGTGCTGTATGCCAATATCGATCAGTTTGACGCGACAAAATATACGCTGGATTATGAATCGCTCTCCATCATGGACAAGTGGCTTTTGTCCAAACTGAACACGGTGGTGGGTGAAGTGGACGACGATCTTGATCATTACCGGATTCCGGAGGCGGCGAGAGCCCTTCAGGATTTTGTGGATGAGATGAGCAACTGGTATGTGAGAAGAAGCCGGGAGCGCTTCTGGGCGAAGGGCATGGAACAGGACAAGATCAACGCTTATATGACCCTTTATACGGCGCTGGTGACGATCTCCAAGGCAGCGGCGCCCATGATCCCCTTCATGACTGAGGATATCTACCGGAACCTGGTGTGCAGCGTGGACAAGAACGCACCGGAGAGCGTCCATCTGTGCGATTTCCCGACGGTTCATGAGGAGATGATCAACGAGGATCTGGAAGCGGCCATGGAGGAGATTCTCGACATCGTCGTCCTGGGACGCGCGGCCCGCAACACGGCCAACATCAAGAACCGCCAGCCCATCGGGACCATGTACGTCTGCTCCAATGTGGAGCTTGCCGGCGATTACCGGACGATCATTCTGGATGAGCTGAACGTAAAGGAGATTGTTTTCAGGAAAGATCTGAGTGAATTTACCAGCTACACGTTCAAACCCCAGCTGAAGACCGTGGGGCCCAAATACGGAAAGCTACTGAACGGCATCCGCACGCATCTGACGGAGATGGACGGAAGGAAAGCCATGGAAGAACTGGAAACAACCGGAAGCCTGTCATTTGACATCAGCGGGGCAAACGTGGTATTATCAAAAGAGGATCTGCTCATTGATATGGCTCAGATGGAGGGATATGTGACAGAGGCGGATAACCGGGTGACGGTCGTTCTCTGCACGGATCTGAGTGAGGAGTTAATTGAAGAAGGTTTTGTCCGTGAGATCATCAGCAAGATCCAGACCATGCGCAAGGAAGCAGGATATGAGGTCATGGACCGGATCCACGTATACAGTAATGGAAACGGCCGGATTCAGGACTTGATGGAGCGGCATGGAGAGGAGATCCGGAAGGATGTCATGGCATCGGATATCCTGTTTGCAGAGGCAAAAGGATACGTAAAGGAATGGAATATCAATGGAGAGACCGTTACACTGGGTGTAGAAAAGCAGTAAAAGGAGGCATACGATGGAAAAAAGAACTTTTAACAAGGATTTTTTTATCAGAAGCGTAAAGTACAATGTACGTACATTGTTCCGCCGGGAGATCGAGGAGGCCAGCCAGCAGCAGATCTTCCAGGCAGTGGGTTATGCGGTGAAGGATGCGATCATGGATGCATGGATTGCGACACAGAAAGAGTATGAGAAAAAAGACCCCAAGATTGTATATTATATGTCCATGGAGTTTCTCATGGGCAGGGCACTGGGCAACAACCTGATCAATCTGACCTTCTATGACGAGGTGAAGGAAGCGCTGGAGGAGATTGGCCTGGACTTGAATGTGATCGAGGATCAGGAGCCGGATGCGGCGCTTGGCAACGGCGGTCTGGGTCGTCTGGCGGCATGTTTTCTGGACTCCCTGGCGACCCTTGGCTATGCGGCTTACGGCTGCGGCATCCGTTACCACTACGGGATGTTCAAGCAGAAGATTGAGAACGGCTACCAGGTGGAAGTGCCGGATATGTGGCTGAAAAACGGCAATCCCTTCGAGCTTCGCCGCCCAGAGTATGCCAAGACCGTCAAGTTCGGCGGTTATGTCCGGATCGAGAACAAAGACGGCAAGAGTCATTTTATTCAGGAAGGCTATCAGTCCGTGCTGGCCGTGCCGGTGGATCTTCCGGTGGTGGGCTACGGCAACAATGTGATTAACTGTCTGCGGATCTGGGATGCAGAGGCGATCAATTCCTTCGAGCTGAACCATTTTGACAAAGGCGAGTACAACAAGGCCGTGGAGCAGGAGAACCTGGCCCGCAATCTGGTGGAGGTGCTCTATCCCAACGACAACCATATGGCAGGCAAAGAGCTTCGTCTGAAACAGCAGTATTTCTTTGTGTCCGCCAGCGTACAGGCGGCAGTGGAGCGTTATATGCGTTCCCATGACGACATTCGTAAGTTCTATGAGAAGGCGACTTTCCAGCTGAACGACACCCATCCGACGGTGGCGGTTGCAGAGTTGATGCGCGTGCTGATGGATGAATATGGGCTGGATTGGGATGCGGCATGGGAGATCACCACGAAGACCTGTGCGTATACCAATCATACGATTATGGCAGAGGCGCTGGAAAAATGGCCGATTGAGCTGTTCTCCCGACTGCTTCCGAGGATCTATCAGATCGTGGAAGAGATCAACCGGAGATTCGTGCTGAAGATCCAGGAGAAGTATCCGAACGATTACGAGAAGGTCAAGAAGATGGCGATCATCATGGACGGCCAGGTCAAGATGGCGCATCTGGCCATCGCGGCAGGCTACTCGGTCAACGGTGTGGCAAGGCTGCATACGGAGATTCTGAAGCATCAGGAACTCAAAGACTTCTATGATATGATGCCGGAGAAGTTCAACAATAAGACCAACGGAATCACTCAGAGACGTTTCCTTCTGCACGGCAATCCTCTGCTGGCAAAGTGGGTGACTGCTCATGTGGGAGACGAGTGGATCACGGACCTGTCCAAGATCAAAGGTCTTGCGATCTATGCGGACGACGAAAAGGCGCAGCATGAGTTCATGAACATCAAGTATCAGAACAAAGTGCGTCTGGCAAAATATATCAAAGAGCACAACGGTGTGGATGTAGATCCCCGCTCCATCTTCGACGTGCAGGTCAAGAGGCTTCACGAGTACAAGAGGCAGCTTTTGAATATTCTGCATGTGATGTATCTGTACAATCAGATCAAAGAGCATCCGGAGATGGAATTCTATCCGAGAACCTTTATCTTCGGCGCAAAGGCGGCAGCGGGCTATATGAGAGCGAAGCTTACCATCAAATTGATCAACTCTGTGGCGGATGTGGTGAATAACGACGCTTCGATCAACGGCAAACTGAAAGTCGTCTTTATTGAGGACTACCGGGTATCCAACGCAGAGTGGATCTTCGCGGCGGCGGATGTGTCCGAGCAGATTTCCACCGCATCCAAGGAGGCAAGCGGAACCGGCAACATGAAGTTCATGCTGAACGGCGCGCTGACAATCGGTACCATGGACGGCGCCAACGTGGAGATTGTGGAGGAAGTCGGCGAGGAGAACGCGTTTATCTTCGGCATGAGCTCGGATGAGGTCATTGAGCTGGAGAAGAAGGGCGGTTACGATCCGTCACAGCTCTTCAATACGGATCAGGATATCCGTCAGGTGCTGATGCAGCTCATTAACGGCCAGTATTCCCCCAACGATCCGGAGAAGTTCCGTGAGCTTTACAATGCGCTGCTGGTGGACGGCGGCTATAACCGTCCGGACCCGTACTTTATCCTGAAGGATTTCCGGGCTTATGCGGAGGCGCAGAGCCGCGTGGAAGCTGCCTACAGAGATGAGACGAACTGGGCGAGAAGCGCAATTCTGAATGTGGCATGCTCCGGCAAATTCAGCTCCGACCGTACCATTCAGGAATACGTGGATGAGATCTGGAAGCTTAATAAAGTGACGGTAGAACTGGCAGAAGGTTAAGTAAGACAAAGGCTGCGCCTATAGATTGGCGCAGCCTTATTTTTTGCGTATAGGAAGTTCCCTTAAATCATAGACTTTTTAAGGGGACTTTTGTATATGAAAAAATGGATGAAAAGTGCGGCGGCAGTGGGATTCCTTGTGTTGTTCCTTCCATATACCATGACGCTTCTGATCAATGGCAGACAGGGAATCCACCGGGAAAAGGAACTGCCGCAGCTGGAATACCAGGTGCTCTCCTGCCTGCTTTTGGAGGATTATTCCTGGATGGAGGATGGAACACTGGACCTGATGGCCATACTGTACCGGACGGAATGCCTTCGGACACAGAACGAGCAAAAGGAGACCGAAGAGGGCATGCGGTCCGTCTATGATAAGGACTATCAGAGGATCTATGATGCGGTAGTGAGGACCGAAGGGCAGGCGGTCACCATAGACGGCGTCTACAAGGAGCTTCCCTATCATGTGGTAAGTGCGGGGAGAACCCGGGAGGGAACTTTGCTGGGGGAATCCTATGCCTATGTGCGCTCGGCCGAATGCCCTTATGACAAGGAGTCCGGGGCATATCTTAAAAACTATCAGATCTCAAAAGAAGATCTTTCAAAAGTGCTGGGAGAGGACTTTGTGATGGAAGTCGTCGATGTGGAACGGGACTCTTCAGACTATGTATCCAGAATCCGTGTGGCGGATACAGAGTGGAAGGGGGAGGAGTTCCGGGCCATGCTTCATCTTCCTTCCAGCTGCTTTTTTCTGGAAGAAGAGGATGGGGAGATCCGGGTAACCGTAAAAGGAAGCGGACACGGATTCGGCATGAGTCTCTATACGGCCAACCGTATGATTCAGGAGGGAGCGCAGCCGTCGGAGATATTTCAAACATTCTATCAGGATTCCGCATGTATAACGATTCCCTAATCTGGTAAAAATATGGACCAGAGGTGATGTTATGCGTAAGAATCAAAAAGGATTTTTGATTGCACTGTGCCTCTGCATGTTATCGGTATCCGGAATATTCGGAGTGTACCAGTACCGGAAGGGACTTGCTGTTCCCGAACCTGAGAAAGAGGTTCCAAGACAGAGCGCCCAGGTACAGGAGCAGGAAGAGCCGGAGAAAGAAGCAGCAAATTCAAGTGGTACAGTTGCACAGGCAGACACAGAAGAGGAAGAAGCAGAACAGGCAAAAATTGACACAGAAGAGGATATCTATAAGATTGGAGAGGCAGAGCTTGCACAGACAGAGGAAATTCCTCAGGAACCGTTGATCGCGGAGGAGACTCCTGCGGAGGAACCGCCAGCGGAGGAGGTTCCACAGGAGGAAGAAGAATCTGTGGAGACTTCAGGCCAGAGCGACCGTCTGTCCTTTTCCGACCAGAGCAAGATTCTCTGGCCGGTAAACGGAGATGTGATCCTGAATTACAGCATGGACAAGAGTATCTACTTCTCCACGCTGAATCAGTACAAGTACCATCCGGCGATTGTGATCAGCGCTCCGGTGGGAAGCGAGGTACACTGCGCGGCCAGAGGCAAGGTCAGTAAGATCTATGTAAACGAAGAGACAGGAACTACGGTGCTGATGCAGCTGGGAAAAGGCTATGACGCCGTTTATGGACAGCTGAAGGAAGTGGCGGTGGAAGAAGGCGACGTTGTAGAGCAGGGAAGCCTGATCGGATATGTCAGCGAGCCCACCAAGTATTACACACTGGAAGGAAGCAATCTGTATTTCCAACTTTTAAAGAAAAGTCAACCAATCAATCCGATGGATTATATGGAGTAAAAAAAGGGGGCTGCATTTTTTGCAGCCCCTTCCTTATGGTTACATACAGGCGATATAGAACATGACGACAAAGTGGCAGAGGCTTCCGCCCATCACAAAGAGGTGGAAAATCTCATGAGAGCCAAAATACTGATGCTTTGCGTTGAAGAACGGAAGCTTCAGCGCATAGATCACGCCTCCAATGGTATAGATGACGCCGCCGGCCACCAGCCAGAGAAAAGCGGCGGAGGGAAGAGAGGCGACTAAGGGGACCATGGCGAGGACGCACAGCCAGCCCATGGAGATATAGATGAGGGAGGAAAACCATTTGGGACAGGTGATCCAGAAGGCTTTGATCAGGATGCCTGCCACGGCGGTTCCCCACACCAGAAGAAGCAGAGGATAGCCCACAGAGTCCCGAAGCGGAATCACGCAGACCGGCGTATAGCTTCCGGCGATCAGGATGAAGATCATCATATGGTCTACCTTCCGAAGTATCCGGTTGATTTTTTCCGACAGATTCAAGGTATGATAGACGGTGCTCGCCCCATAGAGCAGGATCATGCTGATGGCAAAGACCGTAAGAGCCGGAACGGTGCGTCCGCCGTTTTCATGGGCGGCGAGGAAAAGAAGGGGTGTGGACGCCATGGCAGCCAGAATCATGCCGATAAAATGAGTGATTGCGCTGCCTGGATCTTTGATGGATAATGTCATGGAAGGACCTCCTTAATATAATTCTATATAATGTAGTATTAAAAACTATGTAACAGATTATACATATTATAACATATCATCTAAAAATTGCAAGAAAAAAATAAAAAGAGACGACCCCGCCTGGGAGATCGTCTCTGATTATGTAATCATGGTTGTATTTTTAGAAAATTCTTCTTACGGCAAGTACGTCTTTATAGTTGGCCGGCGAGGTGTATTTGATACCGGTCGCCGCGGTGCTGGCGTGTACGATGGTGTTGTTGCCCATGTAGATCGCCACATGGCCGCTGTAGCAGATGATGTCGCCCGGCTGTGCCTCGGAAAGGCTGACGCCGTATCCCGCGCTGCGAAGCGCGCTGGAACTGTGGGGAAGCCCTACGCCGAAGTTCGCGTATACACTCATGACAAAACCGGAGCAGTCCGCGCCGTTGGTCAGGCTGGTTCCGCCATAGACGTAAGGATTACCGACGAACTGAGAAGCAAAGCTTGCAACCGCGTTGCCGGAAGCGCTGCCGCCGCCGGTGCCAAGGGCTGGAGATCCGCCGGATTTGCTGTTGCCTTTTACCTTGGACTCTGCCGCTTTCTGAGCTGCCTGTCTCGCCTCTTCCTCTTTGGCAAGACGTGCCTTTTCCTCTTCTCTGGATTCTGCATAGACATAGTCGGTCCGAAGATCTACATAGTCTTTGGAAACCCATCCGTCGCCTTCCTCAATGGCGACCTTGACGAAATCATCTGTCTCTTCTTTGACGACCAGCTCTTCCGCCATGGGAATCAGCCCCAGGATCGAAGAATCGGTGGTGGCTTCCTGACGGACTCTTAAAGTCTCGGTGGTGACCACAGCCATCCTTGTGCCGGCTTCCTCTGCCAGAGTCTTGGCGTTGATGCCGATGGCTACGAAATCATTTTTCACATAACCGTGTACATTACCGGAGGTGATTAGATACCATCCGTTCTCCTCCGCCTCCACGGTTCCTACGGACTTATTATATAATTTTCCAAGAACCTCTCCGTCTTCGCTGGGCTCGCTCCGGACATTGACATAGTCATTGACTTTCGCGATGCAAAATCCGGTATAATTATCTTTTACAACCTCGTCCAGCACCTCCGCCATTTCGTTGTCAGAGGCGGATGATTCATCTAAAGAAGTGGTGATGCCTCCTGCCAGTGCCAGTGAAATCTGTGCCGCGTCCGCCTGTATGGGCTGGACTACAATCAGGCCTGCAGCCAGGCAAATCATGAAACCTTTCTTTATCATATGTATCCTCCAAACCAATATTTTACAAAAATATATTAAATATTACGAATTTATTACAAATCACAAGGAAATTATAACAACACACGACGCATTTGTCAACATCGATCTTGACAATTCTTAAGAAAGTCTTTATACTGATAACAGTTACTACTATTAGAAAGAGATGGGGACAGGAAATTGGCAGGGCTGAAGTACAGCAGGCAGAGAGAAAGCATTAAAAACTATCTTTGTGGCAGAGAAGACCATCCTACGGCAGACATGATTTATACCAGTATCCGCAGGGAATATCCCAATATCAGTCTGGGCACCGTGTATCGGAATCTTTCCTTATTAGTAGAGTTAGGGGAGATCCAAAAGATCACCACAGACGGCGCGGACCGTTTTGACGCGAAGGTCATACCCCACAGCCATTTTATCTGTAAGAAATGCGGGTGTGTGATGGACGTGATGGTTCCGGTGGAGGATCCGGCAGCCAATGTGAATCGGCTGTGGGAATACGGCGATGTGGAAGAATGCCGTCTGGAATTTCGGGGGGTTTGTAAAACCTGTAAAAAAAATGAAAGACAAGCTTGACAGATTCCCTGGCATTGATTATAATAACGATAACAGGAATGATTACTGTTATTGAATAAATTTTTTATATTAAGAAAAGGAGAAAAAGACTATGGCAAAATGGGTATGCAGCGTATGTGGTTATGTTCATGAAGGAGATACCGCACCGGAGAAATGTCCGCAGTGTGGAGTACCGGCAAGCAAGTTCAACAAGCAGGATGACGGCATGACCTGGGCAGCAGAGCATGTGGTAGGCGTGGCACAGGGCGTCAGCGAGGACATCCTGGAAGACTTAAGAGCGAACTTCAACGGCGAGTGCTCTGAGGTTGGTATGTATCTTGCTATGGCACGGGTTGCTCACAGAGAGGGATATCCGGAGATCGGCCTGTACTGGGAGAAAGCTGCTTACGAAGAGGCGGAGCATGCTGCAAAATTCGCAGAGCTTCTGGGCGAGGTGGTAACCGACAGCACCAAGAAGAATCTGGAGATGCGCGTAGCCGCTGAGAACGGCGCAACCGCTGGTAAGTTCGATCTTGCAAAACGTGCAAAAGCTGCAAATCTGGACGCAATCCATGACACCGTTCATGAGATGGCTCGTGACGAGGCAAGACACGGCAAGGCGTTTGCAGGTCTTCTGAAGAGATACTTCGGTTAATCCACAGGGTGGATTCCGGCCGCTTCCCAAATCTGTGAAGAGCAGATGGGAGGCGGCTTTTTTCGGATATTTTGCGAATTGTCAGCTAATAATTTATGTTAAGCAGCCTTGAGAAAGAACCTGAAAGGACAGAATGCACAAAAGTCAAGGGAGTCAACAAGATGTGGATAAAGTTATCAGAGATTTCTCCCCATAAGGAAACAAAGTTATCCACATTTAAGATCCTCGAAAACATGGACAAACTATAGTTGTTCACAAAGTTATCCACATTATCCACATTTTCGGTGTGTAAAACCATGTTTATACACCTTCAGAAAATAAACAAATGTTTTGTGACTATCCGCTAAAATGTCGGTTTTTGCCGCCATATTCAAAAGTTTTCCTTGACAATGAAAATATCTAACATTAACTTCTATTATCTGAAAATTGGAAAATGGCTTTTCATCCGGAGGGGAATCGTGTACAATAGAAAAGCTTAAGAGAACAGCGGAAGGATAATGGAGACAGACTTATGAGATTAAGAAATATCAGAGGTTCCAGAGAGGCCATCGCCGAGAGCAGATACGTCATCCATGAGGAAGGGACAAGAGCGGGAACGTGGCATGAGATCTTTGGAAATGACCATCCCATTCACATCGAGATCGGTATGGGGAAGGGAAAATTCCTGATGGCGCTGGCAAAAGCGCATCCCCAGGTAAATTATGTGGGGATAGAGAAATATTCCAGCGTACTGATCCGGGCCCTGGAGAAGATAGAGGGGGAGAAGGAGCCGCCCGCCAACCTGTATTTTGTGCGGATGGACGCGGAAGAGATTGAGAACGTGTTCGGAAAAGGGGAGGTCGAGCGGATCTATCTGAACTTCTCCGATCCATGGCCCAAGGACCGGCATGCCAAGAGGAGGCTGACCAGCCGGGAGTTCCTGGCCCGATATGACAAGATTCTGTGCGCTGACGGTCAGGTGGAATTCAAGACCGACAATCGCGCGCTCTTTGACTTTTCCGTGGAGTCGGCGAAAGAGGCGGGATGGAATCTGAAAACTTTGACCTATGACCTGCACCATGATCCGAAGCTGATGGAGGGGAATTTGATGACGGAATATGAGGAACGTTTTTCCGCTCTTGGCAACCCCATCCACAAATTAATCGCAGACAGGGAAAAAAAGTGAAATGTTTCTTAAAAAAAATTTAAAAAATTTGAAAAAAGTACTTGCATTTTCTGTGAAGATTCAGTATAATATGTTTTGTTCGTTGAACACAACAAGTTGCGCTTTTAGCTCAGTTGGTAGAGCACCTGACTCTTAATCAGGGTGTCCAGGGTTCGAGC
>CAJUDY010000026.1 GCA_910584945.1 uncultured Lachnospiraceae bacterium | reverse complement strand
AGCTGGCAAAGCTGTATCCGGTTATACTTTGAAAACAAATCGGATACAGTACTAGTGTACTGACCGGATTACATTTCGCCAAATGACTTGTCTTAATTTCCATCTGCTGCGTTGTTGTCGGTCAACGATGCCACCGCATCGCCTCCCTCCAACGCCTTGCAGACTGAAAATTCATTCTATGTCATTTGGCTGAAAGTAATCAGGTCAGCACACTAGCACATTCTCCACCAGAATGCAATCTGCTAAATATTATTTTTCATCATACGGCTTCACTTCCACGCTCTTCTTCTCAAAATCAAGAAAGAGCTGAAAAGCGTATCCGTCGTCGCTGGTGTCCCAGATCTCCACGTACCGGGGGGTGATCTCGATCAGGATCTCGGTGTCCTCGTGGCTGTACTTGTTGTAGCTCTCCCACAGGTGCTTTTTGTAACCCTCGGCGAAGCGCTGGCCCGGTTCATCCACCACCAGCCCCTTGTTGGCTGCAAGGCCTTCCACCTGCACGCCGCTCCAGCAGACAGCCACCTGAGGGTTTTCAAGAAGCTGCTTTGTCTTGCGGAAGTTCTTGTCCGTCTTGAAGTAAATCTTCTCGTCATAGAACAGGCAGCTCACGTTGCGCACCATCACGTAGTCGTTCAAACTGGACGCGAGGGCCATGATCTTCCAGTCTCCCAGCATCTCAAACATGCGGTCCACCGCCTGCTGGTAGGTAATCCCTTTGTCTAACGTAAATTTCATATTCTATCTGTCTCCTGTCCGTTTATTGATTGATGATCCCTCTGATCACTCTGCTCAGTCGCTTGTAGACCAGGAAGGTCACGACGGAGGTCGCCCCGTATTTGATCAGGTTAAAGGGCACAATCCCCATGATCACCATGGTCGCCGCGTCTTTCACCGCCGGGTTCACCGCGCTGCACATGGCGATAATGTCCTCCATGGTCATGCCGAAAAGCGTCGCATAAAATGGAATGATCAGATACAGATTCGTGATCACCGCCACCACCGATACTGCCACAGTGCTCAGCAGCATCCCCAGGATTGCCGTCTTCTTGGATTTCTTCCAGTGGTAGACGAACAGCGCCGGCATCACGTAAGCGCAGCTTAAGATCAGCCCCTGCAGTTCTCCCGTTCCAAACGAAAGGCTTCCCTGGATCATCAGCTGCAAAAGCAGTTTGATCAGAATAATAAAGAACGCCGCCACCGGCCCGAACATATAGCCCCCCAGGATCTCCATGACCCCCGACAGGTCAAAGGACAAAAAGGGCGGTAAAAATGGAAGCGGAAAACGAAGCAGCATCAATACGGTGCTGAGGGCCCCCATAAGCCCGATAAACGCAATACTCCTCACCTTCGCCCTGGCCGTATGGTTCAGCCCCTCTGCCGCTCTTTCAACTGGTTTTACTGTGTCATGTGTTCGATTCATCCTGAATCCTCCTTCAAAAAAATATTCTCCGGCTCCCCTGCCCCCGAAAATTTTCCCATGCACTCCTGTGTGGGCCCGTGCATAAAAAAACCGGCGACAAAGTCTCCGGGCACAAGTTTGCAGAAAATGTCTTTTCTCAT
This sequence comes from uncultured Lachnospiraceae bacterium, assembly GCA_910584945.1. Lineage (GTDB taxonomy): Bacteria > Bacillota > Clostridia > Lachnospirales > Lachnospiraceae > Hominiventricola. The sequence continues at coordinate 52,205 of CAJUDY010000026.1, read as the reverse complement.
CCGGACTATACCGTCGGTTCCGGAATTCCTTCTAAAAACAAAAGGTCACCGGATCAGCCGCCAAAGCGGGTCATGGACTATACCATCGGTAGGGACTCACACCCTGCCACAAAGACTCTACGTATTCAGTTATGAATCAAGCAATTGCAGTAACATTTCTCTGCTTTTTATATTATACTCCCATCTCCCTCTCCTGTAAATACCCCAAAAATATTTTCCCAAAAAATATCCTCCTCTCATCACTCCCCTCTCATCACTCATCGCTGTATAACCCCACCCGCCCATCAAAAACAGCCCGCTGCAGGCTGATGTTCCTGAAAGACCCATAGAGGAGCGCCGGCACTTAGTGAGTGCAAGCGGCACGCGCCGCACGAACTTAGTACCGCTGCGTCTCCTCCCTAAGCGCGAGCGGGGTCTGTAAGGAATATCAGCCTGCAGCGGGCGTCCGGGCGTCCGGATGTCCGAATTGTCCGGGTATCCGGTTTTACAGCATCGACTCCGGCTTAAACAGCGACTTCACATGCTCAATCTCTTCCTTCGTCGCCTTGGAAGCCGGCACATAATACGACTTCTCCCGTGCGATCTGATACAGCTGCTCCTGTGCGGTCTCGGTCTTATTCCGCATCTGCTTGAGCGTCTGCTTCAACTGCGGGTTCTCGCTCTGGGTGATATACTCCGCATACATTTTCAGTTCCCCGTTGATGCCTACCAGCGCATCACTGACCATCGTTTTCTCGTCCATTTTCAATGCCCTCCTATTTCAGAAATCCCATAAGCTGCTGCTTATTTTCTTTCGCGGACTGCGCCGCCTGCTCAAAGTACTGCTTCACCTGGCTGTCGCTCGCCTTGGCCGCGTAAGCGCTGAACTTCGCGTGGCAGGTCTCGCTTCCGCCAATCAGGTGACGAAGGTTCTGAACATCCAGTTCTGATAATTCTGACATAAAAAATTCCTCCTTATTTTTCATACTTGCAAGCTTAGTATGTGAAAATAAAGAGGAATTATTCATGTTCTTACGGTCTTCGCAGCAAGCGCTTCGACCTGCGCCGTATCTTTTTAATCGGTCATCTTGTCATACAGTGCTTCATACTGCTTTGCCGAATTTTTCCAGGAAAAATCCGCGGCCATCGCACGCTCCACCATCTTGTTCCAGGAACGTTTTTTATCGTAATAGACCGACTCCGCATAACGAATTGCTGAGAGCATCTCATGTGCATTATAATTCGTAAATCCGAAGCCCGTGCCTGTCTCTTCGAATTCATTGTAAGGTTCCACGGTATCCTTTAAGCCTCCCGTCTCGCGGACGATGGGCAAAGTACCGTAGCGAAGACTCATAAGCTGACTGAGTCCGCAGGGTTCAAACTGTGACGGCATCAAAAATGCATCGCAGGCAGCATAGATCTTATGAGATAACTCATTGGAATAATAGATACATGCCACTACTTTACCGCCATATTTCCATGCAAAATGCCGGAACATATTCTCGTAACGCTCCTCCCCGGTTCCAAGCACGACGATCTGGATGTTATCCTGACACAGTTCGTCCATCACACAATCAATCAGGTCAAAGCCCTTTTGATCCGTCAGCCTGGATATGATGCCAATCAGCATCGTCTTCCTGTTCACCTCAAGCCCAAGCTCCTTCTGCAGCTCCAGCTTGTTCTTCACCTTATCTGTCCGGAATGTCTTCTCCGTATAATTCTTACTGATCAGTGCATCGGACGCAGGATTCCACTCCTGATAATCCAGTCCGTTCACAATCCCGAAAAGACTGCCGGAACGCGCGCGCATAAGCCCATCCAAATGTTCCCCAAAATACGGACTCTTAATCTCTTCCGCATAGGTGCGGCTTACGGTCGTCACGTAATCCGAATAAACGATCCCTCCTTTCAGATAATTGGCGTCCCCAAATGCTTCCAATTTATCTGCTGTAAAATAAGACATGTCAAGACCGGTTGCATCCTGTATCGCCGGGATATTCCAGATTCCCTGAAACTTCAGGTTATGAATGGTCATGACGGATTTCGTATTGGCATAAAACTCACCCTCATGAAAGCTGTCCTTTAAAAATACCGGAACCAGTCCGGTCTGCCAGTCGTGACAGTGTATGATGTCCGGCTTAAATTCTACCACCGGCAGAATCGACAGCGCTGCTTTTGAGAAAAAGGCAAATTTCTCCACATCCTCGTGAATATAGCCATAGGGTTTGTCTCCGGCAAAATAATATTCATTGTCGATAAAGTAATACTGGATTCCCTCGTACTCCATCTCAAGAATTCCCACGTATTGACTTCTCCATGCCATATCCATATAGAAATTCGTAACAAAATTCATCTTTTCTTTCCACCCAGGAGCGATACACAGGTAGTTGGGAAGAATCACCCGCACCTCATACTTTTCCTGGTCGAAATACTTCGGCAAAGAACCCACAACATCTGCAAGGCCTCCCGTCTTGATAAACGGCACGCACTCCGATGCAATAAACAAAACCCTCTTCTTCATGCTTCCCCTCCGGCTTATGTAATATAAAGATATATTTATTATACCGCAAACCGTGGGGCATGAAAAGAAGTTTTCATAAATTATGCGTGCTTTTTATAGTCCAGACGAATTTTGTCCGCGATCAGCGCGATAAATTCGGAATTCGTCGGCTTTCCTTTTCCGACGCTGACCGTGTAGCCAAAAAGCTCATCGATGGTATCCATCTTTCCCCGACTCCAGGCAACCTCGATGGCATGCCGGATTGCCCTTTCCACTCTGCTGGGCGTGGTCTGATGGTTCTTGGCTATGGTTGGATAGAGGATTTTCGTAATGGAGTTCAGCATGTTCATATCTTCCACCGCCATCATAATCGCATCTCTCAGATACTGATAGCCTTTAATGTGAGCAGGTACGCCGATCTCATGGATCATATTGGTTACGTCCGTTTCCAGATTACGCTCAATATAGGCCATCTTGGTCTCATAAGGCGCAACTCTGCGGATCTCCGCCCGTTTCTTCTGCCTGTCAGTTTTCAGATTCTGAATGCGATTTAAAAGCATGTCATGATCAAATGGCTTCATGATGTAATAACTGGCACCCAGTAGAAAAGCGTCTTCTGTAATTCTTTCCTGACCGATCGCGGAGATCACGACGAATTCCGGTTTCTTCTGAATCTGCGTATCCTGTCCGATGCGCTCCATCACCGTAAGTCCGTCCAGTTTCGGCATGATAATGTCCAAAAGTACAATATCTGGTTCTTTGTCTTTGATCATCTGACACGCTTCTTCCCCATTCCTGGCAACTCCCACAATCTGGAGTTCTTCATCACGACGTAAGATCTCATCCAGAATTTCTACCATTCTTTCGTTATCATCCGCAATCCCGACGCTCCATTTGCTCATGCAGTATCCTCCTTCATTCCCATGTTATCTGTCTCCTTTCTACAGCTTCATACAAAAGTTATCAGCATTCACAGTAAGAATTATAGGAAAAATGGCAGAGGCTTACAAGCAAATACTATCGTCAAGAAATCCGTTTTTTCGACAAAATATTACAAAATGGCTGTCTTCTCGACAGCCATTTTGTATAATATCTACAATTACGCCTTTATAAAGTAAAAGGATCATCCTCCTTCTTCGTTTTTCTCCAGAAGTAAAATTTCTGACGGCGTTCTCTGCGCTCCTTTTTGCTTCTTCCGTACACCAGCAGATAGAATACCGGCATCAGAATCAGAATCAGAAGGGTGGAGGCCACAAGGCCGCCGATGATGATAATCGCCATTCCGGACATCATCTCCGTACCGCTTCCAAGCCCCATAGCCATGGGAATCATGGAGATCACGGTGGTCAGAGTGGTCATCAGGATCGGACGAAGCCTGGTCTGTCCGCTTCTTACAAGGGCATCCTCAATGGGCATCCGCTTGCGCAGCTCATTGACTCCGTCCACATAGAGAATGCCGTTGTTCACCACGATACCTACCAGCATCAGAATACCCATCAGGGAGGTCATACTGATGGCCTCTCCAGTGAGGAACAAAAGCCCCAGGGAACCGATCAGGCTGAAGGGGATGCTGAGCATAACCATCAGCGAGTATTTCGGAGACTCGAACTGCATGGCCATCACAAGGAATACCAGGAAGATCGCCGCCGCGATGGCTTTCCCGAGAGCCGTAAAGGACTCGATCATCATCTCATCCATACTGTTCTGGGCAATCTCCACGGTATTGGGAAAATCCGCTTCCTCTGCCAGTTCATCCAGACGGTCCTGTATCTCGCTCATGTCATCGGAAAGACAGGTGACATTGACCGTCAGCGTATACTTTCCGTCGGTCTTCATAACGGTCTGCTGGGAATCCGTATAGGTTAAAGTCGCAAGCTCCGACAGAGGAATCCCGGATATGGAGGCGCCAAGAAGCTTGCTCGCATCGTCGTAGGTTCCTTCCGGGAATTCCAAAAAGACGCTGTATTCGTCTCCGTTGGAAGTGACGGTCATGGCTTCGGTTCCGCTGATCATGCTGTACATGGCTCCCGCCACCTGGGCAGGCGCCATCCCGTGGCCCATGGCCTCCAGAGGGTCCACCACCACCCGGATCTGGGTGGACGTCTCCCCGGCGCTGTTCGACACATTCAGCACATTCGGAACCGTCCAGGCAGCCTCCTGCATGATGGAAGCGGCCTCTTTGATGTCATCAAGATCCGTGGATTCCAGTGTCACGGACGCGCTGGCTCCCGTAGACATCATGGCAGACATCTGGCTGCTCACCTCGATCTCCAGCTGGATATCCACGATGTCTTTGGTATCCTCAATCCACTGATCCGCCACTTCCTGACTGGACATTTTCCGATCCTCTTTCAGATTCACCGAAATGGAAGCGGAACCTTTCTGCGCGGTCAGCGTGTAGTTCTCCACATCTTCATGAGAAGCGACCATCTCTTCCAGACGCTGCATCCTCTCATCGACTTCCGATACTTTGGTACCGGAGCGGAAAGTAGCGCTGATACTGACCATACCCTCATCCATGGAAGGCATCAGTTCCGTCTCCATATAGGACGCCAGCACAAAGGACAGCACCAGAAGCACAACCGCAAAAAGCACGCACCGCTTCTTTCGGTGAAGCAGCATTCGTTCCATCCCGTCATATCCATTCCGCATCCAGTCCAGAAAATTGTTGATCTTAAGCTCTTTCTTTTCCTTCGGTTTAAACAACTGGAAGAACAGAGGCACCAGCGTCATGGCCGACACCAGCGACGCCAGCATGGCGAAGATGATGGTATAGCCAAGCTGTCCGAAAATCTGTCCGCTTAAGCCCTCCTGAATACAGAGGGGCAGATACACGACCACCGTCGTGATGGTGGACGCGATGATGGAACCCACCACGCCCCGGGCACCCTGCAAAGCCGCCTCTTTGAAGTCCGGCATCCGGTCCTTGGACCGAAAACAGCTCTCCAGTACCACGATGGAACTGTCCACCATCATACCGATGGCGATGACCAGCGCTCCCAGCGTGATCATATTCAAAGAGAAACCTGCCACCGCCATGACAATGATCGTCACCAGCAGGGAGATGGGCATGGCGCTTCCCACGATCAGGCTGGCCTTCCAGTCTCCAAAGAAGAGGAAGAGAATGATCATGGAGAGAACGACGCCCATCACCAGGGTGCTGGCCACGGAGCCTACCGCCTCTTTAATCTGGTCGGACATATCCATGGAGATATCCATCATCAGATTCTCATTCTCCTCCTGCATCTGGTTCATGACCCGCTTTACGTCATTGACCATGCCGATGGTGCTGGCCGTCTGATTCTTGGTCACCGATACGCTGATGGTATCCTCCCCGTTAAACCGGCTGATGCTGTCCTGCTCCTTCTGGGACCAGCTTACTTCCGCCACATCCGAAAGCTGAATCAGGCTCCCCACTCCTGTGAACAGGGGAATCCGCTTTAATTCTTCCACCGTCTGATTTTCAGAGGTACTGATGGCGCTGATGGACTGGCTGCCCTGTTCCAGGGAGCCTAAGGGGATCGTAAAGTCGGTGGCGCCGATGGACTGTGCCACCTGGCTCATGCTGAGTCCGTACTGGTTCAGCGCTTCCTCATCTAACAGCACCCGAATGTAATGCTCCCGTCCTCCGGTCACATCCACGCTGGCCACCGTGCTGACCGCCTCCAGCTCCGGCACAATCGTGTCGTTGACCAGAGAGTAGGCGTCGCTTCCGTCGGTAGTGCTGACGGAATACATAATGCTCGGCATGGCGTTGATATCCATCTGGATGACCATAGGCTCCTGACAGTCTTCCGGCAGGGAAGAGGCCGTGATATCAAGGGCCGCCCGCAGATCCAGATAGGCGTCATTGGTATCCACGCTGTAATCATACTGCAAGAGGACCATGGACATATTTTCCTGAGAGTAGGACATGACCGAATCCACGCCGCTTAAGCTCGCCACCTGGCCCTCGATCTCACTGCTGACCAGCGCCTCCACGGACTCCGGGTCCGCTCCCGGATAGATGGTCATCACCATCATAATCGGCATATCCATATCCGGCATCAGTTCCAGGCGAAGGGTGGTCAAAGAAGAAAATCCAAAGACCACCAGCGCCAGGACCAGAAGCAGCGTGGAAACCGGTCTTTTTAACGACAGTCTCGTTAAACCCATACTATTCTGCCTCCCCTGTCGTCTCTGTATCGTCGTCAGGCGCTTCTAACGGCTCCTCTGCATCGCTGCCGGTCTCTTCCGGCCCGTCGGTCGGCTCCTCTGCCTCTTCCTCCGGCGACGCGGCATCCGCAGCCGGCTCTCCGTTCACGGACACCACATTGGCCTCCACTCCGTTTCTCAGCTTGGACGACCAGTTGCTGATGACCTGACTGTCCGCTGTTACGCCTTCTTCGATCACCGCTTCCGTATCGCTCATAAGCCCTACGGTCACATCCGTTTTTACAATCTTTCCGTCTTCCACGCAGTATACATAAGCGTCTCCCGCGGAGAAGTAGATGGAATCATAGGGAAGGATCAGCTTCCCGGAATCCTTTTCGGTTGTTGCATATACCTTTACAGACACTCCGTTGGGCAGAGAAGCTCCCGCTCCTGCCACCGTGGCTTTTACCTGGAAGAGCTTCGTCTGAGGATTCGTCATCGTCCCGATCTCGGTGATGACGCCGTCGTAATCGGTCCCGTCCCGCTCCACCCGGACATGCTCGCCGACGGTGAGGGCATTCTTTGCCTTCTCCGCCACATGGAAGGTAACGGTCATGGACTCTTTATTGGAAATGATGTACGCCGGGTTGCCGGCCGCCGCCATTCCGTTCTTCTCCACACTGACGGACTCCACAATCCCGCTGATGGGGGAGGTGACCGTGCAGAAGTCAAGCTGCATCTTGGCAGAGTCAATGCCGATGGATGCCTGCTGAAGCTGGGCCGCGCTCACGGCGTCTGTCTCCGGATAGATCTCGTTCTGAGTGATGGCGTAGGCCTGCTCCGCCATGGCAAGATTGTCATTGATCGTATCTCTTCCGTCTTCCGCAGAATCGATGCCGGTTTTGATCTGGGTCTTGGCGGCGTTGATGGAGTCGATCTGGGTCTGGAGCTGGTTGACGCCGGTCTGGGCCTGGTCGAATTTTGCCTTTACTCCATCCAGCTGGTTCGTCAGAGCCTGCACTTCTGTTCCCAGCCCGTCTGCTTTTGTCTGAAGCTCTTTTGCCTGCGCCTCCAGCGCGCTGGTATCAACACTCGCTCCGCCTGCTGCTCCATCTGTTTCTGTACTGCCGCTGCCGTCTGAAGGGGGAATTTCGGTACTGCTGCCTGCCGCATTTTCTTTGGCCGCGTCGATCTGAGCCCAAACTGCGGCAAGCTGCTTCTGGGTCTCTGCAAGCTCTGCCTTCTTTGCCTCAATCTGAGGGGTCAGTTCCAGCTGCGCCGCATAATACGCGGTCCCGGCCATGTTCGCCCCTTCCTGCGCCTGCTTTTTTGCCGAAGACAGCTTGCTTCCCGCATCCCTCAAGTCTCCCAGGTCATCCTCCAGTTCATTGATCTTGACGTCGGTATCATCGAGGCTCTCCCGGAGCTGACGGATCTGCTCCTCCGTCTGATAGTTCTGAAGATCTCTGGCGCCGCTGCTCTGGGCTGTAATCCCCGCCTGGGCGGAATCATAGGCGGCTCTTGCATTCGCCATCTGAAGCTGGGCGGCTTCGTCGTCGATCTTAAAAAGCACATCCCCTTCCTGGACCTGATCTCCCACCTCAAAAAAGGTCTCTGTCACGGTTCCAGACGCCTTTGGGATCACATACACCTGCTCCTGAGGTGCAACAGTTCCTATGTAAGCCGTATCTACAGTCAGCTCGCCGGTCCTTGGGTTCTCAACTTCCACGGCTACCGCGACTTCTTCTTCCGGTTCTTCTTCCTTCTGGCATGCCGTCATGCTCATGCCAAGGACCACTGAAAGACCCAATGCCATATATCTTTTTCTGTCCATTTTCTCATTATCCTCCTCATTTTTGTCCTGTTCAGATTATGACATCAATTTAAACAGAATATAAATTCTACATCTTTTTATAGAGACTTCACAATCCGTTCACAATCATTATATATGATAAAAAGCAGAAAATAAATGAAAATTCACAATAGAGGTGCTTTTTATGTTTCATATTTTGGTAGTAGAAGACGACCAGATGCTCAATAAGCTGATCTGCAGAGTCCTTATGAAGAATAATTATCAGGTAACTGCCGCCTTTGACGGGGAGGAAGCCCTCTCCCTTCTGGATCAGACTTACATTGATCTGATCATCACGGATCTTATGATGCCCCGGATGGACGGCTATGATCTGACCCGGGAGCTGCGGGAAAGCGGCTACCAGCTCCCGATCCTGGTGATCACCGCCAGGGACACTTTTCCGGACAAGCTTAAGGGCTTTAAGCTGGGTATCGACGACTATATGGTCAAGCCCATCGATGTCAACGAACTTCTGCTCCGGGTGGAAGCGCTCCTTCGCCGCTCCAGGATCATCTTCGAAAAGAAACTGGAGTTTGAACATGTGTGCCTGGACTATATCAATCTGACGGTGACCATCGACGGCCGTTCCCAGATCCTGCCTCAGAAGGAATTTCAGCTTCTGTACAAGCTTTTGTCCTTTCCGAATCATACGTTTACCCGTCAGCAGATCATGGACGAGCTGTGGGGCTACGATTCGGAAACGGACATCCGGACCGTGGACGTCCATATCAACCGGCTTCGGGACCGCTTCCGGGAGGTTCCCTATTTTCAGATCCAGACCGTGCGGGGACTGGGCTACAAGGGGATGATCGGGCGATGAAGATTCATTTTTACTCCATCTGGTTCCGGATCGTCGTCGCCTTTTTCTGGATTATGGTCTTCACCATGGTCGCCATCGGCTTTACGGTTCATCTGTTCAACCGCTTTAACGTCTGGAGGCTGATCTCCCTGCCTCTGACCAGTCTCCATATCCTCACGCTTCTGGCTCTGATCAGTGTGGTCTTCGGCTCTCTGGTCAGCATGTTTGCCCTGCACCATGTGCTGAATCCCATCATGGAGCTGTCCAAGGCCATGCAGAAGGTAGCGGAGGGAAACTATGACATCCACTTAAATCCGCCGCTCCACGGCCCCAAAAGTGAGATGTACGACTTATGGAACAGCTTTAATCAGATGGTTCGGGAGCTGAACAGCACCCAGACGCTGCACACTGACTTTATCTCCAATGTCTCCCATGAATTCAAGACCCCTCTGGCGTCCATCAGCGGCTACGCCACGCTGCTGCAGGACGACACGCTGACTCAGGAGGAGCGGGAGGAATACTTAAACACCATCATCCAGAGCACCCGGGAGCTTTCCCGCATGACCGGCAATATCTTAAGCCTGTCCCGGCTGGAAAATCAGAGCATTATCAGCGAAAAGGAATCCTTCCGGCTGGACGAACAGATCCGCCGGTGCATCTTAAGACTGGAGCCGTCCTGGTCCGCCAAAGGCCTGAACATCTATCCGGAACTGGCGCCCATTACCTGGAACGGCAATCTGGAGCTGACCGCTCATATCTGGAACAATCTTCTGGAAAACGCGATCAAATTCACACCCCAGGGCGGAGAGATCTGCGTCACGGCTCAGATCCAGGAATCCAGGATTGTGGTCACCGTCCAGGACTCCGGCATCGGCATGTCCCCCGAGGTACAGCCGCGGATTTTCGATAAATTTTACCAGGGAGATACTTCCCATAAGAAAAAGGGCAACGGTCTCGGACTCCCATTGGTCCATAAGATCGTCGCCCTCTGCGGCGGCTCCATCGAGGTGGAAAGCCAGCCAGAGCTTGGCAGTGTATTTCGGATTTCTCTGCCCTTATAATGACAGCCGCCCGCAGGCGCGGTCACAGAAGCCTGCACGCCTCCCCGCTCTCCACCGGGATCGCATAAGCTCCCGACGGATCGGATATCGAACGGTAGATTCGAAGCAGAGAAGCCCCTTCGTCAGCCTTCCAGGTACTGCCTTTTGGCAATTCTGCCACATACTCATTGATCCCCCGCCGCTCTGTCAGTACAAAGGGAACCGGAGGAACCATGTCCTTCAGAAGATAAGGACGGCCGATCAGCTCCTCCTTGGTAAATCCCCGGAAGAAAAGCCTGTGTTCCCCCTCTGCCTGTTCATATTTAGAAAATTGAAGTCCCACCGGACGGATTCGTTCGGCCGTCACCTCCGCCGGGAAGGGTCCCTGCTCTTCTCCCAGCCGACCAGTCAGCCACTCGCAGCCCGCGGCGGCTCCCTGCAGGTTCGGCCGGCTGTACAGACGGATATTCACCACCGGTTCCGACAGGTTCAGCAGATCCCTGCGGATCAAAGTTTCCTTCGGATAATAACCAGCGCTCTCGATCCCAAGCAGAACCTCCCTTTCCATAGGATAACTTCTCGGAATCTTCAGCCCTTATTTTCTAAGGCTTTCAGACCCCATCTCAAAAAAATCACCCACTTTTTTTCAAAAAACAGGTTCTTTCCAAAGTTAGTTGAAAATGGATGATTTTCCTGACCATATATGGTATACTTATAGCTGGTTGATTATTTATGATATGGAGATGCTGCATATGGATGAATTCATCAAGCTTTTGGATCCGAACCTGGATTATATAAGTCACGAAATGAGTGGGGACACCATCGTTATCCGTGTTGTTTCCAACAGGGAAGAAGTTATATGCCCTTATTGTGGGTGTGCTTCTTCCAAAAAACATAGTGTTTATGAACGTAGTTTTCAGGATCTTCCTGTCATGGGCATGAAAAGCAGAATCATCTTGAGCAATAGAAAAATGTTCTGTACTAATCCAGAGTGCAGCCGCACCACATTCGCAGAAACCTTCTCTTTTATAGGACCAAAATCCAAAAAAAGCAACCGGCTCCTGGATAAGATTGTGGAAGTTTCCCTGAATGTCAGTTCCCTGAATGCGGCTGATATTTTGAGTAATGGGATTGCAGAGGTGGGGAAAAGCACCATCTGCAATCTCTTAAAAAAAAGATACCCCTCCCAGTGAAAGAAAAGATTACTAAGATATGTATAGACGATTTTGCCTTTAAAAAGAGGCGTACCTATGGAACCATTATGATAGATATTGATACACACAGGATCATTGATCTGCTCCCATCGCGTGAGATCAGGGACGTTGCAGAGTGGCTGTCTTCTTTTCCAAATCTTGAGATTGTCTCCCGTGATGGATCTGTATCTTATAACAGCGCCGTGAATCAGGCGAATGCAGATATCATACAGATCAGTGACCGTTTCCATTTGTTGAAAGGTTTAACGGATGCCGCTAAAACAGTGATCACTTTTCTGGTCGCTGCGAATATAGGGATTCCTGTGTCTGCGTCCCATTATGAGGGAAAAGGGACCGCTGACTACTGGGAAAAAGAATACGGAAAAGAAAAATTCCCAACCAGGGAGCATACCGTGAACTGTGAAAAAAAGAAAAGGGTGATTGAAAAGGTTCTGAAATTGACGAAGCAGGGATGGACGCGTACAAGGATCGCAGAGGAGACCGGAATATCTTATACAACCGTAACCATGGTTCCGTAGCAGCGCAGAAGTCCTGCCAGTGCTTCTTCGGAATACCGGTCCGCCTTCCGGAAAGCGTTCCAGAATGCGGCTTCCGTCTCCGAATCCCCCGCTTGCGGCAATCTTCCGCCAGAAGCCTGCAGGTCCTTAAGTACGCCCGTTCAAAAATTGTGGATTATCTGGATGACCTGATCGGTCAGAATGAAAAAGTCCCCTCTGTGATCCAGAGCGGCAATGAAATGCTGGATATTATTTTGAACAGTAAGTTAAGCGCCGCAGCCGACGCAGGAGTCGAAGTGCGTCTTACCCGGACCCACGCTCCCAGACAGCTTCCTCTGACAGATACAGAACTCTGTTCTTTGATCATGAACATCATGAACATCATGGACAACGCGATGGAAGCCGCTCTGGCGCCGGGAATCAGACACTGATATATCCGTCTGGATCTGCACATCCGAAACAATTTCTTTGTATTTGTCTGCGAAAACGCCGCCACGCTGGACTGGATTCACAAAGAAACCAGACCGGAACACGGTCTGGGTCTGAAGGTCATCCGGCAAATCATCGGACAATATGGCAATCTGGTCAAAACAGAATACGAATATGATTTTTACTATGAAACAAAAACTCCCAAGTAGTCAAAAAAACGCAGACCACCCCTATCAAACTTTTTGACGTTCATTTTGAAATTAACTGGCAGCATCAGGCAGTAACTACCGGCGCTTTCCGGCACTCTCATTATCGCCGGGGCATAGTCCTGCCCAGGAAGATATGTGTCTGTCTGTAGGAAAACGACTCATGTCTGTGCCAATAACGGAATTGACAGCCTGTGCGGCTGGTTCTTCCAATAAGACGCTGTGCTTTCCATTGCGGTCATCTTACAACCACCTTCCTTAAGCCAGTCAGCCATTTCAAGAAGCTCTCTGGTTGTTGCACCAAACTGGATGAATTTACGACACGGTACTCTGTCTTTTATCATTTTACTATACGTCCTTTTGCCATCAATGACTGGACAGGTGGTGGTGCCAAATGTGCGGGCATGGAGGTTTATAAAGTAACCATCCTTCTTCCGCTCCGTCAGATGCTTAAGTAATCCACCATCTGACGCTGCAGGACTCCCAGCCGGTATTTGCTGACCGGCAGAATCTCACCGGTGGACAGCTCCAGCTCCCGGTTATTCGAGATAAAGATCATGGCAATCTTGTCTCCCTGTTTCCGAAGAGCGGAGGCAAACTCCATCCCGTCCAGCCGATCCATCACCATGTCCAGAAGAATAGGAAACTGCGCGCCGCTCTGAATGACCGAAAGCAGGGCAGTTCCGCTTTCATTACTATGAAACAGCGCACGCAATTCCCCTTTCCTTCATGATTTTCTCAGTCAGTTCTGCCATCTGCAGACGATCGGTCCGGTTATCGTCGCAAACGGCAATCTGTATGATCATCCTGGAATTCTCCTGCATAAGACGGACCTCCTGGGATCATTTTCTTTTTCCTTACCTTTATTACTTTAAAGATCCTTGCGCAAAAAGGCGGCAGGTCCACCACCAGGGTATGGGGCCTTTCTTTGTGGGGCTCCTCCTCCACCCGCCAGGTCTGATCGGTCTCCTTTGTATTGCCTCCGTAGGTCTCCCAGTCGGTATGGAGCAGTTCCTCCAGCTCATACAGCATGGGAATCCCAACTTTAAACTCTTTCCAGAACTGATCTGACAGATTCATCACCGTCAAAATCGTCTCCCCGGAAGCCCGCCGTTCATAGGCATAGGTCACATAATCCGCCGCATCCACTTCCAGCCACTCAAAGCATTCCGAATTGTACTCCCCGTCATGAAGCGCCGGCTCCGTCAGATACAGGTTGGAAAGCCGCTCATAAAATCGGTGGAACGCATCATGTATAGGATAGGAAAGAAGCTCCCAGTCCTGCTGCCGATTCTCATCCCATTCCCGGAACTGGCCGAATTCGTTGCCCATAAAGTTCAGCTTCTTGCCTGGATGGGTATAAAGATACGTGTAAAAGGCCTTCGCCTGGGGGAACTTGTATTCATAATCGCCCCACATTTTCTGGATGATGGTCGCCTTCCCGTGCACCACCTCGTCGTGGGAGAAAGGCAGCAGAAAGAGATCGCTGTAAAAATACATCATGGAAAAGCTGAGCTTATGGTAGTCATAGGGCCGATACACCGGCGCCGTCTGGAAGAAACGCAGGGTATCGTTCATAAAGCCCATATCCCACTTGTAGTCAAAGCCAAGTCCGTCATACTCCGTGGGAGCGGTCACTTTTGGAAAATCCGTAGAGTCTTCCGCCATCAGCATGGCCGATGGGTGTCTCTTATGTAAACCTGCGTTCATATTGCGCAGAAAGTTCACCGCCTTTTCATTTACCCCTCTTGCCGGATCCCCTTTCCAATAAATGGCGCGGCTGATGGCGTCCATACGGATTCCGTCCATATGGAACTCCGTCAGCCAGTAGTCGGCGGCAGACTGAAGAAAGCTTTGGACCTCTCCCCTGCTGTGCATAAAATTCATGGTCCCCCACTCGCTGTAGGCCGTATCCGGATGAGGAAACTCATAGAGAGGGGTTCCGTCAAAATTCAAAAGTCCATAATTGTCCGTGGCAAAATGCACCGGCACAAAGTCCATGATCACGCCGATGTCGTTCTGGTGAAGCCTGTCCACCAGCGCCTTTAACTGCCGGGGACTCCCGTATCGGGAAGTGGGCGCAAAAAACCCGGTGTTCTGGTATCCCCAGGAACAATCCGCCGGATGTTCCGACAGGGGCAGAAATTCGATGAAGTTAAAGCCCATCTTTTTCAGATAGGGAATCAACTGTTCCCCCAGCTCCTCATAATTGTACCAGGAGTTGTCCTCCTTCTTCCTCCAGGAGCCTGCGTGCAGTTCGTAGATATTCATGGGACGATTGTAGTTCTTGTCCCGCTTTTTCATCCAGCTCTGATCCTGGAATGGATAGCTTCGGTCCACAATTCTGGAAGCAAATCCCGGGCGCAGCTCCATCAGCATTCCGTAGGGATCGCAGTGCATGACGCCTCGCCCCTGCCGGTCTGTGATGCAGTATTTATAATACATCCCCGGAACCGCGTCCGCAAACGTCCCGCAGTAGACGCCGGGATGCTCTCCTTTCTTCAGTTCCTGAAGCTCCCATCCGTTGAAGTCTCCCTGCAGTTCCACCTTCCCGGCGTTCGGCGCATAGATCCGAAAAGTCACGCCGTCTTTGCCCATATGCGCTCCAAAATACTCGTACGCGTCAAACACGCTGCCCGATAAAAATCCCTGAAAATCCATACAGAATCCCCCATTGCGAAGTTTTTTCTTTATCTTATATGAATTCCAGGAAATATGCAAGACATCCCAAGCAAAAAAATGAACGTTGGACAGTTTTATCTAATATGTACCCGCTTCCACACCTCCCCCGCGATGACTCCGATCAGAAATCCGGTGAGCAGACCGGCCAGAAGCAGTACCGGCCCGTAGTAAATCAGACTACCAGTCTCCAGCACCAGCATAGCTGCCAGAAGCTGCCCCACATTGTGCATCACTCCGCCGATGATGCTGACCCCGGCCATCCGGAAAGCGCCCGATCTTTTGGCCAGATACATGAAGACAAAGCTGACGGCAGCCCCCGCCAGGCTGTACAGAATCATGGACAGGTTCCCGAACAAAAAACCGGAAAGGACGATCCGCACACCGTTCACCGCCAGCGCTTCCTTCGGCCCCATAGCATACAGCGTCCACACAATCATCAGATTGGCAAGTCCAAGCTTCACCCCTGGAATCCCGATGGGCATGGGAATCAGAAGTTCAATATAGCTGGCAATCAGAGACAGGGCAGTCAGAAGTCCCAGCTGCGCGAGACGTTTTGTATTTTTCTCTTTCATGATTCAGATCCCCTTCTTTCCTTTGCTTCCACCGTCAAAAAAGGAACCGACACTTCCTGAAAGTATCCGTTCCTTTTTTTCATTTTATTTGCGTCCTGCTCTCCAGCGGAGTCCCCAGGCAAACGCCCGGTCCATATCCTCATGTCCCTGATAGAACTGGACGATCTTCTCCACGCTGAAGGTCTCATCGTTGACATTCTCCAGAAGGGCCAGCGCGCACATCTTGTTCGAAGAATTGAAGGTATCCATCTTCACGATCAGATCTTCCGCGCCCGGATACTTCAAAGTAACCGTGGCGTCTGCCTGTTTCCAGTTGGCCACGCCTTCATAGATAAAGGTATATACCAGGATTCTCTGGATGTTCTTGATCTCATTACCGTTGATCCTTAAGTTCTCTCCTGCTGCAGCCGCTCCGGTACGGTCGTCTCCATCCAGCGCGATAAAGGGCGGCCGATTCAGCGTACCGAATGCGTTGCCAAGAGCCTGCACGGCGCCTTTGCTTCCGTCCTTTAACTCAAAAAGACAGCCCAGGTCCAGGTCGATCCCCGAGGACAGAAGCCCCTTCAAAAATCCCTTGGGCTTCGCGTTCCAGTTCAGATTCACCAGGATCTCTCCAAGTCCGGCGGAAGAAGATCCTTTTTTCAGGCTGACTTTCTGTCCCTTTTGTAGATTGATTGCCATAGTAGCTTACCTCCTCAATATCGGTTCATTTTATTTTTATTCATCACATATCCCAAGCCTGCGCCGACGATTCCGCCCAGGATATGAGTCAGATTGGAAACATTGTCCTGTACAAAGATTCCCTGATAGACCTGTTCACCCAGATAGATCAGCGCTACCAGGATAAAGGTCAGCGGTATGGAACCCTCCCGGATGCTGGTGAAAGAGGACAGAAGAATCAGCGCGAATACGACGCCGCTGGCCCCTAAGAGCTGAACTCTCGGAAAGAAGATAAAGTTCACAATACCGGTCACCAGAGCCGTCGCCAGAATCACGAACAGCATATTGGAAGAGCCGTACTTTTCTTCCAGCAGGGGACCCACCACCAGAATCAGCATGATGTTCCCAAGGAAATGCTCCCAGCCTGCATGTCCAAATACATGGCCCGCGAACCGGACGTAGGTGGCAGGATTCAGCAGAGAGGAGCGGTAGACGCTGAAGAACAGGTCCGTGGTCTTTCCTTTTGTGATCAGACCCAGCAATAGAGATACAAAGCAGATGATCGTAAAGGACAGGATCACAGGAGAATTGAACGATATCTTCACTTTGGAAGAATTCAATCTCATATTTCACACCTCCAGATTGGCTTTCTGGTGAGATTATACCATATTTTCTACATTTTCTGCAATATGAAATGAGGGGGAATTTGGAGAATCGGAAGAGTCATCAATACAGCCACGCTGCAGAGGGCGCGAGTCCCCCTTGAAGGCCCGGGTCAAGGCTTTGCCGAACTAACTGCCAACTTCGACCAGCGGCGCTCAGCAGGAGCTTCGCGCCGGGTCTGCGTAGGCAGTGGATTTCGTCAAAGCGAAAAGCGCCCCTTAAAAGGGCCTTCAAGGGGGACTCGCGCCCTCTGCGGCTGACTCTGGTGGGCATATGGATATAAACGATTGGTTCAGTGGTTCCATACCGGAGGCGTTTTAATAGATATGTTATATGGCCTTTGAGCGGTACAGTTTCCGACGGCAATAAAAGAATGCGGGAATTAGGAAGGCGTCGGCGAACAGCCAGGCGGCCGGGTGGGCGAAACAGATTCCGGCAAAGCCGAAGCGGCCGGCGATGACGACCGCCACGAGAATCCGGGCGATCATCTCCATCACGCCGGAGAGAATGGCGAATACGGAGAATCCCATTCCCTGAATCGTGAACCGCACGGTGTTGACCAGGGTCAGAAGGCAGTAGCCCCCGGTGCAGCACAGGAGAAACCGATAAGCGTAGGCGATGATCTCGGTTTCTTTCGCATCCAGGAATAAAAGCACCAGCTCTTTTCCGGCCAGAAGAGCGGTCAGGAAGCAGAGGCCGGACACCGCGAATCCCACCAGGGAAGCCTGCAGGACTCCTTTTCCGATCCGTTCGGTCTTCCCAGCGCCTACATTCTGTCCGGTGTAGGGAGCCATGGTCTGTCCCAGAGCCTCCACCGGACAGGCAATAAATGCATTGATCTTCTGGGCCGCAGTGATTCCTGCCACTACGGAAGCCCCCATACCGTTGATCGCCGCCTGGAGGACCAGGGTCCCGATGGCTGTGACCGAGTACTGGAGCCCCATGGGAATGCCCATAAAGCACAGACGCTTCATATATTTTCCGTCCGGCCTCCACTCTTCCTTCGACGCCTTCAGGATCGGATATTTCTTCCGCATATACAAAAGGCAGATTCCCCCGGAGATTCCCTGGGAGATCACCGTCGCCAGGGCAGGACCTTCCACTCCCATATGGAGAACCAGAATAGACACAAAATCCAGTGCAATATTCAGAACCGACGAGACCGCCAGAAAGAAAACCGGCGTCTTGCTGTCTCCCAGAGAGCGGATCACGGCCGCCAGAAGATTGTACAAAAAGGTACAGGGAATTCCCCAGAAAATGATCACAATATAGAGATAGGCATATGTAAAAATCTCCTCCGGCGTGTTCATCAGCAGAAGCACCGGTCTTGTGAGCGCCACCACCAGAAGGGTCATGCACACGGAAAATCCGATGCAGAGCCACGCGCTGTTGGTTACAAACCTGCGCAGCCGGCTCTCCTCCCTGGCGCCGAACATCTGAGCCGCCGGAATCGCAAAACCGTTGCAGATTCCGGTGCAGAATCCAATCACCATAAAGTTCAGAGAAGACGTGGAACCCACGCCGGCCAGAGGATGGACTCCCAGATATTTTCCCACAATGATGGTATCCACCATGCTGTAAAACTGCTGAAACAGCATTCCCAGAAACATGGGAACAGCAAATCCGATAATCAGTCGGACCGGTGATCCGTTCGTCATGTCTTTTGTCATCACTTTTCCTTCTTTCAAGCAAAACTGAAAGCGATTATATGACACATGATTCCATTTGTCAATCCGGAAATCTCACAGTCTCACGGGTTCCTTTTCCCCGTTTTCTGAGCAATCCGACGAATCAGATTTCTCTCGTATATTCTCTAAGCCACGCCCGCTCTTCTTCACTGAGATCAGGCGCCAGCGTTTTGTAGACCTTTGCGTGGTAAGCGTTCAGCCACGCCCGTTCCTGCCTGGTCATCTCCTTTGGCAGAATCCCGTCCAGATCGATGGGAGTCATGGTCAGAATCTCGAATTCCATGAACTGCCCGTATTCATTCTTCACGCCCGTTTTACAGACCAGCTCATTCTCCGTGCGGATGCCGTATTTCCCTTCCAGGTAGATCCCCGGCTCATCGGTGGTCACCATACCGGCTTCCAGCACCGCCGGACTCTCTCTGCCTTCGGGCAGCTTCCACCGGATTGCATTAGGTCCCTCATGGACATTCAGAAGATAACCGACTCCATGTCCGGTTCCGTGCCTGTAGTCCATCGCCATCTCCCAGAGAGGTTCCCGGCAGAGCACATCCAGCTGGCATCCGGAGCATCCGTACAGGAATCTGGCGTAAGCCAGATGAAGATTCCCCCGGCACACGGCGGTAAACATCCGCTTCTGCTCTTCGTCCGTCTCTCCGAGAACAAATGTTCTGGTCGTGTCCGTCGTCCCTTCCAGATAGTGCCCGCCTGCGTCCACCAGGAAAAATCCGCCCTTCTCAAGTCTTCGGTCGCTCTCCTTAGTGGCGGAGTAATGCACGACAGCTCCGTGCTCTCCATAGGCGCAGATCGGCGCAAAGCTGTCATCCAGATAGTGCTCCTGTTCTTCCCGGCACTGCCTGAGATACTCCGCTGCAGACCGCTCCGTGAGTTCTTCCTCCACCCCATGGGTCTTTACCCGGCGCATCAGCCTGGTAAAAGCCAGCCCCTCTTTCCGATGCGCTTCTCTGAGATTGGAAAGCTCAATCTCATTTTTCACCGCCTTCATCGCCTCTGAAGGGTTCTTCCGGTCCAGTACCTCCACCCCTTCCGGAAGGCAGAAGTACAGGCGGCTGTTCACCTTCTTTTTATCAAGCAGAACCTTAGAGCCTCCGGGCAGACGCTTCAGATCCTCATAGATCGCTTCGTACGCTCGGATCTGCACCTTCTTTTCCGACAGTTTTTCCCGGATCTCCTCCGTCACCACCTGGCTCCGCACATACCAGATGCAGGCATCTTTTTCCATATACAGATAAGAAAGTACCACCGGAACATGAGGGATATCCCCGCCTCTTAAGTTCAGAATCCAGGCGATGTCGTCGAGGGAGGCCAGCACATGGGCGTCCGCTCCTTCCTCTTCCATCCGCCGCCGCACTCTCTTAAGCTTGCTCCCGGTCCCCTCCCCGGTCACATGCTCTCCCAGTAAATACAGAACAGAATCCGGTATCCCCGGGCGGTCCGCCCAGATCTGCCCCACCAGATCTTCCGTCATCAGCACTCCTGCACCTTTTTCCTTCGCCGCCCGGGAAAGTTCTTCCGCCTGGAACGCGCCCAGGACTCTCCCGTCAAATCCCAGCTTTCCGCCTTCGGTAAGCTTCTCTTTGACATACGTCTCCACCTTCGGCACACCCGGCTCCCCCATGCGGAACAGACAAATCCCTGTGCCTGCAAGCTGCTGCTCCGCCTGCAGAAAATACCGCCCGTCCGTAAAAAGCGCCGCTTCTTCAAGAGTGATCACCAGCGTCCCCGCAGAGCCGGTAAAACCGGACAGATACTCCCTGGCCCGGTAATGGGCGCATACATACTCCGACTCATGGCAGTCGGAAGAGGGGACCACATAGACGGTCGCCTGATATTCCTTCATCTTCTGCCGAAACTTTTCGATCCGCTCCTGTATCATCGCGCTTTTCCCTCTTCAGGCCTTCCCGCATCCTGCCATCCGGACGTTTCCCACTCTGCTTTCAAAAATGCCCTGTATCCTTTGTAGGCCTCGTAGACATCCGCTTTGCTGGACACCTCAAAGGGGCTGTGCATGTTCAAAAGGGCTACGCCGCTGTCGATCACATCCATGCCGTAATTGGCCGTGATGTAGGCGATGGTTCCGCCGCCGCCCTGGTCCACTTTGCCAAGCTCCGCCGTCTGCCAGCATACGCCTGCCGCATCCATCATCTTGCGAAGAGCTCCCAGATACTCTGCGCCGGCGTCGTTGGAACCGGATTTGCCCCGGGAACCGGTGTATTTGTTGAACACCATGCCTTTGCCCAGATAAGCCGTATTCTTCTTTTCAAAAGCGCTGGCATAGTTGGGATCGAAAGCCGCGCTCACGTCCGAGGAAAGCATATGAGAGCGCTGCAGGCATCGGCGGAGCTTAAGCTCCGAATAATCTCCCGTCAGATGCATCACTTCCGCCGTGACATTTTCAAAATACCTGGACTGCATGCCCGTGGCTCCCATACTGCCGACCTCTTCCTTGTCCGTCAGAAGGCAGACGGCCGTGTACGCCGGATCTAACACTTCCAGCTGGGCCAGAAGAGAAGTAAAGGCGCAGATCCGGTCATCCTGCCCGTATCCCATAATCATACTGCGGTCCAGTCCGAAGTCTCTGGCCTCTCCCGCCGGAACTGCCTCCAGCTCCGCCGAGAGGAAATCCTCCTCTCCGATACCGTACTGCTTCTCCAGAAGTTCGAGCACCGCGTTCTTAATCTTCTCTTTTTTCTCCTTCTCGTCCCCCTCTTTTTGCTCTGCCAGAGGCCGGCTGCCAACGATGATATTCAGATTCTCTCCTTCCACCACCACAGCCGCTTTTTTCTGCATCTGCTCCCCGGACAGATGAATCAGAAGATCGGAGATACCGAACACCGGATCCTCCGGGCGTTCTCCCAGAGCCAGTTCCGCCACGCTCCCGTCCTTTTTTACCGCCACGCCGTGCAGGGCCAGAGGAATCGCCGCCCACTGGTATTTTTTGATCCCGCCGTAATAGTGGGTCTCCAGAAGCGCCATCTCCCCGTCCTCATACAACGGATTCTGCTTTAGATCCAGTCTGGGGGAATCGATATGCGCACCCAGGATGTTCATTCCCTCCTCCATGGATTTCTTACCTATATGATACAGAACCACCAGCTTTTTCTTGTGCACTGCGTAGACCTTATCTCCGGCTTTCAGGGACTGCCCGGAGCTCTGCGCCTCTTCCAGAGAAATATACCCGCTCTTCCTGGCCATCCGTACTGCCAGAGCCGCGCACTCCCGCTCGGTCTTCCCGTTCGACAAAAAGCTTTTGTATTCCTCTGTCACTTTCTTCAGCTGCTCCAGTTCCGTCTCTTTGTATCCGCTCCAGGCGTTTTTTCTCTCCATAATTCTATCCAACTCCTTTTTCGGTTTATTGTGTCACTCTTCCTGACTATCATACTCCTGCATGTTCTCCATGTCCACATCTTGTCGGAGTTTTTTGGATCAAAAATTCCCCGGCAGTTCAACACCGCCGGGGACCTTTCAGCATATTTTGTAACTGGCTTTATCCGAGAATCGCCTTATCGCTCGCGAATTCCTCGCCGCTGACTTCCTCGAACTTGTGGAGCAGATCCTCCACGGTCAGACTCTTCTTCTCCTCTCCCCGGATATCCAGAATGATGCGGCCGTCCATCATCATGATCAGACGGTTCCCGTGGACGATGGCGTCCTTCATGTTGTGGGTAATCATCAACGTCGTCAGCTTATCCCGGTTGACGATCATATCCGTCGTCTCCAGCACCTTTGCCGCCGTCTTCGGGTCCAGGGCTGCGGTATGCTCATCCAGAAGCAAAAGCTTCGGCTTCTTCAAAGTCGCCATCAGAAGCGTCAGCGCCTGTCTCTGCCCTCCTGAGAGCAGTCCCACCTTGGAGGTCAGCCGGTCTTCCAGACCAAGCCCCAGGGTGGATAACAGTCTTCGGTAAACTTCCCGCTCGCTTCCTTTGATCCCTGCCCTTAAGGTCCTTGACTGTCCCCTGCGGAGGGCCAGAGCCAGATTTTCCTCGATCCCCATGGTGGCTGCGGTCCCGTTCATGGGGTCCTGGAACACTCTTCCCAGGAAAGCGGCCCGCCTGTACTCCGGAAGCTTTGTAACCTCCTGACCGTCGATCAGAATCTGTCCCTGGTCCACCGGCCACACGCCGGCGATGGCGTTAAGCATGGTGGACTTGCCGGCGCCGTTACCGCCGATGACCGTGACAAAGTCCCCGTCCTCCAGCGTCAGGCTTATGTTCTTAAGGGCCTGCTTTTCATTGACCGTTCCCGGATTGAAGGTCTTGGATATATTCCTGATCTCTAACATGTTACGCACCTCCCTTATTGACCGGTTTCGAGAAATACTTGCTCTTCCAGGTGGGAATCGCCAGGAAAACTGCCACTACCGCTGCGGACAGCAATTTTAAAAGGTCGGTGTCAATGCCAAGCCAGATGACAATCTGCAGCACAAAATAATAAACAATGGAACCAAGCGCCACCGCAAGAAGCCGGAAGCCGAAGTTCCGGAAGATCTTTCCAAAGACCGCCTCGCCGATGATCACGGCTGCCAGTCCGATGACGATCGCGCCGCGCCCCATGTTGACGTCCGCAAAGCCCTGATACTGCCCCAGAAGGGCGCCGGAGAGAGCTACCAGACCGTTGGAAATCATCAGCCCCAATACCCGGTTGAAATCCGTATTGATGCCCTGAGCTCTCGCCATCCGGTCATTGCAGCCTGTGGCCCGCAGAGAACATCCAAGCTCTGTCCCGAAGAACCAGTACAGGACCGCGATCAGAATCACAATCATCAAAGCCACGATCAGGATTGTATTTTTATAGAAAGGCACGCCCTTGATATAGCGAAGAGATACCAGCAGGTCAAATTTGTCCACGTTGATCGCCTGGTTGGCCTTTCCCATTATTTTCAAATTTACAGAATACAGCCCAAGCTGTGTCAGAATACCGGCCAGGATCGCCGGAATTCCCATAAAGGTATGTAAAAGACCTGTCACCATGCCGGCCAGCATCCCCGCCGCCAGCGCAATTGCCATGGATACCCAGATATTCTGTCCGCTCTGCATCATCATAATACAGACCGCGCCGCCGGTACAGAGGGTTCCGTCCACGGTCAGGTCCGCGATATCCAGGATGCGGAAGGTGATGTAGACACCGATCGCCATTATTCCCCAGATTAGTCCCTGCGCCACCGCACCCGGCAGAGCATTGAGCAAATTCATTATATTCATATTCTCATCACCTCAGTAAAATCATCCCGTTAAACGAAGCGGCAACAGCGAGAGAGGAGTTGCCCAGTCCCGCTGCCGCCAGCCGATCTTTTATTCTGTTATCTTAAGAATCTTTTATTCTCCAATTGCCACATAGTCATCCGGAATCGTAACACTGAGCGCTTCGCAGATTTCTTTATTATACTTCTTCGTAAACTGCGGAGCATACTCGATGGGCATGGTAGAGATATCCGCCTCACCGGTCAGGATCTTCGCCGCCATCTTGCCGGTGCCGACGCCGAGATCGTAGTAGCTGATGGACAGGGTTGCCACGCCGCAGCCGGCGCAGATGCCTTCTTCTCCCGCGATCACCGGAATCCCCGCCGGCTGAGCGATATTGTTCAGGAGTTCCGCATTGGACGCCACCGTATTGTCCGTGGGCACATAGAGCACTTCATTTTCAGAAACTGCCGTGGTTGCCACGGAAGACAGATCGTTGGAATCAGAGAAACCATACTGCTTGCAGGTATATCCAAGGTCTTCCAGCGCCTTCTGCACCTCATCCACCTGATACTGAGAGTTCGCTTCTGCAGTACAGTAGATCAGACCTACGTTCTTTGCGTCCGGGAACAGTTCCTGAAGCATCGCCGCCTGCTCTGCCAGAGGAGCCAGGTCAGAGGTACCGGAGATATTGCCGCCGACGGTCCCGTCAAATCCATCGATGCCAAGAGCCACGCCGTACTCGGTAACGGAAGTACCAAGGATCGGGATCTCATTGGTCCCCGCCTGCGCAGCCTGAAGAGCCGGCGTCGCATTGGCAAGAATCAGATCCACACCGTCAGATACGAATCCGTTGATGATGGTGGAACAGGTATTGGAATCATTCTGTGCATTCTGCTCATTGAAGACCACTGCATCGCCCAGCTCTTCCGTCAGAGCGTCCTTAAACCCCTGGGTAGCCGCATCCAGCGCCTCGTGCTGTACCAGCTGGCAGATACCTACCGTATATGTGCCTTCTGCTCCTGCAGAAGGAGTCTCCTCGGGAGCCTCTGCTTCCGTCTCGTCCGCTGCCGCATCCCCTGCCTCAGCCGTATCTTCCGCAGGCGCTTCCGCTGTAGAATCTGCGGCGCTGTCGCCGCCTCCACATGCCACCAGTCCAAGCCCCATGGTCATCGCCATGGCAATGGCTAACATCTTTTTCATGTCTTTTCCTCCATTTTCCTTGCATCTAAAAATTTGCTATCCTTTAATAGCTTTTTCGATTATAGCGCTTTAAAGCAAAAAAGTCAACAGATAATGGAGATTCTCTTGCCGATTTATAATTTGTCTATCTGTCACTGTTCAATACCTTCACAGTTACGATGCAAAATTCATTGGAGATCGCCTTCGGCGATGGGTTCTAAGCGCCAGTGGCGCTTTTTTAGAACGGACCGAAACGGAGTATAGACTTTTGCACTCCTGAATCATGTTCTTACGGCCTCAGCAGCAAGCGCTTCGGCCTGTGCTGAACAATTACGTCTATTTTTCTTATAAAAGCCCGTATTCCCGGTAAAGGCGCTTCCGTTCCTTCTCGCTGCCAGCCGCAAGGCGGATGTCCTCCATGCGCTGGTCGGCCAGCAGGCGGCTTAAAAGCTCTGACAGACGGGCTTCTCCCTTTATCTGGCCGATCTGTTCGCCTCTTGCCTGACCGATCTGTTCGCCTCTTGCTTGACCAATCTGCTCGCCCTTCGCCTGGCCGATCCGCTCGCCTTCTTCTCTTCCGATCTCCCGCTCTTCTCTACGAATATACTCCATGGTCTTTTTTTCGTCATACTCCGCCAACAGCATGTTCAGCACCTCCGTTCTGCACCTTGCCAGCAGGTCGGTCAGGATTCCCTGCTTTTCACAGGTATCCATCGCTCCACTGACTGCTTTTTGAATATCCATTCCATTTTTCAGATTGTCCTTAATACATCCGATGAATTCCGCATATTCACGCAGCCTTTGACATCTTTCCATCAGTTCCTGGTTGTGACCCCGGTTAATATTCAGCACTTTGACACGACATTCCAGAGCGGGAACACCTTCCCGATCCGGCATCTGAAAAGCGTCTGACAGAAGCATTTCCGTCTCGTCCGGCTCTTTTGCATCTCCGTTGCAGAATACAATATAGTTAGGAAACGGGAGTTCAATCCTTCTGCTCCCGTACAGATCATATCCATTTTCCTTCACATAGGTCTGATAGAGGGTGGCAAAATAGATCAGGCCTCTGAGGGGCATGTTCTGACATATCGTGCTCTGGTGCTCATACAGGTTCATCGCCGTCCCAATAATAAAGGACAGATCATTTTTCACTCCCAGGAACACCACATCTTCCAAAGTTGTAACTTTAAGCTCCTGCGGGTTCTGGTAGTCGGTTCCATTGATCGCATTGTACAGGTCCAGAAGATCTTCCGGTTTTTGAAAGGCGAAACGGAACAGGCGGTCTTTATGCTTTTGATTGACCGGCTGTCTGTTTTGACCCCGACGGGAAGGTCTGCGTCTTTTTCTTTTTTTCATCGCATTCTCCTTTATTATACCCGTTCACGTACAGATCTGGCAAGAAAATATGCATGATTTCCTGCATTTATACGAAAAGGGCGTATTTTATTAAAAGTGGAATCCTGGAACCGAACGGCTCCTTCTGATTTCAGATAAATACAGACTACCACGTTGGGGGAAATTTTTCAAGCATTTGACAGCAAAAAGGCCTCCCTCCCCGGAAGACCTTTAAAAACATCACATTATAATACTTTACTCAGGAAATCCACAGTCCGCGGCTCCTTCGGATGCAGGATCAGCTCCTCCGGACTGCCTTCCTCCACGATGTATCCGCCCTCCATAAAGATCACACGGTCCGACACTTCTCTGGCGAACCCGATCTCATGGGTGACGACCACCATGGTCATCCCTTCCTTTGCCAGCTCCTTCATAACCGCCAGCACCTCTCCGACCATCTCCGGGTCCAGGGCGCTGGTAGGCTCGTCAAAGAGCATGATGTCCGGCTTCATGGCCAGGGCTCGGGCGATGGCCACCCGCTGCTTCTGCCCGCCGGACAGCTGGCTCGGATAGGCCTGCGCCTTATCCTCCAACCCGACTCTTTTTAGAAGCTGCTCTGCTGTCCTTTTTGCCTCTTCTTTGGTCGCCAGCTTTAAATGCACCGGCGCCAGCGTCATATTATCCAGGACAGTCAGATGATTGAACAGATTGAAGTGCTGGAACACCATGCCGATATTCTCCCGCACCTTGTTGATGTCCGTATGGCGGTTGGTCACATCATGGCCGTCGATGATAATCTGTCCGCTGGTGGCCGTCTCCAGCTGATTCAGACACCGAAGAAGCGTGGATTTACCGCTGCCGGAGGGGCCTAAAAGGACGACCACTTCCCCCTCCGACACATCTAGACTGATGTCCTTTAACACTTCCAGCTTGCCGAAATTCTTCTTCAGATTCGTCACATGAATCTTACAGGACGGATCTGACAAAACCGTCTGCTTTTGCTTATCTGCCACGGTTCACCCTCCTCTCAACCTGCTTCGCGATCTTACTCAAAGTTGTAATCACGATCATATACATGATACCGATGATCGCCCAGGTCTGCAGGTTCTTGAACGTATTGCCCATGATCGTCTTACCCACGTTGGTAAGCTCCGGGAATCCAATGACCGACAGGATGGACGTATCCTTAAGCGTGATGATAAACTGGTTGATAATGGAAGGAATCATGGTGCGGACGGCCTGGGGAACGACGATCAGAGCCATGCAGGCGCCGTAGGAAAGTCCAAGGCTTCTGCCCGCCTCCATCTGTCCCCGGTCCACACTCTCGATACCTGCTCTTATGATCTCCGCCATATAGGCGCCGCAGTTCATGGAGAGGGCGATAAAGCCCGCCTGAAACCCACTCAGGCGGAAACCGGCAAACCCGATTCCCTGCAGTCCGGCAGGCACTCCAAAGTAGATAAAATACGCCAGCACGATCAGCGGAACTCCCCGGACCGCATCCACATAGACCGTACCGATACAGTTGAATATCCGGTTATGTCCCACATTCATGAGTCCGAAAATCATACCGATCACCATGGCAAATATCAGGGAAAGCACCGTCATCACCAGCGTCCTTCCCAGCGCCGAAAGCAGCATGCTGCCGTATACTTGAACGATAGAAATCATAAGTCAGGTTCTCCTTACTTTAAAAAGCGGTAACTGTTCCGTACCTTCACAGTTACAAAAAGCGTATCTTAATAAACCAATTATTCTCCCAGGTACTTTGCGATGATCTCATCGTAAGTTCCGTTTTCTTTGATGTTCGCAAGGCCTGCATTGAACATGTCAAGAAGCTCCTGATTCGCCTCGTTCATGATCGCAAAGCCATACGGAGCGCCGTCGCTCTCCATCCCTTCCGGAATCTCCAGCGCCAGGCTGCCCACTTTGATGGAATCTGCCATGATCGGCGTATCCTCCACGCATGCCGCGCTGTTGCCGAGGATGACGTCCTGGTACATGGTCGGTGAATCCTCGAATACGGTGGTGGTAAATCCATACTCGTCCTTCAGGCTCTCCGCAAAATCAGCGCCTGCGGTACCGTTCTTTACCGCCACGTTCTTTCCTGCCAAGTCCTCAAAGCTCTTGATGTCACTGCCTGCCGGAACGACGAAAGTCTGAGTCGCATTGTAATAACCGTCAGAGAAGATCCATCCGGAAGCTTTTCTCTCATCTGTAATGGAAGCGCCTGCGATCAGGCCGTCTGCCTGGCCCGCCTGGACAGCTGCCACCGCTGCGTCCCATCCAAGGCTCTGGATCTCATAGCTGAATCCCTGATCCTCTGCGATTGCTTTCATGACGTCCACATCGATTCCAACGAACTCGCCGTTCTCATCGGTGAACTCAAAGGGACGGAACACGGTATCCATAGCGATGATCCAGGTCTTGTCTCCGGAAGCCTCTGCCGTCGGCGCTTCGTCCTCAGCCGCGTCTGCCGCCGGAGCTTCCGCGTCTTCTCCCTCCGCAGACGCCTCGTTCTCCTCCGCTGCGGGCGCCTGTGCGGCGCTGTCCTCTTTGGAACCGCATGCAGTCATGGAAAATGCCATGCAGGCGATCATCGACATTACAATCAACTTTTTCATAATATGTACTCTCCTTTATTCTCCAGCTTTTACGCTGGTTATTTTAAACATCAAGGCGATGTATTTTGCTACACCGCCTTGATGTCTATACATAAGTATAAATTTTTCCCGCGTTCTTGTCAAGAAAAAACGTATAATTGTATACAATTATATATTTTCTGCCGCTGCCAGGATCAGCTGAACCGCCTTTTCGATGCCGATTTTCTCCGTATTCACGGTCAGATCAAAATTCCGGGCGTCTCCGTAGGTCTTGCCGGTATAGTAGGCACAGTATTTCTTTCTGGCCTTATCCGCCGCTTTGACGTCCGCAACCACCTGTTCCATGGGGGTACCCGGCATCATCCCTGCCATCCTTTTGGCCCTCCACTGAAAGCCCGCATGGACAAACACATTCAGGCAGTGGTCGAACTCTCTTAAGATATGGTCGCCGTTTCTGCCCACGATGATACAGCTCTCCTTGTTGGCCAGCTCCCGGATCGCATCCTTCTGGGCCCGCCACAGTTCCTCGTCCAGAGGCTTGTTGTAAAAATCAAAAAGACTCTGGGCAAACCCAAAACTGCTGGGCACCTTCTCATCCCACTTGTGCACCTGTTCCGGGTTCAGCTTCCGGTTGGCCATAGCCGTCTTAAGAATGATGTCTTTGTCATAAAACGGAATTCCAAGTTCCTTTGACAGCCGTTTTCCGATCTCCCCGCCGCCTGCGCCGAACTCCCGGCCGATCGTAATAATTTTTCTCATAGCCTCATCCTCCGCTTTGATCTAGGATATCTTTATTATAAAAGGACAGCGCCCGATGAGCAACCGTTTTTTTTACACGATCGCTCACTTTTTATCCATCAGCCTGCGTCCCATCAGTACCCCCATGGCGGAAGCCATCATAAGACCCCTGGTCCATCCGGAAGAATCCCCCAGGCAGTGAAGCCCCTTAATATTCGTATTCAGGTCCGCGTCCATCTTGACTTTATTGGAATAGAACTTCAGTTCGGGACTGTACAAAAGGGTCTCGTTGCTGGCAAACCCCGGCACCACCTCGTCCATCATCCGGATAAACTCAATGATGTTGGTCATGGCGCGGTAGGGCATGGCCGCGGTGATGTCTCCCGCCACCGCATCCTTCAGGGTCGGCTTCACGTTGGACTGGGACAGTTCCTTGGGCCAGGTCCGCTTGCCGTCCAGAATATCCCCGTAGCGCTGTACCATGATGTGTCCGGCTCCCAGCATATTGGTCAGCTCCCCAACCTTCTGAGCATAGGCGATGGGCTGGTTAAAAGGTTCTGTGAAGTTATGGCTGACCAGGATGGACAGATTCGTATTCTCGCTCTTTAGATCTTTGTAGCTGTGTCCGTTGACGACGGCCAGGTCATTGTCGTAATTCTCCTGAGCCACAAAGCCTCCGGGATTCTGACAGAAGGTACGGACTTTATTCTTCCAGGGCTTCGGATAGCCGATAAGTTTTCCCTCATAGAGGACCTTGTTGACCATCTCCATGATCTCATTTCTGCACTCCACCCGAACGCCGATATCCACCGTCCCCGGCTTATGGGCGATACCGTTCTCCTGACAGACCTTTTCCAGCCAGTCCGCGCCTCTGCGCCCGGTAGCGATGACGATCTCGTCCGCGGACAGCTCCTTTGTCCCTTCTTTGGTGAGAAGCCGGACTCCGGTACAGGTATCCCCCTCAAGAAGGATGTTCTCGCACTCGGTCCCAAAGAGCATCTCCACCCCCTGGTCCGCCAGATAATTCTGGATATTCAGGTACAGCTTCTGGGCCTTTTCCGTCCCCAGATGACGGATGGGACAGTCCACTAGGCGAAGACCCGCCCGGATGGCGCGCTTGCGGATCTCGTCGATCTCCTCCCCTTTGTACACGCCCTCCACGTGCTCGTCCGCGCCGAATTCCAGATAAATTTTGTCTGTGTAGTCGATCAGCTCCTGGGCAAAATCCTCCCCGATCAGGGACGGCAGCTCCCCGCCCACCTCACAGGAAAGGCTCAGCTTGCCGTCGGAAAAAGCTCCCGCCCCGGAAAAACCGGTGGTGATCATACAGTTGGGCTTGCAGTTCATGCATTTGCCGGTCTCCGCCTTGGGGCAGTGGCGCTTGTCCACCGGCTTTCCCTTCTCCACCATCAGGATCTTCTTTCCCGCATGGTTCCGCACCAGCTCCAGGGCGGTAAAGATACCCGCCGGTCCGGCGCCGATGATAATCAGATCGTAGTTCATAAAATCAATCTCCTATTTAAGTTCCGCATCTGCCCTCACTTCGCCCCAGTTTCTGGAAGAATTTTCTCTCACTTCGTTCCGTAAAATCCTTCCGGAGCTGCTTTCGGCCAGACGCTGTTTTTTAAGTTTCATATCATTTTATATGAGAAATTTCATATCATAAAGGATCTCCGCTTCCAACCCGTCCGGCAGCTCTTCCCTGCTTTCTTCCAAAGCCGAGACAATCTCCTCCTGCAAAGATCCGGGAAGCTTCCCGTACATGGTACGGCTGCGAATACCGGACAACACCTGATACTTTTCCTGTTCCGGCAGATCTCTTTGGTACAGGCGCAATAGACCGGGCAGACGGCTCCAGGGGCTTTCCCGAAGTAAAAGCTTCAGGAGATAGCGCCGCTGATGTTCCATCTTTGCATTCCTATACGCCGCAAAGATCCGTCCCGCTCCCGGCCGAAAGCCTTTTTTCCGGATGGACAGACAAGCGGCTTTCGACACCTCAATCCGGTCATCCAGAAGATAGTTCCACAGAAGCTCTTCGTCGGAAAAATCTTCCTGGGACCCCAGCGCCAGAAGCGTACATTTTAGAATTTTTCGTTCCGATCTTTCCAGACAGTCCAGGAACGCCTGCACATTGCCGCGGCTCTGGTATTCCGAAAGGCCGAGAATCGCGCATGACGGCTGTTCGTCCTTCAAATGACTGAGATAATAGCCCCGGATGTCAAAATGGCTGCGGCGCTCCAGAATGTAAGCCGCATACTCCCTGACTCCCCGGCTTTTATCCAGGAGCATCCCTTCGAGTCCGGGCCAGGATGCCTTCGTCCGCTCATAGCGGAATTCCACGGCGGCCTTTCGCACCTGCGCGGAAGGGTCGGCAAGATACTGCTCTGCCCAGTCAATTGTACAATCCGGATGCTCCAGTATCCTTTTGATCAGCATCTGCTTTGAGCAGTTTTCCCGCTCCATCATAAGACAATCATGAAGCTTTGAAAGGCTCAGGAATCGGAACCTGCCGTTTTGCCTGTACAAGGCCCGTCGCACCTCCTGCTCCAGACAAAAAAGCTGTGATGACTCCACTTCTTTCATCGCCCGGGACAATCCTGCTTCCATCTGCTCCTCTATCGCCTTCATCTGAGGCTCGGTCCGGCGGCGGCAGCTTAGAAGCCGCTCATACGCGGGAAGACAGCGAAGAAGCTCCGTCCCCCCGCAGACCGGCAGAGACAAAAGCAGCGTCTTTACAGCCGCTTCCCGGACCTCCCTCACCCAGTCGTTCACCCTCGGAAACAGCCAGAACGCGAACTCCTTCTGCGCGCCCATGGCATATACGCATTGTTCCCGAAAATATCCATTTGGATGAAAAGAACCCAGAATCAACGCATACCGGTATACCTCTTCCGGCAGTTCTTTTTGCATCTGCTTGATCGAGACGTTCTTCCAGTCTATACTCCATTCCAGGGAGGTAAAGGTTCGAAACCGCTCGCACAGCTTCAGAAGCCGGGAACGATCCATCGAAGCCAATCGATTTCTGACCGCCTCCCCCGCATGCTTTTTCAGCTTCGCATCCTTCATGGCAAACGCGCAGTACGCTCCCCGAAGACCTGCGTCCTCTCCGGCCTCCAGTCTCCGAATCTCAAGTTCCACCTGCGCCGCAAATCTTCTCATTTGTTCTTTTTTCCCTTCATCAAAAAAGAACACTTTGCGCATCCCCGCCTTTCCCGTTTCTTCTCAAACCAAAGTATAGCAGATATCGACGTTCTTTTCAAATAGAAAGAGCCGGAAACCCTCCTGGATCTCCGACTCCTGTCTCATGTTCTTATGATTTCTTAAGGCTTCCCCAGGCTTTCGGTCCGGACAGAAGCTGTATCTGCACGGAATAAGTCACCTGCTCTCCCGGAGGCAGAATCGTCAGATTGCCCTCTTCCCGCATTTTGGCCCGTCCATCCGGATGGCAGTTGCCCGGCTCTAGGCCCAGGACGTAATCTCTTTTTCCCATCATCTTCCACTCGGTGAAAAACGGCAGGATCTCCGGATCAAAGCGGATCGCGAGGCCCTTTTCCACATCAGGATTGTAGATCGCCGCCAGTCCTTCCCGCTCAAAGCGGTGGAAATAACACTGCTCCTCAAAACCGGCCTCCGGTTTCTGCATTCTGGCCCAGTTCTCAATCCCCTTGGCCGCCCATTCGGTCCGGGGCTTTACCTCCACGGACGGCACATAAAGCTCGGAACGCTCGGACAACAGCGGATAGCCCATATTCATGTGATACAGAATCAATACCGGATAGTCTTTATCCCCCTCATTGACGATGGTATCCTCTATGGTGATCACATTATCCGTAAGGGAACAGCGGATCGTCCGCTTAAGTACCAGTTTTCTGGAAAAGATTCCCTCGTCCGAGATCACCGCGTGAATCCTAATCTCCTCCTCGTCCTTCTCCCAGAAGATCTGCTCCGCCGGCGTGTTGCCGATGGTTCCGTGAAGGGGCAGACTCTCCCCCGCATCCTCGCAGGGCACGCCCACCTCGTTCAGACCGCAGGTGGTCAGAAACCCGGCGGTGAAGGATTTTAAAAAGCCGTCTCCCACGCCGTCATAATAAGCGGGAGCCACATACCCGCAGGGAGAGAAATACCCCATATTGACGCCCTCAAAGCTCAGCCTCGAGATATCTGCGCAGCGGTCCGCGGATACGGTGAACTCCAGTCCTCTTCCATTTTTTACCTGTAAGAGGCGCATGCCATCCCCTCTTCCGCCCACCAGACGGTGCTCCTCTACCCCATATAGCTGGCTCTCATGGCCGATGTATGGATTCTTCATAGTCTCACAGTCCTCCTTAATCCAGTATTGCAAAGGTCTTCATGGCTTCCATGACATTTTCTTTCATAGCTGCTATGGCTGTTTCCGACGCCTCTACAAAGAACGCCGGCTGGCCCTCTTTCAGCCTGGACGCCCACTCCGCCACCGCGGTCCCTGCCGCCTTGTCCATATAGGTAAAGTAGTTGATCTTGCGCACGCCTGCGCGGATGGCCGCATGGAAGTCTTCCCTGCTGACGCCGGACCCGCCGTGCATGACCACCGGAATCCCTCCGGTCTCCTCTCTTACCCGCTCCACCACCGTGAAGTCCAGCCTCGGCTTGGTCAGATAAATACCATGGGTTGTTCCAAAGGAGCATGCCAGAGCGTCCACGCCGGTCTCTTTGACAAACTCTTTTGCCTGAACGGGATCAGTATAGATCTTTGTGTCGTCCGCTTCCCCGCTTCCGTCTCCGGCGCCGGACTCTCTTTTGCCCATGCTGCCCAGCTCTGCTTCCACATTTGCCCCGAATTTTGCCGCCATGGCCACCGCTTTTTTCGTGTTTGCCACATTTTCCTCATAGGGCAGAACGGAGCCGTCGTACATGATGGAGGTAAATCCGATTTTCAGCGCCTCCTCCAGATACTCGAAAGTCTCGCCGTGATCCAGGTGGACGCAGACCGGAACGGTAGCTTTTTTCGCGCACTCCACCATCACGGGCCCGATCATCGCAAGCGGCGTATAGATCTCGTGGCACTGGGCCACCTGGACGATCACCGGAAGCTTCAGCTCCTCCGCCGCGGCGAGCACAGCCCGCAGGCTCTCCAGATTCGGCGCGTTGAAGGCGCCGATGGCGATCTTTCTTTCTTCTGCGATTTTCATGATTTCGTTCAATGTTACCAGCATGTCGTTCTCCTTAATCTAAGCTTTCGCTGTTTATAAAGTTCCGCTACAGCCCTTTCCCCTATTTTTCAAGGACTTTCGCTGTTTTTAGTTACGCAGCGGCCGAACCGCCTCATAGAGCTTCTGATATCTCCGGTAGTGAGCCTGATACGCCTCATGCATGGCCGTACGGGGCAGGTAGGTCTCTTTTTCCTTGATCAGCACAGCCGCCGCTGACGGAAGATCCCGGAACACTCCGGCTGCCACGCCGGACACCATGGCGCATGCTACGGCCCCGGCCTCCGCGTTTCCAAGAGAGACGATGGGCACATTGAGCATGTCCGCCTTCATCTGCATCCATACCCGGGACGCGGCGCCTCCTCCCGCTGCTCTGAGCTTCTTCGGACGGATGCCCGCCGTTTCCAGATACTCCATGTTCAGCATCATCTCATAGCCGACCCCTTCCATCATGGCACGATACAGATCACTGGTACTGTGGCAAAGATTCAGTCCCACAATCGCCCCCTCGGCCTCTGTATCCATGTAAGGAGTTCCCGCCCCCGCGAAGTGGGGCAGTACCAGGATGCCCGTGGGCTCGTCCTTCATCCCTTCCTCCAGAATCTCGTAGACGCTTCTCCCCTGCTCCTTTGCCGCCGCCTTCTCTCCCTTGGCGCAGTTTTCCAGAAACCAGGACACCAGCGCACCTCCTGTGAAACAGAACGCATAAGTCACATAAGTTCCAGGAGTCACATAAGGCACCACCGCGTAGCCTCCGTCATAGATCCTTCGGTCGGTGGGAATCCCTGCAAACACCGGGGTAATACACTCCGTCGTCCCGGCGCCGTCCACCGCCTGTCCCGCGTCAAAGACGCCGGAACCGACGGCCGCCGTCACCTGGTCATGTCCTGCGGGCACCAGAAGCAGGTCTTTTGGCAGGCCAAGCTCTTCTGCCCTCTCCGAAAGGATCTTCGCTCCCCGGCTGCCGCTTAAGACCGGCTCGGAGAAAAGCGTGGGGCTGATCCCGGCTGTCCGAAAAATCTCCTCGCTCCAGCAAAGACTACGGATATCAAAAGCCATGCTTCTTGTGGCCAGAGAATAGTCAATAAGCGCCTGTCCGGTCAACTGATAGATGACATAATCCTCCATTAGAAGAATCTTCCTCACCCGCGCAAAATCCTCCGGACAGTGCTTTTTCACCCACATGAGCTTGGGCAGGCTGTACATGCTGTAGGGTGCTACCCCGGTGATCTGCTCCAGCCGGTCCCTGCCAAGCATTTCTGTCAGCTCCCTGCATTCCTCCGTCCCTCTGGGATCTGTATACAACATCGCAGGACGCACGGGCCGGTCCCGTTCGTCCAGAAGCACGCAGCTCTCTCCGAAGCTGGTCACACCCATAGCCCGAAGATCCGGACAGTGAATGGCCGCGTCTTTTAATAATTCCCGGACTCCCTGCCAGATGTCCTCCGGACGCACCTCATGTTCCCCTACGTTTCTTGCCACCGGATAATCCCGGTAGGCCCGGTACAAGTCATTCCCCTTTTCATCATAAACCGTCACTTTGCAGCCTGTGCTGCCGATATCAAGTCCGCCTAATGCTATCATACACCAATTTGCCTCTCTGATCAATCGTCAATCGAAACCACATCATATCCAAGATAATAGCGGAATGCTTCCTCCAGAATCCCCTTCACATGACCATTCGCCACGGTCGTGTGGTGTTTAAAACCCCCTCTTGCCAGGCGGATCAGCTTCTTCTGAAGTTCCGGAATCTTCGCCACACCGCCGCAGCCGAAGAACTCCGGTTCAACCTCGTCCTCTGTAAATTCTCCTTCGCTCACATAGACGGTGATCTTTCCGTTCTCCGTCTTGCAGTTGCTGTAGGTCATGGGGAATACCCCGATCCGTCCCTCGTTGGTCCCGAATCCGCTGCCCGGATCTTCCTTGTCGAACATCTTGTGAGAAGTCACTTTCCCCTTTTCTTTCATCAGTTTCTGGGCGGTGGAACCGCAGTGGAACAGGATTACCTTATCCGGGTCCTCCCCGTAGTTGTTGTTCCAGTCCAGACAGGCCGCCGGACCTTCCGTCGCCAGCATAAGCGCCCGCATAGTGACGGCAGAGCACATGTCAATCTCGCAGGACGCCACGATCCCCCGGTCATTGAGTTCGCTCAGCAGCACACAGGGACAGACTCGCAAGTAAGTTTCCATCTCATTCCAGCACCGGAGTGCAACGGCGTCCAGGTGATAGTTCTCGATATACTCATCGATGACCACGCTGATCTTGGCAAGGGTAAGCTTCTTCTCCTCGGGCACGGAGGAAAAGTCTGTATAATTCTCCAACACCGCTTTTTTCTTCTGTACCGCCTCGTCTTTATCCTTCTTCGCCCGCACAAACTCAAAGAGTTCCGACAGATCGAAAGATTCCACATTGATTCCATGTCGCTGCATGGTGATCTCGTCGAACCGGACTGTCTTAAAGGCGGTCGTCCGGGCGCCGATGCATCCGATGGTAAAGCGCTTCATCCCGTTCACCACCCGGCAGATGGCCGCAAAATCATGAAGATTTTCCGCAAAGGCTTTCGTCAGCGGATGGACCACGTGGGGCGTCATGACCGTATAGGGCACCTGATACTGCTCAAACACATCGGTCACGGAGAATTTCCCGCAGAACGCGTCTCTTCGGTGGGCAAAGTCCATCTTGCCGATTTCATCCGGATAGGCCTGCATCAGAATCGGCACTCCCGCATCCTGCAGGGCGGCAATCGCCCCGTTCTCATCGATGAAAATCGGCTGGCAGAGGATCACTCCGTCATACTCCCCTTCGTGGGACTTCAGCCACTTTGCGTAGAGCCGTCCCTCATCCCTGGTCTCCACCGCCCCATAGCGGGTGGCGTCTTTGTCCATAATCAGATACTCATAGCCCGCGTCTGTGACTGCCTTCACCAGATCCTCCCTGGCTCCCTCGATCAGTTCCGCCGGCATGAAGCCCCGGTTACCAAAATACAGTGCAAATCTCATCCTGCATATCCCCCTGTCTATCTCTTTTTCTTTCTATCATACCTGTTTTTTGGCATTTTTCATAGAGAATTCCATACAGAAAAACTGTAAATTTGTTCTTTTTTACAAATGTATTTACCATTTCTGTTTTCTGTGTTACACTGGCAGAACACAAAGCCCGCACAGAAAGGAGCCTTTTATGATCGCACACCTGGACGCTGTCGAATTAGAAGCACTGTTAAAAGATTTTCACCTTTTAACGGGCATCAAGATCGCTGTTTTTGATACCGAAGGAAACGAACTCATCGCCTGCCCCTCCTCCCACTGCCCGTTCTGTGAAAAGATGCAGCGCACGCCCCACTGCCGCCAAAAATGCATGGAGAGTAACCGGCAGTCCTTTCAGCATTGCCAGAAAACCGGCCATATGATCATCTATCACTGCCATGCCGGACTCGTGGAGGCCACCGCACCATTGGTGGACAACGGTATGGTCATCGGCTACATCATGTTCGGTCAGATCACGGACGCCAAAGACGAAGAAGCATTAAACACTCTGATCCGAGCGGCTTTTGAGCGGTACGGCCTGCCTCCGACAGACTTCCCCAGGTCCCGCCCCGGGATCACGAAAAAAAGCACAGAACAGATCCAGGCAGCCGCAAGGATCTTGGAAGCCTGTACCTTTTATGTGCTTTTCAAACGTCTGATGTATGCCCGTCGGCAGAATTTTGCCAAAAATCTGGATACCTACTTAAAGTCCCGGCTGGAGGAAGACCTGACCGCGGATCAGATTGCCGCTGACTTTCATATTAGCCGAAGCAAGCTCTATGCCTCCTGTGAAAAATATCTGGGCATGGGCATCGCCGCCTATTTAAAAAATCTGCGGCTTACGCGGGCTAAAGAGCTGCTGCTCCAAAGCGATCTGACCGTCAGCCAAATCGCCTTAAAGACCGGATTTTCTGATTGCAACTACTTCTGTCGGGTTTTCAAAAAAGAGACCGGGCTTTCCGCCCGTAAATACCGGACCGTCTACTCCTGAGCCATTTTACCGTTCCTCTTCCACTACCCGTGATTCCCCGTTTTCACAGATCTTTACGCAGGTTCCCGCTTCCAGAAGCCAGGCTTCTCCATAGAGTCTTGTATGTCCCTGCTCCCGGTAAAGCCAGGAGCCGTCCGGAAGCCCATAGAAAGGACGCACTCTGCTGTCCGGAAGACAGATATCCTCCATTACCCTGAGACCGTCCAGCCGCAATCCATTTACATTCTGAAAATGCGGCAGCACATTCACATGGGTCAGCCCAAGTCCCTGCATATACCTGACATAGCAGGGATTCACCGCCTCCCCCGGCTCTTCCGGCTGCGCGTAAACCACCTCAGCGCAGTTCATGGTCCCTGCGCTGATCCCAAGCACCACCCCGGCATACCGATGAATCTTCTCTCTCAAGCCAATCTGCCGGAAGAACGCGTTCTGGGTCGGCACATGTCCGCCTGCCAGGATCAAAAGCCCATAGCAGCAAAGCTGGTTTACCAGCCCTGGATCTCTCTTATCACATACATCCACCCTGGCGACGGACATGCCGCTCTTCTCAAAAGCATCGACAAAAAAATCCCGCATCTCATCGCCCATCCTCGTATTCTCCGGATCAGAGCTTAAGATCAGACAATCGGTCTCGCCTTTGCACGCGTTCCGAAATTCCTTCAAAAATCCATTGGCGCAGTCAAAAGAGGCTGTCACACATCTGCCATCCACGCACACGCTGCCTCCCGGACTACTCGTCATAAATAATTTCATACTGTTATGTATCCCCTCATGTTTGCTTTTCCTGTATCATCGTACTACATCCTCCAATATTTTTCAATCCAAAAGGGGGAGCAGTACTCAGCTCGATACAGGCTGATCTTCCTGAAAGACCCATTGAGAGGCGCCGGTCCTTAGGGTGCGTCTTTTGCGCCCTTAGTACCGCTGCGTCCTCTCACTAAGCTCGGGCGGGGGCTGGAAGGATGATCTGCCTGCATCGGGCGTCCGGCAACATGAATACAAAAAGCAACATCTATTCTCCTGTGCTGACCATAGTCTCCGCAAAGATCCCGTAGCCTCTGGTTGGATCGTTGACAAATACATGGGTCACGGCGCCGACCAGCTTTCCGTCCTGCACAATCGGGGACCCGCTCATGCCCTGGATCACACCGCCGGTCAGTTCCAGAAGTTCCGGATCGGTCACCTGAAAAACCATGCCCTTATTTACGTCGTCCTCGTTGAGCCGGATCTCCTGAATCTGGATCTGGTAGCTTCTAAGCTCCCCGGATACGGAGCTTCGTATATAAGCATCCCCTTTTCGGATTTCCTGCTTGAATCCTACTTCCAGCGCCTCTTTTTCCAGCTCGCTCTTAATGTTCTGATCCACAAAGCCGAAGATTCCGGCAGAGGTATTCTTCTTTATCTCCCCGCGCACATGGCGGTCCGAATAGGTGATCATACCACTGATCTCACCGGGGGTCCCCCGCTCTCCCTTTACGATCTCCAGAATATTCGTATCATAAAGGGAACCGCCGGAAGTCTCCAGCAGTTCTCCGGTATCTGAATCTGTAATTCCATGTCCCAATGCGCCGAAGCGGCCATCCTCTGTGATATAAGTAAGTGTCCCGATTCCCTGAATGTCATCTTTCACCCAGATACCCAGCTTATAGTCCTCTTCTTTGGTCTTTACCGCATTTAAACGTACCTGAATCACCTCGGAACCCCGAAGAAGCTTCAGGATCATGATATCGGAACGGTTCGCCTGCACACAGGCGATCAGTTCGTCCTTATCATGGATTTTCTTGCCGTTGACAGCCAGAATATAATCCCCGGTCTGTACCACCTGATAAGCCGGCTCATAATTCAGTCCGTCCTCCGATTCCACCTCGCTGGTTCCCACCACATAGACGCCTTCTGTCTCCAGATAAATTCCAATGGGAATTCCTCCCGGGATCACCCGCTTTCTCTCCACTACCTGGACGGACACTTCCTTAAGCCCCAGGTCGAGCGTCTGCTCATCCCCGACGCCGACTCTGACCACGTCGGGAATCTGTGTCCTAAGATACCATCTGACACGAAAAAACATCAGAAGTATGGTACAAATCAGAGCCACCGACAGGCAGGCGCGATAAATTTTTAGACGGTTCATGCAGCCACACCTTTCTTACTGGTTACTACGTGACTCGGTTGTAAACAGTAATCACTTTTTGTCTAGTGTTTGCATAAAACCGTCTAAAATTACTGTCAGGTTTTTCCTGTTTTCCTGTTTTTTTTGAATTCAAGGGCCAGACGGCGCATCTCCATGGCGTTCCAGCGGACCGCGTCCGTGATCTTCGCACCTCCCAGGATGCGCGCCAGCTCTTCTGTGATCTCATCCCCGAACAGTCTTCGAATCCGGGTTCTTGTAATCCCGTCCACCGCCTCTTTCTCGATACAGTAGTGGCCGTCCGCCATGGAAGCCAGCTGCGCAAGATGGGTAATACAGATGACCTGCCTGCTCCTCCCGATCAGCGCCAGCTTCTCCGACACCTTCTGAGCCGTACGGCCGCTGATGCCGGCATCGATCTCATCAAAGATCACCGTATGAATCTCATCCTGGTCCGCCATCACCGTCTTGATGGCCAGCATCACTCTGGAAAGCTCTCCGCCGGAAGCGATCTTTCCCAGCGGCTTTAATGGCTCCCCCGGATTAGTGGAGATCAGAAATTCCACATCGTCCGACCCCAGAGCCGTGGGCGTTTTCGTACCTGTGACCGATATCTCGAACTGAACATCCAGAAAATTCAGTTCCTCCAGCTGCTCCTGCATCTTTCTGGTCAGCTCCAGGGCCGCCCAGCTTCGGATGTCATGGGCCTTTATGCAATGCCCTTTCAGTTCTTCGGATGCTTTTTCATATTCTTCCTGAAGCTTCTTCTTATACTGCTCGTAGTTCACAAGCCGGTCCAGACGCTCCTGCTTCTCTGTCTGATAAGCCCGGATTTCCGGGATGGTCTGCCCGTACTTTGCCTTCAGGTGGTTGATCTGATTCAGACGTTCCTCCGTCTCCGCAAG
Organism: uncultured Lachnospiraceae bacterium; assembly: GCA_910584945.1. Lineage (GTDB taxonomy): Bacteria > Bacillota > Clostridia > Lachnospirales > Lachnospiraceae > Hominiventricola. Next base: position 10,004 of record CAJUDY010000026.1, on the reverse strand, counting down.
CTCCTGACCGGAAAACTCCATTCCTTCCATGTAGTCCTCCAGCTCTCTCACCGCATCCTGGAGCTGGCTGTCGATGGCCTGCATCTGTTCGTTCAGAGACTCTAAGGCCCCGTCATATCGTATAACCCCGGAAAGCTCCCGACAGGCTCTTCCCAGTTGTTCGGAAGCGGAAACTTCCTCCCCGCCGCAGAGGTTCTTCACCACCGTCAGGGCCTCCAGGATCTTCCTTCCATTGACCATTCTCTGGTAGGACTCCTCCAGCTGTTCATCCTCCCCCTCCTTTAGATCCGCCTCCTCAATCTCCTGAAGCTCGAATTCCAGAAGAGACTGTTCTCTCACTCTGGCGCTTTCGTCCGCCAGGGATTCTTCCAGCTCCTTCTTACGGCTCTGGCAGATCTCATAGCAGTCTTTTACACCTGCAAGCACGGGGGAAAGCTTTTCGTGGGCATAGGCGTCCAAAATTTCCAGATGTTTCTTCTTATGTAAAAGGGACTGATGCTCATGCTGACCGTGAATGTCGATGAGCCAGGAAGAGATTTCCTTTAAGACCGAGGAGGCGACCGTCACGCCGTTCAGCCTGCAGATACTGCGGCTGCCGGAAACTCTGCGGGACAGGATCAGTTGCCCGTCCTCCATGGGAATCTCCAGTTCCTGAAGCTTTTTTAAAAGCCCCGGCTGATCCACGGAAAAAATAAGCTCCACCAGCGCCGGCTCTTCCTCCGAGCGTAGCATTTCCTTTGCCACCTTTCCGCCAAGAGCCACGGTGATTGAGCCGATGAGGATGGACTTTCCCGCACCGGTCTCGCCGGTCAGAATATTGAGCCCTTCGGAAAAATCAATCTCTGTCTCCCGGATCAGGGCAAAATTTTTCACATGTAAATGAAGCAGCATTCTTTATCTCCTTACAATCTTCTCCAGTTCGGCCATCACGGCCTTTGTTTCCTCCACTGTGCGGATGGCGCACATCACCGTGTCGTCCCCGGCGATACAGCCCACAATCTCCTTCCATCCAATGCTGTCCAGCGCCGCGCCCACCGCCATGGCCATACCGGAGACGGTCTTTACCACCAGGATATTCTGGGCGCAGTCCATGGACACGAAGGCCTCTCTTAGGATTCCCACATACTTCTGTGCCATCTGGTGTTCCTGAGGCGGCAAAAGGACGTATTTCTGCCGCCCCTTGCTTCCGGGAACTTTGGAAAGCTTTAGCTCCCGGATATCCCGGGACACCGTTGCCTGGGTCACCTGAAAGCCTTCCCGGATCAAACGATCCGCCAGTTCGTCCTGGGTCTCGATATCATATCGTTCGATCAGTTCAATGATCTTTTCATGTCTTCTGCGCTTCATGAAAGCCTCCTTTCCCTGTCAGCTCCGGCTCAGCTTATTCCGGAGCACTTCCAGGAAACTGACCTGATTGATCTTCATGATCCGGGTCACTTCTGTGGACTTCTGAATCTCCACATAATCCCCCGTGCGCATCCTGACGCAGGTGTCCCCGTCAAACGTCACACAGGCTTCGTCAAGGCCGCCTCTTCTGCCTTCCCCGATCCGAATCCGGATACGGTCCCTGCTGGAGAAGACAATGCTTCTGGAATTCAGGGTGTGCGGACAGATGGGCGTGAGCATCAGCATGGAGGCCGTGGGCGAGATGATGGGCCCTCCGGCCGACAGGCTGTAGCCGGTGGAGCCGGTGGGCGTGGACACGATGATCCCGTCCGCGGTAAAAGAGTTCAGATACTGATCGTTGACATAGACCTCATAGTCCACCACCCGCAGATTCCCAAAGCGGTTCAGAACAATGTCGTTGAGGGCCACGTCCTGCTCTGCACAGGTTCCGTCCACATAGACCCTGCCAGACAGCATCATCCGCTCCTCGATGGTGTACTCATCCGCGATCAGCTTCTCCAGAGCCGCCGGTACATTCTGCTCTTCGATCTCCGCCAGATAGCCCAGATGACCCATATTAATTCCCAGAAAAGGAATTCGTCGGTCTGCCAGCTCCCGGGCCGCCCGAAGCAGCGTCCCGTCGCCTCCGAGCACCAGGATTCCCTCCACATCTTCCTTAAGGAGCTGCCCATGGGCTTCTTTCTGCTCCTGCTCCTGGCTCCGAATTACACATTGCTTCCCCCGGGAAGTCAGATAGTCTGCGATCTCCTCGGACAGGCGCAGAGTGTCCGTCTTATCTGTATTTGCAATGATATAAAATGTCTTCATATGTATCCCTGCAACGTCTGATGGGCTTTCTCCACGATGTCCGCCGCATCCGGCCATACCTGCTCCCAGACTGCCCCTTCCTTATGATTCTTAAGATGGGCCAGATACTCGATATTGCCCTCCGGTCCTTTGATGGGAGAAAAATCCAGATTCCGCACCTCGAAGCCCAGTTCCGACGCATAGGAGAGCACCCGTCCGATGACTTCCAAGTGTACTTTTTTATCTCTCACCACGCCTTTTTTTCCTACCTGTTCCCGGCCCGCCTCAAACTGAGGTTTGATCAGCGCCACGATCTGTCCGTCTTCGGTCAGCAGATCCTTTACCGGCTTTAACACCTTGGTCAGAGAAATAAACGCCACATCAATCGAAGCAAACTCGATCGGTTCTTCGATCTGCTCCCCGGTCACATAACGGATATTGGTCTTCTCCATCACGATCACCCGCTCGTCCTGACGAAGCTTCCAGGCCAGCTGATTGGTACCCACATCTACCGCGTAGACTTTGGCCGCCTTGTTCTGAAGCATACAGTCGGTAAAGCCTCCGGTGGAAGAACCCACGTCCATACAGACTTTCCCCGCAAGCTCCACGTCGAACTGTTCCATGGCTTTTTCCAGCTTCAAACCTCCTCTGCTTACATATTTCAGAGGATTTCCCTTTACTTCGATGACTGCGGTCTCCGGAAAGGAGGCGCCTGCTTTGTCCTCCCGCTCTCCGTCCACGAACACATTCCCCGACATGATGACCGCCTTTGCCTTTTCTCTGGACTCGCTGAGCCCCCGCTCCACCATCAAAACATCCAGTCTTGTCTTCATCCTTCTAATCCTTACTGCCTGATTGTAATATACCTTTCGATAACCCGTTTGGTCACAGATTCGGCGTCGATACCGGTCTCTTCATAGAGGATCTCCACATTGCCGTGTTCCACATACTCATCGGGTATGGCAATGTTCAGCACCTGTACCGGAAGCCTCTGCAAGACCGCATAGTTCAGCACCTTTTCTCCATAGCCGCCGCTTCTTACATTTTCCTCCATGGTCACCAGAAGCCGATGCTCCCGGGAAAGCTCCCGGATCACTTCTGTATCAATGGGTTTTACAAACCTTGCGTTCACAAGCGAACAGCTGTATCCGATTGCTTTTAAGTTCCTGCGGACCTGCTCCGCAGTCTTCACCATGCTGCCCACCGCCAGAAGGGCAATGTCCTCCTCCTCGTAGATCCACTCGCTCTTCCCCAGCGCCACGGGCTTACGGAACTCCTTTAACCCGTCATAGGCTTCTCCTCTGGGATAGCGAAGAGCGATGGGACCGTCGAACTCCACGGCAAATTTCAGCATGTCGGACAGTTCCCACTTGTTCTTGGGCGCCATAATGTGCATATTGGGGATGCTGGACAGATAGGACAGATCAAAGATCCCCTGATGAGTCTCCCCGTCGCTTCCCACAAGCCCCGCCCGGTCGATGGCAAAAACCACCGGAAGGTTCTGGATGCATACGTCGTGAAGCACCTGGTCATAGGCTCTCTGGAGAAATGATGAATAAACGGCCAGAACCGGCCGGATGCCGCCGGCAGCCAGCCCCGCCGCGAAGGTCACTGCATGTCCTTCCGCAATGCCCACATCAAAAAAACGCTCCGGGTAGAGGTTCGCAAAACGTTTCAGGCCTGTCCCGTCCGGCATGGCTGCTGTGATGGCCGCCACTTTCTCATTCCTTTGTCCGAGTTTTACCATACAGGTGGAAAATACATCCTGATAGTTGGCTTTTTTCCGCCGGTTCTTCGGAAGTCCGGTCTCGATCTCAAAGGGCTCCGCCCCGTGGAATCTGGAGGGATGCCGCTCCGCCGGACGGTAGCCTCTCCCCTTCTGGGTCAGCACATGGACCAGAACCGCTCCTTTCACTCTCCTCGCCTTCTGAAAGATGTCCAGAAGTTTTGTGATATCATGTCCGTCCACCGGACCCAGATAGGTGATCCCCATATCCTCGAACAGCATACCCGGAATCAGAAGCTGCTTGATCCCGCTCTTGGTCTTCTTGAGCTGGTTTGCCAGACGCTCCCCTCCGGGCAGCCGGTTTAAAGACTGTTCCACCCCGCTTTTCAGACTGGTATAGAGCTCATTGGTCCGGATGCCGTTTAAGTATTCCGACATGCCGCCCACGTTCTTCGCGATGGACATGTGATTGTCGTTCAGCACGATGATAAAATTCTTCTTAAGGCCTGACGCGTTATTCAGAGCCTCATAGGCCATCCCTCCGGTCAGCGCCCCGTCTCCGATGACGGAGACCACGTACTCTTCCCCTCCGAGCAGATCCCTGGCCGCCTGGAGGCCGAGCCCCGCGGAGACGGACGTAGAACTGTGCCCGGTATCAAAGCAGTCGCAGTCGCTCTCCTTTCTCTTAGGAAAACCGCTCATCCCTCCGAATTTGCGAAGCCTGTCAAAGCCGGACTTCCTGCCGGTCAGAAGCTTGTGGGTATAGGACTGATGCCCCACGTCCCACACCAGCTTGTCCTTTGGAAGGTCAAAGCTTAAGTGCAGCGCCATGGTAAGCTCTACCACGCCCAGGTTGGAAGCCAGATGTCCTCCGGTCTGGCTGATCGTATCGATCAGGAATTCCCGGATCTCCAGGGCCAGCTGATCGTATTCCTTCGGCGAAAGCTTTTTGATATCGTTGACCTGATTGATCTTTTCCAGTGCCATGGCCCGTCACCTCTACTTTTCTCTGTATATCAAAGACCTGATCAGCTCCGTCAGAAATTCATTCTTATATGGAAGGGATTCCATCCGCGCAAGAGCTCTCCTGGAAATCTCTTCTACATCCTCTGAAGCCTGCTCCAGTCCTTTTAATGTCACATAAGTGGTCTTTTCATTGCGGTCGTCGCTGTGAATCGGTTTCCCGAGCGTCTCCAGAGTGCTGGTCACATCCAGGATGTCGTCCCGGATCTGAAAGGCTTTTCCCACATCCGAAGCCGCCTGCTCGACAGTCTTTACCTCTTCTTCCGACGCTCCCGCCAGCACAGCCCCGATCATCATAGACGCCTCCAAAAGCGCACTGGTCTTCAGCTCGTAGATAAATAGCAGCTTCTCCTCTTCGATCTTCTGTCCGGTGGACTCCACATCCACCACCTGACCGCCGATCATCCCGTAGATTCCCGCCTTTTTACCCAGGATCTGCAGGGCTTTGGCGATTTTTCCAAGGTTCTCCAAAGCCTTCTCTTCGTCAAAAGCGCCGACCGCTGTCTCGAAGGCCAGATTGAGAAGTCCGTCCCCTGCCAGAACACCCATGGCATGTCCGTATTTTGCGTGGGTGGTCAGCTTTCCTCTGCGGTATTCGTCGTTGTCCATCGCCGGCAGGTCGTCGTGCACCAGGGAATAGGTATGAATCATCTCCATAGCCGCCATAAAGCGATGAACCGTATCCGATGTGCCGCCGAACATCCGGTAAGTCTCATACATGATCAGCGGGCGCAGTCTCTTGCCTCCCGCCAGCACGCTGTAGTTCATGGCCTCCATGACCGCGCGCTGCTGTCCCTTTTCCGGCGGAAGAAACTTCTTAATCACGCTTTCCGTCCAGGCGGTTTTCTCTCTTAGTTCCTCAGAAAAATTCATGGGTCTGTCCCTCCTCGTCGATCGCAAGCATCTGCTTTTCCACATGTTCGATCCGGGCATTGCACTGTTTCAAAAGCTCCATGCCCTCCTGGTACAGGGAAAAGGAATCTTCCAGGGACACTTCCCGATCCGAAAGCTTTTCCAGAAGCTGCTCGATCTTCTCAAAGCCCTCCTCCAAACGGAAGGTCTCTTCTTTTTTACTGGTCTCTTCTGCCATGGTTATCCGTTCCTTTCGATTGCTTTCGTTTCCTCCACCCGGGCCAGGACCTCTCCGTCGGTCACATGGATCGCGAGCTGGTCCCCTGGCTGTATCTGGGAGATACTTCGAAGCGCCTTTCCGTCCAAAAGCCGGGTATAAGAATATCCCTGGGTCAGTTTCTTCAAAGGTGACAGCCCTTGAAGCTTTTCCGCGCATATCCCCAACCGGTATTTCTGCTCTGTCAGCTTTCTCTGCATCGCCTGGGAGAAGCGTTCGGTCAGATCCGCCGCGTACTGCCGGTTCTCGTTCAGTCGGTACTGGGGGCTTGCATGCGTAAGGCGCAGCCTTAGCTGCTCCAGTCTCTGGCGATGCCAGTCCACCTTCTGTTCCAGCCGGTCCGTCATCTGATTTTTAAAAAGCTCCATGCCGGCAAACAGCTGCCGGTAATCCGCCACCGCCAGCTCCGCCGCTGCGGAAGGCGTAGGCGCCCTTAAGTCCGCCACATAGTCTGCAATCGTCGTATCCGTCTCATGCCCCACCGCAGAGATCACCGGCGTCCGGCACTCGAAGATCGCCCTCGCCACCGCCTCCTCGTTGAAAGCCCAGAGATCCTCGATGGAACCGCCGCCCCGTCCCACGATTATCACATCAACTCCGTAGGTGTCCAGAACCTTGATTCCTCTGACAATGCTGGGCGCCGCCTGCTCCCCCTGCACAAGCGCCGGATACAGAATGAGCTGCACATAAGGATTTCTCCTTCCAGCAATGTTCATGATATCCCGGATCGCCGCGCCGGTGGGCGCGGTGACGATACCGACGGTCCGGCTGTAGACCGGGATCGGCTGCTTGTACTCCAGGGAAAACATCCCCATCTCCTCAAGCTCCCGCTTCAACCGGGCATACTTCTGATACAGAGCTCCCTCCCCGTCCAGCACCACTTCTCTGGCATAGAGCTGATATTTTCCGTCCCGCTCATAGACGCTGACGCTGCCCAGCACGATCACCTTCTGCCCTTCCTGCATCCGGAAGGTAAGGCCTCTTCGGTCCCCAGCGAACAACACGCAGGCGATGGCTCCGGATTCATCCTTCAGAGAAAAGTAAATATGGCCGGAGGTGTGGTATTTACAGTTGGAAATCTCTCCCTTAACATAGATTCGGTTCAGCATGAAGTCCTGCACGAACATATTCTTAATGTAGGCGTTGACCTGCCGAACCGTATATACGTTCTTTGCCATCTTATCCGCTACCCCGCAAACTTCGCCAGCACCCCGTTGACAAAGGACGGAGCGTCGTCCCCGCCGAACTTTTTCGCAAGCTCGATGGCCTCATTGATGGCCACTTTCTCCGGGATGTCCTCATCAAACTTCATCTCGTAGACCGCCAGTCGGAGGATCGTCAGCTCCACCTTCCCCATACGGGAAGTCTTCCAGCCTTTGGAGGCGCTGTCCAACATTGGATCTATCTCCGGAAGTTTTTCCGCTATCCTGGCATATTTTTCCAGGATGTAAGATTCGTCCCGGGCGTTTGGCTCATGCTCTTCCTTCAGATCCTCCATGAACAGCTTCGCCTGATCCGGCATTTCTTCCTGTCCGTTGAATTCCACCTGAAAAAGGAGCTGGAAGATGCACTCTCTCTGTTCTCTTCGTTTCATTGTTTCCTCCATATATAAATAAGAAAAAGCGATTGCGCTCTGCGCAATCGCCGCGCGGAAGCTGCAACTTTGAACAGCTCCTCCATATCACTCCAGCACCACGCCCGCAACGCGGACATTCACGGTAGACACCTTCATGCCCGTCATGCTCTCAATGGCAGAGATCACTTTCTCCTGCACCTTTCCGGACACCTCCAGGATGTTGGCCTCAAAAACCAGATTCAGCGCCAGATCCACTTTCACATCTGTGTCTGTCACTTCCACCTTAACGCCTTTGGACAGGTTCTTCATACCCATCTTTGCCACAAGTTCATTCTTAATATTTCCTGCCATAGACGCGACGCCCTTCACTTCCGTCGCCGCCATACCGGCAATGATCGCAACCACCTCATCCGCGATCTGCACTTCCCCCATGGCGCCGTCTACTTGAAGCACGTGTGTCGCTCTGTCCAGCTTTTCCATTCCAAAATACCTCCTATGAAAGTTCCGCATCTTACGTTCCGATGCTGATTATTTTTTTAAGTTCCGCATCTGTCACTCGATATTTAGATATAGTATAACAAAACTTCCCGCTTTTGAAAAGAGAAAATTGTACGTGATTCCTCCGCTACCGGCCGAATTCAGACAGGAGCAGCCCTTCGTTGCGGTCCAGGGTCATGCCGATGCTCCAGCTGTTGATCCACAAAAGCAACGGCCTTCCCTTCAAGTCGCGGATCTTCTTCATATCGGAAGTCCCGCTGATCTTATCCATATCGATCTCTTCGTTCTCAATCCAGCGAATATGCTCATATGGTAAGTTTTCCAATCGGATCTCCACATTATACTCATTATTCAGACGATATTTTAAGACGTCGAACTGCAGGACGCCCACCACGCCTACAATGATTTCCTCCATGCCGGTGTTGTACTCCTGGAAGATCTGAATCGCTCCCTCCTGGGCGATCTGTTCGATTCCTTTCACAAACTGCTTGCGCTTCATGGTGTCCATCTGGCGTACCCTCGCGAAGTGTTCCGGCGCAAAGGTGGGAATCCCTTCGTACTGAATCTTCTTTCCCGGTAGACAGACCGTATCCCCGATGGAGAAGATGCCTGGATCAAAAAGACCGATGATGTCTCCCGCATAGGCCTCCTCCACGATCTTGCGGTCCTGGGCCATCATCTGCTGGGGCTGGGACAGGCGGATCTTCTTATTCTCCTGCACATGCATGACTTCCATGCCCGCGTCGAATTTACCGGAACAGATGCGCATAAAAGCGATCCGGTCCCGGTGAGCCTTGTTCATATTGGCCTGAATTTTGAAGATAAATCCAGAGAAACCTTCCTCCATGGGATCGATGACACCCACGTCCGCCTTCCTGGGCAGGGGCGGGGTGGTCATTTTCAAAAAGTGCTTCAAAAAGATCTCCACACCGAAATTGGTCAGGGCGGAACCAAAGAATACCGGAGAAAGTTCTCCTTTATCCACCAGGCTCTGATCAAACTCCGCGCTGGCTCCGTCCAGAAGATCGATCTCCTCCAGAAGCTTTTCTTTCTGCCCCTCCAGGAGTATCCCGTCGGCCTCTTCCACGGACAGTACCTGATCCTCTCCTTCTTTTGTTCCCTTTTCCGTGTCGGAAAATACGTGGATCTTCTGACCGGCGCGGTCGTAGACCCCTTTAAATTCCTTGCCGGAACCGATGGGCCAGTTGACGGGACAGGTGGCGATGCCCAGCTCCTTCTCAATATCGTCCAGAAGCTCAAAGGTATCCATGGCGTCCCGGTCCATCTTGTTGATAAAAGTAAAGATCGGGATGTGGCGCATCACGCACACTTTGAACAGCTTCCTGGTCTGGGCCTCCACGCCCTTGGAACCGTCGATGACCATGACAGCAGAGTCCGCCGCCATCAGCGTCCGGTAGGTATCCTCCGAGAAGTCCTGATGCCCGGGCGTATCCAGGATATTGATGCAGTAGTTGTCATAGTTAAACTGGAGCACCGAGGAAGTCACGGAGATTCCTCTCTCCTTCTCGATCTCCATCCAGTCGGACACCGCGTGTCTCGCGGTCGCTTTTCCCTTTACTGAGCCTGCCAGATTGATGGCGCCTCCATATAACAAGAACTTTTCCGTCAATGTGGTCTTCCCCGCGTCCGGGTGAGAGATGATCGCAAAAGTCCGTCTCTTTTCAATCTCTTTTCTGATGTCTGTCACCGTATTTCCTCCCGATTACGATTTTGCATCTGTTGTTTTCATTCTGTACCAGTATATGGCAGGAGCAAATCTGTGTCAAGGGGAAGCTCCCCCAAAGCACGGAAATCAATTTTCCGCAAACAGAGTGAATAGTGTATAATAAGTTTCATGG
>CAJUDY010000025.1 GCA_910584945.1 uncultured Lachnospiraceae bacterium | reverse complement strand
ATTGTCATGGCTACGGTTATTATGTCTATTGTTTCCTACGGATTGCTGGGAGCACTGCTTCATTAAGATGAGGTGCCGGGAATATGGGAGATTTGAAAAAGCTGTATTTTATTTATAACCCTCATTCAGGACGGGAGCAGATTCGGACGAAGCTTTTCGACATTTTACAGATCTTCTCGGCGGCAGGCTATGAACTGACCGTTTATCCGACCAGAGAAAGTCAGGACGCCATAGAGAAGATCCGGAATCTTCCGGCCGGATACGATCTGGTGGTGTGCAGCGGAGGCGACGGCACCATGGACGAGGTGGCGGAAGGGATGATGCAGAGGGAAGAGAAGATTCCCATCGGCTATATTCCCTCCGGCACAGTGAACGATTTTGCCAGAAGCCTGAAGATTCCAAGAGATATGAAGAAGGCCGCCAGGATCGCCGTGGAGGGCAGGGACTTCCCCTGCGATATGGGGACCTTTAATGAAGAGCACTTTGTCTACATCGCGGCCTTTGGGATTTTCACGGATGTGGCTTATTCCACGGACCAGAATATGAAAAATGTACTGGGACATATGGCGTATCTTCTGGAAGGGGTGAAGCGCCTGGCGAACATTCCCTCGTACCATATACGGTTCTCCAGCGAGGAACTGTCAGAAGAAGGAGATTTTATCTTTGGCATGGTGACCAATTCCCGCTCGGTGGGAGGGTTTAAGAGCATCATCGGCAGAAAAGTACAGTTTGATGACGGCGTGTTCGAGGTGACATTCATAAGGAACCCCAGAAATCCCGTGGAGCTGCAGGAGATCCTGGGAGCGATCATTTTAAAAGAAATCGACTCCAAGTATATGTATTCTTTCCGGACGGCAAAGCTTTTGGTGGAAGCTGATGGTCCGATTCCGTGGACGCTGGACGGTGAATACGGCGGAGAATGCAGCCGGGCAGTGATTGAAAATCACCAGAAAGCCCTTATGATCCGGGTGGGTCAGTAAAAAAATAAAAAAAGGCTTGCATTTTTGCATCGAATCGTGTATTTTATAAGAGGCAGGGGGATCAACATCCCCTCTGATTACATAGTATATTTTTGAGAGAACAAAGACGTTCTGCCTTAAGGCGGAGCGTCTCTTTTTTGCGTTCTTTCAGTGCAAAAGTCATTGGAAGACGGGAAGGGACCGGAAGAGGAGCCGGGATGTTCTTAAGGAAAGGATGGAGAGATATGAGTGTAAATGTAGCGGAAGTATTTGGTCAGGATGTATTTAATGAGGCGGTGATGAAGGAACGCCTGCCGGAGATCACCTACCGGCAGATGTTGAAGCTGATGAGCGAGGGCGGGGATGTTACCCTGGAGCTGGCGGATATTGTGGCAAAAGCCATGAAAGAATGGGCCATTGAGAAAGGAGCGACCCATTATACCCATGTTTTCCAGCCCTACGTGGTCAGTATCGGCGCGGAAAAGCACGACTCCTTCGCGGATATTCCGGAAGGCGGGAAGATTGAGAACAGTTTCTCCGGAAAAGACCTGATGATGGGGGAACCGGACGCATCGTCCTTTCCGTCCGGAGGGCTTCGGGCCACCTGCAGTGCGAGGGGCTATACCGCCTGGGATGTGGCTTCCCCGGCGTATGTAAAGGACGGGATTTTATGTATCCCCACCGCCTTCTGTTCATATACTGGAGATTCTCTGGATACCAAGACGCCGCTTCTGAAATCGGTGGACGCCGTCAGCCGGGCAGGCACCAGATTCGTACATATGTTTGGGAATAAGGAGGCCAGAAAAGTACGCTCCTATGTGGGACCGGAGCAGGAGTACTTTATCGTCAACCGGGAAAAATACCTGAAACGTCCGGACCTGGTTTACGCGGGACGCACCCTCTTCGGTGCGGCAGCGCCAAAAGGGCAGGAGATGGAAGACCAGTACTTTGGTCCCCTGAAAACCAAGGTGGCAGAGTTCATGGCGGATGTGGATGAGCAGCTCTGGAAGCTTGGAATCACCGTGAAGACCCAGCACAATGAGGTGGCTCCTGCGCAGCATGAGATCGCGCCGATCTTCGCGCCGTCGGACGCCGCTCTGGACAGCAACCTGCTGGTGATGGACGTCTTAAAGAGCACGGCCACCGAGCACGGTCTGGCCTGCCTGCTTCATGAAAAGCCCTTTGCAGGTGTGAACGGCTCCGGCAAGCACAACAACTGGTCCTTAGGAACCGACAACGGGGTCAACCTGTTCAAACCGGGCAAAGAGCCTAATAAAAACCTGCAGTTCCTGTGCGTGCTGGCCTGCCTGATGGAGGCGGTGAAAAAGCATTCCCTGCTGCTTCGGGCGGCGGCCTCCAACGCGGGCAATGACCATCGGCTTGGAGCCAATGAGGCGCCGCCTGCCATCATCTCCATCTACATGGGAGATCAGCTGGGCGAGATCGTGGAGGCCATCGTAAAAGGAGTTCCCTTTGAAGAGCTTCCCTGCGCGGAGGTGGGAACGCTGGATCTGGGGGTGAGCACCCTTCCGGTACTTCCCAAAGACCCCACAGACCGGAACCGGACTTCTCCTTTTGCCTTCACCGGCAACCGCTTTGAGTTCCGGATGGTGGCTTCCTCCGTATCCATCGGCGACGCCAACACGGTCATGAACTCCATGATGGCGGAAGCCTTCACGAAGGCATGCGATGCGCTGGAAGGCGCGGAGGACTTTGAGAAAGCAGCCATCGAATATATCTATCGCACGATGAAAGAGAATCAGGATATTGTATTCAACGGCGACGGCTACTCGGACGCGTGGGTACAGGAGGCCGAGAGAAGAGGGCTTCCCAATGTGAAATCCATCGTGGACGCCATTCCGGCTTATGTAAGCGACAGCTCCGTGGAAATGTTCGAGAAACTGGGCGTCATGACCAGAAGAGAACTCACGGCGCGTAAAGAGATCAAACTGGAGGAGTATGCAGGCCTGATCAACATCGAGGCCCGTACCATGATTGATATGGCCTCCAAGCTGTATATACCGGCGGCGATCTCCTTTGTAAACCGTGTGGCTTCTTCCATGAGCACCGTGCGCACCGCCAGCCCGGCGGCGGACGTATCGGCCCAGGAGACCATTCTCTTAAAGGCAAGCAGCCTGCTCTCCGGCACGCAGAAAGCGCTGGATGCATTGAAAGAGGCGGCGGACAAAGCCTCCACGGCAAAGGAATTCCATGATCTGGTACTTCCCGCCATGGCAGCGCTCCGGGCGCCCATCGACGAACTGGAGAACATCATGGACAAAGACTACTGGCCGGTACCGACTTACGGCGAATTGATGTTCGAAGTATAAAAAATAGCATCATCATTCATGATACAGGACGCCTGCGATATGCAGGCGTCCTGTTGTCTTGGTCATTCTACCCAAAACCTTCTTTTGTCACTAAGTGTTGCCGACAAAAGTGACAAAAGATAAGATTGCATCATCCCCGATCTCTTGGTAAAATATAGACAAAAGAGAGGGAGGAATCAATCAATGTCAGCAAATACTTCAGATAAATCGACCTCCCATGTCCTGACCGCAAGACAGCGGGAGATCGTCAGGCTTCTGGCAAAAACAGCCAGGAATCCGATACCGGTGGGGGCCATCTCGGAAAAGCTGAATGTCTCGTCGAGGACGATCTTAAGAGAACTGCCTGCCGTCGAACGCTGGCTTGATGAGAATGATTTTACGTTTATTCGGAAGCCCGGTGTAGGTCTTGTGCTGGAGGAGGACCCCGAAGCCATCCGGCTTCTGAATGAACTTCTGGGTCTTTCACAGCCCCATACGGATTACAGCCAGAAAGAACGAAGGCGGCAGATTCTCGGGGAACTGCTCTTTGTCCGGGAGCCGGTCAAATCTTATGTATTCCAGTCCCGCTTTCACATCTCGGAAGGAACGCTTACCAAAGATCTGGATGCTCTGGAAGAATGGCTTTCTGCTTTTCAGGTGAAGATTCTGCGCCGTCCGGGCGTGGGCATCCTCCTGGAGGGCACAGAGACTGCCTATCGGCAGGCCATCGCCAACGCTGCTCTGGAATTCATGGATGACGGAGAGATCTTAAAGCTTCTGCGGGGAAGTAAAAAAGAAGACTTTTCTTCCGGGTCCCAGCTTATGAAAAACCGTCTGTTCAGCTTTATCGATCCGCAGATCGTTTCCTTTGTGGAGCAGATCCTCTCCGATACCGAGAAAGAACTGAACATTAAATATACCGACAGCGGCTATATGGCCCTGGCCGTCCATCTCTCCCTCTCCATTCAGAGGCTTCGGTCCGGAGAGAAGATCGAGATGGACCCGAAGGAACTGCGCAGTCTCACGGATTTCCCGGAGTACGCCGTGGCGGAAAAGATCGCCGAAAAGATTGGCGAGCAGTTTCAGCTTGTCATCCCAAAAGAGGAGATCGGCTTTATCACCATGCATCTTACGAGCGCGCGGATCTGGCCTCATACCAGAAGAAACCGAAGCCAGTTACAGTCCGTCAACACCCGTCAGGTGGTCATGGCAATCGTAGAGCGGGTGGAAGCGGAACTGAATCTTCCCTTTCATACCTGCAATCGGATGATTGAAGAACTGACCAGCCATATGGACTCCATGATCAGCCGCCTCTCCATGAATATCCAGCTGGATAATTCTCAGGGGGACGTCATCCGTCAGAAGTATCCCGACGTCTACGAAGCAGTGGAGCATGCCTGCGGTCTGTTCCGGGAGAAACTTTATATCGAAGATATTTCCCCTTCGGAGATCACTTTTGTGGCCATGCATTTCGCGGCGGCGGCAGAGACCCTTCGGGTGGAACAAAAAAGGATTGCCGTTGCTGTGGTCTGTCCCAGCGGTATGGGCGCGTCCAGAATGCTGGCTGCCAACCTGATCCGCAGTTTACATAATATTGAAATCCGGCATGTCATGTCAGCCTTCAGTCTGGACCCGGAGAAGCTCCAGGAGGGCGGCGTCGATCTGGTTATCTCCACCGTCCCGCTGGAGATTGACTTCCCCCATGTCTGCGTCAGTCCGATTCCCCAGAAACAGGATATGATGGTGATTGACCGCGCGCTGGAAACCGTCAGCGCCAGCCGTACAAAAGAGATTCGCCCAAAGCCCGGGGTTCTGGAGCCGGAGTCCGGCCTTAGCCTTAAGGACATCGAGTCTCTGACCCGTACCGGTGAGGAGATCTCCCAGCTTCTCCATTCTTTTCAGATTAAAGAAGTGTCCGGAATTCAGCAGACGGAAGCGCTGCTTGGCCAGGCAGCAGGCATCTTCGCGGACAGCATCTTAAGCCGACAGGTCATCAGCCAGGACCTGGCCCGCCGGGAAGGGGTTAAGAACACCTTCATCCCGGAGCTTGAGCTGCATCTGCTCCACTGCCGCACCCACGCGGTTCCCCACTGCCGGTGCGCGTACTTAAAGCTTGACACGCCTTTTACCGTCCCAGACGGAACCATAAAAGGAGCGATCCTTCTTCTGGCTCCTCAGTCGGAGCAGGGGGAGTGTGTGGAGGTGATCAGCCGCATCAGTATGCTGCTGGTGGAGGATCAAAGATTTTTACAGGCGCTTCAAAGCGGAGACGTGAGTGAGGGACGCGGTCTCGCAGAGAAAGCCCTGATAAAATATTATCAAAATCTCATCATAAAAAGAAAAGGAGATGGAACACTATGAAAAACTTTGCACAGAAATTCGGTAAATTTCTCTCCGGCATGGTCATGCCCAACATCGGCGCGTTCATCGCATGGGGATTTATTACCGCACTCTTTATCGCCGACGGGTGGTTACCCAATGAAGGACTTGCCTCCATACAGCCCCCGATTCTGACCTATCTGCTCCCGATTCTCATCGCCGCTCAGGGCGGTAAAATGGTCGGCGGAGACCGCGGACGCGTCATGGGAGCCATTGCCATCATGGGATGTATCGTAGGTTCTGAGTACACCATGCTGATGGGCGCCATGGCCATCGGACCTCTGGCAGGACTTGTCATCAAGAAGTTCGACGAGGCCATGGACGGACATATGCCGGCCGGCTTCGAGATGCTGATCAACAACTTCTCCGTCGGTATTCTGGGTATGATCATGGCGATTCTCGGATACTATATCATCGGACCGGTGATGGGCGTGATCCTGTCCATCCTGGCAGGCGGCGTTCAGGCTCTGGTCAACTTAAACCTTCTGCCGCTGGTAGCCGTCTTCCTGGAGCCCGCAAAGGTGCTGTTCCTGAACAATGCCATCAACCACGGCGTCTTCACGCCCATCGGCATTACGCAGGCCGCTGAGACAGGCAAATCCATCATGTACATGCTGGAAGCGAATCCCGGACCGGGACTCGGCGTACTGCTGGCTTATATGCTGTTCTCCAAGGATAAGATGACCAAAGATTCCGCTCCGGGTGCGATCCTCATCCATTTCTTCGGCGGAATCCATGAGATTTACTTCCCGTACATCCTGATGAACCCGGTCGTGATTATTGCGCCGATTGTCGGAAATATCTGCGCGATCTTCTTCTACAGCGTCACTGGCTGCGGACTGGTAGGCGCTTCCTCGCCAGGTTCTATCATTGCATTTATGTCCATGAGCCCCAGACCCCAGATGCTTCTGACTCTCCTTGGCGTCGTGATCGCTGCCGGTGTCTCTTTTGTCATCGCCAGTCCGATCATCAAGATGTCCGGCGTTAAGAGTCTGGAGGACGCACAGGCGCAGACCGCTTCCATGAAAGCACAGTCCAAGGGCCAGACCACAGAAGTCAAAGACGCGGGCAAAGTGAAGAAAGTCGTCTTCGCCTGCGACGCCGGTATGGGTTCTTCCGCCATGGGCGCAACCAAGTTCCGCAACCGCGTAAAAGCAGCTCGTCCGGACCTGACCGTCATCAATACCTCCGTGGACAATATCCCGGCAGACTGCGACATCGCGGTCGTACAGACCACTCTGGTGGAGCGGGCGAAGAAATCCGCGCCCCAGGCACAGATGGTCACCATCGGCAATTTCCTGGCAGACCCGGCGCTGGACGCCCTCTACATCCAGCTGACCACCGGCGATCAGGCGGTAGCGGAGACTGCGGGAGAGAACACGGACCCGGTTGTTCCGACCACCGTTCCAAATAAGCAGGTGATGATCGCGGACGGAATCAAACTCAATCAGACTCCGGGAACCAAGGAGGAGGCGATCCAGGCAGCCGGCGAGCTGATGTGCAGGCTTGGCTATGTGGACGCTTCCTATGTGGACGCCATGCAGGAGCGCGAAAAACTGGTAACGACTTATATGGGTATGGGTATCGCCATTCCTCATGGCACCACCCAGGCAAAGGGAACCGTCAAGAAGACTGGTATCGTTCTTTTTCAGTATCCGGAAGGCGTGCCTTTCGGCGATGAGAAAGCCAATCTGGTATTCGGTATCGCGGGCATCGGCGACGAACATCTGGATCTGCTGGCGAAGATCTGCGAGGTTCTGGAAGATGAGACCGTACTGGAAGAGATGAAGACCACCAACGATGTGGAGTGGATCTTAAAGCAGTTGACCTGATGATTCTGGCACCGCTTTTGCGGTGCCTCACCATATAAAAACAGCATCTGTCTGAAAGCAGCCCCGGAAGGATTTTATGGAACGAAGTGAGAGAAAATTCTTCCAGACACTGGGGCGGAGTGAAGACAGATGCGGAACTCAAATTGAGAAAGAGGTGTTGTATTATGAAAACAGCAATTCAATTCGGAGCAGGCAATATCGGCCGCGGTTTTATCGGCATGCTGCTGGCCCAGGCCGGCTATCGGGTTATTTTCGCGGATGTAAGCGAAGTGATCATTGACCGTCTGGCGGCGGATCAGAAATACACGGTGCATGTGATGGATACCGAGGTGGAGGACGTGGAGATCACCAATATCACCGGGATCATGTCCAACGGGGATGCCATTATTGACGAGATCGCAAAAGCGGATGTCCTGACCACCGCCGTGGGACTTCGGGTCCTTGGCTTTATCGCTCCCACCATCGCAAAGGGCATCCAGAAGAGAATCGCCGACGGATGCACGGAAGCCATGAACATCATCGCCTGCGAAAATGCAATCCGTGCTACTTCTCAGCTGAAAGAACATGTGTACGGCATTCTTTCTGAGGAAGAAAAGGCTTACTGTGAGAAATACATCGGCTTTGCGGACTGTTCCGTAGACCGTATTGTACCTCCGGTGCGCAGCGAGAATCCGGTGGACGTGGTAGTAGAAAAATACTGTGAGTGGAATGTAGAGAAAGCGTCCTTAAAGGGAGAGATTCCGGAGATTCCGGGCATGAATCTGGCAGACAATCTGATGGCGTACATTCAGAGAAAACTCTTCACCCTGAACACCGGACACTGCATCACCGCTTACACCGGGATTCTGGCCGGCCACAAAACCATCGATCAGGCGATCCAGGACCCGAAGATCTATGATCTGGTGAAGGCAGCCATGACCCAGTCCGGAGACGGTCTGATTCAAAGATTTGGCTTTGACAAAGAGGCACACTACAAATATATTGACAAGATCATCAACCGGTTCAAGAATCCTTACCTGAAGGATGATGTGACCCGTGTGGGCCGGGAGCCTCTTCGGAAGCTTTCCGCCGATGACCGTCTGGTAAGTCCCCTGACCACAGCTCTGTCTTACGGACTGCCGGTAGATCAGCTGGTCCTTGGTATCGGTGCGGCGCTTCGTTACAACAATCCGGAAGATGCACAGAGCCAGGAACTTCAGGAGAAGATCGCTGCCAAAGGCGTGGCGGCTGCCTTTTCCGAGATTTCCGGTGTGACGGACGAGGGACTGCTTGCACAGGTGACAAAGGCTTACGATCAGGTCGTCACACTGTTTCAGTAATTAAAGAGAAGGAGAGCGGCGTATGGTTACCAGATCGATTACTTTGGATTCCAATGACTTCTTCCATGCAAGACCGGCTGCAAAGATTGCAGATACGGCAAAAACTTACGAGAGCGTCATCATGGTCATGCTGGGTACTGAGATTGCAGACGCCAAAAACCCGCTCTCTCTGATGCGCTTAAGCCACCCCAAAGGGTCCGCGGTGGACATTCTCGCGGACGGGCCCGATGAGACTTCGGCGGCGGATCAGGTCTTAAAGACTATCCAGAGCGCATTCGTATCCGCATAAAAAACAGGCAGGAGCTTCTAAAAGGTTCCTGCCTGTTTTTTATGCTCGATTATTTGTTGTATTTTGCTTCGATGTCGCAGATCTTCTGGACACGCTCCGCATGTCTTCCGCCCTCGAACTTCGTGTCGAAGAAGGCGTCCAGGATCATCTTCGCCATCTCATTGCCCACCACCCGGGCGCCCATGGCGATGATCTGGGACGCGTTGTGTTTTGCCGTCATCATGGCAGAATAGGGTTCGCTGCAGACAGCCGCCCGGATTCCCGGCACTTTATTGGCCGCCAGGGAGATGCCGATACCGGTTCCGCAGATCAAAACTCCTTTTTCCACTTCCCCTGCGACGATGGCTTCCGCCACCTTCTGCCCCTGATCCGGATAATCGATGCGCACAGACGCATCATAAGCGCCGTAATCCACGCACTCATATCCCTTGGCAGTCATATATTCCATCAGTTCTTTTTTCAGATCAATTGCTGTATGATCACAGCCAAAGCCTATCTTCATGGTAGATTTCCTCCAGATGAATAAAATAATTTTTGCTATATTCAGTATATCAAAGAGAACGGGAATTTTCTATACAAAATTTCAGGGAATTTGGATTTACGAGGGACAATTGAAATAGAAGAAGAACAGTTGTCAAAAATTCCGACCTGTGATATAGTGGAAGCCAGAAACGTTTAAAGGAGTTTACAATCATATGTGTGGAATAGTAGGATTTACAGGAAGAGAACAGGCGGCGCCGGTGCTGCTGGACGGACTGGCGAAGCTGGAGTACCGCGGGTATGACTCTGCAGGAATCGCAGTGAAGCGGGATGATTCTGACCGGGTGGAGATTGTGAAGGTCAAAGGCCGCTTAAGTCAGCTGGCAAAGAAGACCGACAGCGGGAAGACCGTGCAGGGATGCTGCGGCATCGGTCACACCAGATGGGCGACCCACGGAGAACCCTCCATGCTGAATGCCCACCCCCATTACAGCGATGATCAGAACGTGATCGTTGTGCACAATGGAATCATCGAGAATTATCTGGAGCTGAAAGAAAAGCTTTTAAAAAGCGGTTACACCTTTTATTCCCAGACCGATACAGAAGTGATCACCAAGCTTCTGGACTATTATTATAAGAAATATCAGAAGAATACGCTGGAAGCCATTGTGAAAGTGATGCTTCGGGTGCGGGGCTCTTATGCTCTCGGCATCATGCTGAAAGAAGAGCCGGGAGTGATCTACTCTGTGCGCAAAGACAGTCCGCTGATCGTGGGAACAAACGAACAGGGCAGTCTGATCGCCTCGGATGTACCGGCGATTTTAAAATATACCCGCAGTGTCTATTACATTGACAACCTGGAGATCGCCCGCCTGACCAAAGACGAGGTGAATTTCTACAATATTGATAAGGAAGAGATCGAGAAAGAGCCCGTGGAGATCAAATGGGATGCGGAGGCGGCCGAGAAGAGCGGCTATGAGCATTTTATGATGAAGGAGATCCATGAGCAGCCCAAAGCCGTGCGGGATACCGTCGGCTCCTACGTCAAAGACGGAAGGATTGATTTAAGCTCCGTAGGACTTTCCGACGAGGAGATTAAGGGAATCACAAGACTTTACATTGTGGCCTGCGGAAGTGCTTATCATGTGGGAATCGCGGCCAAATACGTGATCGAAGACCTGGCAAAGATTCCGGTGGAAGTCGACCTGGCGTCTGAGTTCCGCTATCGGAACCCGATTCTGGAACCGGATTCCCTGGTGGTGATCATCAGTCAGTCCGGAGAGACTGCAGACAGCCTGGCGGCTCTTCGGGAGGCAAAGAATAAAGGGGTGCGTACCCTGGCAGTGGTCAATGTGGTCGGGTCCAGCATTCCCAGGGAGGCGGACAACGTGTTCTACACACTGGCGGGACCGGAGATCGCCGTGGCGACCACGAAGGCTTACAGCACCCAGCTGGTGGCAAGCTATCTGATGGCGGTCCATTTCGCTCTGGTAAGAGGCGCCATCGACGAGGCATATTACGGGCAGCTGGTGGGAGAGCTTCTGGCGCTTCCGGACAAGATCAGCAAAGTGTTGGAAGACAAAGAGCGCCTGCAGTGGTTTTCCAGTAAGTTCGCAAACGTCCATGACATCTTCTTTATCGGCAGAGGGCTTGACTATGCCATCAGCATGGAAGGCAGCCTGAAGATGAAAGAGATCAGCTACGTGCACTCGGAGGCTTATGCGGCAGGCGAGTTAAAACACGGCACCATCTCTCTGATCGAGGATGGGATTCTGGTGATCTGCGTGCTCACGCAGGAGAAGTTGTTTGAGAAAGAGCTTTCCAATATGGTGGAAGTAAAGAGCCGGGGCGCTTATCTGATGGGACTTACGAATTACGGCAATTACTCGGTGGAGGATACGGCGGATTTTACTGTCTATGTACCGAAGACCGACCCGCATTTTGCCACAAGCCTTGCGATCATTCCCCTACAGCTGATGGGATATTATGTAAGCTGCGCCAAGGGACTGGATGTGGATAAACCGAGGAATCTGGCGAAATCTGTGACCGTAGAGTAACAATTTTATCATTTTTGTGTGAAATTTATAAAAATTTAATAAAAAATTGTGAAATAGTCATATTGCCAGACTGAAAAATTTACGGTATAATAGAAAAAAAGAGAAAAATGTACATGAATGGGCATGGAAATAAATTGGATTTCCATGCCCTTTTTTGATGCACACGGGCGTCCCAGGGAAGATTGTCAGCAAAGCTGACAGGCGCCCGGTGCGCGAGTAGGGAAGACGGTTCTTCCCTACTCGATCATGCAAAAAGGAGTGAAGGAAGATGGATAGTATGGATCGCAGTATTTTAAAGTGTTTAAGTGAGAATTCCAGACAGTCTGCCACGCAGATCAGCCGGCAGGTACATCTGTCGATTGCGGCCGTCATTGAACGAATTCGCAAGCTGGAGCGAAGCGGCATTATTCAGCGGTACACTATTGTGGCGGATCAGCATAAGATTGGGAACGAAGTCACGGCCCTGATGGAGGTCTCCCTGGAACATCCCAGATATTATGAGGAGTTCACCAGGGCGATGAATGACAATCTCAATATCGTGGCCTGCGATTATCTGACCGGCGACTATGACTTTATGCTGAAGATTCAGACCCAGTCTTCCGAAAGCCTGGAGCAGCTCCATCGGGTGATCAAGAGCATCAAAGGAGTGTCCGGCACCAAGACATATTTTGTGTTAAAAGAGATTAAAAGCGGACTTACTGCCTTCTCGGAGGCATAAATATATTTTATATAGAAGTCAATTTTACAAATTTTAAATGATGGAGGGAAATGTGTAATGGGAAATTTTCTGGATACCGTTGAGAAGATCAACGGCATACTGAACAGATTCATATGGGGACCTTATATGCTGGTCTTTTTTCTGCTGGTGGGAGCCATGTTCACCATACGGACCGGATTCTTTCAGATCACGCAGATTAAACGATGGATGGATGCGACCATCTTAAGCGTATTCAAGGACCGGAAGGTGCTGAAGACGGATGACCAGCATTCGATCTCTCAGTTTCAGTCGCTGTGTACGGCCCTCGCCGCGACCATCGGAACCGGCAATATCGCCGGCGTGGCGACGGCCATCGCACTGGGCGGGCCAGGCGCGGTCTTCTGGATGTGGCTCTCCGCCTTTTTGGGAATGATGACCAACTACGCGGAGAATACGCTGGGTATCAAGTACCGCTACCGCAACGAGCGGGGAGACTGGATCGGCGGCGCGATGATTTACATAGAGAGAGGACTGCACTGCAAGTGGCTGGCGATCATTTTTTCTTTGTTCTGCTTCCTGGCCTCCTTTGGAATCGGTAATATGACCCAGGCCAATTCCATCGCCAGCGGCTTAAAGGACTCCTTCGGGGTTCCGGCGTGGGTGACCGCTGTGTTGATTATGTTCTTTGTGGCGCTGGTGATCGTGGGCGGTATCAAGAGAATTGCATCGGTGACAGAGAAGATCGTGCCCTTTATGGCCGTGTTCTATATTTTGGGCGGTCTGGTGGTGATTTTCGCCAATATACAGGCAGTTCCGGCGGCGTTCGCCATGATTTTCCGGGAAGCCTTCAACTTCCAGGCGGCGGGCAGCGGCGTGCTTGGCTATGGAATCGCTGTGGCGATGAAGCGCGGAATCTCCAGGGGCGTCTTTTCCAACGAGGCAGGTCTTGGCTCTTCTGTCATGGTCCACTCCGCATCAGATGTGGAAGAACCGGTGGTACAGGGAATGTGGGGCGTATTCGAAGTATTTGCAGATACGATTGTCGTCTGTACCATTACCTGTCTGACGATCCTGACTTCCGGCGTGTACGATATAGAAGGGTATCTGACGGCCATCGCAGAAGGCGGAGAAAACGCAGTGGTATCCGGGACAACTCTGACGGCCAGTGCGTTTGCGAGTGTGATTCCCCATGGGGATAAGTTTGTGGCCATTGCCATCATGATGTTTGCGTTTTCCACGATTCTGGGCTGGTCTTACTATGGAGAGCGGGCGGTGGAATATCTGTTCGGGATTAAGGGAATCCTTCCTTATAAAGTGATCTTTGTCATCGTGATCTTTTTCGGCTGTACCGCTTCCCTTTCTCTGGTATGGGATATCGCGGATACGCTGAACGGTTTTATGTCCGTGCCCAACCTGATTGCGGTTACCCTGCTGAGCGGGGAAGTGGTGGAGATGACCAGATCTTATCTAAAGAAAAAACAATACTCATAGGTTGCTATTTTCAGACATCTGTGATATGATACAATTCGTAAAAGCATGGGGATTTATAAGGGAAATGGGTATTTTGCGAAATGACAATGGAGATGTCGAAGGAATTAAGGCGGATGTTGGCTGTGGAGGGCCTGCCGGTCTTTGAGCGGGCGGCGATCTTCGCGGCGGCAGCCCACTGCGGGACCACCCGGAAGGGGAATCAGATCCCTTATCTGACGCATCCTGTGGAAACCGCGGCGATCGTGGCGGAGATGACGGATGATCAGGAGCTGATTGCAGCGGCAGTCCTGCATGATGTGGTGGAGGACACGGAAGTCACACTTTCAGAGCTGCGGGAGTTCTTTGGCGAACGGATTGCTTTTTATGTGGGCGGCGAATCGGAGGACAAGCGGCGGGAGCTTCCGCCGGAGAGTACCTGGAAGGTGCGCAAGCAGGAGACCATCGATTTTTTGAAAAGCGGTGCGGACCGGGGTGCGAAAATGCTGGCTCTGGCGGACAAGCTTTCCAACATGCGTTCGGTGGCAAGGGATGTGGAACACATCGGCGACCGGCTCTGGGAGCGTTTTCACCAGAAGGACAAGGCCATGCACGGCTGGATGTACCGACAGGTGGCGGAGGCGCTTCGGGAGCTTCAGGAGTATCCGGCATGGAAGGAGTACGACTGGCTGGTCCGCAGGGTGTTCGAACAAGATTCGTAAACTGCATCATGGCTGTGAAGGCACGGAACAGTTGAGAGGACAGGGGGGCTGTAGAAGGTTACAGTCCCTTCTTCTATTTTTTACGAGGAGGCTAGATAGAGATGAAACCATATTGTGAACTTAGTAAAGAAGAATTACTGGCGATGAAAGAGCAGCTTTCCCTTCAGTACGAGGAGGCCAAAGCCAAAGGGCTGAAGCTGGATATGTCCAGAGGAAAGCCGGCGGCGGAGCAGCTTGACATGACCATGCCCATGATGGATATTTTCAACAGCAGCTTTGATATGCGGGACGAACAGGGCGTGGATGTGAGGAATTACGGCAATCTGGAGGGTATCGTCGGCGCAAGGAGGCTGCTTGGCTCCATGCTGGGGGTAGATCCGGAGCATGTGATTGTATTCGGTACCGCAAGCTTAAGCGTGATGTACGACACGGTATCCCGTTCCATGACCCACGGCGTGATGGGGAGCACTCCCTGGTGTAAGCTTGACAAGGTCAAATTCCTGTGTCCGGCGCCGGGATATGATCGTCATTTTTCCATCACCGAGCATTTCGGCATTGAGATGATCACCATTCCCATGAAGGAGGACGGACCGGATATGGATCTGGTGGAAGAGTACGTCAAAGATCCGGCAGTCAAGGGCATCTGGTGCGTTCCCATGTACACCAATCCCCTGGGCATCACCTATTCCGAGGAAGTATGCAGGCGGATGGCGGACTTAAGTCCGGCAGCCGAAGATTTCCGGATCTACTGGGACAACGCCTACTGTGTTCACCATCTGTATGAAGACCGGCAGGATACATTGCCGGAGATTCTGTCCATGTGCAGGGCCAACGGCAAGGAAGATATGGTGCTGATCTTCGCGTCCACTTCCAAGATCAGCTTTGCGGGAGCCGGGATCAGCTGTATCGCCGCTTCTCTGGGCAACCTGGAGTGGGTGAAGAAGTCCATGACCATCCAGATCATCAGCCATGATAAGATCAATCAGCTTCGTCATGTACTGTATTTCAAAGATCTGGACGGCATCAAAGAGCATATGAGAAAGCACGCGGCGATCATGCGTCCGAAATTCGAGATGGTGCTGGATACCCTGGAGCGGGAGCTTCAGGGACTTGGCATCGGTACCTGGACCAGGCCCTTGGGTGGGTATTTTATCTCTTTCAACTCCATGGACGGATGCGCAAAGGCCATCGTGGAGAAGTGTAAGGAGGCCGGCGTGACTATGACCGGAGCCGGGGCTACCTATCCGTATAAAAAGGACCCCCATGACAGCAATATCCGCATCGCGCCCTCCTATCCGACGCTGGAGGAGTTGAAGATCACCGGAGAGCTGTTCGTGCTCTGTGTGAAGCTGGTCAGTGTGGAAAAGCTTCTGGAAGGAAAATAAAGATGTAAAAAAGATGCTGCAGGTTCTGCAGCATCTTTTTTACAGGTAATTGTGCAGATCCCGGCGGAATTCTTCCTCGATGGAGATCAGCTTTCTGCAAAGCTCCTTGGAAGTATGGTCGGCTGCCGGATACTGGTTCAGATATTGGTAGAGGCTCTTGATGCCCATATCGCAGCCATCGGTCATCAGTTCCGCGACAGCGGCGTCGCTTTCATCCATGGACATCTTCATATTAGTCTTGATAAAGGACATGCCTTTCGCCATGAGACTGGGATCTTTTTCCTCGCTGCCGTGACGAAGCAGCACAGCTTCAATCTCCTTCCCCAGCTTTTCATGGTGTTCTTTGCTCTTGGTTAATAATCGCTTCATATCCGAATTTTTGATTTTTTCCAGTACCTCGTCAATCGAGGCGACGGCCATCTTGGAGCCGGAGTCACATTCTTTTAAGAGACAGATTGTGTCGTTTTTTTCCATCTTTGTTTCATACCTCCGTTTATTGATAAGGATAGTATGCAGAAAAAAGATGGAAATATGCAAAAAAGAGACGCCCTAAGCGTCTCTTCCCGCCATATAGTTGATGAATTGCTGGGCGGTTCGCCCGGAGATGCCGCCGTGGCTCAATTCCCATTTGTTCGCTTCCGCGCACAGCTCCTCATCGGAGCAGGTGATAGACGGATAACGTTTCCGCAGTTCTTTGACGATGGTGAAGTATTCCTTCGGCGAAGGTTTTCCGTAGTAGATCGTGACGCCAAAGCGCGCCACCAGGGACAGCTTCTCCTGCATGGTATCCGACCGGTGCATGCCGTTGTCGACCTCCATGTCGTCCCGGTCGTTCCAGGTCTCCTTGATCAGGTGACGCCGATTGGAGGTGGCGTAGATCAGTACGTTGTCCGGTTTGGTCTCCATACCGCCCTCGATGACTGCTTTTAAATATTTGTATTCGATCTCGAACTCTTCAAAAGAAAGATCGTCCATATAGATGATAAAGCGGTAATTGCGGTTTTTGACCTGGGCGATGATGGAGGACAGATCCCGGAACTGATGTTTGTAGATCTCGATCATCCGCAGT
Source organism: uncultured Lachnospiraceae bacterium (assembly GCA_910584945.1). GTDB lineage: Bacteria > Bacillota > Clostridia > Lachnospirales > Lachnospiraceae > Hominiventricola. Next base: position 38,423 of record CAJUDY010000025.1, on the reverse strand, counting down.
CCCTGTTCATAGTATTCGTTCAGCAACGCCTTGATGCTGGTGGATTTCCCGGTGCCCGCGTCTCCGCAGAGGAGGACGTTATTGCAGGGCAGTTCTTTGATAAAGGCCTCCGTATTGTCGATGAGCTTTTTCTTTTGAATCTCATATCCGATCAGATCGTCAAGAACGACCCGCTCCGTGTTGTTGATGGGCAGAAACTCCACGCCGTCCTCCAGGTGGCGGATGCGGAACGCCCGATTGAGTCCGAACATGCCCACGCCGTAGGCGGCATAGAAGTCCGTGACGATGCGGAAGATTTCTTCCTCGTCGGCAGCCTGCTCCAGCTGCCCGCTGACCATCTGCACCTTTTCGCTGACGTTTTTATTGTACATGCGTTCTTTCTTCTGGATGGAGCGGTAGTTCAAGATCGTGGTAAAGCAGTCGATGCCGAGGGCTTTTTCGATCGGCGTAAAATCAAAATCAAACAGTTTTTTGAAGACGGCAAAATCGCCTTTGGCAAAATGGTTGACCGTCCCGTCGTTGGCGCCGACCTTTTCGCTGGTCATACTGAACGAATTTTCATTGGTCAGAAGGACAAAAGTCAGGTAATTGTGCCACAGATTTTGATCAAATCCATACTGGGTAGAAAGGTCCAGAAGCGCTTTCATCTGTTCATAGATCCGGGTGGTGAGTTCGGCGGGAGTTCCGCGTCCCTGATCAAAATCCTCAAAAATTCCGGATAATTTTCTTAAGATACTGTCTTCTCCTAAGTCCCGGTACAAAATCAGTCTTGCAATCTCTCTATACATATGTAGTTCCTTTCTTGTTACCGTTCACGGTCTTATTTCATAAGTATAAAGTATAAGAGTACCAGGACGCCAAGTACGATCCGGTAATAGCCGAAGGGTTTGAAATCGTTCTTCTTGATATATCCTATGAAAAACTTGATGGCGAGGACGGATACCAGGAAGGCGGTCGCCATACCGACCAGCAGCAGGGTAAACTCTGCGCCCGTGAAATCAAAGCCGAATTTGACGATTTTTAAAAGACTGGCGCCGAACATGACCGGGATGCCGAGGAAAAAGCTGAACTCCGCGGCAACGCCTCTGGAAGCGCCCAGAAGAATCGCGCCCAGGATGGTGGCGCCGGAGCGGGAGGTCCCTGGGATCAGGGACAATACCTGGAAGATGCCGATGGAGATGGCCAGCGGATAGGTGATCTCCTCCAGGGACCGGACTCTGGGACGTTTTCCGCGGTTGTAATTCTCCACTAGGATAAAAAGAACGCCGTAGAGAATCAGGGTAACCGCCACGGTCTGGTAATTGTAGAACATGGCGTCCAGGGCGTCGTCAAAGGGAATGCCGATGACGGCGGCGGGCAGTACCGCCACGAGGACCCGGAACCAGAGGGCCCAGGTGTCTTTTTTGATCCATCCGTTTTTGGGAGAGCAGAAAGGCCACAGCTTGGGAAAGTAGAGAACCACCACGGCCAGAATCGCTCCCAACTGAATCACGACCCGGAACATTTCCAGGAATTCCGCCGATACATTCAGCTCTATGAACTCCTCCACCAGGATCATATGTCCGGTACTGGAAATGGGGAGCCATTCCGTGATGCCCTCCACGATACCGAGAAAAATAACTTTTAAAATTTCCAACATGGTAAATACTCCTTATAAAAAGATTATATTTCATTGTACCTATGTATCGGAAAAAAGTCAATGTGATAATCGTGCGTTTTGTATTAACAAAAACGACAAAATATGCTATGATATTCGAAAAGAGAGGGAGGGCGTCATGAAGCAGCAGCTGGTGGATAAATTTCTGGAAATTTACGGAGAAGGAGACGGAGTAAAAGCTTACTTTGCGCCTGGAAGGGTGAATCTGATCGGGGAACACACGGACTACAACGGCGGCCATGTATTCCCCTGCGCGCTGACCGTAGGCACCTATGGAGTGGCCAGAAAAAGAGAGGATACGAAAGTCTGTCTCTATTCTTTGAACTATCCGGAGTGTGGGATGGTAAAGGCGTCCCTTTCGGATCTTGCCTACCGTCAGAAGGACGGCTGGGGAAATTATCCCAAAGGGGTGATCCAGACGTTTATCAGCAAAAACTTAAAAATTCCCTGCGGACTGGATATTCTGTATTACGGAGATATCCCCAAAGGCCTTGGGATCGGCTCTTCCGCGTCCATTGAGGTGGTGACCGGGCTGATATTGAAAGATCTGATGGACTATAAGGACCTCAGTATGATTGATATCGCCCTGTTCGCGCAGCTTGCGGAAAATGAATATGTGGGGATGAGCTGCGGGATCATGGACCCCTTTATCATCGCTATGGGCAAAAAGGATCATGCGGTCTTTTTGGACGCCAGCGATCTGTCTTATATTTATGCTCCACTGGCTCTGCCCCATGAGAAAATCATCATCACCAACAGTCAGAAAGCTCGGCTGGCGGTGGATGAGCGTTATCAGGAGCGCCGCGCTCAGTGTGAGAAGGCGCTTGAGGAGCTGCAGACCGTGATCGCCATCCGGAACCTGGGAGAACTGACTGCAGAGGTATTCGAGCAGGTGCAGGAGATGATCGGAAGCCCCGTGCGGCTTCGAAGGGCCCGTCATGCGGTGACGGAGAACCAGAGGACGATTCAGGCGGTGGAAGCGTTAAAGCGGGGGGATATCTTCGAGCTGGGACAGCTGATGAACGCGTCTCATCTGTCTTTGAAGGAGGACTACGAGGTTTCCTGCGAGGAACTGGATATCTTGGTGGAGGAAGCCTGGGAGATCGACGGCGTGCTGGGGTCCCGGATGATGGGGGCGGGATTTGGCGGCTGTACGGTCAGTATCGTGGAAAACAGCGCGGTCAATGAATTTATCCAAAGAGTCGGTGAGAATTATCAAAAACGAACCGGTCTTCATGCGGATTTCTATGTGGTGGAGACAGGGAATGGGGCTGCGGTTCTGTAGCTCCATTTTTATATGCACGGACGCCCGGAAATCTTAAGAAATCTTAATTCCGGGCCGGGAGGCTCGCAAGAATGGACAGAGCGTGATACACTGATGATGCAAAAGTGATGGTTACTGTGAACGATGCGAATCGTAACAGGAAAGACAGGACAGGTGAGAAAATGCAGGAAAAGCAGAGGATACTGGTAGCGGATGATGAGCCGGAGATCAGGGAAGTACTTCGGATGATGCTGGGAAGCGAAGGGTACGAGATCCTGGAGGCGGTCAACGCCGAGGAAGCGGTGGAGCAGGCGGACCGGGCGGATCTGGTGATTCTGGATGTGATGATGCCCGGGGAATCGGGGATACAGGCTTGTACCAGGATTCGGGAAAAGACCAATGTGCCGATTCTGTTTCTGACGGCCAAATCCGGAGAGCATGACAAGGTGATTGGATTCTCCGCCGGCGGGGACGATTATCTGGTAAAACCGTTCTCGTACATGGAGCTGTTGTCCCGGGTGAAAGCCCTGATCCGGCGCTATCGGGTCTATCAAAAGGCCGGGGAAGAAAAAGGAAAAGTGGTTTTTTACAGGGACCTTACGATTAACCAGGAGCTTCAGACCGTACAGGTGCATGGAAAAGATATCTCTTTGACGGAGATGGAGTATCAGATTCTGCTGCTGCTTGTATCCAATCCAAGGAAGGTATTTTCCGTGAAAGAGATCTATGAGACGATCTGGAAAGAGATTTTTTTCCCGAATTCCGGCAACACGGTGATGGTGCACATCCGGAATATCCGGCGCAAGCTGGAGAAGAACGGAGAATCCTATATTCAGAATATCTGGGGAAGAGGTTATTGTGTTAATTAGTAAAAAGAGAAGGCGAAGGCTTACGCTGGAGTTGATTATGATGACGCTGGTGTCTCTGATCGCTGGAGTACTGGTGGCACAGGTGGTGGAGGACATTGGGCTTCAGCACATGCTTGGAAAGCTTCAAAGCGAAGATTATTACGATATTCAGACCGAAGAATGTCTGAAACGGTTGCAAAACTTTATCGAAGAAAAGCAGGTGACGGAGGATAATATCGAGCTGCTCGCGTCCTGGGCGCAGAAGGAAAGCAATGTCTATGTGGTCTTTTATCAGAATGTGGACGCGCTGTTTAGTTCGAATACCATTCCTGTGGAGGAAGACGCGGAGATTGCGCTCAACGGAAGCGGGCTGCCTTACTACGACGTGACCCTGGCCGACGGTACGCTGATTAAGGCGGAGCTGGAGTGCTATATGGACAATCAGATGTTCTACCTGGTAGATTTTGCGGGATACAGTGCAGGCGGACTGGTCTTCATCCTGGTATTGTTCGCTCTGATCCACCAGAAAATCCGCTATATCAACCGTTTGAACCGGGAGCTTAAGATCCTGGGCAGCGGTAATCTGGAATACCCTGTGACCATCAAAGGGAACGACGAGATCACCGGGCTGGCGGAAGGGATCGAGAGTCTGAAAAACGGCATCCTGGATCAGCAGCTGATGAAGGACGAGGCGGAGAAGGCCAATATGGAGCTGGTGACCGCCATGTCCCATGATCTGCGCACGCCTCTCACTTCCCTGATCGGCTATCTGGAGCTTCTGACCATGCAGCGGTATACGGACGAAGCACAGATGCAGAGTTATCTGAGCCATTGCAGGGAGAAGGCATTCCAGCTGAAACGGATGTCGGACCGGCTGTTCGAATATTTTCTGGTTTATGGAAAGCGGGAGCGGCAGTATCAGTTTCAGGAGCTGTCCTGCGAAAGTCTTCTGGAAGACCTGTGCAACAGTCAGTTCTTCGACTGGCAGGAGCAGGGAGGGAGCCTTGCATGCCAGATCGAGGAGCTCTCCGGCGTGGTCCGGGTGGACAGTGATTATCTGCAGCGGGTGATCGATAACCAGCTGTCCAATTTGAAAAAATACGGCGATCCCGCATATCCGCTGGAGATTCGGGCGGAGGAGAAGGACGGCATGCTCTCCATCTATGTCCGGAACCATATCAAAAAACAGGATAACCTGAAGGAAAGCACCCAGATTGGACTCCGGACCTGCAGGAAAATCATCGAGGAACACCAGGGAAGCTTCGGGTGGTATCAGGAGGGGGATTGCTTTACGGTGGAGCTTCGGCTGCCGCTTGTGACATCCTGACTCGCAGCGGGCCGGAGCATCGGATAACAGCGAAAGCCCGAAGAGGCCCCAGATGGCAGAGAGGGCGGCAGTGGAATTTTTTATAGAGGTAGTAAAAAGATGACAAACAGAGAGCGCAGAGACGCACAGATGGCGTATGTGTCAGACGACAGTATCATGGAGGAGCAGAAGATCTGCAGAAAGAAGCTTCAGAAATTAAATTTTATGGACCGTTCAGATTTTGAAGGTATTGCGGAAGTCGTGAAGGATCTATTTGGAAAGTCAGACGGGGCCTTTCTCAATCCGCCGTTTTACTGCGATTACGGGACAAACATTGAGGTTGGGAAGAACTTTTTTGCCAATTATAACTGCATGCTGATCGACGTCGCCAAGATACGGATCGGTGACAACTGCCAGATGGCCCCTAATGTGGCGATCTATACGGCGGGGCATCCGATCCATCCGGTGAGCCGGAATTCTCTTTATGAATATGGAAAAGAAGTGACCATCGGCAACAATGTCTGGATCGGCGGCAATACGGTCATTTGTCCAGGCGTGCACATCGGCGATAACGTGGTGATCGGCGCCGGCAGCGTGGTGACCAGAGACATTCCAGAATGGACGGTGGCAGCGGGGAATCCATGCCGCGTGTTGAAGAAGATCACAGACGATGATAAGAAAAAACTGTTTCGGGACGAGGAGATCGACGAAGAAGCCTGGGAAGATATTGTGGGGAGGATGGAGTTTTAGAAGACTATCCTATTGACAAAAAACCCCGCGTAAGCTATACTATAACAGTGTTACATGGCGCTGTTATAAAGAAGGGAGCGTGCGGCAGAATGAGTGAACCGGAAAGAAACACATTGGAACTGATTCATACGGCGGCCAGGGCAGAATTTATGGAAAAGGGGTTCCAGGCCGCATCCCTGCGAAATATTGTCAAAACCGCAGGCGTGACTACCGGGGCGTTTTATGGCTATTATGACAGCAAGGAAGAGTTGTTTGCGGCTTTGGTGGACTCGTCTTATGAATATATGATGGACCGGTACCGGCAGGCCCATGAATATTTTGAAAGCCTGCCCATGGAAAAGCAGCCGGAACAGATGGGAAAGATGTCTTCAGAATGTATGTATGACCTGCTTGGCTTTTCCTGTGAGCATACGGATGAATTTTATCTGATCCTGAAATGCTCCGAGGGTACGAAATACGCATCCATGATCGATGACATGGCGGAGCTTGAAGTGGAGTCTACCCATAAATATTATAAGGTTCTTGAACAGCTTGGCACTCCTGCTCCTAAGATTGATGAAAGGCTGGAGCATATCATGGCAACAGGGATGATAGGCGCCTTTTTTGAAATGGTTCTGCACAGAATGCCATTTGAAGACGCGAAGGTGTTTCTGCAGCAGTTAAATGATTTCTACACCGCGGGGTGGATGAAAATCATGGGACAATAACATAGAAAGTTTGCATTGCGGGCTTTCTATTATATTTTCCCTGTTGGTTAGCGAAAACTAACTAATATTTTATAAGGATAACGGGGAATGACTGCAGCGTTCCCTTTATCATAGAAAACATACAAGGAGGTCTTACTTTTGAAAAAAGAATCCAATTTAAAGCAGCTCCTTCGGTATGCCGGGGGCTATAAGTACCTGACAGTAGCGTCATGGATTTTCAGTGCGCTGAGCGCTTTGGCGGCGCTGCTTCCGTTTGTGTATATCTGGAAAGTCATCAGGGAGGTTTTGGATGCGGCCCCGGATTACGGGGCAGTGCAGAACCTGTCATATAACGGCTGGATGGCGGTAATTTCCGCAGTGGCTGCAATTCTGATCTATATTGCTGCCCTGATCTGCTCCCATCTGGCGGCTTTCCGGGTGCAGGCAAATATCCGGAGGGCTGCAATGCACCATATCGTGACCCTGCCTATGGGCTTCATGGACGGCATCGGCAGCGGCAAAGTCAGGAAGATCGTTTATGAATCCAGCGCGGCAACGGAAACTTACCTTGCCCACCAGCTTCCCGATAAGGCGAATGCCCTTGCAACACCCGTGGGACTTTTCGTCCTCCTGTTTGTCTTTGACTGGCGGCTGGGGCTTTTAAGCCTTCTGCCGGTTGCGGCGGCGTTTCTCATCATGAGCGTGATGACGGGAAAACGCATGCGTAAGAAAATGGAAGAATACAACAATGCCCTGGGACAGATGGCGGGTGAGGCGGTGGAGTATGTAAGAGGCATTTCGGTGGTCAAAACCTTTGGTCAGTCAGTGTTCTCTTTCCGGCGGTTCAAGGAATCCATCGACAATTATGAGAAATGGGTGATTGCCTATACCAAAGACCTGCGTTTCCCGATGATGTGCTACACCACGCTGGTGAACGGGATTTTTGCAGTCCTGATTGCGGCGGCGCTTGTGATGACATCGGGCGGGGTGACAAACGAATTCCTGCTGAATCTGATGTACTATATCATCATCACGCCAATCATTACATTGACGCTGACAAAGATCATGTATGCCAGCGAGAATAAGCTGATCGTGGCGGACGCCATGTCCCGCATTGACAGCATCATGGAAATGAAACCGCTGCCGGAAACAAAAAGTCCGAAGCGCCCAATGGATAATTCCGTGGAGTTTTCAGGGGTTTCTTTCCGCTACAAGGATGCCAGGAGGAATGCGCTGGAAAATATCTCCCTCACAATCAACCCGGGTGAGCACGTTGCTTTCGTAGGGCCGTCAGGCGGCGGAAAAACCACGCTTGCCAGTATCGCGGCAAGGTTCCAGGATATAGAAAACGGCAGTGTGAAAATAGGCGGCGTCAATGTAAAGGATATCCCAAAAGAAGAGCTGATGGATACGGTTTCCTTTGTTTTCCAGGATTCCAGACTTTTGAAGACGTCTATCCTGGAAAATGTACGGATGGCAAAGCCGGACGCTTCCCGTGAAGAAATCCTGAAAGCCCTCCGCGACGCACAGTGCGATGATATCCTGGAAAAGCTGCCCAAAGGCGTGGATACCGTGGTAGGCGCAAAAGGCGTGTACCTGTCGGGCGGAGAACAGCAGCGGATCTCCATTGCGAGGGTGATGCTGAAAAACGCGCCGGTCCTGATACTGGATGAGGCGACCGCTTTCGCCGATCCGGACAATGAGGCAAAGGTGCAGGCGGCGTTTTCTGTGCTTGCAAAGGGAAAGACCGTGCTGATGATCGCCCACAGGCTCTCCACCGTTATCGGCGCGGACAGAATTGTAGTAATCAAAGATGGGAAGATTGCGGATACAGGCACACATGAACAGCTTAAGGCTAAAGACGGTCTGTATGCCGAAATGTGGAGACAGTACAACAAAGCTGCAAAATGGAAGGTAGGTGTTTCAAATGCATGAAAGATTAAAACACACGTTTGCCCTGTCTGACAAGGGCGCAAAAGATATGGTCAAGGCGTTTTTTGCCTGCATCCTGCATAATCTTTCCCTGATGGTTCCAGTGGTGCTGTTATATAACCTCATCGGTGATCTGCTGGATGGGAGCATTCCGGAGGGGAAAAGTACATTTTACATTGTGGGGCCTGTCATCGCTCTTGGACTCATTATGCTGACATATTACATCCAGTATAACGCCACCTTTTTTGCCACCTATGTGGAGAGCGGCGTGAGGAGGCTTTCCCTTGCGGAGAAGCTGCGGAAGATTCCCCTGTCATTTTTCGGGAAAAAGGATCTGTCTGATTTGACGACGGTGCTTATGGCGGACTGTGCGACCCTGGAAAGCGGGCTGTCCCACTGGGTGCCGGAATTTATAGGTTCGCTTGTTTCCACTCTTTTCATTGCGGCAGGGCTTTTTATCTTCGACTGGCGCATGGCGCTTGCCTCCCTGTGGGTGCTGCCTGTCTCTTTCGGAATTATACTGGCATCGGCGGGAGTCATGCGCAGCAGGCAGGAGAAGGTGACGGAGGTGTCCATTGCGTGTTCGGACGGCATCCAGGAATGCCTGGAAACGCTGCGCGACCTGAAAGCAAACAATGCGGAGGCCGGATACCTGAAAGGGCTGGACAAAAAAATAAAGGATGTGGAGAAGTATACGGTGATCGGCGAGCTTACCAACGCGGTATTCCATACCTGCGGGCGCATGGTGCTTAAAGTAGGCATTGCCATGACCGTACTGGCGGGAGGTGCGCTGTTAGCAGATGGAAAGATCACCCTGCTCATGTTCTTTGCCTTTCTGATTCTGGTATCCCGCGTATATGACCCGCTGATCGCCGCATTGGATAATTTAAGTGCAGTCATTATGATGAGGAATATCCAGTGCAGGCGGATGGATGAAATCTTAAGCCACCCGGAACAGGAAGGAGAGGAGAAACTGACCAATAAAGGCTATGACATTACTTTTGACCATGTAGGATTTTCCTATAACAGCGGGGAAACGGTCTTAAAGGATGTGTCTTTTACCGCAAAGCAGGGGCAGGTCACTGCGCTGGTGGGGCCTTCCGGCGGAGGAAAGACGACGGTTTCCCGCCTTGCCTCAAGGTTCTGGGATATCCGGAAGGGAAAGATTACGGTAGGCGGCATGGACATCTCGAAAATTGAACCTGAGACGCTTATGTCCCTGTATTCCATTGTGTTTCAGGACGTGACGCTGTTTAACAATACGGTCATGGAGAATATCCGCCTGGGGCGGGGGGATGCGTCTGATGCGGAGGTGCTTGAGGCGGCAAGGCTTGCCAACGTGGACGAATTTGCGGAGAAGCTGCCGGACAAGTGGAACACCTTAATTGGCGAGAATGGCTGCGAGCTGTCCGGCGGGGAACGCCAGCGTATTTCGATTGCCAGGGCATTTCTGAAGGATGCCCCGATCATCCTGCTGGACGTTAAGTACAGTATAGTTTTAATTGTGTATGGTGTGTATAGAGTAAGGGAAAAGCTGAAAATAGGAACTACATACACAAACAGAAAGAAAAATGTATATGACGTTACATGGAAGAGAATTAGAAAAATCCTTAAGTCAGGGATAGGTTCTAGTTCTTTTTTTATGCCTTAAGGAAGGGGATGTTTCGATGGATTATATAGAACTGATTGAAGAAATAAGAGCAGAACTGCTGCAGGTTGTGAATCAGAGATGCGATGACATGATCCGGATGTATCAGAATGGGGAACCATACAATCGTTCAGAGATCAGGAGCAGGGAATGCCGCCTGGGGAGTACTTCCCCGTCCATGCTCAAAGGGAAGAGGCCGGTCTCTGTTACATTTGCTTCTGGTGAGACCATAGAAACACCCACATGGAAAAAGGCAGTCCAGACCATCCTGAAGCACTGCAACGGGCAGCCGGACATGCATGAAAGACTGATGCAGCTGAGGGGAAAGGTATTCGGCAGGCAGCGGACGATACTGGGGAAGGATCCGGCAGGCATGGATGTACCGATCCAGATCGATAAGGATCTGTATTTTGAGGCCAAGTTTGATACGGAGGCATTACTGACAATGATGGAGAAAAAAGTACTGGGGCCTGTGGGCTATGACTTTTTCGGGATCGTTATCCAGTATACAGAAAAGAAACCGGCGATATCAGCAAGCCTGAAGAGTGTGCAGGACGAAGGCAGGGAAGAAGCGCCGGAAGAGGAACAGAGCGGAGGGATGACGCTGAGTTAGAAAAAAGGATATCTGTATATGAGGCAGAAGGAACTTCCATAACCGGATGGATCCTTCTTTTTTACTGCCTGAACAAAAGCCATATAGGAAGAGACTTTAGCAGAAGGGAGAGAGGATGCATGAAATCAGAAGATGAACAGATGATCCAGCGGATCATGGACACCGACACCATGGGTTATGCCAGTGTGTACGACAGCGGCAGCGGTAAAAGAGAAGAATACCTGGTTGCGCTGACTGCAGAGAACCTTGCCAGTCTCATCGGTAGAAAGGGCGGGGAGACCCGGCAGATCACCGTGACCGATGTTCTGGACCGCCTGGTGGCAGACAGCAGAAGGGGGACGATGGACAACTGCCCGGATCAGAGACTGTGCAGGAAGATCAACCAGTTCCTGGCACCGATCCAGAGGGGAGAAAAAGAGGCAGGGGAGATCCTGGCCGTGAGCAGGGAGGCGGCGGACGAATACTTTGCAGCGGAAGAGGAGGCAGCCATCCTGGCAGAGTGCCGGATGCAGTAAAGGATTGGAAAAAACGAAAGGGGAAAGCGATATGGGATGGATACTGGGTATTACAGCAGCAGTAGGGATTCTTTTGGCCGGAATAGCCGGACTCGCATGCGTAGCGGTGTACAGAGTCCGTGAATGCCAGAACGATTGAAAAGCTCCGTCCATCATGGCGGACAAAAGCGGATCAGAAAGAAAAGGAGTGCAGCATAACATGATCAGACAGATCGAAAAAGAGGAACTCCGAACGATGCATGGCCGTGAGGGGCTGGTCCTCCAGGGCTGCGGCGGGGATCTGAAGGAGTGGACAGACGGGATCAACCAGATGCTGGAGCAGGAAGGGATCCTTCCCAAAGGGAAACGGCTGGATGATGTGGCGGTTTTCCGGAATGAGGGGATGACCAACCTGCTCTTTTTCTTTGGGGAAGAAAAGCCGGACATCGGAAAGCTGGCGGTCTGGAGGCTTAAAACACATTTGCAGTTCGGCGGCACATGGATGTCCGACTATGTAAATAACCGGCTGGGAGGATTTCTACATGAAGCCGTGGCAGAGAAGCCGGACTGTGCGCTGATCGGTGAGGACGGGAACATCTTCAACCTGATGGGAATCGCAGCCCGGACCCTGCGGGAAAACAGGATGAAGGATAAGGCGGAGGAAATGGAGAAGCGCATCACCGAAGGCGGATGCCAGGACTATTATGAGGCACTGAACATCATCGACCAGTACGTCACCATCACAGGAAAAGAAGAACCTGAGATGGGCGGGATGGAGATGGAATAGCTGCCTGACAGTGGCAGGATGGAGAGGAGTCAATCGTGGAAGAAAGAGAACCCGTCATAAAGATCCTGTATGAAAATACCACAAGGCCGGTCAATCGGGTCTTACTCACCTTTCCGCTTTCCGGCAGGGAGAAGCCGGAGCAGAAGATGCTCTCTCTGACCAGAGGGCATGAGGGAAAGAGCAGCATTCCCTTCCGGATCACTAAAGTGGAGTCCCCCATCCCCGGCCTTGAACAGTATCTGCCTGCGGATGGCTGGTTCCAGGAGATCAGCTGCCTGGCAGAAAAGATCGGGAGGATGGATAGGGAAGAGCAGATGAAGTTTTCCGGGATCCTGGACTGCCGATCCATCTCCACCATCGGGGATGTCCTGGAAGCGGCGGACAGCCTGCAGCTGTATGAGTGTTTCCCCGGTGTGACCTGCAGCCGGGAGCTGGGAGGATATGTGGTGGAGAACGGCATCATGGAGTTCCCCAGGAAGGTGTGGCCTTATCTGGATTATCGTGGCATCGGGGAAGAATACTATGCCTCCCACAGTTGCGCTTATACACAGACCGGTCTTGTGGTGCGGAAAGAGGAAGCGCCGGAGATGGAAGAAGAACATACTCAGGGGATCCAGCTACAGTAGGGAGGAGGGAATGCATTGCGGATATTTGTAAAAAGAGAAAACTGGGAGGATGGGATCTGGATGCGGCTTCCGGCCACGAAAGAGGAAGCAGAACAGGTCAGACGGAGTCTGGAGGAGCAGCATCCATCAGTTATGCTGCCCTTTATCGGAGCGGTGGATTCAAATTTTCCGGAACTGGAGAATCGTCTGGTGGGGGAAATAGTCTTTCCGGCGAAAAACCTGGGCCGTCTCAACCAGATGGCCGAAAGGCTGAGGAGTCTGAACGGGGAGGAAGAGATGCTGTTCCAGGCGGCATTCCGGCTGGAAGCTCCCTATACAGCGGAGCAGATCCTGGAGACACTGGGGCATCTGGACCGCTACCGGCTCCATCCGGAGATTGGAAGTTTAGAGGAACTGGGGAGATATCTGTCACAGGAGGAGACCTCACAGCTTCCGGAGGGGCTGGAGGTTTATGTAGACTATACAGGGATTGGCCGGCTCCAGCAGGAGGACCGGGGATATCTGACAGAGGGCGGATATGTGGAAAAACGCAAAGACCTCGTGGAACATACGGACGCAGGGGAAGGGCAGAACAGAGAAAAGGAATCGGAAACAGAAAAGAGGCAGGAAACAGAAAAAATGGAAAAGAAGCAGGGCGTTTTTTCGGTTACTCTGATCCGGGAATCCTTCAAAGACCGTTATGTCCGGTTCGCACTTCCCTTGCCGGATCAGGAACTGGCAGAAAAAAAACGGCAGGCAGGAATCACGGAAGAGCTCCCGGAAAGAGTGGAGATCTTCACATCCATTGACGGCCTGCTGGAACATCTGCCGCCCGGCAGCACTCTGGAAGAGCTCAACCAGGCGGCAAAGGTGATCGAAGAGATGGAGACGTGTTCCGGGATTGACTGGAAGCTGACATTTGCAGCACTGGAGGCGGAACTCCCCGGAACCATGGAGGAGTGCTGCCGCATCATCCAGAACCATCAGACCTACGAGCTTCTGCCATTTCCATTTTTGGTACCGGAAAGCTATGCACACTACTATCTGGAGCAGGAAGGCTTTTCCATTCCGGAAGGACTGAAAGATCATTTCGATTACCGCAGGTACGGGCAGGAGAAGATCCGGGAGACCGGGGCGGCGGAAACGTTCTATGGCGTGGTGGTCAACCGGGAACATCCGATCTGTCTGGATCATGGAGAAAGACAGGAACTGAAGCTGTACAGCCCCCTGACCCTGACCACCTTTGCAGGATATCCTCTTTTCCCCGCGCTCCTTCATGGGGAGAAGATGCCGGCATTCCAGACCGTGATCCGGAAGGAGATCGCAAAGAGCATGCGGGAGTACGGGGCAGGCGGCCTGGCGGAGACCCTCTATAACCAGCTTCTGTCGGGGAAGATCTCATTCATCGTCCCGGATGTGGAGGGACATCAGGGACAGCTGTGGGGAGTCGCCCAGATCTGTACAAAAGGAGAGCTGACCGAACAGGAGCTGTCAGGACTCAAGGAGGAATGGAAAGAGATTGCCGCCCATGGTTGGGGAGACCTGTTTGCCGCCCGTACCCTGAATGCGGGGAATATCCGGTTTCATGCGGGGTTCTGGGATACGGAGCGGGGAGAGAGCCTGTCTCTGATGACGGAGGAGGAATTCGGAAGGGAGGTGGGCGGATTTGAGATAAGGATGTAAAAAAGCAGAAACAGAAAAGAAAATAAGGAAAGGACTGCGGCGCTGACGAACCAGCGCTTTTTTTGTGCGCACAAACAAGACCAGAAAGAAAGGAGGCGGGGTTCCTGGCCAGGGAAAAGATATCTGACTCCCTTTTGGATGGATTTAGAGCAGAAAGCGATCGAGCGGGTGAGGACAGCGTCCCAGATGTCCTTCGCCCTGTATGGAAGCCCCCTGGTGGTCACGGACAGCGGAGGGAAGGACAGCTGCGTGTGCCGGGAGATCGTAAGGAGAGCCGGCATCCCTTATGAAGTGCAGCATAACCTGACCACGGCGGATGCGCCCCAGACTATTTATTATGTGCGGGAGACCTTTCGGAAGCTGGAGGAACAGGGAGTCCCCTGTAAAATCAACTATCCTGTATACAAAGGCGGGCGGGTCACCATGTGGACGCTGATTCCCATGAAGAAATTCCCGCCTACCAGACTGCAGCGGTACTGCTGTCAGGTGCTGAAGGAGGCCACCTGCCGGGACCGCTTCATCACCACCGGGGTGCGGTGGGCGGAGAGCGTGAAGCGAAGGAACAACCGGGGCGTGTATGAAAATTTCACTGCCAACCCGGAAAAGAAGATCATCCTGAACAATGACAATGATGACAATCGGAGGCTGTTTGAGAGCTGCGCCCTGAAGGGCAAGCGGATCTGCAATCCCATCGTGGACTGGACGGACCGGGATGTATGGGAATACATCCGCAGTGAGCGGCTCCCCATGAACCCGCTGTATGACATGGGCTTCTTCCGGGTAGGCTGCATCGGCTGCCCCATGGCGGGGAAGACCCGGTGGAAGGAGTTTGCCCTGTTCCCCACCTACCGGCATGCCTATACGAAGGCCTTCGGGCGGATGCTGGAGGTGATCCACAGGGACGGAGGAAAGATCAGATGGCGGACGGCGGAGGATGTGTTTTCCTGGTGGATGGAGGATTTCCAGGTGGAAGGGCAGATGAGCCTGACGGATTTTGAGAAATGGAGGAGCGGAAATGAAGATTAAAGAATCAGAAGCGCCTGCAGGGATGCGGCTGTACAGTCCCCTGGTGGGCGCTTTTTATGACAGCGAGGACCACTGCACGTCCATGGACGGCTATGCCCTGAGCGGATATGACTGGACGATCAAAAAGGCATTGGAAAAGGACTGGATCCAGGAGAGCAGGGCAGGGCTTGCGGAATATCTGGATGAGGGACCTTTAAAGGAAAAGGTCGTAAGCATGCATCCGGCTGTAGAAGTCTGGAATTACTGTCTCTGGGGAGTTCTTAAAGTGGAATGCCGGGAGGAACTGTCCCCGGAGGAGACAGAGCGTCTGAAGAGCGAGTGGTACGGGCAGATGGCGGACGGCTGGGGAGAAGGGTTCGTCCAACAGGACATTGAGTGTGAGGAAGGGTGCCGGCTCTGTGTGGATTTCGGCGCAGCCTCCAGAAACCGGATCCGGACAGAACAGGAATTAAAAGGGATCCAGGCGGCAGACCAGAACCAGACTGTGGAACAGGAGAGTCCCAGGATGGGAATGGCTTAGGGGAGGTGGATGTTTGGGAGGACATTTTTTGCAAGAGACAGCCCTCCGGGAACTGGAATCCGGGATGCGGCAGATCCCTGGATTTTCACCCCGCCGCTCCGGGATCATCCGGGGAAGACCAGAGCAGATGCAGCCAGCGCCATATGAGGAACTTGTGCGGTTCTTCCTGGAGGAGATCCCACCATCCCGGCTGGCTGTCCGCATCATCAATCTGAAGAACAGAGGGGAGGTGAAAGAATTCATGTTTCGGAGCGGCCAGCATAAAAAGAGGTTCCGGGAGATCTGCGGGAACGGCGACTATGTATCCTTGTGCGCCGACCATGGCAGGGCGGCGGCCCTGTTCCTGCTGAGTGCGGACAATTTTTTATGGAACCAGGCAAAACCATGCATTACAAAGAACGGGATCCGTTACAGGGAGATGGCGGTTCATGGCATAGAACCGGATGGCTACGCCCTGTTGTGTGCCGCAAAGGAGATGTGCGGCGGCAGGCCGGGACTGTCCTTATCGGAACTGGGGGACCCGGAGCTGATCGGTGACCGGCTCCTGCAGGTGATCTTAACCGGCATCCTGATCAGCCGGCACGGGATCGGGATCATGGCAGAAAAAGAAGAGAGGAAAGGAAGGGGGCCAGAAAAGAAATGTTGAAATTGTATATCGGAAGGAACGCGGGCAGGACCGTCTGCCTGACGCTGCCGGCCTCCTATGAGGAGGTGGATAAGGCTCTTGCGGAGTTTGGGGATGCCAGGCCGGAGGCACCAGTACTGATTCAGGAGGCGCGGACGTCCGTCCCCTACCTGGAAGGACGGCTCAAAGGATTTTCCTTTGAAGAAAAGGAAAATCGCCAGGAACTGAGTTTCCTGGCCAGACGGATCAGATATCTGACACAGACGGAACAGGACGTGTTCTCAGCTGCGCTCCGGATGGAGGAGCCGGGGACACTGGAAGAGATCATCAACCTCTCCTACAACCTGGACCAGTATGAACGGATTCCCCACGGGACGGACCAGAGTGAGCTGTCCCGGATGATGCTGAAAAAGGATAAGGGAATCGAAGTCCCTGCAGAGATCGCAGGATTCCTGGACCATGAGCGGGTGTCCTCCGCCTATTTCCTCCGCCATAAAGGGGAGTTCTCCCCCAGCGGGCTGGTCTTAAAGAAAGAAGGGGCCGTGCCGGAGGAAGTCTATGGGAACGGCAGGCATATCCATCCCGGATATGAAAAGGGCGGCCTGATCCTGCTGCATCTGTATCAGAAAGGATACAGGAGTCCCTACGGGGACTATGCCCTGTCGATTCCGGCTCCCAGGGAGCGGATCGCGCTGGCAAGGGAACATTTTGGGGTGGAGAACCTGGATGGATTTGGCTTTTATACGTCCTTTGTGGGGTGGGAGGACCTGACGGATTATCTGCCTGCCGGTCTGGGGGCGGAGGAGATCAACCGGGCGGCCACATTTTTCATGGAAGAAGTGCTGGATGGGACAGAGGAACGGCTCCAGCAGCTGTATGCCGTGCTGGAGGCAGAGTGTCCCAGAACGCTGGAAGAAGCACTGGAGGCTGCAGGGAACCTGATGGACTACCGGCTGTGTCCGGAAGGCGTGGACAGTCCGCAGGAGTATGTCCACCATATCCTGGAGGACAGCGAGGTCTACTACCTGGACGGGTTTATTGAGCAGTTCGTGGACATGGATCGTATGGCAAAGGCGCTGATGGAGGAGACCGGGGCGGTGGAGACCTCCCATGGCATCGTGACCAGCGATAAGTGGCGTTTTCGGGAGTTTTCCGGAGACCTGGTCACAACCCGCCTGTTCAGCCCGGTCCAGGGGGAGTTTTTTGAAGAGGATGAATGGGGAAATATGGGGGAGACACCGTCCGTCCTGGATGGCCGGGACCTGATGCAGTATGCGTCCGACATACAGGAGCGGATCAATGAGGAGGACTGGTCCCATGAAGGAGACCGGGGACTGGCCGTGTATCTGGACAACCAGCTGTTAAAACAGCGGGTGGTCAGCATGTTCCCCGGCATTGAGGAAGTGAATGGCTGTCTGTATGGGACAATGACCGTAGTGAGCCGGGGCGGGCTGCTCCCGCAGGAGCTGGGGACGATCATGGAAAGCTGGAGCGGCCAGGCTTCCGATGGATGGGGAGAAGGTTTTGAGCAGAGGGAGTTCCAGGAGGAAGGCGGGATCCTGTATGTCAGGTTCTGGCAGCCGGAAGATTCCTTTGAGATCCTGCCGGAGGATGTGTTCCTGGACAGGCTCCCGGAGGGCAGCGGTCCCCAGATGGGAGGGATGTAGATGTATGTGACGATCGCAGCAACAAAATATGCAGACTGCCCGGAATACCGGGGAGCAGAGCTGAAAGTGCCTGCTGTCAGAGCACTGGTGCAGGATGCCATGGAGCGGGCCAGGGTGCCGGTGGACGGGGAGTATCGGATGATCACCTTCCGGGGCTGGCCGGATTTCCTGCGGGAACGGCTGGCCAGGACAGAAGCGGACGTGCAGGAGGTGAACTTTCTTGCCGGCAGGGTCGGGCAGATGGATCAGAAAGAGATCTCCCGGTATGAAGGGGTGCTGGCCTGTATGGAGACCGAGCGCAGGGGCCATGAATGCTCCATCAAGGACCTGATCAATGCCACGGTCAACCTGGAATACTTTGACTTCCTGCCCGGTATCGTGAAAGATACGGATCTGGGGGAGAATGCGCTGGACGGAGACTTTGTGCGGATCCTGCAGGACCTGCCGGATGAAGTGATCGCTCTGATGGATCCGGCAAAAGTGGGGGCATATCTCAGACATTCGGAAAAGGGCGCATTTACCAGAGAGGGTTACTGCTTCCGCTCAAAAGAAGGCTGGCAGGAGATCTATGACGGCCAAAAGCTGCCGGAAACAGAACTGGGGACAAAGACGTTTTTGTCTGTACGCATCGAGGAGCGGGACCATCCGGAAAATGGTGATGTGTGGATTTTTCTGCCCTGCCACAGCGGGGAACTGGTCCATGTATGGAATTTCGTCTCTTCCCCATGCCTGAGCAGCTGCAGGATCACAGAGGTCAGCAGTATGATTCCTGTTTTTGAGGAACACATCGGTCCAGATGAGGACATCGGGGTGCTGAATGAACTGGCAGGTAAATTGGAGAAGATGACCTCTGGGGAACGTCTGAAATACAAGGCAGTCCTGGAGTTTGACGGCTGGAAGAGCGTGGAACGGTCCCTCTGGCTGGCAGACCGGCTGAATGAGTATATGTTCGATCCCAGTCAGGTCAGCTATGGGGATTATGGAAGAGAATGCCTGGAGAACCTGGGTGTGGACTGTTCGGACCCGGCTTTTGAAAGATTTGATTTTTATCAATACGGTATGGCCCAGTACGAAACGGCAGGTATGAAACTGACCTCTTATGGTGCGGTATCCATGGAGCAGGGACTGGATCTTTCGGAAAACGAAGTCCAGGAGGACGGCCTGCAGATGGGAGGATGTGCCTGCCAGACCATGTGACCAGAGATATTAATGAAAAGGAAGTTCTCCATGTATATTCAGTAAATCAGAAGAAGGAGGTGACAGAAGATCAACAGTTTTATTTCATGGGTCGGCGGGAAAAAAGCGCTGCGGAAAGTCATCTATGACATGTTCCCCGCCCGCTATGACCGTTATATCGAGGTGTTCGGGGGCGGAGGCTGGGTGCTGTTCGGCAGGCCTCCGGACGGGAAGGTGATGGAGGTCTACAATGACTTCAATTCCAACCTGGCAAACTTATATTCCTGTGTCAGGGAGCAGACCTGGGAGTTTTTGCGTGACCTGGGTTTTTTACCGTTAAACAGCCGGGATGAATTTAACGTGATCCGGCAGTTTCTGGACAAGGGGGAGTTTGATGCCCCGTTTATGGCCAGGGAGCTGGAGCTGGCAAAGCACAACCTGCCCCTGCCGGAGTTTGAGGATATGAGAACCCTGATGCTGGAGAATGCGTCCCCAGGGGATGTGCGGCGTGCCGTGGCCTTCTACAAGCTGATTCGCTACAGCTACGGGAGCGGCTGTACTTCCTATGGCTGCCAGCCCTTTGATGTGCGAAAAACCTTCTC
This sequence comes from uncultured Lachnospiraceae bacterium, assembly GCA_910584945.1. Lineage (GTDB taxonomy): Bacteria > Bacillota > Clostridia > Lachnospirales > Lachnospiraceae > Hominiventricola. The sequence goes on along the minus strand of CAJUDY010000025.1, from coordinate 18,534 downwards.
CCTGATCTGGGAGGCGTCCCGGAGGCTTGCCAACACGGTGATCGAAAACAAGGATTTTGAGGCGCTCATCCGCCAGTATGACCGGGAAACCGCTTTTATTTATTGTGACCCGCCCTATTACATGACGGAGGACCACTATGCGGTGGAATTCCCGAAGCAGGACCATGTGCGTCTTCGGGATACCCTGAACAACTGCCAGGGGAAATGGATGGTCAGCTACAATGACTGCGGGTATATCCGGGATCTGTATGAAGGGCGGCAGATCACGGCGGTGAGCCGGATCAACAACCTGGCGCAGCGGTATGACAACGGCTGTGAGTATCCGGAACTGATCATCACAAATTATGACCCCAAAGAACGGAAGCTGGCCGGGCCGCAGCAGATGAGCCTGTTTGGGGACTGGATGCCGGGAGGTGAGAGTGACGATGGAAGGGATTGAGAAACTGCGGTGGGCAAAAGCCCTGATCGAAGAAGAGACCGGAGGGAAACAGCGGCTTTTGGCGGGCTGGGACGGGATGCCGACAGTGCAGATCGCGGACGGATGCATGGTGGGGCTTTACTTTGCCCTCTTAAAAAGTCAGAAGACGGGACTCTACGACTGCCGGGTGAAGGGTTATATCCGCACCTGTGGAGGTTACAGCCCCAGCGCCCGGCTGAAGGAGCTGACAGAGGAATGCGCCCGGATCGCGGCCCTTGTGGCACAGCTGGAAGCGGCGGACATCCATGGGGATGAGGAGGCCGTGGCCGCATTCTGTGAGGAACTGAAAAGGGAAAAGGAACCGGATGGAAACGGGGAGGGAGGTGGATGACATGAACCAGATGGAAGTAAAGGGGGCTATTGCCGGTGACGGCAGCCTCATCCTGCCCCCTGGCGTGCTGGAGACCATGGGGGCAGGGCCAGGGGATCCGGTGTATCTCGCCTATGGCAGCCGGAAGCCTGTCCGGGCGGAGAACAGCTATGGGAGACTGTTCCTCTCTGCAGAAGGTTTTTGGAAGGCCGAATGTATGGAACCACCGGAAGAGGCGGAGATGAAGCTGCCCCATGTACTGTTAGAAAAAGCAGGGATCCCACTGGATGCAGAGCTGGTGGTCCAGACAGTGGAAGGGGCGGTTCTGATCGGGAAAGAGGAACCGCTGACTGCAGCCAGAAGGCCGTTTTACGGAATGCTCCGGCTGCTGGACATGACAGAGAAAGAGGCCATGGAGATCCTGGAGAAAGGAGGATTTTTGGATGGGTAAATCCGTGTACAAGCTGCTGGATCAGAAAGGACGGGTGTTGATTCCGAAGGAAATGCGGAATGCAGCCGGGATGGAGTATGGGGACATCGTTGGCCTGGGATTGCAGGATGGAAAGGTGTCGGTGCGGAAGGTCAGCATCGTTGAAGTAGGAGATCAGTCCCCGGAGGCAGTGGAAGCCTATGTGCGGGCGGCCATCCGGATCATGCCGGACGATACCCGTCTGAGCCTGATCTCCGATTTATCCGGGCTGATGCGCCAGAAGGAGGGATGAAGGGATGGAAAGACCGACAGAAGAAAAAGATGAAAAGCGGGCCTATGCAGCAGAGGACTGTAAGGAAACAGGATACGGCATATGTCTGACAGGAAAAGTGATCGTGGCCTGCCCGGATATATTTCCCGGTAATTGTGGGAACCAGCTTTATTTCTGTACAGGAGGGAGCGGGGCAGAACCGGATTCCGTGGAGCATACCGTGTCAGGAGTCAGCCTGGAGAACGGGGAGGTAACCCGTTTCCGGCGCTCCCAGATCCTGGGAACCTTAAAGCCGCAGCTTCTTCCGGAACAGGCAAAGCTGCAGCTGTCCCAGATCCGTCCCATCGGGGCACTCCCATTAGAAGGGCATGAACCGCTCTATTCCGGATACAGTTTTCTGGAAGACGGGCGCTATGCAGCCGGGGTCTGGCTGTGCAGCGAGAAGGAAGCCATGGACTATGTTGAAATGCAGAAACCCTACCAGCATAAAGTGATGCTGTGTGACCGGGACGATTTCTGCGTGATGGAGGTGGTGGCCGGGAAAATGGTGTTCCCGGATGAAGCAGACTTACGGAAGCTGCAGGGGCAGGCGGACGGCGGGAGCATGGAACTCACATAGGAAAGGAGGGATGCCCTGTGCGGGGGATACGCATGGAAAACGGAAGGATCCTGTACTTCGGGAATCTGGCCGGGTATGTCACCGGGAACAAGGCCGTGGTGGACCCGCTTTTTTCCGGTGACGGGCTGAACCGTTTTCTGGAGAAACAGAAAGGGATCCGGGAGGTGGAATGGCGGGACGGCGTCTATGACCGCCTGATGAACGGGCAGGATGACCTGTCGGACGGCCTGGTGTTAAAGAACATCCGGATCTGGCAGCTGAAGCCGTCCGTGGACGTGCATATGAAGTTCATCAGCTATGACCGGATGCGGGAGCGGTTCGGGGAGCCTTCCCCGGAGGATTACCAGCTGGTGTTTGACGGGGAGGCCGAGACCAATAACCTGGAGGAGATCTACAACAAGTTCAACACGGGCCTGCATCCTCCGGGATATACGGGCCATTCCCTGTCCATGTCGGATGTGATCGAGCTGTATGACGGGGAAGGGAGCGAATTCCACTATGTGGATGAACGGGGCTTTCAGACCATCGCCTTTGGCGGGCCGGAGCCGGTGCAGAGTCCTGGCATGCAGCTGTAGCGGGGGCAATGGCGGCATGTCCGGGATCAGAAAATAAAGCCTGTATGACAGAAAGAAAAGAGGAGGAACCATACCATGAAAAACAGGATCAGGAACTTAAAGGAAAGAGCATCCGGCAGGATCCTTGCGGGATATATGGCACTGAAAGAGCAGAAGGGAGAAGGATTCGTGGATACCGCCATCAAGATCCTGATGGCGGTGGTCATCGGTGCGCTGGTGCTGGCAGGGCTGTACGCTCTGTTTGATGAGACCGTGCTGCCGACCCTGACCCGCCGTGTGCAGGAGATGTTCAGCTACTCAGGCTGACAGCCGGAAAGGAGATGGAAATGGCAAAAACACAGAAAACAGCAACAGCGCAGCCAGCGGCAGCCGTGCAGGAAAGAGGATATGTTCCTCTCCAGTATGACGTAAAAATCCATTCCCTCTATCCGGAGGGGAGTTGCCGGGCTTCGGCCTCGGTGAACTTAAACGGGAGCTTCGCCATCCGGGGACTGAAGGTCATGGAAGGGACAAACGGCCTGTTCGTCTCCATGCCCAGCTACCGGACCGGGAACGGAGAGTATAAGGATATCTGTTTCCCCTGCACCAAAGAGGCGAGAAGCCAGCTGAACGAGGCAGTTTTAAATGCTTATCAGCAGTCCCTGGCCCAGAACCAGAGCCAGGGGCAGGCAGCGGCAGAACATGACCAGGCAGCACCTCAGATGAGCATGTGAGAGAAAGGGGAAGACTGTGATGACATTTTTTGAAAAAGAAATGAGGAAGCTGTTTCAGCAGGGACTGACTTTTTCAGAAACAACATTTGCAGGCCGTGTCTGCTACGGGAAATTGGATGAAGATATCCGGGTACGGATGGAGTTTGCCACCGAAGGGGTGGCAGACCATTATTCCGCTTTGAAGATGACCATGCTGAACCGGAAGGAGGGACCGATCGACAGCCTGCTCCTGCGGTTTTCGGAGGTGCTGGGCAGAAAGCAGACCACAAATCCCAACTTCCGGGAAGGGATATCCCCCCATATCTGGAAGAATGGAAATGACTTTGCCTGGTATGTCTACCAGCCCACGGCGGCGGACTATAAGACCCTTGCGGATGCGGTGGGCAGCTATACATCCATGTTCCAGGGGGAGGATCTGACCCAGGGCATGGACAGCATGACATTGTAGTGGATATGCTTCGTTTTATGGGAAATCCTTGTTGGTATTGGTCATAGCTATTCCGCCCGGTTTTCCATATACTTGGCTTACAGGAAGGAGAGACGGCTATGGAAAAACGGAAAAACTTATGTGCCATGATCCCGGAGGAACTGCACGGGAGAGTGAAGCAGGAGCAGGAGGCGCTTGCGTTGAACCTGGCGCAGTATGTGGAGATGGTACTGGAGGAGCATTTTAAGAAAGGCGGGAAAGAGATGGGAAACGGGACAAGGACACTGGCATTCCAGGTATCGGAGGAGCTGTTCGGACGGGTAAAGGAATACCTGGCGAAGCATCCGGGACTGAGCCAGAGGGAATTCGTGATCGGGCTGATCACAAAGGAACTGGAACGGTACGAGGCCGAAGCGGCTGGAGAAAATAGGACGGAGGCCGAAGGAGCCGAAAGGAATACCGCTGAGGCGGGAGAAGCCAGGGAAGAGCAGGAAGCAGATACAGAAGCATCATAGAGGAGAGGGAAGGCCGCCGCTTTTTGTGGCGGCTTTCTGCAGGAAAGAAGCTCTGAAGCCCCAACGGGGATTTAGATAAAAAAGAAGATGGAGGAAAAAGAATGCCGAGAAGAGAAGACCAGACACAGAGGACAGCCATACAGGCTTCCCAGCAGGAAGCAGCACAGCCGGAGGTCCTGCCGGTAACCGGGGTGGCGATCCACACGGACAGCCGGAGGGGAGAATTCCTGGCCACTGCAGATGTGGAACTGGCGGGCATCTGCACCATCCGCAACGTCAAGATCAAGGAGGATGACTATGACCTGACGGTGGTGATGCCCAGGACGAAAATGGCGGACACCAGGGAATACAAGGATGCCTGCTTCTTTGAGAGCCGTGGCCTGCGGGAACAGTTCGACCAGGCGGTGCGGGAGGCGTATACCCAGACCCTGGCCATGCAGGAGGAGCAGGCTTCGGGAGAGGAACAGACTTCCGGGGAAGCGCAGACTGCGGGAGAAGGGCAGGTTTCCGGGGAGGAACCGGACCTGGACGATGCCAACTTCCAGGAAGAGGAGGATCCGGAGCAGGAGGAGGGCATGGGCGGGATGTCCATGTAGCAGCGGCAGGCAGGAGATCGACAGAAAACGGAGAGAATCAGAAACCAAAGAGACCAATGAAATGCGGCAATCTCCCGATGGAACGGGAGGTGCCGGATGAGGCAGGCGCATCTGTACGCCTGCCTCCGTCTGTTTTATCAGCAGAAAAAGGAGGAGACGATTTTGAGAAAAGTAATGATCCAGTTAGGAAACCGTGTGTCCCGCAGGGCATTCCAGATCCGTCAGGCACTGACAGACCGGTCCGGGGAAGGGTTCGTGGATACTGCCATCAAGATCCTGATGGCAGTGGTGATCGGAGCGCTGGTGCTGGCAGGCCTGTACGCGCTGTTCGATGAGACGGTCCTGCCCACGCTGACCCGCCGTGTGCAGGAAATGTTCAACTATGCCGGCTAGGGCTGGAATAGCCCTGATCCTGCCGGTTACCTGGCTTGTGTCCGGGATACAGGGGGTGGCCATCCAGCCGGGGCAGATTCTGGCCCTGATGCAGATAATTTTGTTTGCGGCGCTGTTACTGGCAGCGGCCTGGATCGACTACCAGGAGCATATCATCCCGGATATCCTGAACCTGGGGATCGCATTGTCGGCGTTTCTGTGTTTCCGGCCAGCGAATCTCTGGGGACTTCTGGCTGTGATCCCATTTCTGGCTGCAGCCATGGGCGGAAGGATGGGCGGCGGGGATGTAAAGATGGTGGCAGCCTGCGGCCTGGTCCTGGGGCTTGGGGATACCATATTCGGATGCATCATCGGGCTGCTTTTGATGCTGTGTTCCTGTTTGGTCATTTCAGGAGGGCTGCGGGGGAAGGAAGCCCGGCCAATGGCTCCATTTCTGTCTGCCGGTTTTCTGGCAGCTTACGTTCTCCCATAAGGAAGGAGTGTGTTTCTTCCGGGAAAATGTCAACGATCTGTGGCAAAGGGAGGGAGTATTTTGGATACTGTTTCTGGCTGTCTATAGCGACAGCCTGTTTTTTCGGGAAGGAGGAGTCTGGTATGAAGAAGATGCTGCTTGTTGCAGGCGCTCTTGCTTCGGTTTGTGCCGCAGTTTTCTGTGTGCTGCGTCGCCGTAAGAAGCATTATGGATCGCCCTGCTAAAATGAAACTGTAAAAATGGAGAGGATGCGGCAGGCCGGAAGAGATACGGTCTGCCGCATGTTCTATCGGAGGAAAAGGGTGAAAGAAAAATATTTTACCCATACCTGTTTGTGCTTTGAAACGCGCACAGAATGGAGGAAACTATGAGCTTTTTTAAGAATCGGACCGTGATCGGGGTGATCTGCATCATCCTGTCCCTGGTTATCTGTTTTGCGGTAACCCCGCTGTTTAACAAATCCATGAGCCAGAAGACGGAGATCGTCCGGGTGGTGAAGGAGATCCATTTGGGGGATGAGATCACAAAGGATATGGTACGGATGGTGGAGGTGGGCGGCTACAACCTTCCGGAAGGTGTGGTGAAGGATACGGCCATGGTGATTGGCAGGTTCGCCTCTGCGGACATGGTTCCCGGCGATTACATCATCAGCTCCAAGATCGCAGATGCCCCTGCGGCGGAGAATGCCTATCTCTACAGCCTGAACGGGGAGAAGCAGGCCATCTCGGTCACGGTCAAGGCCTTTGCCAACGGCCTGTCCGGCAAACTGATGAGCGGTGACATCGTCTCGGTCATTGCCCCGGACTATAAGAAGCAGGGAGTCACGGTTATCCCGGCAGAACTGCAGTATGTGGAGGTCATCGCCGTCACGGCCAACAGCGGCTACGATGCCAATACCGGAGAACAGGCGGAGGATGAGGACCGGGAGCTTCCGGGAACGGTCACTCTCCTGGTGTCCCCGGAACAGAGCAAAGTGCTGGCGGATCTGGAGGCGGACGGAAAGCTGCACCTTTCCCTGGTGTACCGGGGAACGAAGGAGAATGCGGGGAAATTCATAGAAGCCCAGGACGAACTGCTGGAAGCGCTGTATGCCCCGGAGGAAGAGGACAGCGAAGGGGAGGAAACAGAAGGAGAGAAAACGGAAGAAGGGGAAGCGGAAGGCACAGGAGATGAGGCGGATTCCCAGGAGACACAGGAATCTTCAGAGCAGAAAGAAGGAAGCAGCGAAAAAACAGAGGACACAGCGAACACGGAGGGAGATAGGGAGGCTCCTGCCAGCGGGGACGGGGAGGAGCAGTAGATGAACTTTAAAAAGAATGGAATCTTTGGCCGCAGGGAGGATGGCGGCCAGAGGGAAGCGGAGTATGACGGGTACGGCTCCCCGAACCAGGTGCTGGCAGTCTGGGGAAGCCCTGGCAGCGGCAAGACCACCGTGGCGGTGAAGCTGGCCAAATATCTGGCAGGGAAGAAGAAAAACGTCATCCTCCTGCTGTGCGATATGACCGCCCCCATGCTGCCCTGCATCTGCCCGCCCGGAGAACTGGAATGCGAGCATTCCCTGGGCAGCGTTCTGGCGGCGGTGCGGGTGTCGGAATCCCTGGTGAAGCACAACCTGGTCACTCATAAGAAGTACGGCTGTCTCACCTTCCTTGGGATGTTAAAGGGAGAGAACGAGTACACTTATCCGCCCTTTACGGCCAGCCAGGCATCGGAGCTGATCCAGTGCCTGAAAGGGATCGCCCCTTATATCATCATCGACTGCGGCAGCTATATCGCCAACGACATCCTCTCGGCGGTGGCCCTGATGGAATCGGATGCGGTGCTGCGGCTGGTGAACTGCGATCTGAAGAGCATCAGCTACCTGTCCAGCCAGCTTCCTCTCCTGCGGGACAACAAATGGGATGCGGACAAGCAGTATAAGGTGGCCAGCAACGTAAGGACGGATGAAGCCAGCGATCATGCGGAACAGGTGCTTGGAAACGTGACCTTCCGTCTGCCCCATTCCCCGGAACTTGCCAGACAGACTCTGGCCGGGAACCTTCTGGCAGACTTGTCTCTTCGGGACAGCCGGGGCTTCCGGAAGGAACTGGAAGCAGTCAGCAGGGAGGTGTTCGGATGTTAGGGGAAAAAAGATCGCAGGAACTGTTTGGCCCGGCAATGGGGCAGGCGGCTTCCGGGAATGGGCAGAGGGCAGGCACGGCGGATGGAAGGGACAGCCAGGATATCAGGACGGTAGAGGGACATATCGGAAACAAAAACGGGAGGGGAGAGTCCGAAAGAATGTTGGAGGCAAATGGGGGATCCGGAAAAAGCAGGGAGAAGGATTCGGATCTATCTGTGATAAAAGAGCCTGGAAAACCGGCAGAAAAGGAAAACTTTGCTGCTCCGGCATTTCCTTCCCGCTCCCGGATCCCGACTGCAACGGTGGGCGTGACCAATGCCCAGGTACACGCAGCGCCCATAGGGCCTCCGGCTGTCCTGGATGTGGAGGAGGAAGACGAGGCGGTGCAGTTCCAGAAGGGCGGGACGGCACTTAGGACCCATGACCTGTTCTTCTCTCCGCAGGACAACGCCAGGGACTTCTCCTCTGTCCTGCAGGAAGTACAGGAGTACATCTCCAGTAAATATTCCACGCTGATCATGGATGAGGGCGGGGAGGATACCAAGGCCCAGATCAAGCGTTATATCACCAAATATGTGCAGGACTACCGGATTGCCGTCAAGGGCATGAGCGGCCAGGAACTGGTGGATACCATCTATACGGAGATGGCGGAGTTCTCCTTCCTGACCAGATATGTGTTCGGGGCCGGCATCGAGGAGATCGACATCAACAGCTGGAAGGACATCGAGGTCCAGTACGCGGGCGGGGAGACGAAGAAGCTGGAAGAGCGGTTTGAAAGTCCCCAGCATGCCATCAATGTGGTGCGCCGGATGCTGCATACCTCCGGCATGGTGCTGGACAACGCAAGCCCGGCAGTATTGGGGCATTTAAGCAAAAACATCCGGATCGCCGCCATGAAGACCCCGCTGGTGGATGAGGACATCGGGGTGGCGGCTTCCATCCGTATCGTCAATCCCCAGTTCATGCAGGCCTCTGACTTTGTAAAGGGCGGCACGGCGACAGGGGAGATGCTGGACTTTTTAACGGAATGTGTCCGCTATGGGATTTCGGTCTGTGTGGCAGGGGCCACCAGTTCCGGGAAGACCACCCTGATGGGCTGGCTTCTGACCACCATCCCGGATAAGAAGCGGATCTACACCATAGAATCCGGCTCCAGGGAACTGGCCCTGGTGCGGGAAAAAGAGGGGAAGGTGAGCAATTCCGTCATCCATACCCTGACCCGCGACAGTGAGAATGACCGCCAGCGGGTGGACCAGATCGCCCTTTTAGACATGGCCCTGCGCTTCAATCCGGATGTGATCGTGGTGGGGGAGATGCGCGGGCCGGAGGCCAATGCGGCCCAGGAGGCGGCAAGGACCGGCGTGGCGGTGATCACCACCATCCACTCCAACAGCTGTGAGGCCACTTACCGGAGGATGGTGTCCTTATGCAAGCGTGCGGTGGACATGAGCGATGAGACGCTGATGGCCTATGTGACGGAGGCCTACCCCATCGTGGCCTTCTGCAAGCAGCTGGAGAACCGGCAGCGCCGCCTGATGGAGATCATGGAATGTGAGATCCGTCCGGACGGGAGCCGCCATTACCGTCCTCTGTTTCAGTATGAGATCACGGAGAACCGGATGGAGGAGGGGAAATTTATCATTGAAGGCAGCCACAGAAGGGTCAATCCCATTTCGGAGGGACTGGCCAGGAGGCTGACCGAGAACGGGATGCCCGGCAGTGTGCTGGAGCGCCTGAAAGGGGGTGTAGAACAATGACCATGATCCAGTTACTGGCCTGTGCCGGGATGATCGCCGGCTGTTTCTTTCTGCTGCGCTTAAGGCCGGTGGAATTTACGGATGACCTGTTTTCCTTTCTTCTGCGGAAACCAAAGACGCTGAAGGAGGAGATCAACGAGGCCACCAGAAGGAAGAAGCCGGGGATCCTGAAGAAGGAGATTACAGAAGCCCAGGACATCCTTGTGATGACCGGGAGAGGAAATCGATTCTCTCTTGTCTGTGCTGTGAGTCTTGCCCTGTTCGCCACAGGCGGCTCCTTTGCCATCATGATCGGGAACTTTTTTCTGGCACCGGTGATGGCCTGCGGTTTTCTGTTCATACCATTCTGGTATGTGCGCCTGACCGCAAACCACTATAAAAAGAATGTATCAGCGGAACTGGAAACGGCCCTCTCCATCATCACTACGGCATACCTGCGCAACGAAGACATTTTGACGGCGGTGGAGGAAAATCTGCATTATTTAAATCCGCCCGTCCAGAACGTGTTCCGGGATTTTGTCACCCAGGTAAAGATGGTAAACCCGGATGTGGAGGCGGCGCTGAAGGTTCTGCGGGGCCGGATCGAGAATGACGTGTTCGAGGAATGGTGTGATGCATTAAGCGACTGCCAGCTGGACCGGAGTCTGAAGACGACCCTGACTCCCATCGTGAACAAGATGTCCGACATGCGGATTGTGAACGCAGAGCTGGAGTTTCTGGTGACGGAGCCGAGAAAAGAATTCATCACCATGGTCTTTCTGGTGATCGGCAACATTCCGCTGATGTATTTTCTAAACCGCAGCTGGTATGAGACGCTGATGTTCACAACCGTGGGGCAGATCATTCTGGCGGTGACGGCGGCCCTGATCTTTGTTTCCACGGCCCTGGTCATCCGTCTGACCAAACCGTTAGAGTACAGGAGGTGATACAGGTGACAACCATGTTGATGATGGGGCTGCTGGCGGCCTTTGGGGTGTTTTTGGCAGGAGGGCTGTTCTTTGTGACAGCGGATCTGCTGCGCCTTCCCTACCTTCGGACCTCAAAGGCCATGGTCAATACGGGCAGGGAGAAGAAGACAGCGGCGAAGACGCTTGAGACCTACCTGCTGACACTGGCGGCCAGATTTGCTCCTTATATCCGGATGGATGCCTATAAAAGGAGCCGATTAAAAAATATCTTAAAGGCCAGCGGGCTGAACCTGGAGCCGGAGGTCTATCAGGCCTATGCGCTTGTGAAAGCAGGTGCCGTGATGCTGGGGATCCTCCCGGCGCTGCTTGTATTCCCCCTGCTGTCCGTGATGGTGGTGTTCCTTTCCGTGATGGTCTATTTTAAGGAGATCAACCGTGCGGATGAACTGCTTGCGAAGAAGCGGGGAGTCATCGAGACGGAGCTGCCCCGGTTTGTATCTACCATCGAGCAGGAGCTGAAGAACAGCCGGGACGTGCTCTCCATCGTGGAGAACTATAAGAAGAACGCAGGAGAGCAGTTTTCTGGGGAACTGGACGTGCTGGTGGCGGACATGCGCTCCAGCAGCTATGAGGCGGCCCTGACCCGGTTCGAGGCCAGGCTCAATTCCCCCATGCTCTCCGATGTGGTCCGGGGGCTCATCGGGGTGCTGCGGGGAGATGACGGAGCCATGTATTTCCAGATGCTCTCCCATGACTTCAAGCAGCTGGAGCTGCAGCGGTTGAAGAAGGAGGCCCAGAAGATCCCGCCGAAGATCCGGGTGTTCAGCTTTGTGATGCTGATGTGTTTCCTGTTTATGTACCTGGCGATCATTGTGATTGAGATCATCAAATCCATGGACAGTATGTTTTAGGGGAGGTGAAAGATGCCGCCAAAGCCGGTCAGTTATAAGGGAAAGGAATACGGCTCCAGGAAAGAATTGTGCCAGGAGTATGGAATTGATGAGAAAAGGGTGACAGGACGCCTCTGTTCAGGGTGGACACTTGAAGAGGCCGTGGAGACTGCCCTTGGAGAGAAGGTGACCAATGGGATCCAGACAGAGTATGAGGGTGTGCAGTATCCATCTTTAAGCTCCATGGCGGAAAAGCTGGACCTTCCGCTTTCTATCCTGCAGCATGCCTACTACCGGACAAAGGATATCGGACAGTCCGTGGAATATGCCAGAGGATATGCCAGCCGTGACATGGCGGTATGGGGGAAGGAGTACCAGAGCCTGTCCCAGGTCGCCATGGTGTTTGGCATCAGCCACTATCATCTGGTCAGTCAGGTGCGGGAAGGGGTAAGACTCCAGGAAGCAGTGAAGAAGGCGCTGGAGACGGAACCTGTTCAATTCCAGGGAAAGACCTATGAACATTTTGGGGACCTGTGTGCCGCATACCGGATACAGCCGGCCAATGTGTACTTCCGTCTGGAATATGGGATGGATCTGGAGGAGGCACTGACACGGCCTATCAAGGGGACGGGAAAGAAAAATAAGGTGACCTATCGGGGGGAGGCGTATGAGAGCCAGATCGACCTTTGCCGGGCCTACAGCATCTCAGTCCTGTGCGTGAGGGAGCAGCTTCGGAGCCAGCCCCTTACTTTTCTGGAGGAGTTTGATGTCTTAAACCAGATGAAGGAACGGCTGGGGATGGGGAAGGAGGAGATGCTGAACTATATTCCCCACTGCCGGATCCGGGGAAGGAACTATAAGACCATGGCAGGACTCCTGCGGGAGTTTGGCATCACTGCAAGTGCTTTCTATACCCGGAAATGTCGGAACGAGGACAAGGATGTGTTCGCTGTCCTAAAGGAGATGCAAAAGGAAACAAGGAGGGCCTATGTGGTGGATGGGAAGCCCATGCTTCAGGAGGAACTGGAGAAGATGGGGTATACGAAATACCGGATCAGCCGGCTGGACAAAGGAGAACTTCCCAAATATCCAAGGCTCCAGGGATTCGACCTGGACACAGGATGTATGGATGGGGAGAAGCTGTACTATGAGATCCTGAATGAAAAACTGCAGGAAGCCGGGCAGGTGCCAGGGGAAGAGATAGAAATCAAAATGGAGTGAAGGAAGGAGGGCCAATGACTGAAGAACAGAAAGAAAAAAAGAGCAGGGAGCGTCTGCTGGAAGAACTCTGTCAGCTGACCGGGGAGGAAAAGGCACAGGAGGTGAGGGAGCATTGAGGAAACTGTGGAAGGAGGAAAAAGGGGAAGGCTACATCGATATCGCCGTGCTGGTGCTGTGCGTCTTTCTGGTTTTGGCCCTGTCCGTAAAACTCCTGCCGGTATTCATTGCCAAACAGCAGCTGGATACTTATGCTACGGAGCTGTGCCGGGAGGCGGAGATTTCCGGGCGGGTGGGGAGCGAGACCAGCAGGCGGGCGGCGGTGCTGACGGAGCAGACGGGCCTGACACCGGAGATCCAGTGGTCAAAGAGCGGGCGGATCCAGCTGAACGAGGAGGTCAGTGTCCAGCTGACTTACCGGTATGACCTGGGGCTGTTCGGCAGCTTCGGTTCCTTTCCGGTGACGCTGAAGGCAGAAGCCTCCGGAAAATCGGAGGTGTACTGGAAATGAGGAATCTGAAGGAATGTTTCAGGGATGAGAGCGGAGTGTCCTTTCCTCTGGTGATCGCCGTAACCCTGTCCCTGCTTTTGATCCTGTGCGGGGTCATGGAGTATCTGCGTCTGAACCTGATGGCTGCCGGCGTGAAGGAAGCGGTGCAGGATGCCATCGTGGTGGTGGTCAATGACAATTACGCCAACGTGTACCATGGGGTGCGGGAAGGGTATTCCGGGGGATACACAAGCGATGGTTCCGGCTTTGAGGCCACGGTGGATGACGGGGACATTTACTATGAGCTGGACCGGGTGCTGGGTACCCATTCAGAAGGCGGTGCCCATGTCAAATATGCGGAGGGCGTGCTGGAATATAAGATCACCGGCCTGCAGGTGACCATCCGGAACGCGCCCCTGGCCCCATCAGATCCCCGGAATGCCCAGCGCTTCGAGGCGGATGCCCTGGTCACGCTGGAGGTGCCGGTGCGGTTTGCCGGGAAGGTGCTTCCGTCTCTTCGGATGCGTCTGAAGGTACAGGCGGGATATATTGAAGTATTCTGAAAATTCCATACGATAATGCTGGACTTTTGGAAAAACTTCGGGTATGTTGTGTCGTACAAAGAGATGCATACCGGTACTTGGAAACGTAAGATTCACTGAAAAAAGGAGGAGAAGCATGAAACCGAATCCAAAACAGAAAAAATGGATGTTGATTGCAGGAGGTGCCGTCATCTGCATCGTACTGGCGGTGGCGATCGGGAGCCAGTTCAGGAAGCAGCCTGGGGCGGGGGATGTGATCCTGCCGGAAGAGACCGAGGATACCCGGCTCATCCTGGCAGACCTTCCGCACAGGGTGGATATCGAACTGGAAGGAACAGAAGGAGAGAGTGACGATCATGAGGCAGAAGAGCCGGAAGTGGTCGTAAGAACAGAAACGGGAGCTGCAGAAACAGTGCAGGAGGCCCTTCCGCCTCAGACGGACAGAGAAGAGCAGAAGCTCCAGAAGGAAGTGGAAAGGCCGGAAACAGTTCCGGAGGAGATCCTTCACGACCCTACAAAGAAACCGAATGGGGAGATGGTGGAAGGAGAGCCAGTGCCGGAAGAACATGCGGAGGGAACCAGGCCGGAAGAGCCGGTGGTACCGGAGGGTACCCCGCAGGCCGGGGATACTTCCGGAGGGCAGATCTACATTCCCGGCTTCGGATGGGTGGAGAACCAGGGCGGAGGCGCTTCGGGGACCACAGCCGGGGACATGTATGAGAACGGGAACAAGATCGGGTCCATGGACTGATAAAGAGACATGACAGAAAAAAGAAGATCAGGGAAAAGGGCATCGTCAAAGTGGCGGTGCTTTTTCTGTCACCGGGAGTTATACCCGTGAGCCAAATGATTTGCCAACACAGTTCCTGTATTTCCATAAAAGATACCGAATCATTTGGCAAATAAGTATGCTCGCGGATATATGTTCCGTGACAGGATTTTGTGAAAAAATATCGTCCGGCGATGCAGGAATGATATGGTCTACGGACAGAAAGGAGCCGAATGAAACAGATTTTTCAGAAGGTGCTGACAGGCATGCTGGTCTGTCTGCTGCTTTTCCCTTCCACCGCCTATGCTGTGGGGGAAGGGAACATTGACAACGGAGGCGGAGGCATGGGGCAGGGAACGAACCAGAACAGCTGGACACCGGGCATGGAGGGTGTGCGGGTGACGGTGGTGGAGGCGGAGGGAGGGACTCCGGTGACCGTGCCCATCGACCTGACCAACAAGCGCTTAAGCAACATCGCCTATTCCTTTGGAAAGGTGTGCAAGATCTCCTACCTGGGAGGGCAGGGGATCACGCCGGATACCGGAGTCTACCAGTATGTGAACCCCGGCCAGTCCCTGCCCAGGATCATCAGTTCCAAAAGCCTGGGGGCAGCCAGCATTGAGGCGATCAAGAGCTATTTTACAGACGAGCAGGTGGTGCGCAGTATCGCCGGGCTGGTGGGGATGGACTTCGATACCCTGATTGGCGGCAGGTACAAGCTGTTCCTGGAACCGGTGATGTATGTGAAATTCCAGGGCGTGTACGTGGCCATGACCGCCACTGAGGCCGCCTGCTACGATGAGGTGACCGGGGGAGCCGTCCGCAGGGTGCTGCCCACCGTTGCCTTCCAGAACCTGCCGCTGTCCATGTTTCTGGAAAGCGGGGACCTGGGGTTCCCGGCGTGGGGAGGGCCAAGATCCGGCGTCCGGTCCAATCAGGAGGTGAAATCTTCCCTGGGCCTTGGCATAGTCCGGTTCAATGAAGTGGTCACTCCACCGGCAGTGTCTGTCTATGATTACGAATACCGGGTGAATACGGAGGTCATTACTTCGGTCATGGTGCGGGGAGGCCAGGCGGATCCGGACCATCCGGTATCCGTGACCTTCCATGTGGGCGGACGGACCATGCGGGTGAACAACGTGTATTACCCCTCCGGAGACAGCCAGCTGGTATGGATCCGCTGGACCACCCCGGCCACACCCCAGGTGATGGAGATCACCGTCTCGGCTTCCGGGCGGGGGCATGCGGAAAAGAGCGTGATCACCGCCAATATCGTAGACCTGGATCAGAACCCGCCCCCGGACCCCCAGGCCGATGACCGGAACGATGGGTTCACGCCGGGAACTATGCCGGTGAATGAGCAGAAGACATCCCTGGACTGGAGCGTATGGAGGCCCTGGTGGCAGGAACACTGGGTCTGGCACAGCAGAGGGGAGGATGACGGCTACTGGTGCGACCATGGCTGGTGGGAGTTTGACCTGGATACCTACCATGCGGGTCTGTCGGCCACCATGGGGATTACGCCGGATGGGAAGAATCCCACCGCTTCCGGAAGCACCTTAAAATCCGGTTACGGGATCCAGGAGACCGTGACGGCCAGGGTAAGCACCAGCCAGAGTTCGGCCACCACTCCGGCCCAGAATGCGGTGACGTATTTCCCGGAGTTCCAGTATGGGCGGTTCTGGCGTCTCCTGGAACGGACCGGGAGCGGGTACCAGGCACGGTTTGAGTTTCAGGAAAACGAGTACAGCACCTATCAGCGGAGGACCCATTTCACACCGATCTGGTACCCGGACGGGAGCTATACCCCCTACACCTGGCTCATCGACAGCTGGACCCCTGCCGGGATGCTGTCCATGAACCTGTCAGACAGTGTAAGCATCCGGGGAAATCTGTGGATGGACTGGCATATCGCCCCGCAGGATCCGTCATAGGAGGGCAGGAGCATGGCATATGAGAGGATAAAGCGTCCAAAAGGAGCCGTCTACCACTATACAAAGAGAGAGAACCTGGACGGGATCCGGAAGGATGGCAGGCTGCGCCGTTTCGGGGACCGGGAATGCTGGGTGTGCAGCTGTCTGGAGGATACGCTCCGGCTGATGGAGCTGACAGTGATGCAGGAAGGAAAGCCCTACTATGCAATGGGTGGTATCCTGAAACACTACCCCCCTTTTGTGCCGGAGGAGTATGTGATCTTGAAGCTGCAGCCCAGGTACCAAAGCGGGGACTGGGTCATTTGGAGACAGGCAATGCCTGTGGATGCGCCGCAGGAGCTTTTGAATCTGGCAGAGGAATTCAGCTTTTTGAAGAAAGGATTCCGGGGAGATTTAAGGTTTTATGGGGAGCCGGAGGTCTTCGAGGTTGCTGATTTCCTGGAAATGAGGACATCCGGGCCGGAGCTTCGGATGGAATAAAAGAACAAATCATCAGAGAAAAAGCCTGCAAAGAAAAAGTCAAGTAGAAATTTATGAACTTTGAAAATTTTATACAGGTTGAATTAAAGGCACCAAAACAAGGCCACCGCAAGACGCCGGCCTGTGGGCATAGAAATGTTAGGTGATAGATCAGGATAGAGAATCTTCAGATTTCTTCCTGGCGATCTCTTCCCGGATGAGTTTTTTAACCGCCCCTTGCTTTGATGGCTGCTTCCAAAGCCAGCGGATGATGTCTAAATCCGTATGGATGTTCAGTTTCATGTAAAAGCCGGCCGTGTTATTTTTGTCGTATTTTGCCTGGGCTTGGGTATGAGCTTGTATGGAGTCTATCCAGTCCCTCATAAGAAGTCCTCCTTTCTGATAGGTATATACCTATTGCTGCTGTGTGGTTTCGAGGGAGGCCATGTACTCTTTTACCCGCCCATAATAAATACGCAGGAACTTGTTTGCGCCCGCAGTCATGTAAACGTAATAAGGCTTGCCCTGGGCCCGTTTCTTGTCCATAAAGGCATAAACGGGATCGTCTGCCGGGGAACGCTTGATGAGCCCATCCATGATTTGGAAGAGGGTTTTGCGTAAACTTGGCGAACCTTTCTTTGTGGTAGGCACACTTTTACGGACCCGCTGTCCGGAATCGTCCTTTCCGGGGTCAACGCCCGCAAAGGCAGTCAGCGCCCCGCGGTGAGTGAACCGTGTCACATCCCCGATCTCAGCCATGAGCTGGGGACCGAGGGTAGGGCCGACCCCGTTCATTGCCATGACAACAGGATATTCCGGCAGAGTGGAAGCAGTCTTATCCATTTCCAGACGGAGGGATTCCACGGTTGCGGAAGCGGTATTAAGCATCGCCACAGCCTGTCGGATGAGCATCTTGGTGTTGGCGTCCTTGGAAAATACGGCGATTAGGTCAGAGGAGAGCTGATAGACCTCTTGCGCTTTCAGAGTGCTGAAATTGTAGCCTTTGCGTTTACACCAGTTCCGGTAATGTTCTGTAAATGTCTCCAGTGATTTGGAGCGGACACAATCCACATGCCAGTAGGTATGGATGAAATCTACCCACTTTTGGCTGCCATCGTTACGCGCGGGACTGTCAAAGAAGCTATTGGCCCCCGGATAGGTCTGGTCAATCAGGGCAATGAGGTTGTTTTTCATGGCAGTTTTCTGGTCCATATAGAAACCGAACTGCCGGTTCATGGTTTTTAATTGGTTACGTGTTTTATCCATGCATCCATATTGCTTCAAATTTGCCCAGCGGTCAAGAGTATAGCGTGCGATTTTTTTGGAATCGGCCTTGTCGGTTTTTGGAGAGCGCAGAGAATCATCCCCGAAGCCCTTGATGAGGATGGGGTTTACAGCGCTGACAAAGATACCGGCGTCAGAAAGCCATGTGGCGACGGGTTCATAGTACCGTCCTGTGTGCTCCATGCAGACCTTAGTTTCCCCATCGAGGCCCTTGATCAACTCAATCAAGGCATTGATTTGGGACTTGGTATGGGGAATATCACGGGGAGGCAACAGGATAACATCACCTGGCTTTCGGATGGTAACCGTGCTCTTGCCTTTGGAAACATCAATACCAACAGCGTTCATAACAGATACTCCTT
>CAJUDY010000024.1:46694-58448 GCA_910584945.1 uncultured Lachnospiraceae bacterium | reverse complement strand
AGCTGGCAAAGCTGTATCCGGTTATACTTTGAAAACAAATCGGATACAGTACTAGATTACCAACCTCTTTTTCGCTCTGCTTTTTTTGGCTTCCTTTTTGCTTTTACATTGGGAAGTTTTTCTGAATGTGTAAAAGCATTTAACAGTACAACAGAAAGCAACACCGTGAGAATTAATATGATGATTGCCGGAAAGGTCTGATAGGAAACAGTATCATATTCTGCACCACAATACGGATCAAACAAAATCATTGCAGCCTTGATCGGAAACCAATTTAGCAAAGAACCCTCAAAGGTTCCAAAATAACCATATACGAATGCGACAGCAACACCAATCAGGCTACTTCCAAAAAGAAATGTATTGATAATAATGAGTGGAAGTACCGAAAGGTAAATTAAAATATTTGTGGCTATGATCCGCCCCGTGGCGATCATAATGCTGTATGCTGACATTCCGGGGAAATGCAGGAGCAGATTCATAATAACAGCGAACGCGGCGTTGATAAGGCTGAAAGCTATGGAGAGAAAAAAAAGAAGCTCAAATTTTCCAAGCAACAGCTTTTTAAAGTCAACCGGAACCGTTAAAATTGATTTCAGAGTGTCGTCCGTTGTCTCCCTCGAAATAACAAAGGAGGCTGTCAGCATAATTACCACAGGAAAAAAATACGTACAATTTTGCTGAACCACCTGATGAACAAAATAGTTAAAATCCCAGCCGACAGAGGTACTGGCCGTCGAGTAAAAATAACTCATAAATACGGAGAGAAACATCATAGCGGCTCCGGCCTTGATTACAGAATAGCGTTTTATTTTCCAAAATTCAGTTATAAGATTATCCATTTCATCACCTCGTCCATTTCTTATAAAAATGCAGCATGAGCAGTATCGAAAAAACCAGCGTTATCCCCAGTACAGCAAATGCCCAAATATCGGAGGGAAATAACAAATAAGCTGCTTCTGAAAGATATCTGTCCGCCAAACGTCCCATCATTTTTTTGCTGCTCCAATTCATTACACATAAAGTCGGAAATAGATTAATTACCTTTACCAGCGATAAATTCACTTCAACCAGCGATAAAACACTCCAGTTCAAAATCGCATAGAAGAATGAAAGAAGCGTGGAAATCAAATAGGATTTGTTGAAATAGATAATGAAAACGATAACCGGCAACGTGGCAATCGTAATTCCTATTCCAAAAACAAGACTGAATACCAGCTTAAATCCAATATCATAAATGATTCCCGCCTTTAAAACCCATGTAAAGAAAATCATAAATACAGTATTGCAAAGGGTATAAAAAAGCCCATAAATCAATACAACGAATAATTTTGCCGCAATCAGCCGTGACGTAGTGACCGGAATTACACATAGATTTTTGAAAGTATCATTATCCCTCTCCATAAAGAACAGTATGGAGGCTAGAATACCCAACAGACACGGTTCCAAAAAAACCAGACCATATCCAAGCATCATGGTATAAGATAAATCGAACCGTCCTTTCAAAAATTCCACACTTGTATCATTTCCCATTCCCATTTTAGAAGTGTAAACCACAATAAGAGGGAACAGCAGAGATAGCAATATAATAAAGGGCACAATTTTTTTACGCTTCAATTTTGCAAACTCACCAGCTATCAGGTTAAGCAATTCCCTCACCCCCTGTTACTTTCTTAAAATAATCTTCCAAAGTGTCTTCACAAAGGTGCGCTTCAAACACCTCCAGGCCATTTTCTACAAATGCACGGGTAATCGCTGCAGTCGGCAGATTGACATCCAGCAAATGGATATTATGCTGATCAGTAATCTTAAAATATCTTGTCTGAAACATTGTTTCAAAAATGCGGGCGGCTTGTTTGCTGTCGGATACTGTAAAATGGATATAATGACGGTTTTTCTGTTCTAATTCAGCAAGACTTTCTTCTTCCAGCAGCTTACCATGATCAATAATGCCGATATCATCTGTTAGGAGAGCAATCTCCGAAAGAATATGGCTGGAAATCAAAATGGTCTTTCCCCTGACATCACATAATTTTCGGATAAAAGAACGAACCTCTGCAATCCCGATAGGGTCAAGCCCGTTAATCGGTTCGTCGAGAACCAGTACTGCCGGATCGTGCATGACAGCCAGCGCAATCGCAAGCCGCTGCTTCATTCCAAGAGAGTATTGCGAAAACAGCTTTTTATCCTGATACGGCAGATTAACAAGTTCCAGTGCGCTCCTAATGTAGTTGGAACCTTTCAGCCCACGCAGCTTCGCAAAAATTTTCAGATTTTCCATTGCGGTCAAGTTGGGATAGAAGCCGGGGGATTCGATCAAACAGCCCACACGCGGAAGAATTTTCTTCTCGTTTCCATAAATAGGCTTTCCGAAAATCTTCACTTCGCCGGATGTGGGAGCCGTCAGACCTAACAACATTTTCATAGTCGTGGTTTTTCCTGCACCATTTCGTCCCAACAGACCATAAATACGCCCCTTCTTTACATGGATACTTAAATCAGATACGCTGGCCTGTTCTCCATACATTTTTGTCAGGCTGCAGGTTTCAATAATGTAATCACTCATAGATGTTATACCTCCTTTTTGATTCACATTGATTGTAACATGGCATCCTTGAGGGTATCTTGAGTTAACCTTGAATTTACCTTGAGATTTCAAAACATGAATAGGATATTTTCATCTTTTGAGCTATAATAAGGGACAAAGAAAAGGAGGTGCCGTATGAAAGATAAAAGCATTCTTGCTGTCGATGATGAATCAGAGCTGCTTAAAATGCTCCAATCGGTTTTTGAACGTGCCGGGTACACCAAAATCACCACTGCTTCTTCTGGGAAAGAGGCATTAGCGATATTTCGGGAAAATCAACCCGATATGGTAATTCTTGATGTGATGATGCCGGGCATTGACGGTTTCACTGTATTAAAGGAAATACGAAAAACGAGTACGATTCCTGTTCTCATGCTTACAGCCCGCGGAGAAGCCGATGATAAGTTTTTAGGATTTGAAAACGGAGCTGATGATTATCTTATAAAACCTTTTTTGCCCAAGGAGTTACTTCTGCGTGTTCAGGCAATCTTAAACCGCGCCTATCCTGAAAAGGAACGTATTGTATATCTGGAAGCTTCAACCGTTAATTTAGATAAGGCCGAAGTTTATCGTGGAGATGAAGTGTTTTCATTGACTGCAAAAGAATTTACGCTATTTGAAAAGTTATTTGATAACTCCGGAAGGATTGTAACCACAGGTTCACTATGCGAAACTGTCTGTGGGGAATTCTGGCAGGGATATGAAAATACCCTTGTGACACATATACGCCACTTAAGGGAAAAGATCGAGGCCAATCCGTCAAAACCTGTTTCCCTTTTAACCGTAAAAGGATTAGGTTACCGGCTCCACATTAAGGGGGCGGAAAAATGAAACCAATTGACCGCTTCTTTCGCCACTATATATTATCAGTCATCGGAATACTGCTGCTGTTTTTTGTAATCAACATTGTATTAATAGGAATCCTTTTTCTTACTTCCTATCTGAATGGTGTTAAGGACTCCGTTTTTCCAATGGAACGGTTTTCAAATCTTATTGAACAAAAGAACGGGGCATTCGCAGTTGATCCGGAAGCAAATGACATCTTAGCACAGACGGATGCTTGGGCTATGCTGATTGACGATGAAGGTGCTGTCATTTGGGAAAGCGGTCTGCCAGAAGGACTTCCCCTTAAATACTCTGCATCTGAAATTGCGATGTTCAGCAGATGGTATCTGAAGGACTATCCCGTTAAAATCTGGAATCATCCAAATGGACTTTTAGTTGTGGGATTTCAGCCGGGCACAATCAGCCAATACTATATCTCGTTCAAAACCAGATATTTCTGGCCTGTTCTTTTCATCTGTCTGGCTGCATTGGTCATCAATATCGGTGTTATGATTTTCTTATTTTTACGTAATACCAGAAAAATCGAAACTGCAATGCGGCCAATCCTGGCTGGCATCCAAAAACTGTCACAGGGGGAAACATTTCACTTAGAGGAAAAAGGTAAACTTGCTGAAATCAATACAGGATTAAACCATGCCAGTGACTATCTGGCAAAAAAGGATAATACGCGTGCTGAATGGATTCGTGGAATATCTCATGATATCCGTACGCCACTTTCTATGATTTTAGGTTATTCCAGTGAAATAGAAGATAACCCTGACTTACCAGCAGCAACCAGAAGACAGGCTGAAATCATACGAAAACAAAGTGAAAAGCTCCGTACATTGGTTGCAGATCTAAATTTAACAACAAAATTGGAATACTCTATGCAGCCCTTCCGCATAAAGCCGCTTGATCCTCTTGAACTGATCCGGCAGGTGATAAGCGAATTTCTAAATAACGGACTTCCGGAGGGCTATGAATTAGAACTGTCTGGAACTGACACAGATATAAAAACTTTCCTATACGGCGACAATTTCCTGCTTAACCGGATGCTGCACAATCTAATACAAAACAGCATCACACACAATCCTGGTGGATGTCAGATAACCGTTTCTGTAAAAATGGACAACAGAATCTGTACGTTTTGTGTCGCAGACTCTGGGTGCGGAATCAAGGAATCATACCTGGCATTACTGAATAACGATACCAGTATTCCCAGTTCCCAGACGGAAACAGCCGAAGCAGAACACGGATTGGGGCTTAAAATCGTAAGACAGATTGTAAAAGTACATTATGGAGATATCCAATTTTCAAACATTACACCTCATGGTCTGAAAACTGAAATTCACTTGCCTGATAAATTCAAAGGATAATTATAAAGCCCCAGAACAGCTTCAAATGCCGCCTGGGGCTTTTCATACGCTTTATTTCACCTCAAGTTTAGAGAGTTCTTGCTAATACTTTAACGGTTCTTTATAACTATTCCTCTCTTAGATCGCTGTAATTTCACAGTTATTAATTATCTCAACCAACCAGCGATATTAGTCGCCACGACAATACTGGCTACTATGCCAATTACCAGCGCATGTTTTTTCCATGTCAAACGTAGATATCCAACAAACTCACGTATTAAAGCATTTAGCGTAAAATACCATTTCGTCTTTGCCCCAAATCCAACACACTTTAACCCTTGCTGTTTTGCCAGAATTAATGCTCTGAACACATGATAAGCCGTTGTGACGATAACAATTTTAGGAGCCTCTTTATCCATCAATTTCCTTGAAAACAGTAAATTTTCTTCTGTTGATACAGATTTTTGTTCCATTATGATACGCTCTGCATCTACACCTTTACCTACTGCATATGCAGCCATAGCCACGCTCTCTGGAATATCCTCTCCAGGTCCCTGCCCACCGGACATAATCAATACAGCATTAGGATTGGAATACAGCAATTCCATTCCTCTTTCAATCCGGGCCGCAAGTAACGGTGTGACCTTCTTTCCAATGATTCCAGATCCCAGAACAACAATATAATCTGCATTTCTGTTCTTTTTCAGATGAATAAGGTTAAGAATTGCAGAAAGTGAATACATAGCCATCAATGATAATACATATACTGCCGAAAAACTGATGATAACATAGAGCATTGTACTTAATGTATTTTTTCTTAAATTGCCAATCATCGGCCAGACAGACAGGTAGACATATAACAAGATAGAGAACAGCATCGACAATAAATTTGACGGTTTCACTCCTTCATGTTTGATGACTTTTATTCCCTCGATGAAAAACATGACGATCAAAGCTGCCGGAAACATAAGCATACAGCCTATCGCCAAAACAAACAGGAGAATCAGTATTCCAATTACCACGTCATGTGCTGCCAGCCACCTGGAATATTCAGATAGAATAAAAAACAAGGAAATAGACAAACATATCATCATGAAGAAAAAAGAAACCCCGCTCCATAACGTTCTGGGTTCACGTGCCATTATTCCTGCAAATATACAAAATAATATGAAAAATATAAAAAATGTAAATTGCCACATAGATGCCTCCTATAAAAACGAACATTTTCTATACAAACTGAAAGACTTATATAATGACTTCAATGAGATTTACAGCTATTATCATTGTTAACATCTGTTTGGTCTTTCAGTTGCTATTCAATCCCGGACAGCAGAATTTTACCATAATCCATTGAATAATGCCACAGAATAGCCAAATTAGCGTTTTCCAGTTTATACTATATCCTCAAAACAGTTTATTATAAAAAAATTGACCCCATAATCAGACCTCAAACCCCACTGAACTCCAGATTCTCTGAGCGTCTGCAACCCGCAATGCCCTGGATCTCTTTCCAGAATGCCTCGTAGATTTGATCTTTCTCTAGTCAGTCTCCCCTCCTGCAATCCTCTCCGCTTCCTCCAGCGGAAAGTTCGGTATCTCCTCCAGCAGTTTCAACGCTATCTCTTGCTTCAAATCCTCATCCACGTAACTCTTTACACTGCCGTCCGACTGCTTCTCTTCCACTGTGGCAAGCTCTGTCATATAATCATCGTAATATGCCATAATCTTTTCTGTTGCCCATTTCTCCCCGGCAACAGCTGCTTTGATAATTTCATAAGTCAATGAATTCTGCTGTTCTTCCATGCCTGTACCTCCAAGTTGATATACTGCTTACAGCATACCATATCTGTACGAAAAAAGCACCCGCCAGTCTCTGCTGACAGATGCTCTCACTCCCCAAGTAGGTATTCATAATCTGCTTTTCCTTGGGGACCACACGCTTTGGGATTTTGTCCATTTCTTCTTTATACGCCTGAAAAAATCCAACATCCATCAAAGTGTGCAGAAAATCCTTTCCCTTTGCCTTATCGCTTCTCTCCCGGAATTCTTCTCCATAGTCCTTTTCGTATACTTCATTTTCCATGTTTCGCACCCTTTCCTGTAGAACAATTTATCACTACGGGTAGGATGTTACCATAGATTTCTTATTATTCGTTGTCATGAAAGATAACTTTCTAGGTCTATATTGATAAGTTTTTCAAACGCATCATATGATGATAGTTTTATTTTACATTCCCATCAAAAAAGGAAAAGCAACAAACATTTTGTCTGTTGCTCCCTCTATCAACCGGAAGTTGTCATTCTATAAGTTCCGATGACAAACCTTTCATCATATCATTGTATACTGAACTCCCATCAAGAATGGTTCCAAATGTATCAACCCAGAATGGTATATAGTCACATCTATTTGCTACCATCTGCGAACCAATATTCGTTATAAAATCAGAATAGAATGGAATAATATTTCGTGTCAGTAATTCTTTGGTCAATCCCTTCACTAAATACGTTCCCAATCGGGCATTTCTATATTCTTCCATAATATCTATACCTCCTTCCCAAAAACTGATTAGCTGCTTGCGCTTTCATATCTGTGTACGCCATATGTCCAAAAAGACAAGGCAAAAAACGTAAAAATGCACACGATCGCCACCCCGAAAAGGAATCCTTTTGCCGACAATGCCCCTGTTACTGCCTGCGTTGGCAGCGTCGCAATGATTCCGTACGGCAATACACAATAAAAAACAAACTTATAGATTCCATAAAACGCGATCCCCGGTATTTTCAGACACAAATCCACAGCCGTATTCTCTATTTTCATCAGATTATCTACAGAGAACACAAAAAAGGCAAAACACCGTATCAAAAGCTCCATATCGTAGTACAGTATGGTCATTAGTAAAACCAGAAACAAATATCCAATGATATTCGCATACGAAAGATTCGCGCCGCTTTCTCTCACCCCATATAAGGCGATGCAGGCGCTGAAGATCAGAAGCGGTATGGCGCCCGGATCTACTTTTTCAAAGGTGATCCGTAATAGTGGATTCACTGGTTTGGTCAGATATAAATCCAGTTCTCCTGTCTGTATTTTCTCCGGTATGGAAATCACCCCAAAAAAGCAAATGGTCATGTTCAGGGCATCAATCAGGGAGAATGTTCCAATAAAAATAAGGATTTCCCCATGCCCCCATCCACGGATACTGTCCACATGTCCGTAAATTGCCTCGAAAGCGAAAAGTTGAACCAGAAAATAACTGGTATTAATGAAAAACGGCGCAAAGAATCCCAACCGAAATGTCATGATATGGGATAATCTGAATTTGATCAGTTCTGATATAAATTTTAAATTATGTTTCATATTCCTGCTCCATCATATTTGATTCGATCATGTTCATAAGTTACCTGATTTAAAACAAGAAAGACCATGCACCACACACTTAAGACGATTAAGCCTGTGACTGCTTCCTCCTCACATTTCCCTATAAACAGCATACTGGGAAGATATGTGACATAATAGAAAGGCAGAAATTTCATGCCTGCTGTCATCCATTCCGGTAAAAGAGCAAGGGGAATCACCGCCCCGGTCACAAATGCGGAAAGGTTATCTTTTATCATGAGAAAGATGCTGATCTCCTCAAATTTCAAGGTCAAAATCCCAAGAAAGTAATTGAGCAGCGCCATAAACAACAGTCCTAAAACAACCATGATACTTCCGCATAACAGGATCTTTATATTGGCTGTATGCACAAATGGAATCCGGAACAAATAAAACCACAGAAACGTTGCTAAAAAACCAATGCCCGCAGAAAACGCAATCTTCCCTGCTTCCATCGCCACAAAATACCCCTGTGTCTGTACCGGTATCACCATATATTTTGAAAAGGTACCATTTCTCAGCATACCGGTCATCTGCCGGCTGATCTCCGCAGATTTTTCCAACTGGAATAAATAGGAGCTTATGATATAGTAAGAAATCATGGCCTGAAATCCCAAGCCCGCGATCTGCTCTTTACCCTCAAACAGAATACTCCATAAGATCCATGCAAACAGTATCTTCGCCACCGCCAGAATCACGTCTACTAAGGTATCCGACCTCCAGATCAGCTGTGCTTTCATGTATGCCTTGGCAATTTCTAAATATTTCTTCATGTCCTATACCTCCTTATAGATACGCTCCACGACTGAGCCTATTTCTTCTTCCTCAATTCCAATATCCCGGATCGGATAATGACCGATATAAGATTCCAGAACTTTTTCTGCGTTCTGTTTTGGTATTTCAAGTACCAGTTTGTCATTCGCTTTTTCCAATACTCTGCAATCATCCGGCACATCAGGCTCTACACTGTGTTCAAAGTATATCGTCATTTTCTTACTCTTTTGATAATTTTCAAATAACATATCCGTACCGCCGTCATATATTTTTCTGCCGTGATTCACGACTATGGAGCGTTTACACAATACCTTAATATCCTCCATATAATGCGAGGTAAGCAAAATGGTAGTTCCTCTTGACTCATTCACATCTTTTAAGAAAGTCCGGATCTGCTTACCTGCCACAGCATCCAGTCCAATGGTCGGTTCATCCAGAAACAATATTTTCGGATTATGAAGCAATGCAACGATCAGTTCCATCTTCATCCTTTCTCCCAACGATAGCGTTCTTACCTGTACATTCATCAGTCCCTGCACCTGAAACAGATCCACAAAAAAATCCTTGTTTCTTTTATACTCGTCTTCCGGGATACCGTATATTTCTTTAAACAGCCGCAGCGTGTCCTCCGTTGTCAGTTCAAAAAACAGCTGGCTCTTTTGCCCCATAACCACCGCATACTGCTGCTTAAATGCTTTTTCCAATTTATTCGGATAAAATCCCATCACCTGTATCCTGCCGCTTGTCGGCGCAATAATCCCGGTCAACATCTTCACCAGGGTCGTTTTACCCGCTCCGTTCGGCCCGATCAGGCCTACAAACTCACCCTCATTTACATGAATATCAAAATCATCTACCGCAATTTTTTCTTCATATTTCCTGTGAAACAGGCCCTTAATACTTCCGGCCAAACCCTCCTGCTTTTTATACCGCTTATACTTTTTCGTTAAATTCTCTGTCTCAATTATCTTCATCTTGAAAACCTCCAGTTTAAATATTCAATGAAAAAACATAAAAAAATGTGGTTTCTGCCTATCATTACATAGACTGAAACCACAGATGTATATATCTTAAGATGATGAAAAAAGCAAAACATCCCCATAAAAGGAAAGCAGCAATGACCTGAAAAATGCAGCCCATTTGCTCGCAGAAATAAAAAAGCATGACACCACAGTCATACTTTTCCCGCTTTCTTATCCATCATAATAAGACAATTATTCCCGGTGTATGCAGTATTCTGTAAGGCAGAAACAACCGGCATTCAATAATGCCAAAAAGGGTAACACAAATAAAGCACTCTATTCCGTGCTTACCCTCTTATAAAATTTAGTTGTCCTTTGTCATTACAGAAACAATTAACATCCACATACCTGCTCTTTCTTGAAATATGGTCTTATATTAGCTTATAACTTTGTCAATGTCAAGCATTTTAGCCTGGATACATATTTTTTATCCAGATTTGGAGAGGCGCTAATTTTTCCTCAATACAAAATAGGAATCATACTTTGTTCCATCATGCCCTATCAGCTTTTCCTCTGAGCGTATAAATCCTAAATTTTTCAACGCCACAATACGTTCTGCCGCAGAGGGAAGCGCTTTCGTAGCGATCTTATCACAATGAAACAGGCTATATGCAGGTTCCATTATCAATCTTAATATTTTTATAATCTCGCTTGTCATTTCATAATCACTGCGAATGTCCAGCCTGAGCAAACCGCAGTTTGTAAAATAATCATCGGCGTCTCTGTGGAAAAGCTCTATTGTTCCAATTGCTTCATCAGTTGCTTTTGACACAATTGTCCACCTCACAAATCCTTCTCTATTGTACTCGAAAAGCCAGTAATCAATCGCCTGTTCCATTCTGCTTTCCGTTGTATAATAGAAATCATCTCCGCCACAATTATCACTATTAAAAAAGGGGACAGCCCTTTTATCAGAATAAACCTTTAATAAATCCATTCTATCCTCTTGGCAAACCATTCTCACAAGATAGTCCTCATTCTCATATTCAGGACAATTTTTATAAACATCCACCATTCTGATCCTCCTCCGTAAATTTCGTCTTTTCATCTCTATCTATGGCAGCATCCTTAGTTCTGACTGGAAATACTGCTCCTGAAATTTTTCCAATTCTACGCTGGAAAAGCTAAAACTCATATCTTGTCCCATGTGAGAGTAACAGTCCATCTGTTAATTCTACACATAGAATTATCGTATTTTCATCATCAAAATTGTTATGTCCGTTATCAATCCATTCAGCAAAGACATTTTTCAGTTTTTCAGCAATCATACAATTCTCTTTTTTTCCAAAATAGCCCAAATTGCTGCCCTTTCCATGTGCCGTAAACCACTCACCAGCTATTGCAACAGCAGGATTGTTTTCTATATGTTTGATTTTATTTGAAAGTGCATATGTAATAATATAAAATGCACCGTTCTCATAGTAGGCATTTACATATCGCACATAAGGCACCTCCTTTTCAATGGTTGCCAACGCAATAACAGTGTCTTTTCCAAAACGTTCCATCATTATTTTTTTAGCTTCTCGGCTCATTTTTTTCATTAATTCGTTCTCCTTTGCAACTTTTCATTTAACTGTTTTGCAGCTTCGTTAAATCTTCAAAAGAAACATCCATTTTTACAGACACTTCATCTATGGTCATACCAGAAGCAAGGAAACGCTTTATAACCATTTTCATATTTTCTCCAACTTCTATGATATGTCCGTCCAAATCATAAAATCGAATGACACGTTGCCCCCAACTGTGTTCAATTACCTCACCCAAACACTCAATATTCGGATATTTTTTTAGTTTATGTAAGAAACTGTCAAAGTCCTG
>CAJUDY010000024.1:0-46594 GCA_910584945.1 uncultured Lachnospiraceae bacterium | reverse complement strand
AACACTCAATATTCGGATATTTTTTTAGTTTATGTAAGAAACTGTCAAAGTCCTGTTCCTCAAAACATAATTCCACATTGTTAGATTTTCTTAATATGCTTTCTTTTGGTAAATGAACAAGCCAGTCAAAGTCCTGCTGTAAAGCTAAACCGCAGGTAAAAGCTATATTTCTTCCATAATCCTGAAATACTTCCAATCCGAATAAATCCTCATAAAACTTTCTTGCAGCTTTGATGTCTGCTACCGATATAACCGTACAATTGTATTTCATGTAAGTTTTCCTTTCTTAGAGATTATTTTTTCTTCCGGAGCTTTAGTTCAATATTCTTTCGCTTTGCTGCGTTTTGAAACACCCCCGCAGCATAAGAACTTTTTTCTTTGAGTGTCAATCTTTCCAGTTCCGAATTACCCTTGATTTGCAAAAGTATCTCATTTATTTCCTGCAATTCCAAAAGATTGACCCCCACACAAAAAAGAGTCTTTTTCCTGCCATCGTTATAGTTGGCTAACAGTAAATTCAATAATTCCGTCTTTTCTGTCTGCTCCGCATTGTATGCTTCGATCCCTATCTCTCTTGCTTTTTTCAAATCAGCTTTTCGGTTACTGTGTGTAATGAATGAATCAAATTCATCTATATGCTCATACTTCTCACAGGGGTACTCTCTGCACCGAAAACAATATTCCACACCATCATGTTCTAAACTACACTTTGCAATTTTGCAGGATTGATTCCCCTCTCCGCCACCGCAGCCGGGACAATATTTATTTAAGTGCATAGGACATAATCCGCAGTTCAAACCACAAAGAGAAAATAGCTGATTGTCCCTATGGAAACCTTTCATACGCTGTACCTCAAATCTCAAATTTTAATCTGGCAGACTAAAAATCTACACAAATTGTTTTATTAAGTTCAACCATTCCTTATTCATATTCAATTCCCTCTCAAATTCGAATTTATGAATCCTTTTCTTCGTAAGGCTTATTCCAAGAACCTATCTCTATTAAATTACCTTCAGGATCAGCAATATAACAAGTTCTCTGTCCCCAAGGTTCAAGTTCCGGTTCCAGTACAGGAGTAGCACCGTTTTCTACAGCTTTACTAAATGCTTTATCAACTTCTTCAAATGTATCAACATAAAGTGCCATTTCAAAATGACCGTTGAATCCTTTGATATAATCATATCTGCGATTGGTCATTTTTTCAAAGTCATTTCTGCCGTACAGCAGAAACAACGTCCCATCTTTTACAAGATATACATTAGATGTATCTTCCGCTTCTTTAATCTCAAAGCCAAGTACATCTCTGTAAAAGCGAATCATTTTCGCCATATCTTCAACAAATAATCCAAAACCGTCCAATCTCATAATACAATACCTCCAAATTCCGATTTGTTTCTTTATTTTTAGCATCCAGTATACCTCTCTGCTATATTTCGCATTCAATAAAAGTATACTATCCATACCTTACTGCAATATTACTGTTAGGCTACAATTTTGTAGGAATAGAAAAATCCAAGATAAACGGGATACCATTTTTCACCCCTAAAAGCGTATTATCCCCATGCTCTTCTTCCAGGCAGCTTCGTAGATTGCGAATTATGAAAGAATCCCGGATGGATTCAAACACTATTAATTTTCTCTTTCGCTCTCCTCTCCGCTTCCTCCAGCAGTTTCAATGCTATTGCCTGCTTCAAAACCTCATCCACATAACACTTCACATTTCCATCCGGCTCCCGCTCCTTCACTGTGGCGAGTTCATCCATATAGAAATCGTAATGTTTAAGAATCCGCTCCATTGCCCACTTCTCCCCGGCGACAGCTCCCTTGATCGTTTCATAATCCAGTAAAATCCGCTGATCGTCCATAACTCCGTACCTCCGGCTAATTGATTTCTTACAGCATACCATAACTTCATGAAAAAAGCACCCGCCATTCCTCACACTAACAGATGCTCTCATCCTTAATACACCTTATCAAAATATCCAATGAATATGGTCATCCGCAATAGCCCGTCCTTAATCGAAAAAGTCACATTCTCCAAGCAGGTATCCGTAATCCTCTTTTTCCTTTGGAACCACACGCTTTGGGATTTTATCCATTTCTTCTTTGTATGCCTGGAAGAATCCGATATCCTTCAATGTGTCTAAAAAGTCCTGTCCTTTCGCCTTATCACTTCTCTCCCGGAATTCCTCTCCGTAATCTTTCTCGTATACTACATTTTCCATGCTTCGCACCCTTTCCTGTAGAACAATTTATCACTACGGGTAGGATGTTATGATGTCTTGTTCTTTTCCTTCTCTGCATCTTTGATTCTGTAATAATCTTCCATATCCAGACTCAATTTTATATAAGTATCAGGTTTTAATTTTCGGTTGCTCAAGAGGCACACAGTTTCCACATGCGTCGTAAACGCGAACATATCGCACCCTTTCACCTTCTTCACCTCATACCCCTCCCCGCACAGGTATTTGAGATCTCGGGCCAGGGTGGCGCTGTCGCAGCTGATGTAGACGATCCGCTCAGGCGCCATGCGGACCATGGTTTCGAGGGCCGCGGGGTCGCAGCCTTTTCTGGGCGGGTCCACGACGATGACGTCCGCGCGGACGCCTTCCTCCTGGTATTTCCGGGGCAGGACTTCCTCGGCTTTGCCCACGAAGAATTCCGCATTTTTGATTCCGTTGATCCGGGCGTTTTCCCGGGCGTCCTCAATGGCTTCCGGCACGATCTCCACTCCATAAACCTTTCCGGCCTTCCTGGCCAGAAACAGGGAGATGGTGCCGATGCCGCAGTAGAGATCCCACACAATCTCATGGCCTCTAAGGTCTGCGTACTCCAGCGCCGTCTCGTAGAGCCTCTTCGTCTGTACCGGATTTACCTGATAGAAAGACAAAGGGGAAATCCGGTAAGTAATCTCCCTGATCCGGTCCGTGATGTACATGGGGCCCCATACCGGAAGCAGCTCCTTACCCATAATTACGTTGGTATTCTCCAGATTCACGTTGATTGTGATGCTTTTCATCCCTGGGATTTCCTGAAGGGAGCTGGAAAGCTCCGGAAGTGCTTTCAGGGTCCGGCCCTTTAAGATCAGGCAGACCATAAGCTCCCCGGTGGCGAAGCCCTTGCGAATCAGCACGTGGCGCACCAGCCCTTTCCCGGTGGTCTCGTCGTAGGCGGGGATCTGATGCCGCTCCATATGGGCCAGCACCTTCTCGAGCACGACCTGATTCTCCTCCACGCCCAGCAGGCAGTCGGTACAGGGTATGATCCGGTGGCTGCGGACCGCGTAGAAGCCGGTCACGGCATGGCCCTCCCGGTCGGTCCCGAAGGGAAACTGGGCCTTGTTGCGGTAGCGCCAGGGGTTGTCCATCCCCATGACCTCAGGCTTTTCTATATCTGTAAAACCGCCGATACGGATCAGATGGTTCTGGATTTTCTTCGCTTTAAAATCCAGCTGGGCCTCATAATCCAGCGCCTGCAGCTGGCAGCCGCCGCAGGGACGGGCGTGGACGCAGCCCGGCTCCCGGCGGAGCGAAGAGGGCTTTAGGACCTGCTGCAATCTGGCATACCCGTAGTTTTTCTTCATTTTCAGGATTTTTGCCTCCACTGTGTCCCCGATCACCGCGTCCTTCACAAAGAACGTAAAGCCGTCATATCTGCCGATTCCCTCACCGTCCACTCCCATATCCGTAATTTCCAGGGTAATCAAATCCTCTTTCTTCATCCTGCGCCTGTCCTTTCTATACAAAACGGCCCACAGTCCTCCGACCATGAGCCGCGTCTCTTTGATATCATTTTCCTGTCCGGCGGATATTGGATTCCAGAAGCCGGTTGTAGCCAAGCCAGCCCTGGTTGTCTCCCCCTGCTTTCAAAGCCTCCATCATCGTCTGCATATGGGCGTCCGTATTGTCGGCAAAATTCAGCGCCACCGCTTCTAAAAGCGCCGGTTTTTTCGGAGAGCCGTACTCCAGCTCACCGTGATGGGCCAGGATACAGTGCTTCAGCTCGTTGGCCAGACGTACCGGAAAATCCGGGATCTGCCGAATCCGGGTTCCCACCATCTCCGCGCCGATCATGATGTGTCCCAGGAGCTGCCCCGCGTCCGTATAATCATTCTCCGGGAAAGGCGACAGCTCATAAACTTTTCCGATGTCGTGGCACATGGCCGCCGTATACAGAAGATCTCCATTGAGCATGGCGTAGGTGTGGATATAATAGTCGCACAGCCTGGTAACGCTTAAAGTGTGCTCCAGCAGGCCGCCCACAAACCCGTGATGGACGCTTTTTGCGGCGCTGCTGAACTTGAACGCCTTGATAAATTCTTTGTCTTCTACAAAAATATCTTTTAAAAGACGGGACAGGCAGGGGTTCTCCACCTTCTCGATGAAGCCCAGGAGTTCCCGGTACATGACGTCGATGTTCTTGTCGCTGACCGGAAGGTAGTCCGACGGGTCGAACTCGCCGTCCTGGGCCTTGCGCACCCGCTTTACATTCAGCTGCAGCTGCCCCTGAAAGCTGGTCACATCCGCCACGATATCCACATAGTCAAGGCCCTCGAAGGCCTCGATCCCCCGGGAATTGGGGTCCCAGATCTTGGCGTCCACGGTCCCGGTCTTATCCTGCAGGATCACATTTTCATACATCTTTCCGGCCTTCGTCAAAGCCGTCTGGCGGGACTTGCACAGATAGATGCCGCTGACGCGCTCGCCCTCCCGAAAAGCTTCAATATATTTCATAACTTCCCTCATTCTCCCTACTCTAAAATTTTCAGATCCACAGACAGCTCCAGCTCCTGATAGACGGTCTTGTTCAGCCGCTGGCAGAGTACCTGGATATTCTGTCCGTTGGAACATTTCATCAGAATCGCCATCACATCTTTTAAGTTCGTAACCGGCTGCCCGCTCATAGACGTGATGATATCGCCGGGCTGCAGGCCAGCCTCGATGGCCGGGGATTCCAGCGCCACCTCCGACACATAGACGCCAATGGGAATTCCTTCCATCTCTGAAACCGCCGTGGTCACATCCGCCCCGACGACTCCCATATATACTATGTCCTGGTTGTTGGATAAATGCTCAATCACTTCCATAATATCCGAAATTCCGTACGCCTGAATCGTATTGTTCTGCCCGGACACCTCGCACCGGTCCTGAATCATACCGATGATCTTTCCGCTCCAGTTGACCAGCACTCCGCTGCCCTGACGGGCCTTTACCATATCCGTTGTGAGCACATTGTAGCTTCCGTCATAGAGGGCGGCGGTCTGAGAGACGCTGGTCAGATTCCCGTACAGGATGGAGCCGTAGCTGCCCCCGGGAGAACCCACCGCAAGAATCGGTTCCCCGCTTCTCAAGGTCTTAGAAGAGCCGATATCCGCGTACAGAATCACCTCCCTGGTACTGTCGGAGACGTCGCTTAAGTTCACGCTGAGCACCGCAAGACCCGTGTTTCGGTCATATTTTTTCAGAACCGCCGGAGCGCTGGTGCGATCATAGAAGGTAACCAGAAGGCTCTCTCTGTCCACCACCTTTTCATAGTCCGTCAGAATCAGAATCTCTACTCCGTTGTCTCCCACCAGTACGCCGGACACGGCGCTCTGACTGGTATAGGTCTCATCGAACCAGTCCGTATCCACCGTGACTGCCGAGACATTCACCAGGCTTTTCTCCACCTGGCCCCCCACCTGCATCAGCTGCTGGTGCATCTTCTTATAATCCTCCAGTTCCATGCTGACCTGCTCCATAATGTAGACGGGAGGCTCTTCCTCCTGAACCGGAGGCTCCTCCGGCTCAGGAAGCGTAAACTTCTGCGCTTCCTGTTTTTCCTCCGTAACCGCGATCCTCGGAGCGGCGATTGCCCAGACCGTCAGAGCCGCAAGCGCAAAAAGAACCCCGGACGCCGCAGACCACACAAGACGCTGCACGATCCGGTTCTGGTAAAAACGCTTTTGCTTGACCGTCTCCTGTATAAACGACAGGTTCCGGTTATCTTTTCCCTCTGACATCGAGTCACCTCCTTTCGGACGGCTGATACACGGATAAATGAATAAACTAATTATACTCGATTTTTCGCGCCGTGTCCATAACAACTGTGCTGTAAACGGCCCTATAAACGATACAAACGACCATAAACAATCACTGAAAGCTCAAACTTCTCCTTTTCAATTTTGGCCAAATGCGGTATGATAATAAAAGCATATCTTAATATTTGGGAGATTGTTTCATGAATCAAAAAGCATTAAAGAAATTAGAATATGACAAGATTATCCATATATTATCCGGCCACGCCGCGTCGGCGGGGGCGAAGGAGCTCTGTGAAAACCTGCTGCCCTCGGATTCTCTGTCCGAGATCCAGAAAAATCAGCGGGAGACCGCGGACGCCCTTCGGCGGGTGTGGCGGAAAGGCAGCCTTTCCTTCGGCGGCATCCGGGATATCCGGGGGTCCTTAAAGAGACTGGAGATCGGCGGCGTACTGGGTATGGGCGAGCTTCTCGGGATCATGTCCCTTCTGGAGACCGCCGGAAAGGTCAAACAATATGGACAGAGGGACCCGGAGGAGGACAGAAAAGATTCTCTGGACGAAACCTTCGAACTCCTGGAGCCCCTCCCCTCCCTGGACCATGAGATCAGGCGTTGTATCCTGGCGGAGGACACCATGGCGGACGACGCCAGCAGCGCCCTCCGGGACGTGCGGCGGTCCATGCGGCAGATGGACGACAAAGTCCACAGCACCTTAAATTCTATGGTCAACGGCTCCGCGCGCACCTATCTGCAGGACGCGGTCATCACCATGCGGGACGGACGCTACTGTCTGCCAGTCAAGGCAGAGTACCGAGGCCAGGTGCCCGGCATGATTCACGACCAGAGCTCCACCGGCTCCACCCTCTTCGTGGAACCCATGGCCGTAATCAAGCTGAACAATGACTACAAAGAGCTGCAGATCCGGGAGCAGAAGGAGATCGAAAAAGTTCTGGCTGCTTTAAGCGAAAATGCCGCCGGATATCTGGAGCTTCTGGCAGACGACTATGATCTTTTGGTGCGGCTGGATTTCATCTTCGCCAAGGCCATGCTGGCCAAAGAAATGAACGCCACCATGCCTCTTTTTAATACGGAAGGCCGTCTCCACATCAAAGACGGGCGACATCCCCTTCTGGACGCTAAAAAGGTGGTCCCCGTCAACATTCGCCTGGGCAGGGAGTTCGACCTTCTGATCGTCACCGGACCCAACACCGGCGGCAAGACCGTCTCCTTAAAAACAGTGGGCCTTTTTACCCTCATGGGGCAGGCGGGGCTGCACATCCCTGCTTTCGAGCGGTCTGAGCTGGCGGTCTTTGACCACATTTTCGTGGATATCGGAGACGAACAGAGCATCGAGCAGAGCCTCAGCACTTTTTCTTCTCACATGAGCAACATCGTGTCCATCCTGTCGGAGGCCTCTCTGCACTCTCTGGTACTTTTTGACGAGCTGGGGGCAGGAACCGATCCCACGGAGGGGGCGGCGCTTGCCATCTCCATCCTGGACCATCTGCACCGCCAGGGCATCCGCACCATGGCCACCACCCACTACAGCGAGCTGAAGGTCTACGCCCTGTCCACGGAAGGCGTGGAGAACGCCTGCTGCGAGTTCGACTTGGAATCCTTGCGCCCCACCTACCGGCTGCTGATCGGTATCCCGGGCAAGAGCAACGCCTTCGCCATCTCCTCCCGGCTGGGGCTGCCGGACTTCCTGATTGAGGAGGCCAAAAAGCACATCAGCGCCCAGGATGAGAGCTTCGAGGACGTGATCGCGGAACTGGAGAACAGCCGGGTGACTCTGGAAAAAGAACAGGCGGACGTCGCCCGCTACAAAGAAGAGATCCGGAAGCTGCGCAATGCCCTTCAGAAAAAGCAGGACCGCATCGACGCGCAAAAGGATAAGATCTTAAAGGAAGCCAACGAAAAAGCCCATGCCATCCTGGAAGAAGCCAAAGCCTATGCCGACGAGACCATGAAGAATTTCCACAAGTTCGGCAAAGAGGGCATCTCCGCCAGAGAGATGGAGGCGGAACGGGCACGCTTAAGAGAAAAGTTAAAGTCCACGGAGACCGGCATGAAGACCGAGGCCCAGAAGCCAAAGAAAAAGGTCAAGGCCGCCGCTCTTCACCTGGGGGACCGGGTCCGGGTCTTAAGCCTAAACCTGGAAGGCACGGTCAGCACCCTGCCAAACGCCAAGGGAGATCTGTTCGTGCAGATGGGCATCCTGCGCTCCCAGGTACACATCAGCGATCTGGAGTACATCGGAGAAGCCCAGCTTCCCGGCGGCAAAACTTCCGCATCCGGAAGCGGCAGGATCAAGATGTCCAAGTCCTCCCTGGTCAGCACGGAGATCAACCTGATCGGCATGACCGTGGACGAGGCCATTGGACATCTGGACAAATACCTGGACGACGCCTATCTGGCCCATGTGCCCAGCGTGCGGATCGTGCACGGGAAGGGCACCGGCGCCTT
Organism: uncultured Lachnospiraceae bacterium; assembly: GCA_910584945.1. Lineage (GTDB taxonomy): Bacteria > Bacillota > Clostridia > Lachnospirales > Lachnospiraceae > Hominiventricola. The sequence continues at coordinate 38,111 of CAJUDY010000024.1, read as the reverse complement.
AAGGAACGCCGTTCAGCAGCATCTTCGGCGCTGCAAATATGTAAAAACTTACCGCCTTGGTTCCCTGGGGGAAGGGGACGCCGGCGTCACTATCGCAGAATTCAAATGAGCCAAAGGAGAAGAATACTTCAATGCCATCCAAACAGAAAATACTTATCGTGGACGACGACGCCAATATTGCAGAACTGATTTCACTCTACCTTACCAAAGAATTCTATGAAGTACAGATCGTGGAAGACGGAGAGCAGGCTTTGCAGGTGTTCAATACATTCCAGCCCAATCTGATCCTTCTGGATCTGATGCTTCCGGGAATCGACGGTTACCAGGTGTGCCGGGAGATCCGCACCCGCTCCAACATCCCCATCATCATGCTCTCCGCCAAGGGAGAGATCTTTGACAAAGTGCTGGGACTGGAGCTGGGGGCCGACGACTATATGATCAAACCCTTCGACTCCAAAGAACTGGTGGCCCGGGTCAAGGCGGTGCTCCGCCGCTTCCAGCCGGCCAAGACGGACGCCGCTCCCGCCTCCCGGATGGTCCAGTATCCGGACCTGATCATCAATCAGAGCAACTATTCCGTCCTCTACCGGGGGCGAACCGTGGAAATGCCGCCCAAGGAGCTGGAGCTTCTCTATTTCCTCGCCTCTTCTCCAAACCAGGTGTTCACAAGAGAACAGCTTCTGGACCATATCTGGGGCTATGAATACATCGGGGATACCCGCACCGTGGACGTGCACATCAAGAGACTTCGGGAGAAGATCAAGGACCACGAATCCTGGCGTATCGCCACGGTCTGGGGCATCGGATACAAGTTCGAGGTAAAATAATGCGGATCTCTCTGAATGTCAAGTACCTCCTGTCCTTCCTGGTCTTTGGCCTGTGCTGTTTCCTGTGTATTTCCTCGGTCACCTCCCATTTGATGATGGAGAATGCCGTTTCCACAAAAGCCGACGCCTTCTACCAGGAAGGACTTTGCCTGTCTGATCAGTACGTCGTCAACTATTTTGAAGAGCAGGAAAACCGGAAAAATCTCTCCACCATCCAGTCTCACCTGACCTCCCTCGACGTCTATCTGAACGCACGGATCTGGCTGATCAGCCGGGACGGCGAGCTGATCCTCTCTTCCGGCGGCGAACAGCCCCATCAGATTATACCGGAATTCAACTCGGTGCTCCCGGGGGGCAAGTACTATATGACAGGCGACTTTTTCGGCATGTTTTCCGAGGAAACGTTAAGCGTGCTGATCCCCGTCTCCCACAACTACCATGTGCGGGGCTACATCGCCATCCATACCCCCATGTCCGTCATCGTAGAGGAAAAGGAGGGCTATCTCTTTTCTTTCTACGTCACCATGGTCCTGCTCCTTGTACTTGCTTTCCTCTTCACCCTCCATCTCTGGCTCACCACCTGCCTGCCCATCCGGCGGATTCGTAAGGGCGCCGGAGAATACGCCCTGGGCAACTTTCAGACACCCATCCATATGGACCGGGAGGACGAACTGGGCTTTCTGGCCGACACCATGGACTTTATGGCGGAAGCGCTGAAGGACTATGACGAGGACCAGCGAAAATTGATCTCCAATATCTCCCATGACTTCCGCTCCCCCTTAACTTCCATTAAGGGTTACATTGAAGCCATGCTGGACGGCACCATTCCGCCGGAGCTTCAGGAAAAATATTTCAACATCGTTCTTCGAGAGACCGAACGGCTGACCAAGCTGACCAGCGGCCTTCTGACACTCAATTCCATGGACCCGAAGCAGAACCGCCTGTGCAGGACCCGTTTTGACATCAACACGGCCATCAAAAATACCGCCGCAACCTTCGAGGGCACCTGCACCGCCAAACGGATCTCCATCGAGCTCCTCTTCACAGACCGGGAATCCTACGTCTGGGCCGACATGGGCAAGATTCAGCAGGTTCTCTACAACCTGATCGACAACGCCATCAAGTTCAGCCAGCCAGATTCCGTGATCACGGTGGAAACTACGTTAAAGTACGAAAAGCTCTTCGTCTCGGTTCGGGACACTGGCGTGGGCATCCCCAAAGACAGCCTGAAAAAAATATGGGAGCGCTTCTACAAGACCGACACCTCCCGGGGCAAAGACAAGAAAGGCACCGGCCTGGGACTTGCCATCGTCAAAGAAATCATCCAGCTCCACGACGAAAATATCAACGTGATCAGCACCGAAGGGGTGGGCACCGAGTTTATCTTCTCCCTAAGCCTCGCGGAGGGAGAGGCCGCAAGGATGCGGCCAGAGCAAAGCGAGTGAGGGGCTGTCGCCGAGATCTCAAAAAGAGATCTCGGCGTCCGTCATATGCGGATTTTGGATTACGTCCATGGGAATGCGATTAAGCCAGTCCTTCCCCCATCTTTCCCTGGCTTCCTCCACCATTCGTTTTCCGGTCTCCGTCAGCTCACGCATCTTCCTGTCATCGCTGGCGGACATAGACGGTGCTTTGCCTGAGTAGTAACCGGCGCAGGAACTGGGGGTCTTGCCATATTTTTTCGCCCAGTCGGAAATCTCCTGGGGCGTTGCCTGGCCGCCGTTCCGGAATACCTCCTCCAAAATGGCAAGCCTGCGAACTTCGACGACCGTGGTTGTCACCTCCACATTTTCCGCCTCCAGACGGCGGATGAGGGCGGATACACGTGCCTCGATTTCCCGTAACTCGTTTAAGATACTTTTCTGCATAACTTTTCCCCTTTCTTTTCCGTTTCCTTATTGGTTCAACGGTTTATGGAACGAGTATATCACTTTAGAAATTCATTGTCAATACCGTTAAACGATATTTCTAATGATTTTTGATAAAAAGTATAAAAAAGACGACCCCTGACCTTGGCAAGGCAGACGCCGTCTCTTTTTCGATCATAAAATTTATACGCGATTATAGTTGATCAGACATCCTTTGAGGATGATCTCCCGCTCGTCTTCGGTCATTTCACCCAGCTTCAGGGTAAATTCTTTCAAACCTTCTTTTATGACATAAGCTTTCACTTCGGAGGCTCCGGTCTTCACAGCTTTTGCGATCTCCGGGAGGAACAGGTAGTCGCCGTTTTGGAACGGCAATTCGCCTTCTTCGATCAGAAAGGGGAGCATACCCCAGTTGATCAGGTTGGAACGGTAACGCTTGGTGGCGTAGCCGTTGGCGATATTGGCCCAGCCTCCCAGTACTTTCTGGCAGGAGGCCGCCTGCTCTCTGGCGGAACCGTCTCCGGGCTTCACCGCGAAGATGGTGCTGCCGACGCCGGTGTTGGTCTTGTCCACATCCGGATAAATGGTGTGGATGGCCTGGAAGACAGGCTTTAACTCCGGAACCGCCTCGGCGGGGCACTCTCCGGCTTCGATGGCTTTCTGAGCCGCCTGGATGGCCTTGGCTTTTCCTACATACTCCGGATCTTTTCTGGAGAGGGTGAACTCTGCCAGCCCAAGAGGGTTGGAGCGGTAGGAGGAGGTCTCTCCGGAAGGAATCAGCTCGTCCGTAGTCGTCACCGGATCGTGGATCTCGGAGACCACTTTCAGGATCAGATATCGGGGAAGGGGACTCATGGCCGGCCAGTCTTTGATGTTCGGTCCGAAGTGAATCTCCACTTCGGGATCGGCCACACTCTTGCTGTCGAAGACCCGGTTCTCGTAGATCTGACGGTCGAAGACATACTTGGGATTGCGGTACTCGGTATCCAGTTCCGTGGCCGCGGTGAGATAGCCTTTGTTGGCCGCGGTGGCTGCGATGGAGCGGGCGTCCATCAGGGCGACGGAAGCGATCTGTCCGCTCTGCAGCTTGGAGCCTTCCCGGTTGGGGAAGTTCCTGGTAGAATGCCGAATGCTGAATCCGTTGTTGGACGGGGTATCCCCGGCTCCGAAGCAGGGACCGCAGAAGGCCGTCTTCAGCACGGCGCCGGTCTGCATCAGCATGGCCGCGGAACCGTTTTTCACCAGCTCCATATAGACGGGCATGGACGCCGGGTAGACGCTTAAAGTAAATTCATCGGCACCGATGCTCTTTCCGTTCAGGATATCCGCCGCCGCGCAGATATTTTCAAAGCCGCCGCCGGCGCATCCGGCGATGATTCCCTGATCTACATAAAGTCTTCCGTCCCGGACTTTATTTCTTAAGGAAAATGCGGTCTTGTCTCCCAGGCTGACTTTCGCTCTGGCCTCGCAGTCCGCGAGGATATCGTCCAGGTTGTTATTCAGCTCTTCGATAGTGTAGGCGTTGCTTGGATGGAAGGGCATGGCGATCATGGGACGGATCTTCGAAAGGTCGACCACAATCATGCCGTCGTAGTACGCCGCGCTGCCGGGATTCAGCTCCTGATAGTCCTCGCTTCTTCCGTGAATCTCGTAAAACTCCCGGATCTTCTCATCAGTCTTCCAGATGGAGGACAGACAGGTGGTCTCGGTGGTCATGACGTCGACGCCGATCCGGAAATCCGCGCTTAAGTGTTCCACGCCGTCTCCGATGAATTCCATCACTTTATTGTTGACATAGCCGCAGTCAAAGACGGCCTTGATGATCGCCAGAGCCACATCCTGAGGGCCGACGCCTTTGATTGGCTCCCCGGTCAGGTACACGCCCACCACGCCGGGCATGGAGATATCATAAGTCTGATTCAGGAGCTGTTTGACCAGTTCCGGTCCGCCTTCGCCCATGGCCATGGTGCCCAGCGCCCCGTAGCGGGTATGGCTGTCGGAACCCAGGATCATCTTTCCGCCTCCGGCGAGCATCTCTCTGGCATACTGGTGAATCACGGCCTGATGAGGCGGTACATAGACGCCGCCGTACTTTTTCGCGCAGCTTAAGCCGAACATATGATCGTCTTCGTTGATGGTGCCTCCTACGGCGCACAGGCTGTTGTGGCAGTTGGTCAGCACGTAGGGCATGGGAAACTTTGTCAGTCCCGACGCCCGGGCGGTCTGAATGATGCCCACGAAGGTGATGTCGTGGGAGGTCAGCTTGTCAAACCGGATCTGGAGCTTATCCATATTCCCGGATGTGTTATGCTCTTTTAAAATTCCGTAGGCGATGGTCTGCTTTTTCGCCTCCTCCTTCGAGGGAACCTGCGCCATCTTCCCCGCCAGAACCGCGGGCGCTTCCGCCGTGTCCGGCACAATCTCTGTTCCGTTTAAGACATAGGCGCCGCCGTTGTATAATTCAATCATAGATACCTCCATATACTTTTATATTGATTGTATACGATTATACAATCGACGGAGGTTTTTTTCAATGTCTTTCTGGAAAGTTTCGATATTTTTTATCTGGGAAAACGGACGCTGCTGGTCTTATCTGACGGACCGGACGCCGCCGGGAGGAACGGCCCCCCCTGGGCGGGCGGGGGGATCCCCTGGCGGGCCCTTTTGAGGGGCGTTTTTAGCTTTGGCGAGATCCACCACTTACGGAGACCCGGCGCGAAGCCCTTGCTGAGCGTCGTTGGTCGCAGTTAGTGGTTAGCTTGACAAAGCGTTGCCCCGGGCCCTCCAGGGGATTCCCCGCCCGTTGCGGCGTCTCTTTGAACGCATGTCCTTACGCCTTCGCAAACGTCATCGTCACCTTGAACAAATCCCCATCCAGATAAATTCCAAATGTCCCATGCTGCAGCTCCGTCAAATCCTTCGCGATCGAGAGCCCCAGCCCGCTCCCCTCCGTACTGCGGGATTCATCCCCCCGGGTGAAGCGTTCCGTCAACTCCTCCGCGGAGATATTCAGCGCCTGCTCCGAAATATTTTTCATGGAAAGCACCGCCCGCTCTTCCTCCTCCGACAGGTCCACATAAACCCGCGTATAGGGCATGGCATACTTTTCCACATTCCGGTACAGATTCTCAATAATTCTCCACAGATGCCTGCCGTCCGCCTCCACATACAGAGGGGATTCCGGATAATTTTCCATCAGCGTCAGCCCCCGCACCGCGAAACGCTCCGTGAACTCCCCGCCCGTCTGCATCAAAAGCTCCTTCAAGTCGATCCGCTGAATCTCCAGCACCACATTGCCGGAACTGGCCCGGGAAGCCTCCACCAGGTCCTCGGTCAGCTGCTTTAACCGCTGGGACTTCTGATCCAGCACCTGCAGATACTCCTGCGCCTTGGGGCTCTCAATGCGCTCTCTCTTCATCAAATCCACATAGTTAATGATGGAAGTCAGTGGAGTCTTCAGATCGTGGGATACATTGGTGATCAAGGCCGCCTTCATCCGCTCGCTCTTCATCTGTTCCTGTAAAGCGGTCTGGAGCCCCTCTCCTAACTGACTCACCGCCTCTGCCAACTGTCGGTTGCCGAAAAAAAGTCGTTCCTTCGGAAACTCTGCCTCCCCGGCGCCCTCCGCCATGGCCTGCACGGCTTCCAGAAGCCTCTGACGCTGGAGTTCTTCTCCCAAGAGCAGAGCCAGAACTCCCAGGTTATAAAGAACCAGTATCAGTCCTGCGAACGCCCCCTCCCCCAGAAGCTTCCAAAGTCCCAGCGCGAGCAGCAGATAGCCTGCAAAAAAGATACCAATCCGCAATGCCATATGCATGTGAGCAAATATCTCGCCGAGATACCGGCTGATATACCTGGACAGCCGCCAGCACAGGACAAAGAGCGTACAGAGGAGAATCAGCGCGCTTCCTCCCATAATCAGCCCATACCTGGGCAGCCGGACTTTCGCAGCCGCATACCTCTGGGCCCCCTGGGCGAACGCGTCCGCCACCGGAAAACGGGTGTCAATCCCCACATAGACCTGGTACTCTCCATTAAGGTGCGCATTCCACCCGGTCAGAAGCGCATGGGTATTGTAAGAATAATACTCCCCGATCTTCCGCTCCGCCACGTTGGCCGTACGGCTGTCGAAGGAGTAGTAGCTTCCCAAGCTGTAAAAATACTGTTCCAGTTCTTCCGTGGAGCACTCCCTCTGCCGAAGCTCGGGTACGTTCGTGTAAATATTTCCGCTGCCCAGATCTTTCAGAGCGTAGCGCACATTGACCGCCTCATAGGACCAGGTTTTCTGAAGCTGCTGATACTCTCCCACATCCTTTTGAAGAACGTTCATCGCCTCCAGAATCTGATCGACCACCACCTGATATTCTTCGTCGCATTCGTTGGCGTATTCCTGTATGCTTCCATAAAAAAGAGGAGCGTAGGACTCCTGCAGGATATTCTCCCGGACATTCGTTCCTTTCAGGCTCCACTGATACAGATCGCCCAGGCGGTAACAGATGCCGTCTTTTTTCTGGCTCTCAGGAACTTCTTCATAGACGGCCCTCACGTCCAGATAGTCCCGCACCCGAATAATCCGGTCCGGGTCGTAGACGCCGCCCTTTTCCATGCGGCTGGCCCTCGCCGCGGCCTCCAGCGCGCGGTAGACCGCCTCAGAGGCCTGCTGAGCGTATTCCTCCGTCTCTTCCCAGGATCTTCCCCGCAGGACATTTTCCCACAGCTCCCGGGTATCGCCTTCTTCTCTGTACCTGGTGTTCCCAAAGGCCAGCGCCGCCGCGGCCGCCAGATTCAAGAGCAGTACTACCCACCGCCAAAATACCCGATACCCCTTTTTCTCCATATACTATATATCCTCCAGCTATTGCTTCTCGATCTTATACCCCACGCCCCAGACGACTTTGATGTATCTTGGATCTTTGGGATTGATCTCGATCTTTTCCCGGATATGACGAATATGTACGGCTACGGTATTGTCTCCTCCCAGAGCTTCTTCTTTCCAGATTCGTTCGTAAATCTGAGAAATCGAGAACACTCTTCCGGGATTCTGAACCAGCAGAAGCAAGATCTGGTACTCAATGGGCGTAAGCCTTACGGACTCATCGTCCACGGTCACTTCTTTGCGGTCGTCGTCCACCCGGAGGCCTCCGATGCGAAAAACCGTGGGCTTCGTCTCGGCCATGGCTCCGAACTGGGTATACCTTCGAAGCAGGGACTTCACCCTCGCGGTCAGTTCCAGGGGATTAAAAGGTTTTGTGATATAATCATCCGCCCCGATATTGAGCCCCAGGATTTTGTCCACATCCTCCGACTTGGCGGACAGGAAGATAATCGGCACTTTGCTGTCCTCCCGGATCTTCATCGTCGCCCGGATACCGTCCAGCCGGGGCATCATGATATCAATCAGAAGAAGCTGAATGTCATGTTTCTTCAACATCTCAATCGCTTCCAGTCCGTCATACGCCTTCAGAACGGTATAGCCTTCCTGACTCAGATAGATCTCGATCGCGTCCACAATCGCGCGGTCGTCATCGCATACCAGTATGTTCATATTCGTCTCTCCTTTGCTACACTCCTGTTATACCATCTTCTTATTAAGATGCCCGATGCAAAATTATTAAGATTCCATTAAAATAAAAAGGGACGCCCCCCGGCACGCCGAACGCCGCCGGAGGGGCTTGGCGAAACGGACGCTGCAGGAAGGGAGCGGTACCCCTGGGCAGGCGCGGGCAACGCAGGTCCGAACTAATCGCTAACTGCGACCAACGACGCTCAGTATAACTTCGCGCCGGGTCTTCGTAAGCGCTGGATTTCATCCCTGCTAAAAGCGCCCTTGAAAAGCGCCTAGGGGGACCGCTCCCTTCCTGCAACTGAATATCACAGGCCAACACCTGCCGCGCTGCTCGAACGTATCGTCTGAGAAAGTCAGCCGCAGAGGGCGGGGGTATCCGGGCACGGGCCCTTTTGGGGGCGTTTTTAGCTTTGGCAAGATCCACCACTTACGGAGACCCGGCGCGAAGCCCTTGCTGAGCGTCGTTGGTCGCAGTTAGTGGTTAGCTTGACAAAGCATTGCCCCGGGCCCGCGGGTGGATATCCCCCGCCCTCTGCGGCGTCCTCTACTCCCACACTTTACTCTGTCAGCCCCTCCGGATTCAATCCCCTAAGTTCGGTCAGCACAAACTCCCCGTCCTTCCGGATCAGGACGTCGTCGAAGTAGATCTCTCCCCCTCCGTACTCCGGCCTCTGGATCAGCACCAGATCCCAGTGGATGGAGGATACATTCCCGTTGGGCGCCTCGTCATAGCAGTTGCCAGGCGTGAAATGAATGGACCCCATAATCTTCTCGTCGAACAGCGTGTCCTTCATGGGCTCCAATACATACGGATTCACCCCGATGGCGAATTCGCCCACATACCGGGCGCCCTCGTCCGTGTCAAACACCCGGGTGATCCGCTCTGTGTTATTGGCCGTCGCCTCCACGATCTTTCCGTCCCGGAAGGTCAACCGGATGTTCTCATAGGTGAAGCCCTGGAAGACGGAGGGCGTATTGTAGCTTAAGACGCCGTTCACGGAATTCCTCACCGGCGCGGTGAAGACCTCTCCGTCGGGGATGTTCATCCGTCCCGCGCAGGGGATGGCCGGAATTCCTTTGATGGAGAAAGCAAGGTCAGTCCCCGGTCCTTTGATCCGCACCCGGTCGGTCCGCTCCATAAGCTCCACCAGAGGCTTCATGGCCGCTTCCATGCGGCTGTAGTCCAGATTGCATACCCGGAAGTAAAAGTCCTCGAACGCTTCGGTGCTGGTTCCCGACAGCTGCGCCATGGCGTCGTTCGGGTAGCGTAAGACCACCCAACGGGTCTTCGGCACTCGGATCTTGTGATGCACCGGGGTTACATAATATTTCTCATAAAGAGCCATACGGTCGGCCGGTACATCCGACAGTTCCGATATGTTGTCGCTTCCCCGCACGGCTATATAACAGTCCATATGAGACATCTCCAGCGCGTCTACCTGCGCCATAAGTTCCATCTGTTCCTTTGTGCACTCCATGATCTGGAGCCTCTGAAGCTGCGGATCTGTATAGTGGATAAAGGGCAGCCCGCCCGCCTCATATACCGTGCGCACCAGCTCCTTGGCAAGAGCCCTGGTGCTGGCTCCAGTATAATGAATATAGACCTTGTCCCCCGCCTTGACCTGGCAGGAGTAGTGAACCAGCCCTCTGGCCAGCGTCTTGATTCTCTCGTCCATACGTCAACTCTCCTTCGTTGTTTTCCATTGATCTATTGCGGCAGGTAGGTGAAGAACAGATTGCCCGCCCGCTCGAACATCTCGGTGCTGTCCTTTAAGCCTGCCTTTTTCAGTTCGATCTGACCCGGTTCATAGTAGATGATATTCTGTGCGTCATAGCCCACGATCAGCACCGCGTCCCCGGTATCCGTAATTCCCATGACCGGAGACTGATTGGCCACATAGTAAAGCGCCATCCGAAGGCTGCATCCGGGGATCAGGCAGCTGTCCTCCTTTAACTCCTGATCGCAGATCTCCCACACGGCCATCCCTTCCTCCAGACAGGCCTGTACGTCCGTGTAGATCTGCTTTTGATGAAGCAGAAGCTGCAGGCACTGGGCCACGCTGCTTCCGGCGCTCTCCGCGTCCTCCTGGCTGTCAAAGCTCTCGATCTGCATCCTGGCCGGACGATTCCAGCGCTCCCACAGGCGGCGGGTCCCATCCTTCCAGACCGCCCCCATGCCATCATGGGCGGCGATCACCGCCTCGGAGAGGGTCTCATATCTCTTTGCCTGTCCGGAAAAGCTCCATGCCATATACTGCTCTTCTCCCGGACGGTCCAGCCGGAGGGTCCGATTCTCCTCATACAGCACCATCCGCACTCTGGGACGTTTCATGGAACCGCTTTTTTGTGTGCCCTCATAGGCAAATTGATATTCGCTCCGCCTCACCTCGTCATTCGTGATTTTAAGCACCAGCTTCTCCTGTTCCGGCTCAATGGTATAAGTGATCGGTTCCGGCTGAACTTCCTCCAGGGAGCCGTCCGGCATCAGCGCGACACAGGACAGATCAATCCGGTTCTCCACAATCGACAGCTCCTTTACGTATTTCCCTTTGGCCGCGTAATTGAACTCCCTGACTTCTTTTCCGGAGTGATCCCGGATGATCACCCGGTACATGGGATAGACGCTCTGCCCTGCCGCATTGATCCGGATATCCTCCACCCGCGTGGTTCCGTAGATAAAGTCCTCTTCCATGAAGCCCAGCGCCCGGATCTGCTCTCCGGACTCCGCGGTGATCTGATTCACAATCCCGCTCCGGGTATTCAGAAGGCTGATATTCTGCGCCTCTCTGTCCGTCCACGCCGCCAGATAGCCGTTCTTTGACACCTGCAGCTCCTCCTCCCGGATTCCCTCCGCCAGAAGACGCACACTTAAGTTTTTCAGGTCGATCCGCAGGATCAGCCCTTTGTAGGAAAGCCACGCCGTATCCTTGTCATTGACTACGGACAGCTTTCCCACTTCTTCCCTGACCACCGGATAAGGCCGGTCGCTGGGCAGAAAGTACCGCTCTTCCACCGTATTCATCAGCGCGTCATAGCGGCACAGCAGCACCCCGCATCTTCCTTCGTAGAGTCCCCGGTTCATATAGCCGTACACCAGAAAATCCATGCTTCCTGAATCCTCCACCTGAAGAATCCGAAAATCATGGGCATTGTAAAGACCTCTTTCGTCCTCCTCATCCTCAAAGCCATAGACCCGGCTCAGGCGGTTCTGTCCGAAATCATAGCACCAGAGCTGCCCCTGCTGCACGAAGCCGATCACATTCTCCTCCTCATTCTTCCGGTAGTTCATCTCCCGGCTCTGAATCCCGAAGTCGATCTGCCCGTCCTCCACGATCTGATTTCCCACCTGGAAGATCCGGTCCGCAGTCCGTTCATAGTTCTGCAGATACATCCGGGACTGGGTGTACTGAATACAGTAAGCCTCCGTCACCTGATACAAATCTTTGGTATCCCGGTCCTGCATCCGGTATTCCATCACCAATGAGACAATATTGCCGCGGAAATCCGTGAAGCGAACCCGCGGTTTGGTCAGCCGCTCCACCTGCATCTCTCCCCAGACCACCGTCCTCGGATAAGAGTGAATGTTCACATAGCCAAAATCTTTTCGGTCCATGCCGCTGTCCGGTTCGAGCCTTTTCAAAAGCTCCTGGTTTGTATCCTTCTGAAAGGTCGCCTCATGAAAGGATTTTGCAAAATCCAGGCATTCCCTGACATGGTTTTCCCCAAGGTAGCTGATCTGGGAATAGTAGTAGACCTCCCCGTGCTCTTTGGTATGCACCGTGAGAACGAGCAGATACCGCTCGCCTGCTTCCATCAGATCCTTAAGGTCGATGGAGGCGCGCACATACTTTCCATCATCCTCCACAGGGATCTCGCTGCCATCCTGAATCAGGCGGGACATGTCAAGACTGCGCACTTCATAGGACAGACTGCCGATATGGGCATTGTATTTTTCGACAGCGATATGAAGCTGGTGATCCGTGGAGATCCCCAGGATTGATTCCTTCATATAGCTGCCATTCATTGGTTCCACATATCCGTGCATCTCATTATACTGTTCTCCATCCTGCTCTGCGTAGAGCACCGGCAGCGTCGCCTGCGCCATCACCGCGGTCATATCCCGGTTGCCCATATAAGTTGCGTAGCTCATAAATCCCGCGCCCGCCAGAAATGCCAGCAGGACCGTCACGATTCTGATTATCAGTTTCTTCATATCTTTATCTTCTCCAAATCGGGCTTTTTCATCACATCTTTTTTTCATTCATGTATCGTAACTATTTTAACAATCTTTTTTTCCATGGTCAACCCATGTGTTAGCGCAGGATATGGCTCCGGTTCCGTTTTCTGCGTCTCATCATTTCCTGCAGAAGCAGCACTCCGATCAGATCCTGAAACTGCTCCCATGTGGGCGCCCGGTCCCCGAAATCCTCGCCGTCACTGGCAGCCTGCCATACTTCCCTGGCCTTGTGCCGGAGGGAAAGCTGATCCGGATACTCGTCGTACATCATGCTGCCCGGATATTCCATCCGGGTACAGATCTCTTCCACATAGGGTTGAAGTCTTCTTGCCATCAGAGGATACAGCTCCCGAAGGCGTCTGGTATCCATCTCATCTTCCATCTGCTCCGGAACGTTCCACAGATTCCAGTAATTCATCTGATTCCCGTAAGGGTAGAGCCATGGAAATTCCCGCTGCCCGGGATACAGGACCGGATTCATGTTATAGGGATTCCATTCCCTTTGTTCCTTCATGAGGTCAAACTCCCTTCTGTCATCTCTATATCATCAATATATGCAGCGCCGGATATCATGGTTCAAAACAAAAAATGACTATTGGTCAATATTTTGGCAGAAATGTACATTGCTTTTTTATGATCAATGGGATACAGTATAAAATACAAGGGGGATATTTTGATGGGAAAAATTGAAATCAAAAAAGAAAACAAGAGAAAAGACCTTTTGAACGCCGCTTTTGACCTGTTCGTCTCCAAAGGTTTTCACAATACGTCCATCGCGGACATCGTGGGAAAGGCCGGCATCGCCAAGGGAACGTTCTATCTGTACTTCAAAGACAAGACGGACATCCGCAACCGGCTGATCTCCTCCAAGGCAACCCAGCTGTTCAACAACGCCTGTCTGAAGCTTAAGTGTACCTCGCTGACCCGGCTGGACGAACAATTCATCTTTCTGACCGATGAGATTCTGCGCGCGCTGGAGAAGGACCAGTCGCTGCTGTTCTTCTTATCCAAACATTTGAGCTGGGGCATCTTCCGAAGCTCCATGACCGAAGAAAAAGCCCCTGACGGGGTTTCCGCCAGGGAACTTTATGAACAGTTGATCGCCCGCTCCGGATGCCGCTTCGACAACCCGGAGATCATCATCTACCTGGTCATCGAGCTGGTAGCCGGCGTCAGTTACAACGCCATCCTCTACCATGACCCGGCGGATATCGAGGAGCTGAAGCCCTACTTACACACCATGATCCGCCGAATCGTACAGGACTTTGATAAGGCTTCCTCCTAGGCGCACCCTCCGGTCGTCTTCTCCTCACTGTGGAAGCAATCGGTCAGGAGCTCCATAAAGCGCTTCTCCGTTGGATCAAACTCCTCCTGGGTCCTTTTGATCCACACCAACTGATTGATTCCGGGATATTCCTTCCCGTTCATGAAGAGCGGTACCGAACGAATCTGGGTATTTTCAAAAAAACCCAGCACCCATTTGGGAGAGAGGAGAAGCGCCTCTGTCTCCTCCAGGAATTTCCTGCACACTCCCATGGTGTTGCAGAAGATCAGGTGCTCATGGTTGATCCCTTCATTCAGATCGTTCTTATAGCGCAGTTCCCTGCGCAGCGACAGTTCGGAATCCAGAACCACATGCAGATACTTCTCCGCTTCCGCCACGTCCACCACATCCTGAGGATACAGCCTGGACTTTCTGCCCATGCTCACATAGAATCTGGAACGGTCCAGCACATGAAGCTCCAGATTCCTGCCCTGCACCTCGCTTTTAAAAGGCTTGGAATCTCTCTCGCTCATGACCAGAATCCCGATGTCCGCCTTCCGGTCCTCCACCATCTTTACGATCTCTCCTCTGTCATTCTCCTTCAGATCAATCTGCAGAAACTTTTCTTTATTCTCTTTATAAAGCATCAACAAGATGTCGTAAATAAAGTCAAACTGCTGGCTGGCAATGGCAATCCTCTGAATCGACGGATGTTCCTTTTTGCCGAACGTCTGATCAAGCGCCCGGGAACTGTCCAGCACACTTTTGGCATACTCCAGAAAATCCCTCCCTCTTGGCGTCAGACTCAATCCCTTGGCCGTACGGTCGAATAGTTTCAGATCGTACTCTGCTTCCAGGCTGGATATGGCTTTGGTAAGGCTTGGCTGGCTTAAGTAGAGTTCCTGGGCCGCTTTTGTCACGGAACCACATTCCACAACTTTGATAAAATACTCTAACTGATTTAATCGCATCCATTTTCCCCTTTAAAACTTGCATACCCCATAATAGCATTACTTGTATACCCTATAAAACTGTTTTTATATACCCCGTTCTTACATTATAACCGATTATTGGCAAATTTCCATAAATATTTTGAATTTGTTAATATTTTTTTGTTATGTTATACTTATGGAGAACCCGATAGAGAAACCCCTATCACCTTACACACCTTAAAACAGCGCTGTCCACCCCATAGACAGCGCTGTTTTTCCGTTATCGATAGATTGCTGATACCATTATATAGATTCCTCCGCTAAAATGCAAGCTTTCCTGGCTAAAGATCGTTACACACTGCATGCGTCAAATCCATCCTTCAGAAAAACCGGCGCACCGCGAACGAATCACGGTGCGCCGGTTTTGAGATGGTCTTTATTCTTTGTCCGAATCGTTCTCTTCTTCTTTGTCTTTTTTCCGCCGTTTAAGCCACAGGATCAGGATGGCGATCAGAGCGATGGCCGCGACGCCGCCGATGGCGACGGCTCCGAAGATGCCGTTTGCTCCGGCATTCTCTTCTTCTCCTCCGCCTGCCAGCGGGACTTCCTCATCGTCCAGCTCCTGAAGCTCCTGGGGACCTTCCGCCTGAGGCACCTCCTCGTCGGGCGCCGCTACCCCAGCATCCGCTGCTCCGCCTCCAGGGGCTGCTCCACCACCTGCCGGGGCCGCTGCACCTCCTGCGGGCGCCGGGACTGCTGCTGCCACTCCTCCGGGCGCTGCCGGGGCTGCGGGCGCTTCTGCGCCACCCTCCGGGGCCGGTGCGGGAGCTGCCGGAGCTTCGCCTTCTGCGGCTCCGCCTCCTCCACCGCCTCCGGCTGTCACACGGGCATAAGTGAAGGTGAAGACGTTCTCCGCCGCATTGGCGGACAGGGTCCTGGTCAGATTATAGGCCTGGGGCTCATACCCCTCCATGTATAGGAACGCGATCACCGGACGGTCGCCCACGTTGCCGTAATAGGTCCGGCTGGCCGCCAGAGGGTTCCCGTTGGTGTCCTGATAGTTCACCACGTAAGAGGTCATATTCCCGCGGATGCCGTAGGCCACCACATACTCCTGGTCGCCTTTCACCTCAAAGGAAGACATGCCCACGGTATCATTGTCCCGGCCGCTTAAGCGGATACCTTTGACATAATATTTGCTGTCCGCGCCCAGGGACACCGCTCCGTCCATGGCCGCGTCGAAGTTCACCCGGTCTCCGATCTCCAGGCCGCTTACCACGATGGAAGAGCCTCCCACATGAACCTGATAGCTCGATCCGGTCTTTCCGTTGTCCACGTTCACATGGCCTCCGCCTGTGAAGGTTCCGTGATTGCCGGTATAGAAGGTGACCTGATAAGTGTAGCGCTGCTCCTCCGCCGCATAGACGTCCGCCCCCCAGAGAGAGACCATCAGGCAAAAAGACAGAAGACCCGTAAGTATTCGACTGATTCTACGCATGATTCCGTCCTCTCCTTTCCCTTCTGTAACAAATGAATCCATAAAGCATCAGTAAAAGTCCGGCCGCCAGCGCCAGAGCGGACCAGAGAACCAGATTACTCGCGTCTCCGGTCTGTACCGAACCCAGCGTAAAGGCCACAGAGGACGCGCCTCCTCCCGGAGCGCTCTCCCCGCCGGAACCTCCGCCCGAACCATCGTCCGAGCTGCCTCCGCCGGAGCCGCCGGAACCTCCCGAGCCGCCGTTACCGCCGCCTCCGTTCACCGGTTCCACCGCGAAAGCCATCTGAAGCTTTGCCAGAGTATTTTGATAGCCGTTGCCGTTGGTCTCCCCGTCCAGAGCGACCGTCAGAGAGACGCTTCCGCTCTTGCCGGAGTCCAGGCGGTCCAGATAGAAGTAATCCTCCTGGAACACTTCATGAAGGCCCTCCCCTGACGGAGAGTTCTTCTCACCGCCTACATTTTCACTGCTGTACAGCGTGTTCACCTCACCGGCACTGTTTGTATAAGTCAGTATGTAGGTGTAAGCGCCGCCGCTTGCCGACTCCTGACTGTCCTCCAGACTGGAGAGCACCTCGTTGGTCATATACCAATCCGTACTCTTTTTATCCTGGTTCTCCAGGTCCAGTCGGATGGTCATGCTGTCCCCTGGCAGCAGACTGCTCACCGACCCCGCCACGTCCGAAGAGTCAAAGTTTGACGTCATCTTCCCGTCGGCATACTGGGTCTTCCAGCCGTCCGCCGTATATTCATCCGCCTGCACGGTGCGCCCGCCGCAAAGGAGCAGACACGCCGCCAGCATCAGGCCTCCATATCTCTTTTTCATACTTCTACCTCCAATTATCGTTCTGCTCCCGTCCGTCATCCTCTTGCTGTCCACCGCTCCGCCAGGGCGGCCAGCAGCTGCAGAAGAATCGCCGCCGCGATCAGGCCTCCCGCCAGGATCTTGCCCTCCCGGCTGGTGAACATCTCCGCCACTTTTCCGGCGGCGGGTATGGACCGCTCCACCCTGCCGATCACATTGTCATAGGGCACCGGCGTCATATCGTTGGTCTGATTCGCGTCTCCTTTAGTGAGAAATTCTCCCATCAGCACCCGGTTCTCCACCACCCGGTGGGTGATGATCGACGCGGAATCTCTGGCTCCGTAGAAAGCGATCACTTCGCCCTCGGACACGTCCTTTGGCTCTGTCTCCCCGATATAAACCAGACTTCCCGTGGAGATGGCAGGCTCCATACTCCCGCTCACTACCGAATAGATATGATAGCCGAACAGCCTCGGGACCGTCAGCGGCAGACAGGCCAGAATCAACGCCAGAAGCAGGAACGTGCCCAGGCCGCTGAGCACCGTGGCCGCCGGATGCCGCCGCCTTCGGTTACTCTTCTTCTCATTTTTTCCGTCTTTTTTCACGTATTATTTCCTTATTAAATATTCCGCATCAACCCATCCAATGCCCAGATGCTGTCTACGGGGTCAGGGTTCCGTCCGCCCCAACGCTCACATCCACGCCCCAGGCGCTCTTGATGGCGTCCTCAGCGCTGTGGGTCTGGACTGCGTCCACTTCCGCCTCCAAGCTGAAGCTGTATCCATTATAAACATACTTGACCTGACCGTTCTCCCCGTCCACTTTCCGAAGGACCTCCGGATCAATCCGAAGTCCGGTGCACAGAGGGCTGGTCTGGGCGTCTTTTGCCAGCGGCTGCTGATAATAGAGGACCACACGCTCCTCGGTGGAGGCGCTCTCGTCCACGACCCATCCGCTGCCCGACGCTCCAAGGCCCACCAAATCGATGAGTTTTGGGTTCAGTTCTGTATCTCGATTCCCTGCAGCATCTTTCCAGCTCCGGTACAAAATCACGCGGACATAGCTGTCGATTTCGCCGCTGTTCTGAACGCTTAAAGCCTCCTCGTAGACTTTTCCGGGAACCAGCTTCTCTTCTCCCTGGAATCTGCCTTCCAGAAGAGCGCCTCTTGGCTCCCCGTCCTCTCCCACACTGCCGGAGACCCAGCCCCGGTCGGTGTAGTTCCGGTTGCTGACTACTTTGCCATTCTCCAGAAGACTCACGCCGATGCTGGAGACCTCCATATTCATCTCATAATTCTCACTGTAATACGTAAGGGCGGCTCTGGTGCTTCCCACCGTGCTCAGCAGAAGCAGTGCCGCCGCTGCCGCCAGGAACAGGACCGGACTGGCCAGGAAATGTTTCTTTCTTTTCATTCCGATTCACCCTCCCTTTCTTCCTGCACCGGAACGGTCACGGATGCTTCCGTCATATTCCAGTCCGCGTAAGGATTGCCGACGTCGTCATAAAGTACCGGCGTATACTCCTGCACCACGATGACATTGAAGTCCACCGGCAGGGTGCTGTCCTCCGCAAGGGGATCTTTGAGTGCGGAAATCTGAATGTCCAGCCGATCCGCCAACGTCCCCGGCGCCAGCACCGGGCGGTAGTAGAAGTAGCCGTCCGCCCCCTGCTCCCAGTTCCCGGAATAAGTATAGGTCAGGGGATATTCGCCCCCGGCAAAGGCTCTGAGCCTCACATAACAGTCATATTCGCCCACATTCTGGATCGTCACCTGCTTCTCGCCGTCCACGACTTCCTCGGTGATCTCCGTCTGGGGAACGCCCAGGGCCAAAGTAGCTCCTCCGCTGGCCAGGGCATAGGTAGTAAAATACGCCATGGCCCGGCCGGTCCCTGCGCCTGCCGCCAGGAGCATCGCCGCCGACACCAGGCATACGGTTCTCTTTTTCCAATTCTTATCCATCATCTTCTATCCCCCTTACTGCGTCTCCCAACCCCAGGCCGCGCCGTCGTGTTCAAAATGATTCACCACACCGGTGCCGCCGTTCAGGCCGCCGTTGTAACGGTTGTTAAAAGAAACACTGACTTCGGCCTCCGCCGCGATGGGAGCCGACGTCACAGTCGCCTCCGCCGCCGGGATCGTGTAGGAGGCCCCGCTGTAGACCTCGGTCACGGTAGCAACCGCTCCTGCGGGAAGGTCCTCGATCCGAAGGGTCTGGGTTCCTGCCGCGGTAAAATCCAGAGAAACCACGTTGCTGTAGTAGATCTGAGCCGGGGCTCCCGCCTCTCCTGCCTTGCTGACTTCCACCTGGAAGACGAACATGGTCCGGTCCGCCGCGCCTAAGGGCTGATAACTGTCAATAGTCTTACTGATGACCAGATCTCCCAGCCGGTTCTCCCGGTCCGGCTTCAAAGTGACGTCCACATCATAGATCCAGGTATCGTCGTTGTTCTGCACGCCGTCGTATGCATTGCCCGGAACGCTTACCAGATAGGGGTTGAAAGAATACGTGTATTCGGCAGAATCTACCGGGGCTGCCAGCACCAGGTACATGCCGGTTTCCAGGTTTCTAATGGTATCGCCCGACGCTTCATGCAACGTAATCTGCCCGTCGCCGACTGGAAGTTCCCTGCCGACAATCGTGCCTTCCTCGTCCAGCGCTCCGGGCGCTGTGATCCTGGCCGCCTCTTCTGCCATCTCTTCCCACTCCGCCGCTGTGGTCGAAGCGCTCACCTGGTCAAGACCGATGCCGCTGTATGCGCTGTCCGGCAGATACTGTCCGCTCACATTCACATCGGCGATGCGGTAGACAGTCACCGGGATGATCAGGCTGTCAAGCTCTCCAAAGTCGTCGCTTACGGAAAACGCCATGGAACAGTCCGTCTTTTTTGTGTCAATCGCCAGTGCGCCCCGGGCGACTCTCGGCACTGCCGCCAGGAATAGAAGCAGGCATGCCGCTGCCAGCGCACTCTTTCTTTGTATCTTTCCTATCTTCACATTATTTCCCTCCTATCTAAGTTCCGCATCTGACGCTCTCTCCGCCCCATCGTCTGGAAGAATTTTCCTTCACTTCGTTCTTGAAAATCCTTCCGGGGCTCCGTTCGGTCCGATACTGTCTAAGTTCCGCATCTGACGCTCTCTCCGCCCCATCGTCTGGAAGAATTTTCCTTCACTTCGTTCTTGAAAATCCTTCCGGGGCTCCGTTCGGTCCGATACTGTCTAAGTTCCGCATCTTTGACGCTGTTTTACGGCTTCTTTGGCCGGAACAGAAATCTCATGATCAGAATTACCAGCATGGTCACAGACAATCCAAGAATCAGATACAGCATATAATAATTCCGCACTGCCCGGAGCATAGTGTCCACCGGTGTGGATGCTGCCTCTTCCTCTCCGTTATAAGGTACCCGCACTCCCCGGACCAGAAGCCGGTGGCTGTTCACGCCGTAGGGCGTACAGGTAAACAAGGTGATGTGGTCCTCTCCCTCCTGGATCGCCAGAGCTTCCTGCAGGGTGTCCATGTCGTCCTTATCCACCATGGGCAGAATCTGATCCACCTCGTAGGCCAGGGTCTCATCCAGGATACGGATATAGATCCGGTCTCCCCGCTCCAGCTGGTCCACGTCGGTAAAAAGCCGGGCGCTGGGCAGGCCCCGGTGCGCCGCCAGCACGCTGTGGGTGCTCGCTCCCCCGATGGGGAGTTTGGTCCCGTTCAGGTGTCCGATTCCGGTCTGGAGGACTTCCTCCCCGGTGCCGTGGTAGATGGCCAGCTTGATGTTGATCTTCGGTATGGACAGGTAGCCCATGACCCCGTCCCCGGCGGCGTTCAGGATCGTCCAGTATTCTGTGTCTTTAAGCTCTCCGTCTTCAGCTCCGAAGACGTCGCCGTAGAGATTGTTGCTGGTCAGCGCGTCGTTAAAGTTTCTGGCCGCCTCCCACTCTCGGGTGTAGTCCTCCGGTTCCATCTCTGACAGCACTTCCTCGTAATCCGAGATCAGGCGGCTCTGCCGGTAGGTATTCCACTGGTCAGAGATGGTGGGGTAGGCCAGGATTCCAAAACCCGTCAGGAACATCAGTCCGAAGATCAGGTTGATCAGTATTCGTCTCATGGCTGCTCCTTCGGGGGGTCTTCTGGTTCTTCCGCCTTTTCAGTCATTTCCGGCGGCTCGTTGTTCGGGCTCTCTGTGTCTGAAGCCTCCGGCGCTGAGCCGTCTCCTTCTCCGGTCACCGGCGCTGTCTGGTCTGCACTTTCGCTTTCCGGCGGAATCGCGGTCCGGGCTTTCTGTTTTTTCTTATCGTAGAAGTACAAAAGCAGGATGAACAGTCCAGTAACAGTCAGTCCCACGATCACCCAGAGCAGATAACTGGTATGGAGGCTGGTTCCTCCCAGGAACGGAGAGGCCGCCACTTCCTCATCCACCGCCTCGGTATACTCCACCCGGTGGCCCCGGACCAGAAGCCGGTGGCTGTTCACCCCGTAGGGCGTACAGGTCAGAAGGGTCACCAGATCTTCCCCTTCCACCGCCGCCAGGGCGGTCGTATCGTCGGGTTCGATGACGTTGATCTGGTCCACCTCATAGCAGAGGGTGTCGTCCAGTATTTTCAGGAGAAAATGATCCCCCTCCGCCAGACGGTCCAGATCGGTAAATAAGGTGGCGCTGGGCAGTCCCCGGTGAGCGGAGATCACCGCATGGGTCCCCTCCCCTCCCACGGGGAGGGAACTTCCCTCCAGATGGCCCGCCGCCGTCTGAAGCACCTCTTCTGTGGTGGTGTGGAAGATCGGAAGTTTTACGTTGATCTTGGGAATCTGTACATACCCCATCATCCCGTCCCCGGTCAGGTTCAGGGCGGACATGTACGCCTCATCCTCCTCCGTGGCGCTTGCCACCGCGAAGGAATCCGGGAGAATATAGGGCCGGAGGGCCTCGTTGTAAGCGTAGGCCCCAGACCATTCTGTCTCATAGTCAATCTCATTGGCTGCTTCCATGTTGCTGACGACCTCGTCATACGTGGAAATCAGCCGGCTCTGCCGGTAGTTATTCCATTCATTGGAAATAAATGGATACAGCAGCAAGGACAGACCGGCTAAAAAGAACAGGGAAAAGAATATAGTTGTCAAATGTTTTTTCATCCGGGCTCTCCTTGTTGCTGTGAAATGTGAGTGTGAGCGATACAGCCATAGTGTATGTAAGAGAGACGCCGTCGCGGGCGGGAAATCCCTTGGGGACCCCGGGGCAACGCTCCGTCGAGCTAATCGCTAACTTCGACTAAGGTGCTCTAAAGAACAGAGCACCCAAGTCTCCGTAAGCGCTGGATCTCGCCGTCGCTAAGAGCGCCCCTTAAAAGGGTCCCCGCGGGATTTCCCGCCCGCGACGGCTGAGTCCTGCGCATAGGCTACAGGTTTTGGTTACCTGATGTTTGTTGTTTTCTTATGTACGGACGGTACAGAAGATTATTTTGCGGTCTTTCTGCGAAGAGAGAAGTACAGACCTGCTGCGATGATCATGATCGCACATCCGCCGATAGTGAAGACCGTGGTACCGATGCCACCGGTGGAGGGAAGGGTTGTAAGCTTGGTATTGGGGATTTCTACCTCAAGTTCTTTCGTGGGTGTCACAGTTCCATTGTTTACTTGAAATGCACCTTCCTTATCATCAATCTTTACTGTCCAATTTGTAAGCTTCCCATCATTATCATAATCAGCATCGATCTCAATTTTAAATGCATGTTCATTCAAAGAATATCCAGTTGGAGCTGTAGTCTCTTTTAAGTAATATACTCCCTCTTTCAAGCCTTTGATTGCTAATGAACCATCAGCACCAGATACTACATCAGCGTAGTCTACGCCACCTTGCTGATATCGGGTAGTACATTCTAAATCTGTATACAGATTAAATACCGCACCTGGTAAAGCTGTTGAACTTGTTGTAGTATTCAGTTCCCCAGTCTTTGTCAGCATACCTTCAGTAACAGATCCCTGAACTGCACCACCTACATCAAATGTATAGGTGTATGTCTTATCATTACCTGTGCCATCATTACCCGTAGTATTAGAATCTCTTGTAAAGTTAAGTGTTACATCGTTGTTATTTGCGTTCTCGTTTATGACTGCACTGTCGTTCACGACTGCATTGTAAGAAACCGTTACTTTGCTGCCCTGAAGGTCATTCAGCATATAGCTACCATTTACTACAAAATCAACTGTAAGTTTCTGTGCTGTCTCATCATACACTACTGTATAATCTGTACCTTTTACTAAAGCATTCCCTGCCGCGGTAGTTACAGCAACACTATCTACATTGAGCGTTAAACCTCTGCTTAATGTATCGACAATGTTCAGTACCGGACTTGCCCCATTATAATAAGGAACCGGATTAATCTCTACATCGTAATAAACCGTATCGCCGATATTTACAGAATGCACTTCATCTGTAGCAGTTGCATTCGCTTTCGCTTTTTTGTCTACTGTCGGCTGGCTGCTTTCCTTTACCCATGCATTTCCATCATCAATTACATTTACAGAACCTTCATCAAAAGCGTTCCCACCATTTTCTGCTTTATATGCCACAGATACGATAACCGGACTGTAGATCACAGTATCAGCATTTTCAATCATTACAATGTAAGTACCAACCGGAACCTCTGCAGTATAAACAGTGGGCGCTGCATCTGTATTACGCATTACATATGGTGTCACATCTGCAAAACCAGCAGCAACAACTGCGTTCACCTGTTCAATACTTAAATTTACATCTGCCTCTGTATTAACTGCCGAAAGTGCTGTCTTATACTTATCAACTACTTCATATCCTGTAAATGTTTTCCCCTCATTGCCATATGTTGCTTTGATGATCTGATAAGCAGTTACTGAAACAGGAGTAGTTCCTGTATTTCCTGCAATACCGCTGACGGTAATCGTACCCTTATCATCATTTGTACCAACTTTTCCATCAGTACCTGCACTTGCTGCGAACGTCGTCACTGACATTCCAAGTACCATTGCCAATGTTAAGAACATGGCGAAAAACTTTTTCATTTTTTTCATTTTTTCTTCCTTTCTTTCTTGTGGGCTTTGCCCAAGATTTACAGTTCCTTCTGTTTGTTGTGCTTCCTGCACATGGATGCGGTCCAGAGGGCCACTGAAACAATTACCATCTCCTAAATTGTTCAGCACCTCCCCGCATATTTTCTTTTATATAAAACCAGCACGCCTGCCATCATGAGCAGAACTCCGCTGATCATATACCCAAAGATTCCCGCACCGCCTGTGGACGGAAGCTCGTATATGGCCTCATTGAGGAAGGTATACTCATATTTCTGTCTTCCATTTTCTGTTGTCGGTGTAACCTGAATCTCACCAGATGAACCTTCCACTGTTATACTGCCATACGCAAGTGTTATCTTCCACTTTTCATTGCTTCGCATATAACCTGTTGGCGCTTTGGTCTCTTCCAATTCGTATTCACCCGGATTGATATCGGAAATATTGATTACCCCATCTTCCTTATACGAATTGTCCTTATACCATTGGAGCACACCAGAATCTTTCTGGGATCTTCCATAATAGACTTTTGCTTCTCCCTGTGATGGTTTTGAGGTCAAGGTAAACTCCGCATCTTCCAGAGGTTTGGAATTATCCGTCGCGCCCCTCTTGACAATCTGCCAATCGTAGGAGTACGCAGGAACATTGGTTACTGTGATACCGGCATACTGTCCTTCGACAACTATGCCTTCCACTGTATTCCCCTCAACTTTCGGTTCAGTCGCTGTAGACTCTGTAACCGTTATTTCCGGTGTGCCATAACCTTCACTTAAAGTCTCTTCCACTTTAAATTTCATTCCAGCTGGCATCTCAAGCAATGCGGTTTCATCCGCTTTGAGTGAAATTTTTCCACTTATAGCAGACTTGGTTTCGCTTCCAACAGAATACTCACCTGTGTACGCTTCAAGTTTTCCCCCTACCATCTGGAATACGTTAAATTCAAACGAATCTTCTGTACCAGAGGAACCCTCTTTCAATTTCTTTGTGATGCTCAAGCCACTCGACTGTACATTCTTCAGAGCGTTCGTTACGGTAACTTTGGCATCTTTACCAAGTAGAATTTTTCCTTCCAGAACCTTTGAATCCGAACTCATATTGTTGATCTTTCCATAGGTTCCTTCCTCTCCTGTGATACCCACCAGCGTATACTCGTAATCCTCTTCCTCAGGAATCACTTCTTCCACTTTGAAGGTCGTGTCAGACATGATCTGAGTAAGTGTCACTGTAAAGTCCGCCGGAATATTTGAAATCACTCCGCCTGGAGAATTTTCTTTACATATGACCGCTGTCTTGCCTTGATTTTCCAGTGTTCCATTTATATCCTTATAGTAATTGCCTTCACTGTCTGTCAGATAATATGGACCATCGTACGCTTTACTGCCAAGAGTTACTTTAAATGTAAATCGGTCGTTTTCGTTCACTGGCTGTCCGTTCGAGATGCTCTTTGTAATCTGCAGTTCCCTGCTGTTTGCAGCCGAACATTCATTTGAAAATGTAATAGCCGGCCGGGCTTCCACAGATAGCCGGGAGCTTTCCACACCTGAACTAAATGTGCTTGTTCCAGCGCTGTCGATCTCTTCTATCGTAGGACCACCTTTGATGGTGACTTTATCGTATAGACTTGATTCTACGCCGATCTCCTTTACATAATATTTCCGGTTGCTCTGCAAACCTTCAAATACAGCTGCCTGGTCGGGTTTTAGATAGAACACTTTCTTATCTATGTCACACCTTATTGGATTGCCTTGTTCGTCCTTAAGGTCTGTGACATCATACGCCACATAGCTTGTATCCGAATAAATTTCACCTGCTGCATTGCTCCCCGTCTTCTCCTGCACAAACATCTGAAATGCAAACTCGAGGTCTTTGTAGTCCTCTTTATTTGTATTTTCGAGTTGCTTTTTCACCTTAACGGTTCCCACTGGTATATCTATTGTGGGAATATTCATCTTAACCTGCAGGTTAGATGCATTATCATCTGCTTTTCGACCATGCTCCATATAGAACATCTTAAATCTGTGTGTAGAAAAATCCTTAAAGGTATTCCCACTGAAATAAAGATCAATTTTTTCATCAGCCTCGGTTTTCCATTCACTTCCATCCGGAAAATGTCGGGATTGCCAAAACATTTCCTTTATAGTAGTAGTGTTACCATCAACCTCAACCACACCAGTGGAAAAGTCAATAGAACCGGAACATGCATGATGAGCGCCGCCAATATCCAGAACTAATGAATCATCAATGAAAACCCATAAATCGTCGTCTCCGGTAAATTTATATTCCATTGGATCTGTTCCTACCATC
This sequence comes from uncultured Lachnospiraceae bacterium, assembly GCA_910584945.1. GTDB lineage: Bacteria > Bacillota > Clostridia > Lachnospirales > Lachnospiraceae > Hominiventricola. The sequence goes on along the minus strand of CAJUDY010000024.1, from coordinate 11,775 downwards.
CCACCTTGAGGCTGAATGAAGGCTGCTTCTACATACATTCCAAAACAGTAAACCGGATCATCTACACGATGCAGTAATTCTCCCTTTCTTATATCGTTGTCAGGTAATTCTTTTCCATCTGCACCATACTTGTTGTAGCTTTTCGTCGTATAATTTCCCGATGTAATATTATTGTATGGAAAGAAATTCCCTCTATAAAATGGAAAGTACTCTTCTGGCTGTCCATGTTCTGGATCTCCCAAATAGTCCGTAGTTCCGATACCATTATATACAGTAAACTCACGCTCTCCTTTCCCGTTTACTGTATCATTCAAATAAGCATAGTTCTGAAAACTGCTGTATTCAAAATATCCTGTTGCATCGTAGATATCTTTAAGAAACAGTTTATTGGCTTTTGTAACTGTTGCTCTTGAATCACTCACTCCACCAAACAAAGGAGCAAGGTTTATATCTGCAGGAGCATCATTTATACCTGACCTATCTCCCTCTACGCCTTTTGTTACCGGATATCCGTTTTCCAATCGAGACTTAACTACTCCTTGGGAAATTGGCCCCCCCTTCCACCATCCGTCCTCATATGGCCTACCCAACAGTCCGTCCTGAAGACTATGATCCGTATAATTGATCATCCGCATTGTGATACCATGATCGTTATTATCAATAGTATCCAAAGCTTTCAGTTCGGGGCTATAATAAAAATGTAATTCATACTTTAACATCGAATCGAAAGCATTATAATCGTTATAGCGAAACTGACCATTCTCACATACAATGTCCTTCAAATCTTCTGTCATAACCCTACCTATGGAGTCATGAATTCCCACTATTTGGGCCTTATGAAAAATGTAAGAATTACCCTCTTCATCCTCAAGGCGATAATAATCTTTCCATCTGCCTGTTTCACTTATATCAGACGTTTTAAAAGATATTTTCTCATAATCCTCAGGGGAATCAAACCGGTTTGGAACGTTTATGGTAAGTGTATTCAAGTCTATCTCTTGACCATTTACGTCTTTCTGAGTGAGGACCAAATCCTTTAATGGCACTTCCGGATCTTTCCCTTCAGGGATTTCTTCTGGAGGCATCTCTATATATTTATTATCATAACGATAGAATTTAACCTCAATACTCTTCTCCCACTTATTTCCAGCCCAATCAGTACCTTTCCACACAATCGTAAACGTCGAGAAGCTCTCGGTCACGAACTCGGTGCTGGTGACTTTCTGGTCCTTGGTGCTGATGAGCTCGGTGACTTTGCCTTCCGCACCCATGTCGACGACTTTGGTCACCTGGCCCTGTTCGTTTTCTTCCAGGTGCATGACGGTGATGCTGCCGGCGGATGCCGAGGCCTCGGACTGGCTGGCACTGCTTTCTGTGGTTCCGTCCTCTTTTTTAGATGCTTCTGCTGTTTGTTCCGGCTCTTCTTTTGCAGACTCTGCCTGTTCGGCGTCATCTTTTGCCGTGTCTTCTGCATCATCCAGCGCATAGGTCGTGGAGGTCAGATCTTTCAGGTCTTCCGGGATCGCTGCTTTTTTGTAGTCGATGGCAACTTTGACTTCACCGGTGGGCTCCAGCTTTGCGCCGGTTTCATCGGTGAAGGAGATGTCATAGGCCAGGAAGCCTGTGATCTCGTATTTTTCGGTCTCCGCTTTTTCCAGAAGTTTCTTTTCTACGTCCTGATACTGCTTCTGGGTCTCCTGGTGATCCGCCAGGATCGGGACAACCTTCAGGAGCGCTCCGTCGGGGACCACGCCTTTTGCCGCGGTGACTTTGATGACTGCGTCCTCGGTCTCGCAGATGTATTCCCGCTCTCCCAAGTCATTTTCCGTCCAGGTGATGACGAAGGTTCTGCCGCTGTCCGTGGTGAATTCTGCCTTTTCCACCGCATTTTCCGTGGTGCTGACGTCTGCGTCCGCCACCACTTCCGACTTGAGGCCAGTCTCGCTCTCTTCGTCGTCTTCTGCTTCTTCCATATGTATCACGTCGATGCTCTCGATGTCGATCTGGTCTTCTTTTTCTGCTACTTCCTCCGGAAGATAGGCCTCTTCGAATTCCATGGAGACCGATACTTCGCCGTCGGGCTCGATCTTGGCGGTCTCGCCGTCTTCGTCGGTCAGCAGGAAGTTGACGTCGTAGGCTACAAAGCCCGCGATTTCTTTCGTATCATCGTCTGCTACGGTGAGTTCCAGTTCGGACTTGATGCCTTCGTATTTTGCGTTCAGTTCTTCGGCTTCTTTGATCTCTTCTTCGTCGTCCAGCGCTTCCAGGTCCTGCTGAACGATCTTTTTCACGGACAGTTCTGTACCGTTGGGAACAACTCCAGGGTCCGCTTCCACGCGGATGATTACCTGACCGTCCTGATATTCTTCGTTGAACGCTTCCGGTTCTTCTTCGTCTTCTTTTTTCTCTTTCTGGTCTTCCTCTGTGGGATCGGTCACGGTCTCCGGGGCGGTCGTCTGTTCTTCATCCGTCGGGAGTTTTGTGTCGTCTGTGACAGAGGCGTCTGTCTGGGTCTTGTCAACCTCTTCGGCCGCCGTATTTTCTTCGGTCTTCTCCTCTTCGGCGTCGGTTTTCTTTTCCGGATCGACCGCGGGCCCCCCGGGCTCGCCGTTGTCTTCGGTTTCCGCCGGTTCCGGGGCGGATTCGTTGTTGTCTTCTTCGGTTACGTCGTCTTCAACGTCGGTCACGGTCTCCTGAGGCTCTTGGATTTCTTCCGACTCCTCGGAGACGGTTTCCTCTTCCTGGGGCTCCGAAGTTTCTTCGGGCTGTTCTTCCGTGACTTCTTCCGGCTCTTCCTGAGGTTCTTCGGACGCTTCTTCCACTTCCACGTCCTCGACCACGTTTTCCCGGTCTCCGTCGTCCGTGCCTGTCGTCGACTCTTCGGCAAACAGGTCCCCCACAATATTCGTCAGTCCGGTCAGCTCGCTGCCGGCAAATACGACCAGGCAGAGCAGCACTGCGATGATTCTCTTCACTGCACTATTTCTCATGGTTTCCTCCTCCTACTTCTCTCTCCTCTATCAGAACGCGGTTGACTGAATATCGGGCAGACGCCCCGCCGGGGGAACGATATCCCGCTCTTATCGTTTGATTCGTTTTTTGATTCCACGGATATCTCATTCACGTCCATCCCCTTTCACTCTGCCAGAATCTCATCAACCAGCTGGATCAGTTCGATGGCGCTGTGGAAGACGTATTCCTGTCTTCTTTCCTGCCAGATCAGTCTGCCCTGCCATGTATAATGTTCGCGGAAGAGGATCTGGATACAGAACACTGCTTTGCTCTCGATGTTCCTGCACTCCGGCCGGACCAGAGGCAGGGGACTGTCCAGGCAGCTTTCCAAGTCGATCAGGCTGTTCAAAAGCAGAACCATCTGGGAAAGGCTCTCGATCTTTTCTTTTTTGTCCAGTCTGGGATGCTGCAGGTAGCCGTCCATAATGCCATTATGATAGGATAATACTGTCACCATTGCTTCCCTGCTCTGGCAGGGGAGCATCTTCTCACGAAGCACCATATCTCGCCACCTCTTCCTCCTGTCTACGCCATCAATATATCAGGGCGGGGTTATCAGCCGGTTATTTTGGGGAGATTTTTGACAGTTTTTTTCCGGGACAAGGCAAAAAATAACCGGCGCCAAGAGCATGGGGCTCCGGGCGCCGGTTGGGGGGCGGGTATTTTGCTTGACAGGCGTGATCAGGGCAGTAGATAGCCTGGCGGGTGGTTTTGATTTGATATTTTAATGGTTTTCCGAGAGAAACTCCTTCATCAACTGCTTCTGATAGGCATGGTCCTCGGCGGCGCGTTTTAGATCGTCGTAGCGGTTGGCGTTTATGAGTATGTGATTAAGACGATTTACTCTCGGTCTTCCAGTGGGTGGCTCTTTTTTGAAGAAGCCTGGTTTTTCGGTTCTCTCATATAGCCTCCTTTTGCAGAAACTACATAAGGAATTGTTGTATTTTTATAGAATATTTTATGCTGTTTGACAACTGAATTCTACATTTTTCTTCCTTTTTCCACTTCCTACCTCACCTTACCCACATATCCCCACCCCGCCTGGAACCAAAGTTTTCCTTTGATCTGGCCTCTTCCAACTACGCCGAAGTGGCGGGAGTCCATGGAGACTTCCCGGTTGTCGCCCATCACGAAGATCTGGCCTTTCTGAAGCCGAAAGGGATAATGAACCGCCGCGTTCTGCTCCAGCGTCTGCCCCTGGATGTAGGGTTCCTCCAGAAGTTCTCCATTTAAATACACTTTGCCGTCTTTGATATCGATCAAATCTCCCTCCAGTGCGATAATCCGCTTGACATAATATTCCCCGGAAGGAATCCGCACGGATACCACGTCTCCCTTTTGATAGTCCTGGTTCAACCGAAGATACATGACCAGCTCCCCGCTGTGAAGAGTCGGCTCCATAGAATTTCCTTTGACAAGGGAAAATCCGATCACCAGCCGGAGGGCGAGAAACATCACGATCAGAAGCAGGATAAATTTTTTCGCATCCATCAGCCATCCGTATTTCAGACTGTCATATCTGCCGTGCAGTCGTTTTTCCATCATTTCATAAATCCGCTTTCTAAAATTTCATACTTCATTTTCATATCCATTCTAGCACTCCTTTTTAGGATTGCCAACAAATTTTGTATTCACAAGAAGAAATTTTGTGCTATACTGATTACAGTTCATGCCCGGGCTGTATACGGGATTTTTTAGCGCAAGGGGAATTCAAGAATGAAAAAAACCGATTTTATCTATAAAACGATCCAACTGATCCTGTTTATTCTGCTGACGGCCTGTTGCCTTGGCGTCATCCTGTTTGACCAGCGGGTCTACCATCTGGTTGCCTCGGACCCGGCATTTCGTATGCTTTGCATCTTTCTCTGGCTGGCGCTTGGGCTGTCCTTCCTTTTTATTTACCGGGATTTCCACTACTTTACATCTTCCCGCAAGGATTACCGGGAGCTTGATTACGCGGTTCATTCCGACCCCCTCTCGGGGCTCGCCAATCGCTTCAGCTGCGACGTCATGATTGAAAAGTACCTGGACAAACCCATACCGGAAAATCTCGGCTGTATCATGTTTGACCTGACCAATATCCATGACACCAACAAGCATTACGGGCATCTTAAGGGCAACCAGCTGATCCGGGATTTTTCCAGTATTCTGCATCTTGCATCCACCAATATGTGTTTTGTGGGGCGAAACGGCGGCAATAAGTTCCTGGCTTTGTTCGAGGACGGCAATACCTATAAGATGGACAGCTTCTTAAAAAAGCTGGATCAGAAGATTCAGCTTTACAATCAGGACCCGGCCAGCAGCCTGTTGATTGAGTACCGCTACGGTATCGCCTTCCATGAAGGGGAGGAGGTAAAGACGATCACCGACCTGATTGCGCTCTCCAACCGACGCATCAGCAGAGAGGAACGATAAGATGGCAAATCTGGATCAATCGTACATCACATCTCTTGTAGAATATGCCCGCGGCGGAGACAGCGACGCGTTCGCGGAACTTTATATGGCAACCTGCCAGCGGCAGTACCGCTTCGCCTGCGGTTATTTAAAAGACGAAGAGGTGGCCAAAGAGGCCCTCCGGGACACTTACCTGATTGCTCTGAAAAATATCGCTGCCTTGGGCGACGCGCATCTTTTCCTCTCCTGGTTAAGCCAGATCAACTTTCGGGTCTGCCTGGGGATGCAAAAAAAGCAGAACGGTGATTCTAAAGAACTTCCCATCCATGACGACGGCTCTCTGAAAGAATTCGATCCGGAAAGCCTGAATCCGGAAGAATCTGCCGTCCAGATTGACGGGCAGGATTTCATCATCCGCCAGATCATGAATCTTCCTTTTACAGAGTCCCAGGTGATCATCCTGAGATACTACAATAAGCTGAAGATCCGGGACATCGCCAGACTGATGGACTTAAAAAGCAGCTCGGTGCGGCGGCATCTGGCAAACGGCTGTAAGAAGCTAAAGCAGTTATCTAAAAAATAGGAGGTGAAGCCATGTCCCGGAATTTTCCGAAAAAATTCTCCGAACCCGCACTGGAACCCCAGGAAGCGGAAGAGATTTTAAAAGAGGTATTCGAACGGTCTGGGAAAGAGCCGAATCCCACGCCTTTGGAGGTGCTTGTCTCTTACCGGGATTACCGCCAGGAGCGCTATGCCCTTCAAAAGCATATTCTGGACTTTGTGCTTCTGCTCTTCTTTCTGCTGCCACTGCTTTTTATATTGCCTGTCTTTTCCCTGACCCCGGACACGGATGCAGAACCCGGACGTCCCGTCTACAGCCTAAAGGTCCATACCTTTCTCCCCATCACCCGGGTGACGGCAGTGATCGACGGCTACAACATCTCCGTATATGAGACGGACAACCATACCTACTCCATCGAACCGACGCGGAACGGCAATCTCACCGTCACTGTCACTCTGGCCAACAACCAGTATATGACCCGGGAAGTTCTCGTAGAGGACGTGGACCGGGAAGCCCCGAAGCTTGTCTCCACCCGTCAGAAGAACGGCAGTCTCTATCTTACGATCACTGACAACGCTTCCGGAATCTACTATGAAGGAATCTATGCTCTGAGCGCAGAAGGACGGCGCACGCTTCCTCTCTCCTGGGATTCCGGTACCGGATGCATCGAATTTCTGTGCCCGAAGGCCACCATGGACATCTATATCCCCGATTACAGCGGCAACCAGCTTCAGCTGGTGGTATCCGTCGCCCAGAGAGACAAAGCCATGAGTATCCTGAACATTGAAAGCCATGTTACTATTCACGGCCTGTAGGCCGCTCACAGCAACCATTCGGAACAATATTCAGAGTTTTGCCATGCAAAAATCGCCCTCACTTCTGAACCGGAAATGATCGCAAAACAATAACCGGTGATGGAACTGGAAAATAAGTAAGAAAAAGAGCGCTGGCCCACACCAACGCTCTTTTGCGTATGATTTATGATACTTGAACCGCATCCGGCTCCAGAGCCGTTACCCGATAGGAAATACACGCCTGCGAATGAGAGTAGACTTTGTGGAACATCCGGTCGATCCGATCCATGACAATCCGCGCCTTCTCCTCGTCCGCTCCGGTCAGCATGAGGATATAAGACCCTGCATCCAGACGCGCCACCGGATCTCCGGTCCGAAGCCCTTCCAGGAGAATCCTCTCCAGCCTCCTGGCGTCCGTAGACGGCGTCACTTTATTGCCCAGACTTACAATTACCAGAGAAGAACAGTGCCGGTAACGGGACAGATGCCGCCGTTCCAGAGCCACAATACTCTGGAATACGCTGAATGTGCAGAAAAAGGCATGCTTCTCCACCTCTCCTTCCGCCACCAGCTTTAAGATATCCAGCCCGCTGACGTTGTTCTGGCACATGCTGTCCGCCAGTATATGAATCTGCTCCACCTGCTCCGCCGGTTCGATCTCAAACTCCTCCCAGAGCATCTCCCGGAATACCTGATAAGCTTCCACCGCCCGCTCCGGGTGGCCCATGGAGATCAGGGCCTGCATCTGATACACGATAAAGGTATCCGCGCCAAAATCCACGCTGGACGCCTGTTCACAGATCCCGATCATCTCCGTCCATCGCTCCTGCTCCTGCAAAAGAGGCAGAACCATCTTGCACACATCCAGGTACAGGGTCTGGTAATACCGTCTCAGAGAAACGGCCCAGTCGCTGTCGTTGCCGGACAGAAAATCTCCGCGATACAGATGTACCGCCCGAAGGAGGGTATCCAGATAATTCTTTCCCGACTGCTTTCTCGCCGCCAGGCAGGCCTGTTCAAATTCCTCCGTGTCCAGTCTTACCTCCACTTCCGGATTCCATGCGTAGCATCCCTGGAGGGTCAGAATCAGATTCGGATGCCCCGGATACAAGATTTTCAAAAGACTTCTGGTCTTGAAAAGCATGTTCTTCAGCGCATTGGCAGGATCACTGCTTCCTTTCCCGGACCAGAACTGTTCGATCAGTTCCTCCGATGATATATTTCTTGCATGATTCACGATCAAATACTGCAGAAAAGACAAGGCCTTCTTCCCTGTTTTCTCCGGAATCACGCTGTTCTTTATCTCTCCTTTCCCCATTTCCTTACAAATAAAAGCCCCCAGCAAATCAAACTGCAAGATCCTTTCTTGTTCCACTATCCTTCACCCCGGCACAACGTTTCAATTATTTTTCCCATCCAGCGCGCTGTCAATCAGCTTCACCAACTCCAGCGCACTCCGGAAATATTCTTTTTTCTGACCGTCTACCCATGTCACTTCTCCCTGCCAGCTGGAGTTCTGACGGTATTTTACCCGGATAAGAAATGTGGCATCCTTGCCTCTGTGTTCTGTCATTTTATCAAAAGACTCCATCTCTTCCATCTCCCTCCCTCTCTGCTTTGGCAGCTCCAGTATCCGCTTCTTCTTTCTGCGGTCCACCAAAAAGCTCCGAATCTCTGTAGATGCCTGGGGAAAACAGAGGTCGTCATACAGTCTCTGCATCCTGTCAAAAGCCGCAAAAAGCGATGAGAACGAAAAACCGTCTGCCGTATACAAATGATACAGCTTTCCTTGCTGTCTCTCCCGGTCATAAGAATCCACGCAGAGATTGACGATCTCAGGGCTGTACAAGATACGCCCGGCACAATGACTCCAGGTACACATCATTGATCACCTCTCCTCTTATCGCTGCCAGTCGGCTTCCTGTCATCCCCCATGACGGTTCCATACATGGCACAGGCATCTCCAAAAAGCGACGCAGATGTTCATACTCTGCGACATAAGTGGCTGCGCCTGTTCTTGTATTATTATACTTACTTCCATGCGCTTTTGCAATAGATTCGTTTAAAATTCAATATTTGAGTGAAACAAGACTGGTTCTTCCGTTAGACTTAAAAGAAAAAATGGAGGTACAGTTATATGGCAAACAGGGAAAATGTTTTCTTGCGAAAGGACGGTCGTTATGAAGCACGTTACGCGAAAGGAAGGGATGAGAAGGGAAAATTAATCTATGGTTTCTGTTATGGTAAAACTTATGAAGAGGCAAGGAATAAAGCTCTTCTTGCCAGAAAGGCGTTTGAAACGGTCTGTGCCATCGGAGACCCAAAGGGGCGAACTTTCGCACATTATTGTAATAACTGGCTTGCGGTCAACGGCCACCGCCTGAAGGAATCCAGCCGTTCAAAATACAAGGCAGATATTGAGAACCATATTAAACCATATTTTGGGGTACAGCAGCCTGGTGCCATCACAGATGAAAAAATCGACAGTTTTACTCAGATGCTGCTTAACGAGAAAAATCTTTCCCCAAAAACAGTGCGCAATGTCCTGGCTTTGCTTCATTCCGTCATTGTGTATGCAGGAAAAAGAGGCGCGCAAATGCTGATAAATCCGGAGATTATTTACCCAAAACAGCTCAAAAAGAATGTTCGGGTACTGGATGAGAAAGAGGAGGAAACATTGAGTCTCTATCTTGCGAAAGAGATGGATCTATGCAAATTCGGAGTTTATATTGCTCTTCGTACAGGGCTTCGAATTGGAGAAGTATGCGCTCTTAGATGGGGAGATATTTCCATGGATTCCTCAACAATTACCATTCAGCACACCGTTCAGCGAATAAAAAACCCTGACCAGGAAGACCGTTTAAAAACAAAAGTTGTGATGGATACGCCTAAAAGCGAAAGTTCCTGCCGGACCATTCCTTTAATGCCGGACTTGGCTGCTTTGTGTGCGCGGTTCTGCCGCAGCAACCCGGAAATCTTCGTTCTTACAGGAACCAGTCAATGCATGGAGCCCCGAAAGCTGCAGCGCCGACTTAAAAGATACACAAGAGAATGCTGCATTCAGGAGGTTCACTTTCATACGCTTCGCCATACCTTTGCGACCCGATGTATTGAAGTTGGCTTTGACGCAAAAACATTAAGTGAAATTCTTGGACATTCGAATATCAATATTACATTGAATCAATATGTTCACCCCAATCTGAACCAAAAACGGGAGAATATGAGCCGCTTAAAGACGATCATCTGCTTTTAGTCAAAGCAGTCAAATGAGCAGTCAAATAATAGTCAAAAGTGAAAAAAATATCATATATCAAGCATCTCTGAAGGGTTGTCGCAGAGTATGAACCTCTGCGACACTTTTATATCATTTATGGCACTTGATTCATTGTTCGCGGAAATAAAGAAAAATCAGAAAATAAAAATACCAGCCCTGTAGAAAATGCAGAGCTGGCAAATATTCTTACAGATATTTTTTCGAAGCTTCAAAAGTCAGATGGTATTGCTCTTGAATCTTGACAAGAATTGTCTGAGGCGGAATCCCTAAATCCTTTAATATGGAAACGGTTCCCTTGATTCCTTCTTTCATTCCTTCTTTTTTTATCGTCTTTGCTTCATGTTCCAAAATTCTTCCGACCATGATTATTTTCATCGCTCTCTCATTTCATTATACAATTTTATTTTATCATCAGAATCAGGAATTGACAAGCAGAAATTATTCTGATAAGATCAATCTGTCAGATAATTTGTCCATGAAACAGGCAATTTCATTTTCTAATTGAGTAAATGGATGCAGTATGGTAAACTGTATGAAAAGAAGGAATATCAGTGGAAGATATCAAGATTACAAACACCCCTTATGATGATGTGTTTCGCACCCTGGTGAACGACTGCAGTTCTCTGATCATTCCCATGATCAACGAGTTGTTCGGAGAGCATTATTCCGGACAGGAAAAGATTACGTTCTCGCCCAATGAGCACTTTCTGAATCAGCAGGACGGGAATGAGGTAGAGCGGATCACAGACACCAGTTTTAAGATCAACGGAAAAAAGACGAGAAAATACCATCTGGAATGCCAGAGCAGTACTGACAACAGTATGCTGATCCGGTTTTTCGAGTACGATACCCAGATCGCTCTTGACGAAGGGAAAATCAGGGGAAATATCCTGACTGTGACACTGCCACATTCCGCGGTACTGTTTCTGAGGCATCGGACATCTACTCCCGATGCGCTGAGAACCCGGATCGCGACCCCGGGAGGAAGTGTGGAATATGATATCCAGGTGATGAAAGCCCAGGAATATACGCTGGAAGAGATTTTTGAGAAAAACCTTCTGCTGCTTCTCCCTTTCTATATCTTCTGCCATGAGGCACATTTTGAGGAATATGAAAACGATGGGACGAAGCTTAAAATCCTGCAGGATGAGTACGAGAAGATCAAGGAGAAGCTGGAAGAGCTCTTGAAAGAAGGTGCGATCAGCGAATATACAAGATGTACGATCATTGACATGTCAAACAAAGTACTGGAGCATATCGCCGTAAAATACCAGTCAGTCAGGGAAGGAGTGAAAACAATCATGGGCGGAAGAATTTTGGAACATGAAGCAAAAACAATAAAAAATGAAGGAATTAAAGAAGGAGTGAAAGAAGGAATTAAAGAAGGAATAGAGGGAACTGTTTCTATTTTAAAGGATTTAGGGGTTCCGCCTCAGACGATCCTTATCAAGATTCAGGAGCAGTATCATCTAAGTCCTGAAGCATCCAAAAAATATTTGTAATAAGAGTTAAGGAACAACATCTTTACCGGGAGATGCTGTTCCTTTTTCGTCTGCTGCAGACGCCATCGGAAACCCTTCCGAATCGCCTTTCACAAATAAAATATACTACAGGTTACTTGTATCATGCAAGTAACCTTTGGCTTTTTTTACATTCTCCGCGACCCGATCAGGCTCAACCCGAATCCCAGAAGCACCACACCCATGGCCGCAAGCTTTCCGTAGAAGGAGGTCATCACC
>CAJUDY010000023.1 GCA_910584945.1 uncultured Lachnospiraceae bacterium | reverse complement strand
GCCGCTGTTTTACAGGCTTTTTCAAAAAGCGGAGACGGTGGGATTCGAACCCACGTGCCGGTTGCCCGACAACTTGATTTCGAGTCAAGCTCGTTATGGCCACTTCGATACGTCTCCATACCTAGATATTCTACCACAATTTTTCCCTTTATGCAATTTGAAATTATTTTTTGGCAATTTTTAATATTTTTCCCTTTTTGAAAATGTTTTCTTGTAAAAACTGCACAGAGAATGTATAATAGAGACTATATCAAAAGAGTAAGGGAGAAAAAACATGAACGAAAACAATGAGTTCAAACCGTATGTTCCTGCGGAGAAGGTCACTGCGGAATTTACAGCGACATCGATCATCATGGGCATCATTCTGGCGATCATATTTGGCGCGGCCAACGCTTATCTGGGGCTGCGTGTGGGTATGACCGTATCGGCGTCCATACCGGCGGCCGTGATCTCCATGGGTGTGATTCGGGTAATCATGAAGAAGAATTCCATCTTGGAGAGCAATATGGTCCAGACGACCGGTTCGGCCGGCGAGTCCCTGGCAGCAGGCGCGATCTTCACGATGCCGGCGCTGTTTCTGTGGGCGGAGGAAGGCCTGTGCGATATGCCGAGCCTTGTGGAGATCACGCTGATTGCACTGTGTGGCGGTATCCTGGGCGTCCTTTTTATGATTCCTCTTCGGAACGCGCTGATCGTAAAAGAGCATGCGACGCTTCTGTATCCGGAGGGCACTGCTTGTGCGGAAGTCCTTCTGGCAGGAGAAGAGGGCGGCGCCAATGCGTCCACGGTCTTCAGCGGCATGGGGCTTGCAGCGATCTTCAAGTTGGTGGTGGACGGAATTAAAGTGATTCCGGCGGATGTGGCGGCAGAGTTCAAAGCATTCAAAGGAGAGCTTGGCATGGAAGTGTATCCGGCGCTTTTGGGCGTTGGTTATATTGTAGGTCCGCGGATTGCGTCCTATATGTTTGTAGGTTCTCTGGTAGGCTGGATGGTGCTGATTCCGCTGATCTGCCTTTTCGGAGCAGATATCTGGATGTATCCGGCGGATGTGGGAGTTACCATTGGTCAGCTTTATGCGGAAGGAGGCGCTTCCGGTATCTGGGATTCCTATGTGAGATATATCGGAGCGGGAGCGATTGCGACCGGCGGTATCATTTCTCTGGTCAAATCTCTTCCGTTGATTATCACGACGTTTCGTGATTCCATGAAGAGTATGAAAGGCAGCAGAAGTACCAGCAATGCAAGGACTGCCCAGGATCTTCCCATGAATCTGGTGCTGATCGGCATTGTCGCCATGATTCTGGTCATCTGGCTGGTTCCGGCGATCCCGGTGAATTTCCTGGGGGCTGTGATCATCGTGATCTTTGGATTCTTCTTTGCGACCGTCTCGTCCCGCATGGTGGGACTGATCGGAAGTTCCAACAACCCGGTGTCCGGTATGGCCATCGCGACCCTTCTGATCGCGACGATCGTTATCAAGACCTCCGGAGATAGCGGAATTACCGGTATGACTGGCTCCATCGCCATCGGTTCCGTGATCTGTATTGTGGCAGCCATCGCAGGCGATACTTCTCAGGACTTAAAGACCGGATTCCTGCTGGGAGCAACGCCAAAGAAGCAGCAGATCGGCGAGTTGATCGGAGTTGTAGCTTCCGGCTTGGCCATCGGCGGTGTGCTCTATCTTTTGAATACGGCGTATGGCTACGGCGGAACGGAGGTTCCGGCGCCTCAGGCAACTTTGATGAAGATGATCGTGGAAGGAATCATGGGCGGCAATCTTCCCTGGAATCTGATATTTATCGGTGTATTTCTGGCGATTGGTCTGGAGATTCTCAGAGTTCCGGTGATGCCCTTTGCTATCGGTCTTTATCTTCCGATCTATCTGAACGCGACGATCATGATCGGCGGCGTGGTCCGTCTGCTGATGGACAGCAGAAAGAATGTGGATGAGAAGATGAAAGAGCGTCAGGCTACGGACGGTACGCTGTACTGCGCGGGGATGATCGCCGGAGAAGGCCTGGTGGGAATTATACTTGCGATTCTGACGGTGTTTGGCTTCAGCATGGATCTGTCCGGCAAGATCAGCCTGGGCAATATCGGCGGCGTGGTACTGATGGTGCTGATGATCTTAAGCCTGCTGAAATTCTCTCTGTGGAGGAAACAAAAGAACTGATGGGCAGGAAAAAGCAAAAGGGAAATTTCCTGGAGCTTATTCCGGTACGGGCAGAGGGACTTTCCTGGGAAAAGGGAGAGGACGGGATGATCGTACTCCAGGTGGAAAATACGGGGGTTTTTAACCGGATTGCCCAGAAGGTGTTCCGGCGGCCGAAGTATACGAGCGTGCATATGGAACAGTACGGAAGCTTCCTCTGGCCGTTGATCGACGGGAAAAGGACCGTGATGGAGCTGGCGAAGCTTCAGAAGGACGCGTTCGGAGATGAGGTGGAGCCTTTGTATCCCAGGATTGTGAAGTATTTTCAGATTGTGGAGAGTTATCGGTTTATCAAATTTAAGAATTGAAGATCATGGAAGAGTGCTGTATGATGAAGTATAGCACTCTTTTTTTCTTTGATTGACGGGTGGGGCCGGAGCGGGCTGTGAATCGGCGGGCAAAAAGAGGAGCACATTGATTTGAAGATATTCATATAACAGCGGGAGGGATTGGAATGGACAGACGGTGGAAAAGGAGAATTGCGGCGGTAGCGGTTGTGGCGGTTTTGGGAGGTGCTTTGGGGGCGTTGTATGTGGCAGAGAGGAACCGGTCCTGTACAAAGGGGATGTTTGCTATGGATACGTATATGGAGTTTACGGCGTATGGGAGGAACAGTGAGGAAGCGGTGGAGGAGGCGGTCCGGGAGGTGCAGCGTCTGGACGGACTTTGGTCCACAGGGATGGCGTCCAGCGAGGTTTCCCGGATCAATGCGTCGGGGAGCGGGAAGGCGTCGAAAGATACGATAGAACTGATTGAAAGGGCGCAGGCCATCGGCCAGGAGACCGGGGGGCTTTTTGACTTTACAATCTATCCGCTGATGCGGTTGTGGGGATTTCCGACCCGGGAATACCATGTGCCTACGAGAGAGGAACTTGCTGAAGCGCTTCCGCTGGTGGATGCGTCAAAGGTGCAGTGCGAAGGCACGGCGGTTGTTCTGGGGGAAGGGCAGCAGATCGATCTGGGCGGGATTGCCAAGGGGTATACGTCCGCGCGGATCATGGACCTTTTCCGGTCCAATGGAATCACCTCCGGCATGGTCTATCTGGGTGGAAATGTGCAGGTGATCGGGAGAAAGCCCGACGGCAGCCGGTGGAAGGTGGGGATTCAGGACCCGGACAGCGCGAAAGGGGAAGTGCTGGCTGTAGTGGAGGCGGAAGACCAGGCAGTCATCACCTCCGGAGGGTACGAGCGGTATTTTGAGGAGGATGGGAATACGTATATTCATATCCTGGACCCCAGGACCGGCCGCCCGGCGGAAGGGGATCTGAAGTCGGTCACGGTCGTATCGGAGGACGGTACTCTGGCGGATGCGCTGTCCACCTCCCTGTATATCATGGGGTATGAGCAGGCAGCGGAATTCTGGCGCTCCCACCGGGACGAATTTGACATGGCGCTGGTCACAGAGGAAGGGACGCTCTGGGTGACCGAAGGGCTGGAAGACCGGATTCATACGTACAGAGAATATAGGGTGGTGCCCGAATAGGAGAACAAAAGACCGCCATAGGGCCCTCTTATTGAAAAAGCCCCATGGGGAAAGGCATACAATTATAATTGCTGAATGCCTGAAATGTCTGAGTCGATCATCATGGAATAGTTGGTGTAGTAGACGACAAATCCGGGTTTGGAGCCGTTTGGTTTTTTGACATGCTTTTTCTCCACATAGTCGATCTCCACCTTGTCGGCGCCCCGGTTGCTGGAATAGTAAGCGGCCAGCCGGGCGGCCTCTTCAAAGGTGCGGTCCGGCAGCTCGTCCCCGTTGGTCTGGACGATGACGTGGGAGCCGGGAGCGCCTTTGGCGTGGAACCACCAGTCATTGCCCTTGGCAGTCTGGAAGGTCAGCTCGTCGTTCTGCAGGTTATTCTTTCCTACATACATGTGGTAACCGTCGCCGGAGACATAGTGGAAGGGTCTGGAGGTGATCTTTGGCCGCCTGCTTCCGGGATTCCGTTTTCGGATATAGCCGGATTCCATCAATTCTTCCTTGATCTGCACCAGATCTTCTTCCTGGAGCGCGATATCGAGAGCGGTTTGAATGGAGCGAAGATGTTCGATCTCGGAGCCGGTTTCCGCAAGAAGCGTGGTGACGGCCTCGAAGGTCCTTTTCAGCTTTCCGTATTTGTCAAAATATTTCTTCGCATTTTCCTGGACAGGAATCTGAGGGTCCAGAGGGATGGTGACCGTCTCGCCGGTGTAATAATTTTGCGCCTCAAAACTTCTGCTTCCCGGCTCCACGTCGTAGCCGTAGGTATTGATCAACTCTCCGTAGATCCGGTATTTTTCCCGTTTTTCGGTATCCTTCAGCTGCTTGGCCTGCAGATCGTATTTTTTCACATTCCGCTCCAGGGAAGTCTGCACGATCCGCCTAAGGTCCGTGGACTTCTGGCGGATGCGGGTCAGGGTGTTCTTTTCCGCGTAATATTGCTCCAGTACCTTGGAGACGGAGGAAAAGGTCTCCCTGCGGCAGTGGTTATATATAGAGAGAGGGAGACAGGAAAATTCCAGCGGAGTTTTTCCGTCATAGTAGATGGCAGGTTCGTAATCCCCGGAGCGGACCGGTTCCAGATAGCGGACCAACGTCCGGTACAGGTGGATCAACTCTTCTTTGGTATACGAACCGGCGGCTCGGTCGGATTCCAGGGAAGCCATGGCGCAGATCTCCTCCGCAGCCACGGGACTTAAACCGGTCAATGAGGTATAGAGGGCTTTGGACAGCTTCGCTGCTTTCTCGCCGACGGCTGAGAGGAAGTCCTCCTCCGGGACGGTGAGAGGGTTCGCCTTTTCCTGGGTGTCCGGGATAAAATACGTTCGACCCGGCAGAACTTCCCGGACAGAGCTCATCTGGGCGGACACGTGTTTGATGCTGTCGATGATCTGGTCCGTATCGGTACAGAAGATCAGATTGCTGTGCTTGCCCATGATCTCTGCGATCAGATACTTTTTACACAGATCGCCCATCTCATCCAGATGTTCGATCTCAAAGCGCAGGACGCGCTCCAGCGAAGGCTGCCGGACGGAAAGAATCCGTCCGCCGCTTAAGTGCTTGCGGAGCAGCATGCAGAAGTTGGGCGCGGTCAGAGGGCTTGGTTTGTTGGTTTCTGTCAGATATACGAGGGGAAGGCTCGCGCTTGCCGACAGTAAAAGCCGGTAGCTGCCCTCCCGGGTTTTAATGGTCAGAAGAAGTTCGTCCGCCTCCGGCTGAGCGATCTTGGAAATCCGTCCTCCAGCCAGTTTTTCCTGTAATTCGTGCGCCATACAGGCGATGGTAATGCCGTCAAATGCCATAAAATAATTCTCCTCAGATAAGGTTGCAGGTTTTGCTGCGCAATAATCGCCTCTCACGCCTGAATCATGTTTTTACGGAATGCGCAGCCAGTGCGCATACCCGAGCGTGAACAGAAACGATGACTCTTATTATAATTGACAAGATTTAGAAAATCAACTATAATAAATACAGCTATGGCGGACACATGCAGCGCCACCAGGAAGGATGTTTTTAAGAATGATTAAGAGTATGACCGGCTTTGGCCGCTGTGAGGTCTCGGAAGGAGACCGCAAGATTACCGTTGAGATGAAATCAGTGAATCATCGGTACCTGGATGTGAGCATGAAGATGCCGAAGAAGCTGAACTTTTTTGACTCCATGATCCGGGGGATCTTAAAGGAGTATATACAAAGAGGCAAAGTGGACGTCTACGTCAGCTACGAGGATCTGAGCGAGCATACGGCGGCGCTGGCGTACAACGCGGGTCTGGCGCGGCAGTATGTGGAATATTTCCGGCAGATGGAAGAGCAGTTTGGCTTGAAGAATGATATGCAGGTGTCCGTTCTTGCCCGCTGCCCGGAGGTTCTTGTGATGGAAGAGCAGGCGGAGGATGAAGACGAGCTCTGTCATCTTTTGACCCAGGCGGTGCGCGGCGCCTGTGAGAAGTTTGTGGAGACGCGGGTCCGGGAAGGCGGGGCGCTGAAGGCGGATCTGCTTCAGAAGCTGGACGAGATTCTTGAGACCGTTATGTTTATTGAGACGCGTTCCCCCCAGATTCTTGCGGAATACCGGCAGAAGCTGGAGGCAAAGGTGCGGGAACTTTTTGCGGACGCCCAGATCGATGAGAACCGGATTGCGACAGAAGTGACGATCTTTGCGGATAAGATCTGTGTGGATGAAGAGCTCGTGCGCTTGCGGAGCCATGTGGAAGCCATGAAAGCGGCGCTGGAAGTCGGCGGTGGGATTGGGCGGAAGCTGGATTTTATTGCCCAGGAGATGAACCGGGAGGCGAATACTACGCTGTCCAAGGCCAATGATCTGGAGGTTTCCAACCGTGCCATTGATCTGAAGACCGCCATTGAGAAAGTGCGTGAGCAGATTCAGAATATAGAATAGGATAGAATATGGTCAGACAGGGAATATTGATTGTGGTGTCCGGCTTTTCAGGAGCGGGTAAAGGGACGATCATGAAAAAGCTGCTTGCAGAGCATAAGCAGTATGCATTGTCTGTGTCGGCGACGACCCGCGCTCCGAGACCGGGAGAGGAAGAGGGAAAGGACTATTTTTTTAAGACCAGAGAACAATTTGAACAGATGATCGAAGACGGCGAATTGATCGAGTATGCCAGTTATGTGAATCATTATTACGGGACGCCGAAAGCCTATGTGGAGGAGATGTTGTCTCAGGGGAGAGATGTGATCCTGGAGATTGAGATTCAGGGAGCGCGCAAGATCAGGGAACAGTTTCCTGGGGCGGTGCTTTTGTTTGTGACGACCAAAGATGCCCGGGAGCTTAAGAACCGGCTGGCCCGGCGGGGGACGGAGTCTCAGGAAGCGATTGCACAGAGGCTCAGAAGGGCGGTTGAAGAGTCCGAAGGAATTGAAGAGTACGACTATCTGGTGGTCAACGATGAGCTGGAGACCTGCGTGAGGGAAATCCATTCCATCATTGAGAGTGAGCATCGGAGGATTCGATATCATATGGAACTGGTGAACCAGGTAAGAGAAGAACTAAGAAGCTTTTCGAAAGGAGAATCATAGTTATGCTGCATCCGTCTTATACAGACTTAATGACAACGATTAACAATGAGGCAGAGGGGGATACCAGGACAGTCAACAGCCGGTATTCTATCGTCCTTGCGACGGCGAAGAGAGCGAGACAACTGATTGCGGGAGAGGAGGCGTATGTGGACAGCAGGGGTAAGAAACCGCTTTCCATCGCAGTGGAGGAAGTCAGCAAAGGCTTTGTGACGATTGAGCCGGAGACGGAGGAAGAAGAACCGACGGAGGAGATCGTGGAAAGCGAGATGCCGGAGGCAGAAGATTTGTCAGATCATCAAAAGGAAACTATGGATTGGGAGGAAGAAGAATGATTGTAAGAGAAGGCAAAAGTGTATTCAAAGGGGTTGCCATCGGCAGTATTTTCGTATACCGGAAGGCAGAAAAAGCGGTCAATAAGGTAGAGATCGAAGATACTGCTGCAGAGCTTGCGCGTTTCCAGGCGGCAAAGGAAAAAGCCATGGGCCAGCTGAAAGGTCTTTATGAGAAAGCGCGCGTGGATGTGGGCGAAGAAGAGGCAATGATCTTTGACGTACATCAGATGCTTTTGGACGATCTGGATTATAACGAGTCCATCACAGGAATCATCGAGAATGATAAGATGAACGCAGAGTATGCAGTGTTCATGACCGGTGAGCAGATGGCAGCCATGTTTTTAAGCATGGATGATGACTATATGAGAGGCCGTGCGGCAGACATTCATGACATTTCCGATCGGCTGATTTCCATCCTGAATGGAACCCAGGTCAGTCCGGAGGCGATGCCGGAGCCGGTGATCATTGTGGCGGAGGATCTGGCGCCCAGTGAGACCGTACAGTTTGACAAGAGCAAACTTCTGGCGATTGTGACCCAGAAGGGTTCTGCCAATTCCCACACGGCGATTCTGGCCAGAACCATGAATATTCCGTCGCTGGTGACGACGGACATCGAGATCGAGCAGGAATACCACGGAAGACAGGCGGTGGTAGACGGCTTTGCCGGTCTGATCTACATCGATCCGGACGAAGAGACCATGACAAAGATGGTGGAGAAGAAGAAGAAGGCGGACGAGCAGAGAGCGCTTCTTCAGGAGATGAAGGGCAAAGAGACCGTCACGCAGTCCGGAAAACACATCCATCTCTACTCCAATATCGGCGGCGTGAATGACGTGGATGCGGTGCTGGAGAATGATTCCGAGGGAATCGGTCTGTTCCGCAGTGAATTCTTATATCTTGGCTGCGACGATTATCCAAGTGAGGACGTGCAGTTTGAGGCATACAAGACCGTTCTGTCCCGTATGAACGGCAAGAAGGTCATCATCCGTACGCTGGATATCGGTGCGGACAAGCAGATTGACTATTTTGAACTTCCGAAGGAGGACAATCCGGCCCTTGGATACCGTGCGATCCGCATCTGTCTGACCAGAGAGGAAGTATTCAAGACCCAGCTTCGCGCTCTGTTCCGGGCGTCCGCTTTCGGCAACCTGGGCATCATGTTCCCGATGATCATCTCCGTCAAAGAGATCGAGAAGATCAAAGAGATCGTGGAGGAAGTGAAACTGGAACTGGCAAGAGAAGATGTGGCCATGGGCGAAGTGGAGCTCGGCATTATGATTGAGACGCCGGCGGCGGCGGTTACCAGCGATCTTCTGGCGCCCCATGTGGACTTCTTCAGTATCGGCACCAACGATCTGAGCCAGTACACTTTGGCCATTGACCGTCAGAATCAGTCTCTGGACGACTTCTTTGATCCTCATCATGAAGCAATCCTGCGTCTGATTCAGATGACCATCGAGAATGCGCACAAGTACGGCGCATGGTGCGGAATCTGCGGTGAGCTGGGCGCTGATGAGGAGCTGACCGCGAAGTTTGTACAGATGGGTATCGACGAGCTTTCTGTATCACCGGGATATACATTAGACCTTCGCAAGCGCATCCGCGAGTGCTAAGAGAAGCCATTTAAGTGATACGTTGTTAAAAAATTTTTTATATAAAGGAGAGAAAGAACATGAAATCATTTACCTACACCATTCAGGACGAACTGGGAATCCACGCAAGACCGGCAGGAATGCTTGCAAAAGCAGCAGCAGCGTATAAGAGCGTTGTGACGATCGATAACGGAACCAAGAAAGCGGACGCAAAGAGGCTGATGGCGATCATGAGTATGGGCGTAAAGAAAGGCCACACGGTTACCGTAACGGTGGAAGGCGAGGACGAGGATACCGCAGCTGCCGCAATGGAAGAGTTCTTCAAAACCAATCTGTAAGGATCGGCTGACGTAAGAAAGTGGGCTGCCGCCAGACGCGGCAGTCTTCTTTTTGTCATTTACTATGAAAGTAAGCCAAGTGGGCATAGAGGCGACATGCCTGCATGAGAGCATCTATGGACATTTGGCGCGCCCCGGGTATGAGCAAGCAGTGCGGCAGCACGGATTGCGAATGCCTGGGGAGATTGCGGGAGTGCGGCAGCACGGAGCAATCTACTTTTATGTTTGGTGATGTCTGCGTCAGCAGACATGTCCGTTTAGAAAAAAGTGTTATAAGAACCGGAATCTGTCCATACTATACGAGAGGAAACGAATCAAACGCTGGAGGTATCAATGACCATAGAACAACTGTCAGCCTATGAGCTGATGCAAAAAAAAGAGATGCCGGAACTGAATTCCACCGGATATTTGCTGAAACATAAAAAGACGAAGGCCAAAGTGGCGCTGATCGAGAATGAGGATGAGAACAAGGTATTTACCATCGGGTTTCGGACCCCTCCTTCGGACAGCACCGGTGTGCCTCATATCATGGAGCATTCCGTTCTCTGCGGATCGGAAGATTTCCCGGTAAAAGATCCTTTTGTGGAGTTGGTGAAGGGATCGCTGAACACTTTTTTGAATGCCATGACCTATCCGGATAAAACGGTGTACCCGGTGGCCAGCTGCAACGATCAGGATTTTCAGAATTTGATGCATGTTTATCTGGACGCCGTATTTCATCCGAATATTTATAAGGAAGAGAAGATTTTTCAACAGGAGGGCTGGCATTATGAACTTTCATCAGAAGAAAGTCCGCTGATCTATAACGGCGTCGTTTATAATGAGATGAAAGGCGCCTTTTCTTCTCCGGAGGATATGCTGGATCGGGAGATCATGACCACCCTCTATCCGGATACGCCGTATTTTCATGAATCCGGCGGTGATCCGAAGCACATCCCGGAGCTTACCTATGAAGCTTTTCTGGCATTTCATCAAAAATATTATCATCCTTCCAACAGCTATCTTTATCTGTACGGAAATATGGACATGGCAGAAAAGCTATCCTGGATCGATGAGCATTATCTGAGTCATTATGATTACCTGGAAGTCGATTCTTCTATTCCAAGACAGGAAGCGTTTGCCGGAATGCGGGAACGGACGGTGGACTATCCCATCTCGGCGGGAGAGTCGCCGAAGAACCAGGCCTATTTGTCTTACAGCGCGGTGGTGGGGGATTCCCTGGATGCGGAGCTCTATCTGGCTTTCCAGGTATTGGAATATGCGCTTTTGTCGGCGCCGGGAGCGCCTTTAAAGCAGGCGCTTCTGGATGCGGGGATCGGCAAGGATATCTTAAGCTCCTATGAAAACGGGATTGCCCAGCCGTACTTTTCCGTCATTGCCAAGCATGCGGATCTGGAACAAAAGGATGCATTTTTACAGACTATCCGCGAGACTCTGACCAGGATTGCGGAGGAAGGCTTCGACCGGAAAGCGCTTCAGGCGGGACTGAACTTTTATGAGTTCCGTTATCGGGAGGCGGACTTTGGCAACTATCCCAAAGGACTGATGTACGGGCTTCAGATGTTTGACAGCTGGCTGTATGACGAGACAAAGCCCTTCCTTCATCTGCTTGCGCTTCCGCATTTTGCAAAACTGAAGGAACAGATGGAGCAGGGATACTTTGAAGGGCTGGTACGGACCTGGCTGCTTGAGAATCCCCACAGTGCACTTTTAATTCTGCGGCCGGTTTCGGGATTGGAAGCTCAGGAAGCGACGCGCGTGGAGCAGACGCTTCAAGATTACAAGGAAGGACTGGACCGGGGAGGGGTATTAAGCCTGGTGGAGCGCACAAAAGCTCTAAAGGAGTATCAGGACGAACCCTCCTCCCAGGAAGAGCTTCAGAAAATTCCCATGCTGAAAAGAGAGGATATCAAAAGGCAGACTGCGCCGCTTCGCAACGAGGAGCTTCAGGTGGACGGGGTGACGCTTTTGCATCAGGATATTTTCACCGGCGGGATCAGCTATATTCGTCTTCTGTTCGACGCGGAAAAGCTTCCAGAGTCACTGGTTCCGTATATGGGGATCTTAAAGCATGTGCTCGGTTTTGTGGACACGGAGAATTACAGTTATCAGGAACTGTTCAACGAGATCAACTGTCATACCGGCGGGATCATTTCTGCGGTCAATCTCTACGGCAATCTGCGGGAGAAGAGTAAGTTCCGGGTGATGTTCGAGATGAAAGTAAAGGTGCTCTCAGATAAGACTGATTTTGCCTTCGCCATGATGCGGGAGATCTTAAAACGGACGAAGCTGACGGACAAAAAGCGGCTCCATGAGATCATAGCACAGCTGAAATCCAGGCTGCAGATGTATCTGACCTCTTCTGGACACTCGGCGGCAGCCATGCGGGCAATGGCGGGCTTTTCGAAGTCGGCGGGTCTGAACGACCGGATGAACGGCATCGCGTTTTACCAGACCGTAGAGGAACTGGAGCGGCATTTTGCGGACCGGGCGGAAGAACTGATTCAAAACTTGTCCCGGGTCATGGAATATGTGTTCCGGCCGGAGAATCTGATTGTAAGCTGTACGTCAAAGGCAGAAGGAATCGAGGCGGTGAAAAAGGAGCTCTCGGCGCTCAAAAAGGCGCTGTATACCACGGAGCTTCCAAAAGCCGGAGAGGAAGAGAAAGAAACCCCTAAGGCGCATAAAGAGGGCATTATGACGCCGTCGGCGGTCCAGTATGTGGCCCGGGCCGGACAGATCAGCAAGTATACGGGCGCCTATCGGATTCTGAAGGTGATCTTAAGCTACGATTATCTGTGGATTCAGATTCGGGTAAAGGGCGGCGCCTACGGCTGTATGAGCGGTTTCAGCGTTTACGGGGACAGCTACCTGGTGTCCTATAGGGACCCCAACTTAAGAGAGACCAATGAGGTGTTCGAAAAGACGGCGGAATATGTGGAACAATTCGACGCCAGCGAGCGGGATATGACCAAATATATCATCGGAACCATCAGTGATCTGGACACGCCCCTGACTCCGGCCGCCGAAGGCAACCGGTCCATGTCGGCGTGGCTGACGCACGCGACCATTGAGGATCTGCAGAAGACCAGGGACGAAGTGCTCGACGCGACTCCGGCGGACATCCGGGCACTGGCTTTCGGCATCCGGGAACTTCTCAAGGAAGGAAGCTTCTGCGCCATCGGCAATGAGAACCGGATCGAGAAGGAAAAAGACCTTTTTGACCGGACCTTCCATCTGTTTCACTCCTGAAGACAGGTCAGGCGGCTTATGAAAAACAGCATCTGCCCGAAAGCGGCCCTGGAAGGAAAATCCTTCCAGACGCTGGGGCGAAGTGAGGACAGATACGGAACTTAAATTAAGAGGATAGGACTATGACGGAACAGAAGAAATCCGGCTTTGCAACACTGATTGGAAGGCCGAATGTGGGAAAATCCACACTGATGAATCAGATTATCGGACAGAAGATTGCGATTACTTCCAATAAGCCCCAGACCACCAGGAATCGGATACAGACGGTCTACACGTCGGATGCGGGACAGATTGTCTTCCTGGACACGCCGGGAATCCACAAAGCGAAGAATAAGCTGGGCGAATATATGGTCCAGGTGGCGGAGCGGACCTTAAAAGAGGTGGATGTGGTCCTCTGGCTGGTGGAGCCCACCAGTTACATCGGGGCGGGGGAGCGGCACATCGCGCTGCAGCTTTCCCAGGTAAAGACCCCGGTGATTCTGGTGATCAACAAAGTGGATACAGTGAAAAAAGAAGAAGTGCTGGGCTTTATTGACACCTACCGGAAGCTTCTTGATTTTGCGGAAATCATACCGGTCAGTGCGCTCAAAGGGACCAATAAAGACCGTCTGATCGACCTGATCTTCCACTATCTGCCCTACGGCCCCATGTTTTATGACGAGGATACGGTGACGGATCAACCCATGCGCCAGATTGCGGCGGAGCTGATCCGGGAAAAGGCGCTGAAGCTTCTGGACGAAGAGATACCCCATGGGATCGCCGTATCCATCGATATCATGAAGCAGCGTCCGGGGAGGAATCTGTGGGATATCGAAGCGACGATCGTCTGCGAGCGGGATTCTCACAAAGGAATGATCATCGGAAAAGGCGGAGCCATGCTGAAAAAGATCGGTTCTGCGGCCCGCTATGAGATGGAGAGACAACTGGAAGCCAGGGTGAATCTGAAGCTTTGGGTGAAGGTGAAGAAGGACTGGAGGGATTCCGACTTCTTGATAAAAAATTTTGGATATGACAAGAAAGAAGTATAGTACCGGACCGCTTCGGGGATTCTAAGGTTACACAGATCAGAGAAAGCGGAGGTCAAAAGATGGATCGTTGGAATCGATTTGTACGCACCGGAGATATACAAGATTATCTTGCCTACAAGATGGAGGAAGTAAGGGCAGGAAGGATAGGAGAAAAGCATGAGCAGTCAGACCTGTACGGTGACCGGTATCG
Source organism: uncultured Lachnospiraceae bacterium (assembly GCA_910584945.1). Classification (GTDB taxonomy): domain Bacteria; phylum Bacillota; class Clostridia; order Lachnospirales; family Lachnospiraceae; genus Hominiventricola. Next base: position 47,896 of record CAJUDY010000023.1, on the reverse strand, counting down.
TTTTGTCTGCCAGACCAGTGGGGGAATATGACAAGCTGGTAACCCTTCTGACAAGAGAGAGGGGGAAGTTCCGCGCTTTTGCCCGAGGTGCAAGAAGACCGGGGAATTCTTTGATGGCGGCCGCCAATGTGTTCGCATTCGGAGAATTTCAGATCTATGAAGGAAGGACTTCCTACAGCATCTCCCAGGCGTCTGTCCGGAACTATTTTGGAGAACTGATGCGGGATTTTGAGGGAGCCTGCTTCGGACAGTATTTTCTGGAATTTGCAGACTACTATACAAAGGAAAACGTGGATGGAACGGATTATCTGCGCCTGGTGTATCAGTCTTTAAAGGCGCTGTCGGTTCCGTCCCTGCCCCGGGGCCTTGTGCGGTACATATACGAGCTGAAAGCGATGATTTACAGCGGGGAATGCCCTCAGTCCTTCGAACAGTTCTCAGGGTGGAACTTAAACCACTCTACTCTTTATGCCCTCCAGTACGTGACCGTCTCCCCTGTGGAAAGACTCTACACCTTTACACTGACCGAAGAAGTATTTCTTGAATTTCAAAAAGTTGTTACATTTTTAAGAGAACACTACATAGACCGGAAGTTCAAATCCCTCGAAATACTTGAAACTTTCCTCTAGAATGTGTATACTTGTAAAAGTGAATTATATTTTTAGGAGGGATAATGGATGAAGAAGTGGATCAGTGCCATCGGTATATTCGTCCTGTTATGTTCTGTTCCAGGCTGCGGTTCTTCGTTTGAGCCGTCCGTATCCTCCCTGTATGTGCGGGAGAGCGGAGCGCTTACCTACGCGATTGTGGAGAGCTTCGAGAAGGATTATTACAGTCTGAATGAGTTTCAGTCCATGATCGAGCGGGAAGTGGATACATATAACAGCCTGTACAGCGAACCGGTGATCACGATTGACGAGGCGGAGGTAAAGGATGGGACTTTGTATCTTTTGATGGATTTTGCGGATGCGGAAGCCTACAGCAAGTACAGTGAGGAATACTGCTTTGTCGGAACGGTCGACGACGCCCTGGGGGAGGGCCGTTCTTTTGATATGACATTTAAAGACATCAATTATGAGGAGTACACGACCGCGGAAGTGACTGACAAGAAGACGAACCATGTATTGATCATCAGGGAAGAGGGAATCGTGGAACTGGAAAATGCGGTCAAGTACGTCAGCAACAATGTGGAGATTATATCGGAGCATATGATGCAGGTGATGCCCATAGAGGATGCGGACGAGTATGCCTACATTATTTATTAAATATTGAGGAGAGAATCAAATGGAAAAGACGATGGACAAAATTGAAGCTCTGGCGAAAAACCGTGGGTTTGTATATCCGGGCAGCGAGATCTACGGCGGTCTTGCCAATACCTGGGATTATGGTAATCTGGGTGTAGAGTTGAAGAACAATGTAAAAAAAGCCTGGTGGCAGAAGTTTGTGCAGGAAAACCCCTACAATGTGGGCGTGGACTGCGCGATTCTGATGAATCCCCAGACCTGGGTGGCCTCCGGCCATCTTGGGGGGTTCTCCGACCCGCTGATGGACTGCAAGTCCTGCAAAGAGCGTTTCCGCGCAGACAAACTTATTGAAGACTACATGGCGGAGCAGGGAATTCAGATTGAGGGCTCTGTGGACGGATGGTCTCAGGAAGAGATGAAAAAGTATATCGACGAACACGAGATTGTCTGCCCAAGCTGCGGGAAAAAAGATTTTACAGATATCCGCCAGTTCAATCTGATGTTTAAGACCTTCCAGGGCGTAACGGAAGATGCGAAGAATACGATTTACTTAAGGCCGGAAACGGCCCAGGGTATCTTTGTCAATTTCAAAAATGTACAGAGAACCTCCCGCAAAAAAGTGCCCTTTGGCATCGGCCAGATCGGAAAATCCTTCCGGAATGAGATCAGCCCGGGCAACTTTACGTTCCGTACCAGAGAGTTTGAACAGATGGAGCTGGAATTCTTCTGCAAACCGGGTACGGATCTGGAATGGTTCCAGTACTGGAGAGGCTTCTGCCGTGACTGGCTCCTGAGGCTTGGCATCAAAGAAGAGGAAATGCGGCTTCGGGATCACTCTCCGGAGGAGCTCTGCTTCTACAGCAAAGGCACGACGGATATCGAATTCCTGTTCCCCTTCGGCTGGGGCGAGCTGTGGGGCATTGCGGACCGTACAGACTACGATCTGACCCAGCATCAGAATACCTCCGGTGAGGATATGAGTTACTTTGATGACGAGATCAAGGAAAAGTATGTTCCTTACGTAATTGAGCCGTCTCTGGGCGCGGACCGGGTGGTGCTGGCGTTCCTGTGCTCTGCCTATGACGAGGAGGAACTGGAAGGCGGCGACATGCGTACCGTACTTCGCTTCCATCCCGCTCTGGCTCCGGTGAAGATCGGCGTGCTTCCTCTGTCCAAGAAGCTCGGAGAAGGAGCGGAAAAGATCTACACACAGCTTTCGAAGAAATATAATTGTGAGTACGACGACAGAGGCAATATCGGCAAGCGCTACCGCCGTCTGGATGAGATCGGCACGCCTTTCTGCGTGACCTACGACTTTGAATCTGAGGCCGACGGCTGCGTAACCGTCCGTGACCGGGACAGTATGGCCCAGGAGCGCGTGAAGATTGAGGAGCTGGACGCATATTTTGCAGACAAGTTTGTGTTTTAGTATGCTGAATGAAAAAAAGGCTTTATTTTAGCTGTGTTTATTGCTATAATTTAACAGATGGGTAGCATATTTACCAAATATAAATTATACTCCAGGAGGTTGTTAAAATGAGCGAGTTAAAAGGTGCAATGATCATCGGGCAGTCCGGAGGTCCGTCTTCTGTTATCAATGCAAGCTGCTACGGCGCTATCAAAGCAGGCCTTGACGCCGATTGCATTACCAAGGTATACGGCGCTGCCAACGGGATTGTGGGCGTACTGAACGACAAACTTTACATCATGGACGAGGAGGACCCGGAGGAGCTGGCAATTATGAAATATACGCCTTCCTCTGCACTTGGTTCCTGCCGTTACAAGATCGCAGATCCGGATGAGGATGAGACGGATTACAAGAAGATTCTTGAGATTTTCAAAAAATATGATGTACGTTATTTCTTCTACAACGGTGGAAATGATTCTATGGATACCTGCAACAAGATTTCCAAGTACATGAAGAGGGTTGGCTATGACTGCCGTGTCATGGGGATTCCCAAGACGATTGACAACGATCTGTTCGGCACAGACCATTGTCCGGGATTTGCTTCCGCAGCCAAATATATTGCCACCTCTCTGGTAGAGATTTACCAGGATTCCCACGTATACGACAAGGGACAGGTGACGATCGTTGAGATTATGGGACGTCATGCCGGCTGGCTGGCAGGAGCGGCTGCTCTGGCAGGAGTGGCTGGATATCCGGCGGATCTGATCTATCTTCCGGAAGTGGATTTCAAGATGGACGAGTTTATCGAGGATGTAAAGAAAATCTGGGATGCCAACAAGAATGTGATTGTAGCGGTTTCCGAGGGCATCCATTATGCAGACGGCAAGTTTGTGTCTGAGGCGGAGACTTCCGCAACCGACGGTTTCGGACATGCGCAGCTTGGCGGACTGGCAGTGAAGCTGGGTGATGTGGTGAAGAATGCGATTCCGGGAGTAAAGGTGCGTCCCATTGAGCTTTCCCTGCTGCAGCGATGCGCGGAGCACTGTGCTTCCCAGACGGACTCTGATGAATCTTTCATGGCAGGCCAGACGGCGGTCAATGAGGCGATCAAAGGCACGACCGACAAAATGGTAGGCTTCAAGTGTACCAGAGACGCGAACGGCTATTGTTGCGAGGCGGATCTTCTGGACCTTTCCAAGGTGGCGAATTATGAGAAGAAGGTTCCCGTAGAATGGATCAATGAGAGAGGCAACAATGTATCGGAGGAGTTCGTGAATTATGCGCTGCCGCTGATTCAGGGCGAGATTCAGATGAAGAAAGAAAACAGTCTTCCCCGTTTCGTAAGGCTGAAAAAAGTCGTAGCGAAATAAAAGGAGCTTTTTGTCAATCATAAAAATAACAGGGCCGTGCGCTGATCTTTGGCGCGCGGCCCTGTTTGTGAAAAAATTTGTGTAAACAGCACAAAATATATTGACTTTCGCCTAAAATATGGTATGATATTTATGTGCGCAGAGGGAACCTACGGTTACACGATGCGCTTTTTTTTCGCAAAAGATGAAAAAGTGGATCATTTTTTGGAAAAAATACGAATTCTTATTTTTAGGAGGGCATGTAATGGCAAAATGGGTTTATCTTTTTAAAGAAGGAGATGCCAGCATGAGAAATCTGCTGGGCGGTAAAGGGGCAAACCTGGCAGAGATGACAAACCTTGGCTTACCGATCCCCCAGGGATTTACTGTGACCACAGAGGCTTGTACAGATTACTATGAGAGTGGAGAGAGAATCTCCAACGAGGTAGAGGAGCAGATCATGGCTGCCCTTGTATTCCTGGAGGGACTTCAGGGAAAGAAGTTCGGAGACACAGAAGATCCGCTTCTGGTATCCGTCCGTTCCGGCGCAAGAGCTTCCATGCCGGGTATGATGGATACGATTCTGAACCTGGGTCTCAACGACGTGTCAGTGGAAGGCTTCGCAAAGAAGACCGGCAATCCGAGATTCGCTTATGATTCCTATCGCAGATTTATTCAGATGTATTCCGACGTTGTGATGGAAGTTCCGAAGTCCTATTTCGAGAAGATCATCGATGAAGTGAAAGAGGCAAAAGGCGTTCACTTTGACACCGAATTGACCGCGGAGGACTTGAAGGAACTGATCAGCCGTTTCAAGGCAGTTTACAAAGAGGCGAAAAAAGAAGATTTCCCGCAGGACCCCAAGGAACAGCTCATGGGCGCTGTGAAGGCAGTGTTCCGTTCCTGGGATAACGACCGCGCCATCGTATATCGCCGTATGAACGATATTCCGGGCGACTGGGGAACCGCTGTCAATGTGCAGGCTATGGTATTCGGCAATATGGGCGATACCTCCGGAACCGGCGTTGCGTTTACCCGTAACCCGTCCACTGGAGAGAAGGGGATCTTCGGCGAGTATCTGATCAACGCCCAGGGTGAAGACGTGGTAGCAGGCGTACGTACGCCTCAGCCCATCACCAAACTGGCGGAGGATCTTCCGGCGTGCTACGAGCAGTTTATGAAGATCGCAAACAAACTGGAAAAGCATTACCGCGACATGCAGGATATGGAATTCACGATCCAGGAGGGTCAGCTCTACTTCCTGCAGACCCGTAACGGCAAGAGAACCGCTCCGGCAGCTCTTCAGATTGCCTGCGATATGGTGGATGAAGGCATGATCACAAGAGAGGAAGCGGTGCTCCGCATCGAGGCGAAATCTCTGGATCAGCTTTTGCATCCGACCTTTGACACGGCTGCGCTGAAGGCAGGAGAGGTGATCGGTTCCGCGCTCCCCGCATCTCCGGGCGCCGCTGCAGGTAAGGTATACTTTACCGCAGAGGATGCGAAGGCAGCCAACGATGCAGGTGAGAGAGTCATCCTTGTTCGTCTGGAGACTTCACCAGAAGATATCGAGGGAATGCATGCGGCTCAGGGTATCCTGACCGTCCGCGGCGGTATGACCAGCCATGCGGCAGTGGTTGCCCGCGGTATGGGAACCTGCTGTGTATCCGGATGCGGCGAGATCAAGATCTCCGAGGAGGAGAAATGGTTCGATCTCGGCGGCCACCATTTTGTAGAGGGAGATTATATTTCTCTCGACGGAACCACCGGCAAGATTTACAAAGGAGACATTCCGACAAAAGAAGCGTCCATCAGCGGCAACTTCCAGAGAATCATGGGCTGGGCGGACAAGTTCCGTCGTCTGAGTGTGCGCACCAATGCGGATACACCGGAGGATACGGCCAATGCAGTGCGTCTGGGAGCCGAGGGTATCGGTCTGTGCCGTACCGAGCATATGTTCTTTAATCCGGAGAGAATCCCGAAGATCCGCAAGATGATCCTTTCTGATAATCAGGAAGCGAGAGAGGCAGCGCTTATGGAACTGCTTCCGTTCCAGAAGGAAGACTTCAAGGCAATGTACAAGGCGCTGAAGGGAAGACCGATGACCGTTCGCTATCTGGACCCGCCTCTGCATGAGTTCGTTCCCACCGATGAGGAAGATATCAAAGCGCTGGCGGATGATATGGGCCTGTCTGTAGAAGATGTGAAGACAAAATGCAACGAGCTTCATGAGTTCAACCCGATGATGGGCCATCGCGGATGCCGTCTGGCAGTCACCTATCCGGAGATCGCCAAGATGCAGACCCGTGCGGTGATGGAAGCGGCCATTGAGGTGGAGAGAGAAGAAGGCTTTGACATCGTACCGGAGATCATGATCCCGCTGGTAGGCGAGCGTAAAGAGCTGAACTTCGTAAAGAAGATTGTGGAAGAAACTGCAGAACTTGTGAAGAAGGAAAAAGGAAGCGATATCCAGTATCATATCGGTACGATGATCGAGATTCCGCGTGCAGCTCTGACTGCAGATGAGATCGCCAAGGAAGCAGAGTTCTTCTCCTTTGGTACCAACGACCTGACCCAGATGACCTTCGGCTTTTCCCGCGATGATGCAGGCAAATTCCTGGATTCCTACTACAAGGCGAAGATCTACGAGTCCGATCCCTTCGCACGTCTGGACCAGACCGGCGTGGGCAAGCTGGTGGAGATGGCGGCGAAGCTTGGCCGCGAGACCAGACCGGATATCAAGCTTGGTATCTGCGGCGAGCACGGAGGAGATCCCTCTTCTGTGGAGTTCTGCCATAAGGTAGGCTTAAACTATGTATCCTGTTCCCCGTACCGGGTGCCGATTGCAAGACTCGCGGCGGCGCAGGCGGCGTTGTCGGAGACGTAGTGAACAGACGTTTGCGTTTCTGAAGAAAAAGATTTTTCTCATCGCAGATTTTGATTTTTGTTGATGGGGGAATAATAAATCAATAAGGATTAAAAAAGGAGAGGATCTGAGAGACGACACTTTCATGTCCTCTTCCTTTCTTGTCTCTAACAGTATTAAATCGTGAGGATATTGGCGATGTGGGTTTGAAAGTGGGATGTGAGAAAGCAGCTTACTGGCATGATTCAACACACCCTGGACACTGGGGCGAAGTGAGGGCAGATGCGGGACTCAAATGGAGAAAGGGGATATGTGCATGATAAAAAAGAGATTGCCGGCATGTTTTTTGATCGTATCGTTTGTTCTGCAGCTGACCGGCTGCGGAATCGTGGGAAGGTTTGGGGGAACCCAGGCCCAGGATGATTATTATGAGTACATCAATGAAGAGCTTTTGGAGGAGATTGAACTGGAGGCGACGGACGCCCACTGGGACTGGTTCACGGAGCTGTCGGCGGTGGCAAACGAGGAGATGAAAGAGCTGATCAAAAGCCTGACAGAGGATGGGGAGACCTACGAAAGAGGCAGCAGTGAACAGAAGATCAAGGACCTCTATGCCTGCGTGTCGGATACCCAGAACAGGGAGCAGACCGGGCTTGGCCCGTTAAAGCCTCATATGGACAGCATTCGCAGCGCACAGAATATCGAAGAATATGTGGATGCGCTGGCGAAGCTGAGCGGGCAGTTTGGCTTCAGCAGCATCGTGGGCGGCTACAGTATTATGCAGGATAAGATTGATTCCGGACGTTACGCAGTCTATCTGACGTATGCGGATACGCTGATCGGCAAGGAATATATGGAGGGAGAAGGAACCCAGGACTATGTGACCATGTATTTTGACTATGTGAAGGCCATGTTCCGGGAGTTCGGTATGACGGAGGAGGAGGCGCAGCAGTCTGCGGATTCGGTAGAAACACTTTTGCGTAAGATCTGCGCTTCCTCGTTGAAAACAGAACAAATGTACGATCCATCCCTCACCTACAACGTCTATACGGCGGAGGAGCTTAAGCAGTTATTCACCAATGTGAACGTGGAACAGATGCTTGAAACCCTGCGGATCGACGGACAGGAGCAGTATATCGTGATGGACGTGGGTCAGGCGGAGACGGTCAATGCGCTTCTGGTAGAAGAAAATCTGCAGGCTCTGAAGGACTATTCCACCTTTGTCATGCTGAACGACACGGCAGAATACGGCAATGAGGCATTTTTCAAGCTATATGAGCAGATGGAGAACGCATTATACGGGATCACGGAGTCCTGGGGGGATGAGGACAACTGGATGCAGCTGACCCAGGAGCTGCTGCCCTGGGATTTTGGTACGATGTATGTAGAAGAGCACTTTTCTCCGGAGGATAAAGAAGAGGTGGAGCGGATGATTGCCCGGATTCTGGAGGAGTATGAGACGGTGATCCGTCGTCAGGACTGGATGAGCGAAGCGACGAAGGAGAAGGCGATCTGCAAGCTTCAGACCATGCAGGTGAAGATCGGATATCCGGATCAGTGGCCAAAGGCGAAGGATATGATGCAGGTGACGCCGATTTCGGAGGGCGGAAGTCTGATGTCGAATCTGCTGACCAGCATGGAGGTGGCCATCGAGTACAGTCTGCATCATCTTGGGGACCAGGTGGACCGGAGCGAGTGGAGCACGACGCCCCAGACCGTCAACGCCTACTATGATCCGTCCAACAATGAGATTGTATTTCCGGCAGCGATCCTGCAGGCGCCCTTTTACGATCATGAGAACAGCGAAGGGGCGAATCTGGGCGGGATCGGCTACGTGATCGCCCATGAGGTCAGCCATGCTTTTGATTCCAGCGGAGCTTTGTACGACGAGTATGGGAATTATAACGTGTGGTGGACTGAGGAAGAGATGGAAGAGTATCAGAGACTCTCCCGGTCGATTGTAGAATATTATGATCAATATGAGATGATGGGGACAAACGTGAACGGCGAGCTGACCCTGGAAGAAAATATCGCGGACTTAGGAGCGCTGACCTGTATCGTCTCCATCATTGGGGAGGAGGAAGACGCGCTGAAAGACGCATTTGGTCAGATGGCGTACAACTGGGCATGTCAGGACACTTCGGAATACGCGCTCTATCTCATCAACATCGACACCCATTCCCCAAACAAGGTCCGGGTTAATGCAGTACTGAGTTCCTGTGATGAATTCTATGAGGTCTATCATGTGAAGGAGAAGGACGGCATGTATGTAGCCCCGGAGGACCGGGTCGGGATCTGGAGATAGGGGCTTAAAAAAGTTCTCCCTGGATGGAAGAGATCTGCCAGAGGGCAACCGCCGTCCCGTCGGTAAAGAGGATGCGGCGTCTGTATTCGTCCAGCCTCTTTACGCGGCCTTGGACGGTTACGTAGGCACCGCCGCTCTTTTTCTCATCCGGCTTAAAGAACGTGATCTCTACCTGCGGCTGCGAGGGCAGATGTTCCCGAAGAATCTGAAGCTGTTCATTAAGCCGCGTTTTCTGGTCTTCTTCCAGCTCGATCCACTCATCGGTCAGACGTTCCGTCTCCTGGATGGCGTCGCTGTGACCAGTGAGGGCGGCGAAGGGGGAAAATTGGGCGGCGCGGTTCCAGGCCGACATCCGGGGATGCTTTCGGGATACCGGATGGGGCAGATGGATGATGTCGTCGTATTTGTGTGTCGGTTCGTTCATGCCTTATGTCCTCCGATCTGGCGGTTGCGTTCTCTGGCGGTGGAACCTTCCTGAAGGCTGCTGCCCTTGAGAATCGCGTTCTTTCCATATTTTTTCTTCACGGTCAGCATGGCTTCCTGCAGCTTCCGTTCTTTGGCAAGTCTTTGCTCTTCTGCTTCCTGCTCCTTTTTCAAGGCGGCGTAGTCCGTAAAAAGGTTAAGCTGTTCATACGATTCGGTCCGGGCGGCGTTTGTCTCGTCGACGAGACGACAGGCGGCGATGGTCACCCGGCGGATCAGGAGCCTGGGGTTCACGATGCGGTCATACAGGCGAAGGACCGCGTCGGTGATCTTTTTGGTGGAGGAGGTCTGTCCGCTCAGATTGGCGGTTCCGTGGGCATGCTTCGGGACCTTACGGCCATAGCGGTCGGTGGTCACTTCTCCTTTGTAATCCTTTTGAATGGAGGGCTCCATCAGGTTTTGAATGTCGTAACCGATGGTGAGCACCATCTGATCCGTGACCAGTCTCTTATCCACCAGTTCCAGAACGATGAGGTCGGTCATCTCCTGAACGATCAGCCGACCCTTCTCAAAATCATAAGGGGTTTTCAATACCTGTCCGGAACAGATGCTGTTGGTCTCCGGCCGGTAGGCTTTGATCAGATCCATGGTAGTCGGTTCGTACCCCCAGGCGTGGTCGATCAGAAGTTCCGCGTTGACGCCGAACATCTGATAGAGAAGATCTTCGTTGTGGTAATCGCTGTCGGAGCCCAGAGAGCAGCGGGCGATATCGCCCATGGTGAACAGCCCCGCGGCCTCCAGCTTTTTCTGGTAACCACGTCCGACTCTCCAGAAATCCGTGAGGGGCCGGTGGTCCCACAGAAGCCTTCGGTAGCTCATCTCGTCCAGTTCCGCGATGCGTACGCCATTCTCGTCGGGCGTGACATGCTTGGCCACGATGTCCATGGCCACTTTGCACAGGTAGAGATTGCTGCCGATTCCTGCTGCAGCGGTAATTCCGGTATGGTCAAGGACGTCCTGTATGATTGCTTCCGCCAGCTCCCGGGGAGTCATGCGGTAAGTAGCGAGATAATGGGTGACGTCCATAAAGACCTCGTCGATGGAATAGACATGGATATCCTCCGGCGCGATGTATTTTAGATAAATGTTGTAGATCCTGGTGCTGTATTCCAGGTAGAAGGCCATCCTCGGAGGCGCGGTGATGTAGGACAGCTCCAGTTCGGGATGCCGGGCCAGCTCGAGCGCGTGAAAAGAGGAGCCCAGGAACTGTCCGCCGGGCGTGCACCGCCTGCGTTCCTGGTTGATCTTCGCTACCCGCTGTACGACTTCGAAGAGCCGGGCTCTGCCGGGGATGCCGTAGGCTTTCAGGGAAGGAGATACGGCAAGACAGATGGTTTTCTCTGTCCGGCTTGCGTCCGCCACCACCAGATGGGTGGTCAGCGGATTGTAGTGCCGCTCGATGCATTCCACAGAAGCATAAAAAGATTTTAAGTCGATGGCGATATAATAATGCGGCTGCCTGTCCATAGTGCGCCTCCTTTTCACATATTATTATACCAGAAAACAAACGTTCTGAAAATGCTTTTGACAGAAATGCAAAGTCTTAGAGTGAGCGCTCCCTTTTTGACACATACTATAACAAAAATGTGTGAAATAAGGAGGCGCTTATGAAAGCAGTAAAGTTACGGGACGGATTCTACTGGACCGGGATTATGGACGCCGGGCTTCGGGTGTTCGATATCATCATGCACACGGAATTCGGGACCACTTACAATGCCTATGTATTGAAGGCCGGGGATCAGACGGTCCTTTTCGAGACGGCCAAGGAAACATTTTTTGAAGAATATCTGGGACAGTTAAAAGAGGTGGCGGATGTGAGCGCCATTGATTATCTGGTGGTGGATCACACGGAGCCGGATCATGCAGGCAGTATCGAACGGCTTCTTGATTACAGTCCGCAGATGAAGATTCTGGCAACTCCCTGTGCGCTTGGGTTTCTCGGAGAGATTGTGAACCGGGATTTTACCGGGCTCCCGGTGAGAGACAATCAAGAGATGAAAATCGGCAGCCGGACCCTTCGCTTTTTAATTGTGCCCAATCTGCACTGGCCGGATACGATGTATACGTTTATAGAGGAAGAACAGATTCTGGTGACCTGCGACTCCTTTGGGGCTCACTACTGTCTGCCGGAGGTGGTATCGGATGCGATTACGCAGGAGGAGGATTATCAGAAGGCGCTGAAATATTATTATGACAACATCATCGGCCCTTTTCCCTCCAGTATGCGAAAAGCCCTTGAACGGGTGGAGGAGATGGATATCACCATGATCTGTACCGGCCATGGTCCGGTGCTGACGGGTGACCGGATTCGTCAGGTGCTGGCGAAGTACAAGGAGTGGTCCGCCGTCCGGCCTCCGAATCCGAAAAAGACGGTCGTGATTGCCTATGTCAGCGCTTACGGCTATACGGGCATGCTGGCAGAGAAGATTGCAGAGGGACTTTCAGACAGCGGGGACCTGGAGGTTCGATTCTACGACCTGGTGGAGTCGGACCCGGCCAAAGTAACAGAGGAGCTTCTTTTGGCAGAAGGATTCCTTCTTGGAACGCCGACGATCCTGGGAGAGGCGCTAAGACCTGTGTGGGAACTGACGCTTTCCATGTTCCCGGTCACCCATGGCGGAAAGTACGCGGGAGCCTTCGGAAGCTACGGCTGGAGCGGAGAAGGCGTTCCCCATCTGACCGAGCGGTTAAAGCAGTTGAAGCTTCGGGTAGCGGACGGCCTGCGGGTACGGTTCCGGCCCGGGGAAGCGGATCTTTTAAGCGCTTATGAGTACGGCTATCGCTTTGGCTGCATGGTGCAGGAGAAGGAGACGCAGCCTCCCGAGAAAAGCGGAAGACGAAAGCTGGTAAAATGTCTGGTCTGCGGGGAAATATTTGACGCTTCCTTGAGTATCTGCCCGGTCTGCGGAGTGGGCAGGGAGCATTTTGTGCCGGTGGAAGAGGAAGAGACCGGGTACCGTGAAGATACGGACCGCCGGTATGTGATCCTGGGAGGCGGCGCGGCGGGCTTCTACGCGGCCCTGGAGATCCGCAAAAGGGACCGGACCGGAGAGATTGTGATGATCTCTAACGAGCCTGGTCTGCCCTACAACCGCCCGATGCTGACCAAGGCCATCGTGTCGGGACTTACGGCGGAACAGATCGCCATGGAGAACGAAGATTTTTACAGGGAACAAAGGATTCGTCTGATGCCGGGGCAGGAGGTGCTGAAAATTGATCCGAAGCATCGGGAAGTGGAATTGTCCGGGGGAGAACAGACGGGTTATGACCGGCTGATCTATGCTCTGGGAAGCGAATGCTTTGTACCGCCGATTCCCGGAAGTAGCCTGCCGGAGGTGATCGCCATCCGAAGATTGTCCGATGTAAAGCGGCTGGAGCTCCTGATGAAGGGCGCCGGACACGCGGTGGTGATCGGAGGCGGCGTGCTGGGACTGGAGGCGGCCTGGGAGATGAGAAAGGCCGGACTTTCCGTTACCGTTCTGGAAGTGGCGCCGATGCTGATGGGAAGGCAGTTGGACGAAGGAGCCGGGGCATGGCTGAAAAAAGCGGCGGCAGGCTGCGGGATTGAGATCCGGACCGGAGCGGCGGTGGCTTCCATTGACGGAAGGGAGAAGGTGACCGGAGTGACGATTGCGGGAGGAGAGCGGTTTCTGGCAGATCTGGTCGTTATCTCCGCCGGTGTGCGCCCCTGTACGGAGCTGGCGCTGGAGGCCGGACTGGAAGTCCGTAAAAGCGTGGTGGTGAACGAGCGGATGGAAACCAGCCTCCCGGATATCTACGCCTGCGGGGACTGTGTGGAGTATCAGGGGATGAACTACGGGGTGTGGTCTCAGGCGGTGGAGCAGGGAAAGATTGCCGGCGCCAATGCGGCCGGAGAGGAAAAGGGATACAAGCCGGTCTCCCCGGCGCTTACTTTCCACGGGATGCATACCGCCCTGTACGCGGCCGGGGACAACGGAAAGAATCCGAAGCTTCTCTACAAGACGCTGGAGTACCAGGACATGGGGAAAGGGCAGTACAAAAAGTGCTATTTCCTGAACGACCGGCTGTGCGGGGTGATCCTTTTTGGGGATCTGAAGATGATGGGGAGGATGTCGGAGTTGTTGGAGCGGCATGCTTCCTATGAAGAGGTGGGGAGTGTGAATTAAAAGAGCCGTAAACCAAGTGAAAAAAAGGTTGCGGAAACGGTGATTTCATAATAAAATAATAGCACTCTTACAGCGACAGGAGGAAAAAGGACGAATGAACAAAAGATGTGCGAGGTTACTGGCAGGAGTGCTGGCAGCGTTGATTGCGTTCCCGTCTGTGGGTCAGGCGGCCCGGGCGGGAAGCATTGACGATGCGGTGCGGTGGTCGGTCATGGAACCGGAGATCGGGGATCTGGACTTGGAGGACGAGGATACAAAGCCAGAGAATCCGGACTCGGAGGAGGAGATTCCGGAGGAGGAACCAGAGGATACGGAAGATCTGGAAGATCCAAAGCCGGAGGGGCAGGAAGGGCCAGAGGCGGACCCGCTGGCAGAGCCGGAAGAGGAACCGGAGGGTCAGACCCCCTTATCGGAAGAGGAGGTTTACATAAAAGGATCGGTGGAAGTGATGATCACCGCCGGAGTGCCGGTGCAGACGGATCAGGAGTTCGAGATCCGTCTTGAGGGAGCGGGGACGAAGACGGTGGTGCTGGCGGCTTCGAAAGAAGACGAGCTGGTGCCTTCGAGAACTTCGGTTCTTTTTTTCGATCTGGAAGCGGGAAGTTATGACCTGACCGTATCCGCCAAGGGCTATGGCACGTACACCCAGACGATCCAGGCGGACGGACGCTTAAGCCGGATACAGCTTTACACCGGGCAGGCAAGGGTCGGCACAGATCAGGCTCACCCGGGTCTTCTGGCAAAGGGAGACGTGAACGGGGACGGAAAAGTCGATGAAAAAGACGTGGACGGCCTGGTGGACGCCATGGAGTCCGGACAGTATGCGGATCATCTGGACCTCTACGGAGACGGAGCGGTGGATCTTCTGGATCTAAACTATCTGTCCGGTATCCTGAAGCAGCAGACAAAGGCGGCGCCGGAGTATTTGATTCCGCTCTCGGCAGCAGAGCTGACCGTGACAAAAGGAAATATTCAGTCCGGCAGCGCGGAGGCGCTTTCAGAAGGGAGGGAAGGGCTTCTTCTCGCCAGTGCGGGCGGCGTGATCTCGGAGAACAATCCGGCGGAACTTGCCTTTGACTTTTCAAAATATACCGAGGCGCCGAAGATGGAGCAGATCGTGATTGGAGCGCCAACGGAAAAGGCGCACTCCGTGATCGGCGGCAGTGTGGTGGTGGTGACGGAGGAGGATCAGCCTTTGACCGGGGAGTTTTTGTTCGAGCCGCTGATGACTCCGGTTGCCGCAAGACAGGGCGGGCAGCTCTCCGTGACCCAAAAAGAGGACGGTACGATTTACATTGATCTTGGAGGACAGATCGCGGTCAAGAAGATCATTCTGACCATCAAAAAGACTTCGGACGCGAAAAATCTGGCGGAGATCTCCAAAGTGGAGTTTGTCAACGACATGGCAAGCCGGATTCCGGAGCCGGATCTTAATATTCCTGCCAACCTGGCTGCAGAACCGGGGAACAAGTCTTTTACGGTAAGCTGGAAAAAGCAGAACAACGTGACGGCGTATGAAGTCTTTGTGAGCAGCGAGGGAAAGACAGAGAGCCGCCGGACCACGCAGACCTCTCTGACGGTGCAGCAGTTTCAGGGCCGGGAGATGGTCAACCATACGCCTTATGAGGTGAAAGTGCGCTCGTTGAACGGGGAATGGAAGAGCGGCGACTCCGAGACGGTGACAGTGATTCCCAAGCCGGACGGCAAGCCGCCGGCACCGGACCGGGTCAAGGTCACCGGCGGATACCGCTGTCTTGATGTGCGCTGGAGCCGCATGAAAGATACCGACAGCTTCAATCTGTTTTATAAGGAAGCAGGGGCATCAAAGTACGAGAAGATCGCAGGGATCGAAGGGAATTTCTATCAGATTGACGACCTGAAGGACGACACGGAATATGAAGTGTATCTGACCGGCGTCAACGAACTGGGAGAGGGACCGGCTTCTCTGAAAGCCTCGGATCGGACCATCAGCGGACTGGTGGCGGCCAAGCTTCCGGCCTACGGCCTCATCAACACGTCCGAAGGGGTCGGGAAACTGAGCGCCCATATCGTCTCGGCAACCTACGGCGGAGGAAACGCCAATATGGTGGACAGTCCGCTGGATACGAAGGACGGCAGTGCGCTGGGCGTCTTTGACAATAGTTATACATCTTATGTAAACCGGAATGACTGGGATTTCGGAGGCGCTTATCCGGATGGCAATAAAGGGGTGACCGCCCAGTTGGATAAAGCCTATGAGATCGGTATGATCACCCTGGCCCAGCCCATGGATGCCGGGAACTTTACCTATGTCAATGTGCAGTACTGGGATGAGTCCGGTCAGCGAAAGACAGTGGAGGGAGCGTCCATCTCCCAGAGAGTCAGCGAGAACCGCAAATACTATCTGATCAAGTGGAAGGAGCCCATCAAGACCTCCAGGATCAAGGTGGCTGTGGGACAGTCTTCCGGCAAGCAGAAGGTGGCCATCGCGGAGATCCGCTTCCATCAGTACGACAGCCTGGAGCAGGAGATCCTGGGACTTTACGCCGACGATCTGTTTATCACTTTGAAGGAAGACGTGACGGCGGATACCATTCAACAACTGGAAAAGCGTCTGGAGACGCCGGACCCGGTCTGCGGGGAACTGCATCCGGACTATGCGGCTCTGAAAAAGGAGCTGGAGACGGCAAAACAGCTTCTTGAGACCGAGGGCCTTGGAGGCGTGATCCCGGTGAATCCGATGATCGCCGCAGGAAAGAATTCCGGGATCTCTGTGGGCGGTGTGACGACGATCCAGCCTTTGGGCGTGACCGCGGCGGCGGGAGAGAAGATTGTGGTGTATGTGGGCAATCCCGGCATGAAAACCGGAAGCGGCACAAAGCTTTCCCTGGTATATACCCAGCAGCATGCGGAGTCCGACGGACTGTCCCAGTCTGTGAATCTGAAGATCGGACGGAACGAACTGACGGTACCTTCCCTTCTGTCAACGAAAGTGGAGAAGGGCGGAGCGCTTTATGTCCAGTATAACGGAGACGACCCGGAGGATCAGTATGCGGTGCGGGTCAGCGGCGGCAGTACGTTCCCGGTACTGAATGTCTACCGTGTCCCGGAGGCAGAGCGTGCAGAGAGAATTCGGGAATACATAAAGGAACTGAAGACTTATGTGGGAGATCTCGCCTCTGCCCATGGAGAACTGCATACAGGCAGCGGTAATGCCAGCGTACAGTATGACTATCAGCAGACCACCTGTATTCTCAACATGACCGACATCGTGACCGATTACATGATGTTCTCCGTTCCCGCAAGCCAGGTGCTGGCGGGACTGGGGAGCAGCGGGCAGGAGAAAACGCTTGAAAATAGTCTGGACGCCATGGATCGGATGATGCTTTTGTTCTACCAGCACAAAGGACTGACGGATTCCTTTGCGGAGGGGACCGCCAGCGCCGTGATCGAGGAGAACCATCTTCCTTACGGCTACCTGAATATCCGCTATATGAAGATGTTCGCGGGAGCCTTCATGTATGCGGCCGGAAATCACATCGGGATCGAGTGGGGCTCTGTTCCGGGACTGATGAACAGTGTGCCGGTGGTTTCCGACGAGTCGGGCAGGTATCAGAGCGGCAGATATTTCGGCTGGGGGATCGCCCATGAGATCGGCCATCAGATCAACCAGTCCGCCTATGCTCATGCGGAGGTAACGAACAATTATTTCTCCGTGCTGGCACAGGTGAAGGATCGGAATGATTCGGTCCGTTTCCAGTACGAGAAAGTGTTTGACAAAGTGACCTCCGGCGCGGTGGGGTATGCCGACAATGTGTTTACCCAGCTTGGCATGTACTGGCAGCTTCATCTTGCCTACGACAGAGACTATAATTACAAGATGTACGATAACTATCAGGAGATAAAAGAACATCTGTTCTTTGCCCGGGTGGATGGTTATGCGCGCAATCCCGGGTCGGCTCCCGGAAATCTGAAGATCCCCGGCAACCGGGATCAGGCCTTTATGCGTCTGGCCAGTGCGGCGGCGGAGCGGAACCTGACCGATTTCTTCGTCAGATGGGGCATGCGTCCGGACAGTGAGACCAAAGCCTATATAGAGCAGTTTCCGGAGGAAGAGCGGGCCATCTATTACGTGGATGACGACGCGCGAGCTTATGAGATGGAATATGGTTCTAAGGGAGGTTTTGCCGGAAAGGACGTGGTGACGTCGGCGGAGGTGACCTCCGGCGCGAACGGCGACGTCAGTCTTCAAATCGGATCCTCCGCACCGGAAGGACAGCTTCAGGGCTATGAGATCACCCGGGTTTTCCGGGAATGGGGAGAGGAGCGCCGGGAGGTGGCCGGGTTTACCAGAACAGGTACCTTTACGGACCAGGTTTCCTTCGCGGCCAATCACGTGGTGACTTATGAGGTCACGGCCATTGACCGATGGCTGAATCGGTCGAACGTATATTCCGCAAAGCCGGAGAAGATCGACGGAAGCGGACGTCTTGGAAAGAGCGGCTGGATGGTGGAGACCAATCTTACTTCCGCTGCCGATCAAGAACAGAGCGCAAATGACGACGGGCCCTGCGAGCCGGCGAAGACTCCGGCGATCCAGATGGTGATCGACGGGAAGGCCGATCAGGTCTACACTGGAAGCGCGAAAGAGGACGCCTATGTGATCCTGAAGTTGAACCGGATGGAAGAGGTGGCCGCTTTTGGCTATCAGTGTCCGGACAGCGCAGGGGCCATCAGGCAGTACCGGATCGAGGTCAGCGCCGACGGCGAGAACTACCGGACCGTGCAGGAAGGGACTTTTGAGCTTACGGATGACAGCGCCAAAGTATACTTTATGAAGGACGGGAAAAATGCGGCCTGCGACGCGGCCTGGGTGAAGCTCACGGCAGTGGGACAGAAGGAAATAAAGGCGGCGGAGTTCGACCTCTACGGACCTTCCGGAGACAATGTGGAGATTTTGGAGGAGGGGATAGGCGTTCTCACGGAGGCCTACGCCTATGACAAAAATGATCCGAAGAATGTCATTCCCGAAGGCTCCATCGTCTTCTATGGCACCTATGAGGGGAATCCGGCCTACAATGTGGTGGTGCTCTACGATGAGAACGGAAAGATCGTGGGCGGTACCGACGAGGAAGGAACCCTCAGAGCCCATCAGATCATCCTGGCAAAGCCGCTGACCGAAGCGGACGCCATGCTGGGGAAAGTATCCGACGGCAAATGGCTCTACTGGTTCGAGCCGGCGGACGGGATCAAGAAGTCCGATCTGCCCCGTCAGGTGCGGGCCGAGCTTTACCGGGTGGACGACGCCGGGACCAATGAAGGTCAGCGTCTGGTCAGCGACACCTTGTTCGTGACCGTGCCGGAGACACTTCCCGGTCTTACCCTGGGCAATGGAGGCTGACACGAGGATGAGCAGAGAGAAGATCAGAAAAAGGCAGGTGTGGAAGGGGGCGCTTCTTGGCGCCTGCCTGTTCGCCTTTGGACATACGGTAAAAGCGTTTGTGCCGGAGTCCGTGTCTTTGAAGGGCGAGGGGAACAAAGTGGAAGTGTTGATGAGCCCGGTGGAGAAGGACACCGTGTCCTTGCAGCTTAGCATGGAAGTGGAGGTGACAAAGGGAACCTCTGACGCCAGCGTGTCCTTTGCCTTCGACCCGGGACTGCCAGGGGGCGTCAAGCAGTATCGATATCAGGAGGAGACCGGCACGCTGACGGTTTATATCTCCGGCGACGGGAGCGAAAGCCTTCCGGAGGGAGCAGATTTTTCCCTTGGCAGCGTGGTTCTGAACTCGGAGAACGGAGCGTCGGCGGAGGCCACTGTCCGGGTGAAGACGGACAGTTTAAAGGTTGTCAACCGCGGATATGATCTGCAGGTGAGAGAGGAAATCTACGCGCCTTCCGAAGGAAAAGCGGTGGTCGGCAGTGTTAAGGAGACGCCGGAACAACCTCCGGCGGAACCGGAACCTGTGCCGGGGCCGAAGGAACCGTCCGTGGAAGACCGGGAAGATAATCCAGAAGAAAACGGCGGCAGAAAGCCCGGCACCCATGTTTCTTCCGGAGATTCTGCCAATGAAGATAAGGAATCCTATGGAAGCGAGTTTATTCCCGAACAGAAGACGCGCCCAAGCGTGGGAATCCGGGTTGGCGCCGGTCAGAAAAGCCCGGGCCAGAAGAATCCTTCCGAGCCGCAGCTTCCAAAAGCAGAAGCGGAGACGACGGAGGACGAGCCATACCCGGTAGAGGAAGCGGCTGCAGACTGGGAAGATCCACTAGAATCGGATGCGGGAGAAACGCAGGCAGAGAGAAGGGATCGTGATACCGAAGAGACGGTGGATAATCTGACCTTCTGGGGAATTGTGGCGGCGCTGCTTGCCGGGGCTTTTGTGATTCTTCTGATGCTTTTGGAATATCGCCGGAAGGAGGAGAAAAAAAGATGGAAAAAGAAGAAAAAAGTAAAAAAATAACAACAAAAACGAAATAAAATGTCATAGTTTATTAATATATATGATGCCTTTTGGATGCATGGGAATTCTATAATAGGGACAGAGAAACAAAAGAGACAAAGAAGGTATCGGTACATGGTTTTCAGCAGTTTTGCATTTCTGTTCTGTTTTCTTCCGGCATTTTTGCTGGTCTACTTTCTGGTTCCCGGTCGTTGGAAGAATGCGGTGCTTTTTACCGGAAGCCTGATCTTTTATTATTACGGAGTCAGGGAGCATCCGGTCTATGTATTGCTGATGATGCTGTCCATCCTGGTGAATGCTTCTGCGGCCCGGCATATGGCGCGCTGCAGAAGTAAAAAAGGGAGGACCGGTTGTCTGGCAGCCGGGATGAGCTGGAACATCGGCTGTCTCTTTGTATTCAAATATCTGGATTTTGTAAGTCGGAACGTGAATCTGATTCTGGAGCGGGGAGGAATGTCGGCGAGGCTTCCTTTTGCGAATCTGGTCCTGCCCATTGGGATCAGCTTCTACACGTTTCAGATCAGCTCCTATCTGATCGATGTGTATCGGAAAGAGGAGAAGGCGGAGCCGTCCCTCCTGACGCTTGGAACGTATCTGTGTATGTTTCCCCAGCTGATCGCTGGGCCCATCGTGACCTACCGTGAGGTGAGGGGTCAGATGCACCGTCGAGACCATTCTTTCCGGAACCTGGAGGAAGGGCTTCGGGAATTCACCATCGGTCTGATTCTGAAGGTGCTGATCGCCAATCGGGTGGGCGGTCTCTGGACCCAGACGGGTTCGATCGGATACGAAAGTATTTCCTGTCCCATGGCCTGGCTTGGAATCGCCGCTTATACCTTTCAGATCTATTTTGATTTTTATGGATATTCTCTGATGGCAAAAGGGCTGGGGAAGATCATGGGTTTTGACTTTCCGGACAACTTCAGTAATCCCTATCTGTCCCGTTCCATGACCGAATTCTGGAGACGGTGGCATATAACGCTGGGGGGCTGGTTTCGGGACTATGTCTACATTCCGCTGGGAGGCAACCGAAGCCATCCTTACCGGAATCTTTTCTTCGTGTGGATGCTGACGGGGCTCTGGCACGGCGCCAGCTGGAACTTTGTCCTGTGGGGCTTTGCGTTGTTTTTGCTGATTCTTCTGGAGAAGCGGGGAATGAAGAAGGCGCTTGACCGCGTTCCGGTGCTGGGGCATCTGTATATGCTGCTTGTAATCCCACTGTCCTGGCTGTTGTTCGCGGTTACGGACCTGTCTCAGTTCTGGATCTACCTGACGCGTCTGTTTCCCTTCCTGGGACAGAGGGCGGGAGCGGTGTACAGCGGTGATTTTATCAAGTACGGAAGCGCCTGTATCTGGCCCATGGCCGCGGCGCTTCTGTGCAGTACGGGGCTGCCGAGAATTCTGTATGAAAAGTATAAGTACCGTGCCTCTGTGACCTTTGGGCTGGTGGCGCTTTTCTGGGTCTGTGTTTACTGTATGTATCTGGGTCTGGATGATCCGTTTTTATATTATCAGTTCTAAAGAGGAAAAGGCGATGAGGAGAAGAAATACAAAAAAGCATTCATTTGTGCTGTACCTGGCGGCAAGCCTTTTGATCGTTGGCGGCGCCTGGAAGCTTGGAATCCTGCAGAAAGGGGATCATGGCGTCGCTCTTTATTTCCCTTCGTCCATCGATGAGGTGCAGGCGGTGTCGGATCATACAGAGACGGAAGAACTGCCGGATGAGGCGGCGGTGGCGGAAGATCCGGGTACCGAGGAGGAGATCGAGGCGGCGGAAGTACAGGAGGCTGTTCCAGAAACGATAGAGGAAACAGAAGCTTTGGAAGCGGCGGAACCGGTGGAGTATGAGGCGGACCTTTCGTATTTTGACGACGCGCTGTTCATCGGCGATTCCCGCACCGTGGGGCTTCGGGAGTACGGCAACCTGGGAAATGCGGAAGTGGTGGCGGACGCCGGGATGAATGTCTATAAGATCTTTGACAAAGAATTTGAGACGGTCTCGGGAGAGAAGAGGACCCTGGAAGCGATTCTGACAGGACGCCAGTTCGGGAAGATCTATGTGATGCTGGGCATCAATGAGCTGGGGTATGAGTATGACCGCACCGTATCCAGGTACGAAGAACTTCTTGAGAAGCTCCGGCAGTGGCAGCCGGAGGCAAAGCTTTTCCTGGAGGCCAATCTCCATATCACGGGAGCGAAGTCCGAAAGCTCTCCCATCTATACCAATGCGAATATTGACCGCTTTAATGAGGCAGTATCCCGGATGGCGGACGGACAGACGAGCTTCTATCTGGATGTGAATGAACTTTTTGACGACGAAGAAGGGAATCTGTCAGAAGAATATACCATGGACAATGCCCATGTGCTCGGAAAGTATTATGCGGACTGGGTAGGCTGGATTCTAAGGCATGCAAGATAAATGGCTTTCCTGACAGAATCAGGAGGCGTCATCCCGCGGGATGGCGCCTCCTGATTGCTTTTTCTTCTTTTAAATTCAGCGGAAGCTCTTTACCCAGTTGATCAAAGACCCATGATGGGTGTTGGCGTAGACATCGCGCCGCATCTGATCGGTGACCGGTCCGTTCTTTTCCATGATGGCAAGAATGGCTTCCTGAAGCCCGGCGATCCGTCCCTTCTCAAAGGCTTCCGCCTCTGATTCCAGACTGGGGGCGTCTGCTTCCTCACCTGACGGAGCGGGAGCGGCCTTGGGTGCAGATGGTTCTTCCGGCTCGGGAGCAGCCGGTTTTTCCGGCATGGGCGCAACTGTCTTTTCCGGTACAGCGGCAGCCGTCTTTGGAGCCGCTTTTTCCTCGGTCCGCGGTTCGCGTTTTGGCGCTTCCTGAACTTTAAGCATCGGCGCAGGCGCTTCTTCTTTCGCATCGCCGGACAGAGGGACCCAGACGTCTCCCGAATTCGCCCGCACGTTGACCACGAGCCGTCCGCCGTCTGCGGACACTTTTTCTCCGGAGAGGGCGCCCAGATAGACGGCTGCATTTTCGGCAGGAAGCGTCATCACATAATCACTGTCGTCGTTGTTCACTGTGACGAAGACGGAAGTTCCGTCAAGATTTCTGGAGAACGCATACTGACGGTTGGTGAGCAAAAGTTCCTGATAATCTCCATAAGACAAAGCCTTGTTCTGCTGCCGCACCCTGCCAAGCGCCGTGATCAGACGGGTGCAGGGATTCTTTTCAAGGGCGTCGCCGTAATCGGAGAGGGCGAGGGCCGGTCTTAAGGAGTCGTCGGAAAAACGCTCTTTTCTGCCTTCGATCCCGAACTCGGAGCCGTAATAGACAGAGGGGACCCCCGGGAGGGTGTAGAGCAGGATATGAACCGGCGTATAATGCGCCTTGTTGTTCAGCTTGGTATAGATGCGTTCCACGTCGTGGTTGTCCACAAAATTATAGAGCCGAAGGCCGTCCACCCGGTTGCCGCCCATACCGTAGAGCCTTTTGACCGTGTGGGCGATCTCGAAGTAATTGTGATCGTTGTGTCCGGAGTAGAGGGCTTTGTGCAGGGAGTAGTTGGTGACGCAGTGCAGAGTGCCTTCGTTTACCCAGCGGGTGTAGTCTCCGTGGATCACTTCTCCCATCAGCCAGAAGTCCGGTTTTACCTCATTGGCCGTCCGGCGGAGGGCTTTCATATATTCAAAATCCAGCACATCTGCTGCGTCCAGGCGGATGCCGTCGATATCGAATTCCTGTACCCAAAAGCGGATCACGTCACAGATGTAGTCCTTGACCGCGGGATTCTGCTGGTTTAATTTGACCAGCAGGTTGTGTCCGCCCCAGTTTTCATAGGAAAAGCCGTCGTTGTACTCGTTGTTTCCCCAGAAGTTCACATTGCAGTACCAGTCCTTATAGACGGACTGTTCCCGGTTCTTTTTAATGTCCTGAAAAGCGAAAAAATCTCTTCCGGTATGGTTGAACACTCCGTCCAGCACAACCCGGATTCCCTGTCTGTGGCACTCCGCCACGAAGGCAGCCAGATCCTCGTTGGTCCCTAAGCGGCTGTCCAGCTTCTTGTAGTCTGTCGTCTCATATCCATGGCCTACGGATTCAAAAAGAGGGCCGATGTAGAGGGCCGTGAAGCCCAGCTCCTGGATGTGGGTGATCCAGGGCAGCAACGTGTTCAGCCGGTGGACCGGTTTCCCGTAAGGGTTCTGCTTTGGCGCGCCGGTAAGTCCCAGCGGATAAATGTGATAAAATATGGATTCTTCATACCATGCCATATAGATATACCTCCAGATAATCAATCCGGGCAGAGACTTGACGCTGCCCTTTATGGATATTATATCATGAAACAAGTACTTTTTGTAGCTTTTTTTCCTGCTTGACTTAGAGTGAACTTCAAGGAGTATAATATATCATATCGTTATGGTTTACATATCTGGAAGGGGAGAGCAGGATGACAATCAAAGAAGTAAGCGAGAAATATGGAATCACGCAGGATACGCTGCGCTATTATGAGCGCGTGGGGATCATTCCCAGGATCTCCCGGACTCCGGGAGGAGCCAGAGACTATCAGCCTGAAGATCTGGACTGGGTGGCTCATGTGGTCTGCTTAAGAAGCGCGGGAATGCCGGTGGAATCCCTGGTAAAGTATCTGGAGCTGTCCAAGAAGGGGGATGAGACATTCCCTGAACGGCTGTCTCTTTTACAGGAGCAGAGAGAAAATCTTCTGCGTCAGCAAAAAATTCTAAAAGACGCCATGGACCGTCTGGACTACAAAATTGCCAGATACGAAACGGCGGTGCGGACAGGAACCCTGTCCTGGGAATGCGATGAGTGACACGCAAAGTGGAATTCATATAGAAAATAAAATTTTAAGGAGAATGCTTTATGGAAAAATCAAAAGTTTATGTAACCAAAGAGATTACACCGGAGGCGGTCTTAAAATTGTATGATGCGATGGGAGTGAGCCTTCCGGGAAAGGTTGCGGTGAAGCTTCATTCCGGGGAAGTGGGCAATCAGAACTTTATCCGCCCCGAATTCTGGAAGCCCATGGTTGAGAAGGTGGGCGGAACCATTATCGAGTGCAACACCGCCTATGAGGGCGCGCGCAACACGACCGAGGCTCACTGGGAGACCATGAAGAAGCACGGCTGGGCAGAGATTGCCAAGGTGGATATCCTGGACGCGGAAAGCGAGATGGAGCTGCCCATAGAGAACGGGAAGAGGATTCACAGGAATTTTGTGGGAAGCAATCTTCAAAACTATGATTCCATGCTGGTACTGACTCATTTTAAAGGCCATCCTATGGGCGGTTTTGGCGGTTCTCTTAAGAATATTTCCATCGGAATCGCATCCTCCCACGGAAAAGCCTATATTCACGGAGTCGGCGTGGAGGAGAACTTCTGGACTGCAGACCATGATTCGTTCCTGGAGTCCATGGCGGACGCGGCGTCCTCCATCGCCAAATATTTTGAAGGAAAGATCGCCTATATCAATGTGATGAAGAATATGTCCGTGGACTGCGACTGCTGCGCCGTAGCGGAAGACCCGAAGATGGCGGACATCGGCATGCTGGCGTCTCTTGATCCGGTTGCCCTGGACCAGGCATGCGTGGACCTGGTCTATCAGTCGGATGATCCAGGCAAAAAGCATCTGATCGAGCGCATGGAATCCCGCAACGGCATCCATACCGTGGAAGCGGCGGCAGAACTGGGCATTGGAAGCCGGGACTACGAGTTTGTCGAGATATAATATGGAAAATATCCCAAATCCCAGGTGAAATATTTCTCCGAATATGATATGATAATATCATCACGAAGTCATGATGCATGACAGAAATGGAGGAAAATATGCAAGCAGCAAAAGTATCTGCGGCGGAAGCGCTGGAAAAGTTAAAGAAAGGAAACGAGCGCTATCTGGCAGCAGAATCCAACCCGGGAGACGTGTCGCAAAAGATCCGCAAAGCAACCTGTGAGGAAGGCCAGAGTCCCTATGCCATCGTTGTGACCTGTTCGGATTCCAGAGTGATTCCGGAGAGCATCTTCTGCGCGGGAATCGGGGAACTGTTCGTCATCCGCGTGGCAGGCAACGTTATGGACGACCATCAGCTTGGAAGCGTGGAGTACGCCGCGGACCATCTGGGCACCAGACTGGTGGTGGTTCTGGGGCATGAACACTGCGGCGCCGTAGGAGCCGCCATGTCCAGCGAGCCAGGCGGTTTCGTGAAGACCATCACCGATGAGATCAAAAAGGCGATCGGGCACGAGAAGGACGAGTACAAAGCCTGCTGCCTGAATGTGGAGAGAAGCGTGTCGATCATCAAAGAGAAGCTTGAGATTACGGACGGCCTGGAGGTGCGCGGCGCGTTCTACCACATCGGAAGCGGCAAGGTGGAATTCCTTTGATATAACGAATCGTTATAGGCAGTTCTGTAGACTTCCCCTGTCCAGACTGATATAATGGGGCAGGAGGAATAAAAATCGATGGAAAATACAGCAAAGAAAGGGCTTCTGGCCGTCAGCTTCGGCACCAGCGTCAATGAGACGCGTAAGAAGACCATCGACGCCATAGAAGCAGATCTTGGGGCGGCGTTTCCGGATCATACCCTGTACCGCGCCTGGACCAGCGGGAAGATCATAAAGAAGCTTGCAAAGAGAGACAACATCCGGATCGATACGGTGTCGGAGGCCATGGAGCGCATGATCGCCGACGGAGTCCGGCAGGTGGTTGTGCAGCCGACCCACGTGATCAACGGAATCGAGAACGAGCAGATGATCGGGGACGTCAGGAAATTTCAGGACCGCCTGGAGAAGATCGCTTTCGGCGCTCCGCTTCTGACCAGCGAGGAGGATTCCGCTGCTGTGATTCGGGCGGTGATGGAAGAATTTCCGAAGCTCCCCGAAGAAGAGGCGCTGGTCTTCATGGGCCACGGCACTACCCACTATGCCAACGCGGTCTATGTGGCGCTGGACGGCAAGTTCAAGGATCTGGGGTATCCCAACGTCTTCCTTGGGACCGTGGAGGCGTATCCGTCCATGGAGACCCTGCTGAAGCTGGTCCGCGCCTGCGGCGTCAGAAAGGTGACGCTTGCGCCCTTTATGGTGGTGGCCGGGGATCATGCCAGAAACGATATGTCCGGGGAAGAGAAGGACTCCTGGAGAAGCCGGTTTGAAACGGCCGGCTTTCAAGTGGAATGCATGCTGAAAGGACTGGGAGAATACAAGGGAATCCGGGACCTTTATGTCCGTCATGTAAGAGAAGCCGTATCGTCAAAATCTTAAAACAGGAGGCCCGCCGTGGAACATTCCGCCATGGCGGGCTTTTTGTGCGAAAAGACTGTTAAGAAAGTCGAAGAAAAGGAGGAAAAGAGTTGTATTCTTTCTTAAAAAAGAGTAAACTGTATGAAGATTTCATAGGCGGCAGGGCATCCTTGACACTTGGATGCCCTGCGGAAGTTTGACGGGGGGAATACGCATGTTCATTGTATTTTTGCTGCTCTGGGTGATTTTTAACGGCAGGGTCACGCTGGAGATTCTGCTGATCGGAACTGCCTTAAGCGCGGCATTATTTGCGTTTTGCTGTAAGTTTATGGGTTACAGTGTGGAAAGGGACATTCGGATGTTCCGGTTGCTGCCGCTGGCCTGTCAGTATGTGGCGATTCTGATCGTGGAGATCTTAAAAGCGAACCGTCAGGTACTGTTCTTCATCCTGACGCCCAGATATCAGGTGGAGCCGCAGCTTGTTCACTTTACGTCCGGCTTAAAGAGCGAGTTCGCGCGCGTGGTGCTGGCCAACTCCATCACCCTGACGCCGGGGACGATCACCGTGGGCCTGGAGGGCAGTGATTTCTATGTGCACTGTCTGGACAAGGAGTTTGCAGAAGGGATGGACCATTCCGTTTTTGTGGAACTATTAGAGAAGATGGAGGCGCTGAACCAGAATGTATGAACTGATTTACCATGGCTTTCTGCTTACCTCAATGATTGTGCTCGGGGCGCTGATCATGCTCTGCCTGCTTCGGGCGATCCTGGGGCCAAGACTTGCGGACCGGGTGGTGGCAGTCAATATGATCGGTACCATGACGATTGCGGAGATCGCCATGTTTGCTCTGTATCTGAGGGCGGATTATCTCTTTGACGTCTGCCTGATCTATGCGATGATCAGTTTCCTGGCCGTGGTTATTTTAACTAAGATCTACGGGGGAGCCTATCAGGAGCGGAAGATCAAGGGGACCATGATTCTTAAGGTGGAGGACGAGGAAGAAGACGAGGAGGAAGAAGAATGATGGCTTTGATACAGTTGGCTGTGGGCGGCGTCCTGATCGTGATCGGACTTTTGACTGTGTGTATGGCCGTTCTCGGCGTCTTTCGCTTTCGGTATGTGCTGAACCGGATGCATGCGGCAGCCATGGGAGATTCTCTGGGAATCCTGTTCATCATCCTTGGATTGATGGTACTGAATGGATTCTGCTTCGGGACGCTGAAGCTTTTGCTGATCGTGATTTTCTTCTGGCTTGCAGGTCCGGTCTCTTCCCATATGATCGGAAAGCTGGAAGTGCAGATCAACGAAGATTTGGAGAAAGAATGCGAGGTGCCGGAAAATGGAAATGTTTAAGGTCATATTGCTGGTCTTCCTGATTGTCTGCGCGATTGCGGCCAGTCTGATCCGGAATCCGCTGCTGTCGGTAATCGTGTTCATGTCTTACAGCCTGATTATGTCTATCATCTGGTTTCTTCTGGAGTCGCCGGATCTGGCCATTACGGAAGCGGCCGTGGGTGCAGGAGTCAGCAGCATCTTGTTTTTTGTTACCTTGCGCAAGCTGAAAGCGCTTTCCGAGGCAGAAGGGGGTAAAAATGAGCAGAGTCAGAGATGATTATGAGAAAAGTCTGTGGAACCGGCTGACCCGTTGGGTGAACGGAGAGTCGGACCCTTTTCAGGGGAAGATGGAGATGGAGCCGCTTCGGGAGACGGAAGTGACCGGAGATTCCGTCTATAACCCGGACCTTTTGGACCGCAAAAAGGTCGAGCAGTATGTGGAGGACACGCAGAAGAACAAAGAGATGCGGGCCTTTCGGATTCTGTACAGCATGAGTTCGGTGGCGCTGTGCCTGCTTCTGATCGCCGTGCTTTTGCTTGCGGTGTCCTGGCTCCCGGTTCTGGGAGATCCGAATGGCCCGAACAACAATGAAGTATCAAAACGGTATATCGAAAAAGGAATGGAAGAGTCCGGAGCAGTCAATATGGTCACGAATATGATCTTGAGCTACCGGGGATTTGATACTTTTGGGGAGACCTGCGTGCTGTTTATCGCGGCCACCTGTGTGATCGTCCTGCTGCGCAAGAGCGAAGAGGAGATTGAGAACGCGAAGGAGCAGGACTGGGCTTATGAACCAAAGGCGGACGCGATTTTACAGAAAGTAACACTGATACTGGTTCCCATTATCTTTCTCTATGGTTTTTACATTATTCTGAACGGCCACCTGTCGCCGGGCGGAGGATTCTCCGGCGGGGCCACCATCGGGGCCGGGCTGATCCTGTATGTGACCACCTTTGGCTTCCATAAGACCCAGCGGTTCTTTGACGAGAAGACCTATGAGATCGTGAAAGTGGGAGCGCTGACTTTATACAGTATAACGATGATTTATTACTTTTATACAGGAGCAAATCTGATCGAGAGCATGATCCCGCTGGGGACGCCCGGAGATATCTTAAGCAGCGGCATGATTCTCCCGATCAATATCTTTGTGGGACTGGAAGTGGCCTGTACCATGTACGCCTTCTTCGCATTGTTCCGGAGAGGAGGGATGTAGAACGTGGGACCGAATCTCTGGCTGAATGTGGATGAGGTGGCGGCGGTGATCTTGTTCGGGATCGGATTCACCACCCTGCTTCTTCATAAAAATATGATTAAGAAAATCATCGGTTTAAATATTATGGATACGGCGGTCTATCTGTTCCTGGCCGCCATGGGATATGTGGAGGGCCGCATGGCGCCGATTGTGGAAAACGGAGTCACGGATGCGGACGCTTATATCAATCCCATTCCCAGCGGGCTGGTGCTGACCGGAATCGTGGTGTCGGTCAGCGTCACGGCTCTGATGTTGGCGCTGACCATCCGCCTTTACCGAAAGTACCATTCTCTGGATTTGGATGAGATACTGATCCGGATGCAGAAGGAGGAGCAAAGATGAGTTTTGTAGAGAATTTTCCGTGCTTTTCCATCGTGCTCTGCATGGCCGCCGGCATCCTGTCCACGCCCATGAAAGCCAGGCAGGCAAAGCGGATGACTATGGGGGTGGTGGCGCTGGTGACCATTCTTTCTCTGGCGACGCTTCTGCATGTTCTCTCAACCGGCCAAAGCTTCGTCTATACCATGGGCCGGTATCCGGCTCCCTGGGGCAACGAGATCCGGGCGGGGGTGCTGGAAGCCCTGCTGGCCACGGTGTTCTCCCTGGTCATGCTCTGTTCCCTGGCAGGCGGTATGGATCATGTGTTCCGGGATATCGCGGAGAACCGGATCAACCTGTACTTTATTCTGGTGGATTTGCTTCTGAGCTCCCTTCTGGCGATCATCTATACGAACGACCTGTTTACTGCCTATGTATTTGTGGAGATCAACACCATCGCCGCCTGCGGCATGATCATGATCCGGAGAAGCGGACGGTCGCTGATCGCGGCCACCCGGTATATGGTCATGAGCCTGATTGGGTCCGGACTTTTCCTGATCGGACTGGCCATGCTGTACGACGTCACCGGACATCTTCTGATGGAGAACGCTCATGAGGCAATGATCCGACTGGCCCTGGCGGGGGAGTATCACACGCCGCTTTTGGTGATCATCAGCTTTATCACCGTAGGACTGGCGATCAAGAGCGGCCTGTATCCGTTTCATTCCTGGATGCCGGACGCCTATGGGTATTCCACCATATCCAGCAGTTCCATTCTGTCCAGTCTGGTGTCGAAGAGCTATATTGTGCTATTGATTAAGATCTTCTACCGGGTGATCGGTTTTGACAACATCATCAGCAGCAAGATCGTGAATATTCTGTTCGTGTTCGGGCTGATCGGCATGGTGATGGGCTCCGTCAGCGCCATTATGGCGAAGGATATCTATCGGATGATTGCCTATTCTTCGATCGCTCAGATCGGGTATGTGTACATGGGCATCGGCCTTGGGACAGAGGCGGGGATGGTGGCGGCGATCTTTCACATCCTGACCCACGCGATTACCAAGTCGCTTTTGTTCTTGTCTGCAAAGGGGCTTAACGACGTGTCGGGCAGAAAGAAGGTCTTCCGGGCCCTCCAGGGCGCGGCCTTTCGAAATCCCCTGTCCGGGGCGGCGTTTCTGGTAGGCAGCCTGTCCATGGTGGGGATTCCCATGCTGGCGGGCTTTATTTCTAAATTCCTGTTCGCCACGGCGGCCATGGGCGCGGCCCCGGGAAAAGTGCTGATTACGCTGGTGGTGCTGGCGGTCAGTACGATTCTGAATGCGATCTATTTTCTGCATACGGTGATCCGTATCTATACGCCTACCGGGGAGCCGACGGGTGCAAGGGCCCATATATCCGCGGGAGCGGCGGTTTCTTTGTTCTGTCTGATTTTGCTGAACTTTGCCATGGGACTTTTGTCTCAGCCGATTACAGACCTGATACAGGCCGGAATAGAGACGTTTGGATAAAGGGGGAGAGATGATGATGGTTACTTATATGCTGGGAGCGGCGATTCTGCTCCCGATGCTCTCAGGGCTTTTCCTGCTCCTTAATCAGGGCAGGCTGAAAAACCGCCGGATGAAACTCTTAGGGATCTTCCTGGTCATGGCGGTGACGGCGGGGATCGTGGGAAGACTGCTCTTCCTGGAAGACTATGAGGCGGTTCTGTGGAGCCTGACGGATACGCTCAAGATCTGTGTGCGCATGGATGATCTGACCAGGCTGTTCGCGGGGATGACTATGGCGGCATGGGTGCTTGCCGGCGTATTTTCCTTTGAATACATGAAACATGAAGAGCAGGAAGACCGGTATTTTGGCTTCTATCTGATCGTCATGGGCGTGCTGGTGGCGCTGGACCATGCGGGAAACCTGGTTACCTTGTATCTGTTCTTTGAGATGATGACGCTGACGTCCCTGCCGCTGGTGCTTCATAACTTAAGCCATGAGGCGGTGATGGCAGGTCTCAAATACTTGTTCTACTCGGTGGCGGGAGCTTTTATGGCGCTGTTCGGCATCTTTTATCTCTATGCTAACAGGGCGGTGACAACTTTCTGCCCTGGCGGAAGCCTGCTTGTCACAGACTGCTATACTGGGTCCATGGGGATGACGCTGTTCGCCCTGCTTCTGATGATCGTAGGTTTTGGCACCAAGGCGGGCATGTTTCCCATGCACGGCTGGCTGCCCACGGCCCATCCGGTGGCTCCGGCTCCCGCCAGCGCGGTGCTGTCCGGAATCATCACCAAATCCGGCGTGCTGGCGATCATCCGGGTGATCTTTTATACGGTAGGAGCGGACGCGGTACGGGGAACCTGGGTGCAGTATACCTTTATGACGCTGGCGCTTGTCACGATTTTTATGGGCTCCATGATGGCTTACAAGGAAAAGCTCTTGAAGAAACGGCTGGCTTATTCCACCGTCAGTCAGGTGTCATACATTCTTTTCGGACTGTCGGTGCTCAATGAGAGCGGGATGATGGGAGCTTTGTCCCACTTCGTGTTCCACAGCGTGGTGAAGAACTGTCTGTTCCTGGCCGCAGGCGCGGTGATTTATCGGACCGGCAAAAAGACGGTTGGGGAACTGGGAGGAATCGGAAAGGAGATGCCGGTGACCATGTGGTGCTTTACGCTGGTGTCCATCACTCTGGTGGGAATTCCGCCTACCAGCGGTTTTATCAGCAAATGGTATCTGGCGGAGGGGTCGCTTGGGGCCGGGACCGGCTTTTTCACCTGGCTGGGACCGGTGGTCCTCTTGCTGAGCGCCATGCTGACAGCGGGATATCTGCTGCCTGTCTCCATCAAAGGATTCTTCCCGGGCGATGACTACGACTACGCAAAGCTTGAGAAGAAAGAACCGAACCTTCTGATGACGGTTCCCATGGTGCTCTATACGGCGGCGGCCGTCCTTTTGGGCATGTTCCCGGCGCCTTTCATGGAATTTTTACAGCATCTGGCAGCAGGTCTGTTTTTATAGGAAGGAGCAGCGTATGAGCAGTGTTTATCTGATCCTTCCCGTCGTGCTTCCCATCGTGGGAGGAGCCCTGACGCCCCTTCTGCATTTGTCGGAGAAGAAGAGGAATCTTTATCTGGAGACGCTGGTTCTCGTGACTTCGGCGCTGGCGCTTCTGTGCGTATTGCGAAGGCCGGAGGAAGGGGTTACGATGTTCCACTTAACCGGCAATCTGGACTTTGCCCTCCGGCTGGACGGACTGGGCAGCATGTTCACCTGTCTGATCGCCACTCTGTGGCCTCTGGCGACGCTGTATGCCTTTGAGTATATGCGCCATGAGAAGCGCACCACCAGTTTTTTTGCTTTCTATACCATGACCTATGGGGTAACCCTTGGAATCGCCATGGCAAAAAATCTGGTGACCATGTATCTCTTTTATGAACTTCTGACTCTGGTGTCCGTATATCTGGTCATGCATCCCATGACCAGAAAGGCGCTTCGGGCCAGCCGCGTCTATCTTTATTATTCCATCGGCGGCGCTGCTTTTGCTTTTTTCGCGCTGGTGTTCGTAGTGATCTTCGGCAGTACGACGGATTTTATCCCGGGAGGGGTGTTGGATGTGGGAATGATCGGCGGCAATACCCAGATGATCCTGGTGGCCTATCTGCTGGCTTTCTGGGGGTTCGGCGTGAAAGCGGCGGTATTTCCCTTTCAGGGCTGGCTTCCCAGGGCTTCCGTGGCCCCTACGCCGGTGACCGCGCTGCTGCACGCGGTGGCGGTGGTGAAGTCCGGCGCTTTTGCGGTGATGCGGCTTACCTATTACTGCTTCA
Source organism: uncultured Lachnospiraceae bacterium (assembly GCA_910584945.1). GTDB lineage: Bacteria > Bacillota > Clostridia > Lachnospirales > Lachnospiraceae > Hominiventricola. The sequence continues at coordinate 13,715 of CAJUDY010000023.1, read as the reverse complement.
ATGTGGAGGTGCTTCGGGGGACCTGGGTTCACGCAGCGGTGATGGCGATTGCTATGCTCAGCATTCTCTACGGCTCCACCATGGCGGTCAAGGAGACACATTTTAAGCGAAGGCTGGCTTTTTCCACCATCAGCAATCTGTCCTACATTCTTCTGGGAGTGTCCATGATGAGTCCGCTGGGGTTTCTGGCCGGTATGAGTCATATGGTGTTTCATGCTTTTATGAAGATCGGTTCCTTTTTCTGTGCCGGTGCGATGCTTCACCAGAGCGGAAAAAAATATATCGATGAACTGAACGGACTGGCAAAGAAGATGCCTTTTGTCTGTTTTACTTTTGTGATCTTTGCATTGTCCTTGATCGGGATTCCTTTGTTTGCCGGATTCATCAGCAAATGGAACATCGCTTCGGCGGCCATGGATACCGGAAGCAGTTATCCCTTTGCCTATCTGGCAGTGGGCGTGCTTCTTTATTCGGCGCTGATGACAGCCGTCTATATGCTGACCGTGGCGGTGAGGCTCTGGTTTCCGGACCAGGGCTATGACCGGGCGTCCAATGAAGGGATCACGGACCCCAACTGGGAGATGAAGCTTCCTCTGGGGATCTTTGCGGCGGTGGTTCTGTTTTTCGGCCTTTGTTCGGAACCGCTGATGCAGATCTTAAGAGTGATCGCCGCAGGCGGGCTGTAAGGAAGGAGAGAAGTGATGAGTGGCAGTATGGAATTATTTTATGTAGTCTGTTTTCCTTTTGCGGCGTCTTTTCTCTGCTATTTGGCGGGAAGGCGGCATAAGATAGTAAGGGACCGTATCCTGCAGCTTGCGGTCACTCTGGAGATGGGGCTGATGATTTTTGCCTCGGTTTCTTATTTCCGTACGGGAGATCTGGAATTTTTCCTTGAAGGATTCTGCATGCAGGGGATGTATCTGAAGCTGGACGGCTTTCGCCTGCTCTATGGAAGCGTTGCTGCCTTTATGTGGATGATGACGGGGATGTTCTCCCGGGAGTATTTCGGGCATTACCGGAATCGGAACCGCTATTACTTCTTTTATCTGCTGACTCTGGGGGCTACCATGGGAGTGTTCCTCTCCGGAGATCTCTATACGACCTTTCTGTTCTTTGAGGTGATGTCCCTGACCTCCTACGTGTGGGTGGTCCATGATGAAAAGAAGGCGGCCATGAGAGCGGGAGAGATCTATCTGGCCATCGCGGTCATCGGCGGCCTGGTCATGCTGATGGGGTTGTTTCTTTTGTATGATGCGGCGGGGACCCTTCGAATGTCCGAGCTTCACGGGGCCGTGAACGCTGTTTTGTCTCAAAAAATGATACAAATCTATATCGCGGGCGGATGTCTGCTCTTTGGTTTCGGAGCAAAAGCAGGCATGTTCCCCTTACATGTCTGGCTTCCCAAGGCCCATCCGGTAGCTCCCGCCCCGGCCAGCGCGCTTTTGTCGGGCATCCTTACCAAGACCGGCGTATTCGGCGTGCTGGTGACGTCGGCGGAGATCTTCCGCTATGACGCCGCATGGGGGAAACTGATCCTCGGACTGGGCGTGATTACCATGTTCGGCGGCGCGTTTCTGGCGGTGTTCTCGGTAGACCTGAAGCGGACACTGGCCTGTTCTTCCATGTCTCAGATCGGATTTATCCTGGTGGGCGTCGGGATGCTGGAGCTTCTGGGAGAGGAGAATGCGCTGGCGGTGCGGGGAACGATCCTGCATATGGTGAATCACTCCCTGATCAAACTGATTCTTTTTATGGCGGCAGGCGTGGTGTATCAGAATCTTCATGCTCTGAATTTAAATGAGATCCAAGGATTCGGTAAAAGAAAGCCGCTTCTTAGAGGAATTTTTCTCGTGGGGGCCTTAAGCATCGGGGGAATCCCCGGCTTCAGCGGATATGTGAGTAAGACGCTGCTCCATGAGAGCATTGTGGAATATGCGCAGGAACTGTCGGCTCTCGGGGAACCCTCCTTCTGGATCAGGGGGATCGAGTGGGTCTTCCTGCTCACGGGAGGCATGACGCTGGCTTATATGACCAAGCTGTTCGCGTCGGTCTTTCTGGAGGAGCATCCCACCCGGCAGAAGGAGTATGATGAAAGAACGGCTTATATGAGCGGGGAGAGTACCTTTGCCCTTCTTATTCCCGCGCTCCTTCTGGGCGTCATGGGGGTATTTCCTTATCTGACCATGAATCCCGCGGCGGATCTGGCTCAGGGATTCCTCCACGGGGAGCCGCCGGCCCACAGCGTTCATTACTTTTCCTTCGGCAACCTGAAGGGAGCGCTGATCTCTGTCACCATTGGGGCGTTGGTATATTTTGGATTGATACGAAGATTTCTTATGGGGAATGCTGAAAAAGGAGAATTAAGATATAAGGACCTGTGGCCGAAGTGGCTGGATCTGGAAGAGAAGCTGTACCGGCCGGTGATTCAGAGAGGAGCGGCTGCTGCTGCGGGCTTTGTCTGCGGTCTTACAGACCGGCTGTTCGTGGTACAGGCGCTCCTGAAGGGAAGCTTTGCTGCTGCGGCTTTCTTAAGCCGGTGCTGTGATTATCTGCTGGACAGTCTCCTTGTGCTGCTGCGCAGGACCACCCATAGAAGCAGGACCGAGCGTCATGTCTACCTAATCGGAACATGGTTTTCCAGGGCGCTGGGGATGGTTCTGGATTATTTCATCAAAAATGTGTTGAATCGCACCATACGGCGGAAGAATCCCATCGAGCGGTCTTTTGTGGTGACGTTTGCAGAGTGGGAGGAGGTGTTCCGAAGGACCAACCGTCTGATCAGCGTCAGTCTGTCTTTTGGCCTGATGCTGGCAGCCATCGGCCTGTGTCTGACCCTGGTCTATCTGCTGTGGTGGTAGAAAAGAGGAAGTGGCCGTATGGAGAAGAGACAGCGGGATACCTGTGATCTGACGGACGGGAGTCCGTCGGAGGCATTGTTGGCTTTTGCAGTACCGTTGATTCTGTCCAATCTGTTTCAACAGTTTTATAATATCATTGACAGTCTGATTGTCGGAAACTGTCTGGGGGCCCATGCGCTGGCGGCGGTGGGCTCTGCGGGCACGGTCACGGCAGTCCTTGTTCAGCTGGCTTCCGGTCTTGCACTGGGAGCTTCTGTTGTCATTGCCCAGTATTTCGGGGCGGGGAAGCGGGAGAAGATCCAGGTCTGCATGACAACCATCGCGCTTTTTTCTCTGGCGGTGGGGATACTTTTGACCGGAGTGACGCAGATCTTTGCGGAAGAAATTCTTCTTGTCATCCGCACACCCGGAGAGATTATGAGAGACAGTATGGCTTATCTGACGATCTACTTCTGGGGAAGCGGGGCGATCTTTTTGTACAATGCGCTGAACGCGGTCTTTATCGCCCTGGGAGATTCCAGGACGCCCCTTTACTTTCTGATCATCGCCTTCTTTTTGAATGTGGCGGGGGATCTCTTTTTCATCCTGGTCTGCTCTATGGGAGTGGGCGGAGGCGCGCTGGCGACCACCTTGTCTCAGGTGATCTGTACGGCCCTTGCGTTTCTGGTACTGGAGCATAAGATGAGGTGCCTGGGGATGGGGAAGGGGGAGCGGCTTTTTGACCGGACCGAATTTGCTCGGATGATGCGGATCGCCGTTCCGGCGGCGTTGCAGCAGTCGGTGGTGTCTCTTGGCAATGTCTGTGTACAGACGGTCACCAACGGTTTCGGTCCGGCAGTGATGGCGGGCTGCACGGCGGCCAACAAGGCGGTGAACCTGGCGTCCACGGTGCCCATCAACTGGGGGAACGCCCTGTCCGGTTATGTGGGACAGAATATGGGAGCGGGAAAGGTCGAGCGGATCGGACAGGGCGTGAAGTCCTCCTTATGGATCACCGGGGGACTGGCGGCCCTCATGGCCGGAGCGCTGGAGTGGATTCCGGAAGAGATCATCGGCTGGTTCGTGGAGGGGGAACAGGTATCGGAGGTGATCCAGGTGGGCGCTTCTTATCTGCGGGCGGTGTCCTGGTTCCTGATTCCTTTTTCCGGTTATATGGTCATTAAATCCGTGTTCAAAGGGGTGGGAGATATGGGTTGGTTCGTGGGTCTGACCCTGTCGAGCCTGGGCATCCGGGTACTTTGCGCCTTTCTTCTGACACCGGTCGTCGGCGTGTCCATGCTCTGGTGGAGCGTGGCCATCGGGTGGAGCGTCGCCACAGGGCTGACCGTTGCCTACTACTTCACCGGGCGATGGAAAACTTCTAAGATTGCATAATTTTTGCATAACAGCCGCATCACTTTTGCATCATTTTTCAGAATCGCTGGAAATCCTCAGGAGAGCGTGCTATGCTGAGGATACGTTTAAAAAAGCGTCAAATATAATGAGGACAGGTGAGAGGTATGGAAACAGACAGAAGAGAAGAAGCAACGAAGATATGGTCCCAGAAGGGCGTGTGCGGGATTGTGGTGGCATTGATCGCGGCGGCGGCAGCCATCGCCTGCGTGACGATTCTGACCAGAGGCGTGGTCAGCTATAAGACCCACAGCGGAGGAGACGGCCTGACGGCCTCGGGGTCCGCAAGCTGTGATTTTGAGTCGGATCTGATCGTATGGAGAGGAAGCTTTTCCGCTTACGGAGCGACCACCAAGGAGGCCTACGAGGTGATCAAGAATGACGCGGAGGTGGTAAGAGAATATCTTCTTGGCGCGGGGGTAACAGAAGAAGAACTGGTGTTCAGTTCTGTGGATATCTCCCAGCGCTACCGCACGGAGTACGACGAGAGCGGGAATTATGTCCGGGACTATCCGGACGGCTATGATCTCTATCAGAGCCTGACGGTGACTTCCAATGACATTGACAAAGTAGAGATGGTGTCCCGGGAGATCACCAGGCTGATCGAGTCCGGGGTGGAATTCGCCTCTTATTCTCCGGAATATTACTGTACAAAGCTGGACGAAGTGAAGCTGGACCTGATCGAGAAGGCCACGGCTAATGCCAGACAGCGGATCGATATTCTGGTGGAGGGAACCGGGTGCAGCAGAGGGCAGCTTCTGACGGCGAACCTGGGCGTCTTCCAGATCACGGCAACCAATTCCGGTACGGGAGAGTACAGTTATGACGGGGCGTTTGATACGAAGTCGCGTTATAAGACAGCGACGGTGACGGTGCGGTTGAATTATGCATCTGAATAAAAGCATCTAAAAAAAGGACTCTGGACCTTGATAGGGCCGGAGTCCTTTTTTGTTAAAGTGGGAGTTTTTCCTGTTTATGTGAGTTATCTGCGGGCGGGCAGCGCCACGCGGACGATTCGCTGGAATGCTTCCAGGAATACATATACAATCACGATATTTACGAAGAAATTCAAAGTACACTTGATGAGCCGACTGGTGAAGAGTACCTGAAGGGGCGTTCCGTACATCAGATACAGCCAGGTGGAGGTCAGGGTGATGCTGACGACGTATTCCACGAAGGCACAGGCAGCGGCGCGGAGCTTGGTGACCTTGGACTTATACATCACCAGGCCGCACAGAGCGCCCACCAGGGCGTAGCTTAAGGAAAAGCCCGGGAAGTAGGCGAATCCGCGCACCAGGCAGTTCAGCATGTCTCCGAGAAAGCCGACGGTAAATCCCATCACCGGTCCGCCCAGCATACCAGCGGCGATGAATGCCAGGAATCCGATGCGGATCTCCAGAGTGTTGGAAAGGACAATGTTGCAAAAGGACAGGACCACGTAAAGGGCAATCAGTAAGCCGCACATACACAGGTTCGGCACTTTGCGCAGGCTGTCAAGCTGTGCTCTGAAGTCCAGAGCTTCTTTTGAAATTTGCATAAAAAATACACCTCCATAGATGAAATGCAGGGTCGGGAGGAAAATCCTTCCTTTGGCCGAGGATCACTCCTCCACTGAAATGATACGTTCGCCGGAAACCAGAATACGGCGAAACCAGTTACAACATAAATAATATCTTTCAGGCACCACATCTGAGATGTACTCATATGTAGCAACGGGTGCGAATCAAACATCGTAAGCCCTTCGGCTTTTCGTCCCGTGACAACTCCCCATCCACGGACACTTAACGCGTGAGATTCTACTTCGCTATTATTTACTTGTCTCTCATTATAGCACTTTTCTGATGTTTTGCAATATACTGTGAGAATTTTTGTGAATATTTTATAAGATTCTTTTGCGATTCTCTGTCTGATCGTGGCTTTTCTATTTCCTTATTTCTCAATCATGTGATATAATAGGGAGCAGAGGATGGGTTTCCTGAAAATGAGAGAACAAGAAGGAGAGAAAAATATGAGTTTACAAGAGTGTTACAAAGCTTTGGAAGGGGACTATGAGGGCGTGGCTTCCCGCCTGCGCAGTGAGAAGATGATTAAGAAGTTTGTGTTGAAATTTTTAAACGACGCAAGCTATCAGGGACTTTTGACCGCGTTGGAGGAAAAGAACGGCGAGGAGGCTTTTCGCGCGGCGCATACGATCAAGGGCGTCTGCCAGAATCTGGGATTTACAAAGCTTGGAGATTCCAGCAGCCGCCTGACGGATGCGCTTCGGAGCGGTTCCATGGACGGAGTGGAGAAACTGGTAGAGAAGGTGAAGGGAGATTATGAGCAGACCGTGAATGCAATCCGGATACTGGAGTCAGAAAGTGAAAGCTGAGAAGTCCTTATGAGATCTGTATGACTAAGGAGGTAATGGTGAGTTGAAAAAAAGTCCGATAAGGTTTCTGAAGGTCAGTCTTGCTTTGGTGTCGCTTTTGTGCGTGCTTATCTTCAGCTTTATGACGGTATATATGGATCGGATGAGTTCGGCGACTATCCGTGATATCGGGACAATCTATATGTCCGGGATGAACGAGCGGATCTCCATGCATTTTGCGACAACGGTGGAGCTTCGGCTGTCCCAGGTGAGTTCGATTGCAAGGGACAATCCGCCCGAAAGTGCGGGGATGGATGTACTGCGGGGGCAGCTTGCGTACAGTGCGGAGGTAAGAGATTTTGACTACCTGGCTTTTTATTCAGGGGAAGGAGCCTTTGATACACTTTATGGAGAGCCGATGGAAGTGCTGGACCCGGCTCCTTTTCGGGCCTCCTTGGATAAAGGGGAATGTAAGATCGCAGTGGGAAACAGCGCGTCCGGAGAGCGGGTGGTGCTGCTTGGAGTGCCGGCTGCGTATCCCATGGAGGGAGGGGAGAGCGTGGCACTTGTGGCCGGCGTTCCAGCTTCCTATATCCAAAATGTGCTGTTCCTGGACGAAGAAGAATCCCTGGTGTATTCCCATATCATCCGCAAGGATGGAAGTTTTGTGATCCGGGGCGGCGACGCGTATCGGGATAACTATTTTGACCGGATACGGTCGATTTTTCGTGAACTGGGCGGGGAGAATGAAGAGCAATATATAGAAGAGCTGGCAGAAGCCATGGAATCCGGTCAGGAGTATTCCCGGGTCATGCAGGTCGGCGATGAAAGACGGCATATGTACTGCACGGCGCTGCCGTATTCGGAATGGTACCTGGTGACCATTCTTCCTTATGGTTCTTTGGATGAGTCGGTCAAAAATCTGAGCAACCGATGGAGTATCCTTGCCATGGGCTGCTGCGGGATCGTTCTCTTAAGCCTGCTTTTCATCTTTTTTAAATATTTTGGGCTGACAAGAAAGCAGTTAAAAGAGCTGGACGAGGCGCGTAAAGAGGCGGTCTATGCCAACAAGGCGAAAAGTGAATTCCTTTCCAACATGAGTCATGACATTCGGACGCCAATGAATGCCATCGTGGGTATGACGGCCATCGCCACGGCGAATATCGACGATCAGCGGCAGGTGAAGAGCTGCCTGAAAAAGATTACGATGTCCAGCAAACATTTGCTGGGACTGATTAACGACGTGCTGGATATGTCCAAGATCGAGAGTGGAAAGATGACGCTGAACATGGATCTGATGTCCCTTCGGGAAGTGATGGAAGGCATTGTGAATATCGTTCAGCCTCAGGTCAAAGCGAAGAATCAGAAGTTTGATGTGTTTATTCATGATATTTTTACCGAAAATGTATATTGTGACAGTGTACGACTGAATCAGGTACTTTTGAACTTTTTGTCCAATGCGATCAAGTTTACCCCGGAAGGGGGGACGATCCAGGTATCAGTCTGCGAGGAACCTTCTCTGAAAGGAAGCGCCTATGTCCGCATACATCTTCGGGTGAAGGACACCGGGATCGGTATGGCGCCGGAATTCCAGGAGAAGATCTTTGAATCGTTTACCAGGGAAGACAGTGCCCGTGTGCGCAAGACTCAAGGGACGGGACTTGGCATGGCGATCACAAAATATATCGTGGACGCCATGGGCGGCACGGTGGAAGTGACCAGCGAGCAGGGCAAGGGTTCCGAATTCCATGTCATTCTGGATTTGGAGCAGGCGGATACGGCGGAAGCAGATATGTTTTTGCCGGACTGGAATATGCTGGTGGTGGACGACGACGAACAGCTTTGCAGAAGCACGGTGGACGCGCTGGATACCATTGGTGTGAAAGCGGAATGGGTGCTGGACGGAGAGCATGCGGTGGAAATGGTACAAAAGCGCCACAGGGAGCACCAGGATTACCATATCATTCTTCTGGACTGGAAGCTTCCGGGGATGGACGGGGTACGGACCGCCTGGGAGATTCGAAAGCATCTGGGAGAAGAGGTCCCGATCCTTCTGATCTCCGCTTACGACTGGAGCGAGATTGAAAAAGACGCAAAGGAGGCGGGGGTCAACGGATTCATCGGGAAACCGTTGTTTAAATCCACCCTGTATTATGGACTCCGCAAGTACGCCGGAGAGAAGGAAGAGCGTTCCGAAGCCTGGGAACAGGAGATACGACTGCCGGGTAAGAGAATTCTGCTGGCGGAGGACAATGATCTGAACTGGGAGATCGCGGAAGAACTGCTGAGAGAAGAAGGCCTGGAGCTGGAGCGGGCGGAAAACGGTCAGATCTGCGTGGAGATGTTCCAGAAGTCTGACGAAGGTTATTACGATGCGATTCTTATGGATATCCGGATGCCGGTGATGACCGGTTATGAAGCCGCTTGGGCGATCCGGGGGCTCAGGAGGAAGGATGCGAAGATTCCGATTATCGCCATGACCGCCGACGCTTTTTCAGAAGACGTCAAGCGCTGTCTGGACTGCGGGATGAACGCCCATGTGGCCAAGCCCATCGATGTGTCGGAAGTGATGCGTCTGCTGAAAAAATATATCGAGGAAGCGTAAAAAGAGCGCCGGTTTTACCGGCGCTCTTTTCTGTAAGTAAAGAACAATTTATTCCGCTTTGACGTCGATGGTACTGGAAGAACTTCCGGTAAAAGAACTCTGGGCGTAAGCGGCCTGGGCTTTGGCGCGGCGTACCTTGCGGGCTTCCGGGGTGACTTCTGCTTCCATGCGGCTTATTTTTCTGCCGGATACGGCCTCCTTGGCGGCTTTGATCTCGGCTTTGGAGGGAGTCTTTTCTTCCAGGCTGGATTTTTCTTCCACCGCTTCTTTGGCGGCCTTTTCGTTCACGGCGTCGGTTGCTTCCTCCGGCGTGTCGTCCGTCCGGTCCTCGATGCCTTTCTCGGCTTCTTCGGCTTCTTTTAAGTCTTTTTCTGCTCTGCGGCGCTCTTCTTCGCTTGGCAGAGCCTGATAATCGCCGCTCTTCACAAACTGCTGTTCGACATCGCTTAAGGCATTGGTTTTGGCAAGCTCCTGCATCATGAGACCGAGTTTGGCGCCTTCTGGAATGTGAGGATCAGTCTCAATATTCTTGACGGAAGCCATGGAAGCGGCGGCATGGCTCAGCTTGACCCGCTGTACCTCTTCTTTGGTCTTACACTGCTTTAACTCCCGCTCGTAGGCTTCCCGCTCCATCTCAATGGCTTTTGCCTTCTGGTAGGTCTGGGGATCATTTTCCTTCAGATATTCCATCTCTGCGGCGCTCAGCCGCTTTCCGGAACGCATCTTGGCGTCAATCTGCTCCCGGGAGACCGAAGAGGTATTGAGCGTCTTTAACAAATCGGAAGCGTCTGTGGGACGATCGGTGCGGAGACTTTCGGAGGAAATCTTTTTGTCCGGATCTCCGCCAGCGTAGTTGCCGGACGTCTTCCGCTGCTGCCACTTCATCTGCATTTTCATATTCCGGGTATAGGTATTCATGGACGTCATCATGGTCATGTTGATCATAGGGATACACCTCCTTGCTTCCGGCGTGGATGACGATAAATCGCAATGATATTATTATAATATATCGTCTGTTTTTGGGAAAATATAACGTAAAAGGAACTTTTTGTTCACAAATCAAACATAATTTCCTGTTATAATGATGATAATTCATACAATAGCGAGGATTGCAGAGATGGAAAAGCGGAAGATATTGGTAGTGGATGATGAAAGCCGCATGCGCAAACTGGTGCGGGATTTTCTGGTGAAGCAGAATTACGAAGTGCTGGAAGCGGGAGACGGAGAGGAAGCGCTGGATCTTTTTTTTGCGGATAAGGAGATCGCGCTTGTGATTCTGGATGTTATGATGCCGAAAATGGACGGATGGCAGGTATGCCGTGAGATCCGCCAATATTCGAAAGTTCCGATGATCATGCTGACGGCCAAGAGCGACGAGCAGGATGAACTGCAGGGATTTGAACTGGGAGTGGACGAGTACATCACGAAGCCTTTCAGCCCCAAGATTCTGGTGGCAAGGGTGGAGGCGATCCTCAGGCGGACCGGCCGGATTGCCAGCGAGGATGTGATCACGGCAGGGGGAATCGAGCTGAACAAGGCGGCTCACCAGGTGCTGATCGACGGAAAGGACGTGGAGCTCAGCTATAAGGAATTCGAGCTTCTGACGTATTTTATGGAGAATCAGGGTCTTGCTCTGTCTCGGGAGAAGATCCTGAACCATGTGTGGAATTACGACTATTTTGGAGACGCAAGGACCATTGATACCCATGTGAAAAAGCTGCGGAGCAAGCTGGGGGATAAGGGGGAGATGATCAGGACGGTATGGGGGCTTGGGTATAAATTTGAGACAGGTGATTCAATATAAAAGGACGCCTTTTAGCACAAAATAGATATTTAAGGCAACAGGCAGGAAAAGGGAGCTGACGGCGGGGTGGGATGCGCTCCGGCGGTGAAAGAGGATATTATGCTGGACAGGATACCGGATAAAGAGCAAATGACAGCTTTGGTTGGAGAATCTTTATATGAGATATGGAATCAGCTGTGTGCGCTGATTGATGAAAACTATGATATGGACCGTTTGTGGAACAAAGGCGGTAAGGCATGGACATATGAATATAAATACCGTCGGGGCGGTAAAACGCTGTGCGCTTTATATGCGAGAGAAAACTGTGTGGGATTTATGATTATCCTTGGAAAAGATGAACGTCTGAAATTTGAAAAAGACAGAGAGAATTACGGGGAGGAAGTTCAAAGAATTTATGACGAGACACAAACGTACCATGATGGAAAATGGATGATGTTTGAGCCAACAGACACTTCGTTGTTTGATGATTTTGTCAGACTGCTGAGAATAAAAAGGAAACCAAACAGAAAGTAGAGTTAAGCCGTCCAGGAAGGAATGGGAGCAGAAGGGAAAGAGGAATCACAGGGTAAGACAGTTTTTTGTATTTTAGGAATAGCAGTATTCATGAGCATCAGCCAAATGGCTGATGCTTTTTGCGCAGAAAGCACAGAATCTGACTTCAAATGGGGAGAAAGGAAAAGAATATATATTTTTTGAGTGAAAAACGATCAGATTGCAGAACAGTATAGTGAAGCCAGGTTTACAAAATCAGTAGTAAAAGGAGAAGAAACATGACGGACAGACAGTTGATCAAGCTTCTGAAGAAAGATCCGGAATGCGGCCTTCGGACTGTGCTGGAACTTTATGAAGGAGCCATAAAGACCATCTGCCGCAATATTCTGCGGGATTGTGCGCAGGAAGATGTGGAGGAAGCGGCAGCAGATATTCTGGTGGCTATCTGGAGGGCGGCTGACCGGTTTCAGGCGGACCGGGGAAGCTCATTTAAAAGTTATTGCTATGGGATCGCAAGGAAGACGGCATTGACCAGAAGAAAAAAGCTGATGGAAAAAGAAGATCTGATTCCGCTGCAGGAGGATTTGCTTTTTATGGAAGGGGATCTGTCCGACAGGCTGGAGCAAAAGGAGAAGGAGCAGGTTCTTCACGAAACGGTCGCCGGACTGGAAGAGCCGGAGCGTTCCGTTTTTATTCTTCGGTATTTTGGTTTTTACCGAATAAAGGAAATTGCAAAAAGACAGGGACTGACGAACAAGAAAGTGGAGAATTGCCTGTACCGGGGGAAAGAGAAATTGCGAAAAGCGTTGATAAGAAAGGGGATCGAACGATGAGGAGGATTACAGAATTGTACAGTTGTATAACGGAAGATGAGCTGCATGCCCAAAGCGTGTCAGAAGATGAAGCATGGCTGGATTCAGAGCAGGATTACTTTTCGGAGGACGAAAGGGAGCGTATTCTTGCCAGAGCGTCAGAGGAGATACAAAAAGAAAGCGCGGAACAGAAAAGGAGCAGGAAACATTTGACCAGCAGAAAGAAAACAGGCGCTCTGATACTTGCAGCCGCATTATTTACTGCACTGACAGTCAGTGCGGCAGAATATTTTCAGCTGAAAAAGGAGCTGGCGTTTTCTCTGGATATTCCGTCGGATATTCCGCCGGATCAACTGTCTTCCATGCTGATGGATTTTTCGGAAGAAGAGGTATCGGTAACCGAACATGGAGTAACGGTGCGGGCTGAGCAGGCAATCTGCGACGGACGGGCAGCATGCATCTGTTTTGAGATTGAACTGCCGGATGGCATCTATCAGGAGGAGCCGGACGGGGAAACTTCTGCCCGGGAAATTCATACCTACTGGAACGGACCAGTCTCCTGGTCCCGGAACAATGAACCCGGCCATGAGGATATCTTTAATATGTGGCGGGACGCAAAGTTGTGGATTGGGGGAGAGGAGACAGGATGCGGTCCCATGATCATAGAGAAAAGCGCAGAAGATCCAGACCGGTATTATGTAATCCTGAGGATTGGGCTGGAACAGCAGAGAAAACCGGAGGGCCCGCAGGAATTAAAGCTGATGCTTACCAATCTGGGATATGTGTATGCAGACAGCGAGAAGACGGAATGGCTTACCAGGATCGAAGGAACGTGGACTCTGGAATGGACGATGGAGCTGAAAGACATGTCCAGGACATACGAGATTGGAAAGGAATTTCAAAAAGGAGAAAGAAGTGTATTTGTGGAGAATGTACAGGTTTCTCCGCTTGGGATCTATCTGACCGGGACGACAGAGTCAGAAGGCGTCGGAGGTGATTTCATCCGACCGGACGGCATCCTGACCCGAAACGGTTCTGCGGAAACGGAAGATGCGGTTTCTGTCTGGGCAGTTGGCGAAGAGGACGGAACAGTGACGGCAGACGGAGCTTTTGAGAGATTGATGGAGGTAGATAACATCATCGGAATCCGGATCAACGGCGAGGATCTGATTTTCGCGGAATAGAATCTGGAAACCCTGGAGCTGTTAGAGGATTTGCCGCTGAAGGATCTGTTTTCCAGACGGGTGAGTCTGTCTCCCCGCCCCGGCTGGCGTCCGGTCCATCTTTCCTGGCGCCGCGGCGGAACTTATACCGGTCACTGCCTGATTGCGGGAGAGCAGATCACAAAAACTGAACCACTACCGGCTAAAGCCGGTAGGTTCGGTATGCTGCTAAAGCAGCC
>CAJUDY010000022.1 GCA_910584945.1 uncultured Lachnospiraceae bacterium | reverse complement strand
GCTGCTTTAGCAGCATACCGAACCTACCGGCTTTAGCCGGTAGTGGTTCAGTTTATCATAAAAAAATCGTTCCCGCAGCGCCCCTCGACAAATAGGTACAGGAGTGTTAAAATGGCAGTAAAATTGTGTCAGATACAGAAAAAAAGAGAGATACGAGGAGGTTCTATGAAAGCGTTAATCTTAAATTCCGGTATGGGCAGCCGCATGGGGGTGCTGACGTCGGAGCATCCCAAGTGCATGACGGAGGTGTTCGGCAGGGAGACGATTTTAAGCCGTCAGCTTCGCCAGATCGCGGAGGCGGGGATCAAGGAAGTGGTCATGACCACGGGGCTCTTTGATCATGTATTGGTGAACTACTGCCAGAGCCTGGAGCTGCCGCTGCACATCACTTTTGTGAAAAATCCGGTCTATCGGGAGACCAATTATATCTATTCCATCTACTGCGCCAGAGAAGTGCTGAGGGACGACGACGTCCTCCTGATGCACGGAGACTTGGTTTTTGAGAATCAGGTGCTGGACCGGGTGCTCGAGAGCGAAAAAAGCTGCATGACCGTCAGCTCCACCCTCTCCCTTCCGGAGAAGGACTTTAAGGCGGTGATCAAGGAGGGGCGCATTGTAAAAGTCGGGATTGAATTTTTCAACGACGCCCTGGCCGCCCAGCCGCTGTACAAGCTGAATAAGGAAGACTGGCTTCTGTGGCTTGACCGGATTACAGGGTTCTGCGAGTCCGAGAAGGTAAAGTGCTATGCGGAAAACGCGCTGAATGAGGTGACGGATCGCTGCCGGATCGTTCCTTTGGACGTGAGAAATGAACTTTGCGCGGAGATCGACAATCCGGAGGATCTGGCCGTGGTGGCGGAGAAGGTCCGGCAGGTTGAGAACCGCAAAGTCTATATGTGCTTTTCCACGGACATGGTCCACAGCGGGCATATCGCGATCATCAAAAAGGCGGCGAGGCTTGGCAGGCTGATCGTGGGCGTGCTCTCCGACGAGGCGGTGATCAGCTACAAGCGTTTCCCACTGCTTCCGTTTACCGAGCGAAAAGCGCTGTTCGAGAGTATTTCCGGCGTCAGCCGGGTGGTGGAGCAGCGGACCCTTAGCTATCGGGAGAATCTGGAAACCTACCGTCCGGATTATGTGGTGCACGGGGACGACTGGGTGAGCGGATTCCAGAAGCCGGTGCGGGAGGAAGTGCTGTCTGTGCTGGCGTCCTACGGCGGCAGACTGGTAGAATTCCCCTATTCCCGAGAGGAAAAGTATGAGAAGCTGGAGAGCAGGGCGAGGGTGCGCCTGTCCCTGCCGGATGTGCGCCGGGCAAGGCTTCGGCGGGCCGTCGAGATGAAAGGACTGGTGACCGCCATGGAGGCTCACAGCGGCATCACCGGGCTGATCGTGGAGAAGACCGTGGCCTATGAGAAGGGGGAGGCAAGACAGTTTGATGCCATGTGGGTCAGCTCTCTGTGCGACTCCACGGCCAAGGGAAAGCCGGACATTGAGCTGGTGGATATGACTTCCCGCTTCCGGACCATCGACGACATCATGGAGGTGACCACAAAGCCGATCATCTTCGACGGGGACACCGGCGGGCTGACGGAGCATTTTGTCTACACGGTCAAATCCCTGGAGCGCATGGGCGTATCTGCGGTGATCATCGAAGACAAAACCGGACTTAAGAAGAATTCCCTCTTTGGTACGGAGGTGGCCCAGACACAGGATACCATCGAAAATTTTGCCGCCAAGATTACAGCGGGGAAGCGGGCCCAGAAGACGAAGGAATTCATGATCATCGCCCGGATCGAGAGCCTGATCCTGGAGCAGGGGATGGAGGATGCCCTGACCCGGGCGGACGCCTATGTAAAAGCGGGTGCGGACGGCGTTATGATTCACAGCAGGAAGAAAGATCCGGATGAAATCTTTGCCTTTGTGGAACAGTTCCGCAAAAAAGATCCGGTGACGCCGATTGTGGTGGTGCCCACCTCCTTCAATGCGGTGACGGAGGAAGAGTTTAAGGAGCGGGGCGTCAATGTGGTGATCTATGCCAACCAGCTGACCCGGACGGGCTTCCCGGCTATGCAGCATGCGGCAGAGACGATTCTGAAGAATCACCGGGCAAAAGAGTGCGACGAACAGTGCATGTCCATCAAGGAGATCATCAACCTGATCCCGGAGGAGGAGTAGCAAAGATGATACTGGAAAAGAAAAAAGAGATCGAAAAGGTATTGAAGGAAGAGAAAGCGGCGTCGGTACTTTTGGTGTGCGGGAATTCCTTCCGCAGACAGGCGCTCTATCAGGAACTGTGTGCATATGTAAAAGAAGCGGGGGCCAGGCTTACAGAATTCTCGGACTTTGCGCCGAATCCGAAGTACGAGTCCGTAGTAGAAGGTGTCCGGACTTTTTTAGAACATCAGTGCGATTTTCTGATCGCGGCAGGGGGCGGCAGCGCCATGGACGTGGCAAAATGCATCAAATGGTTCTGGAACATGGACCCGGAAACCCTTTATCTGAAGCAGGAAATCCGGAACAATGAGATTCCGTTTCTGACCATTCCCACCACAGCGGGAACTGGGAGCGAGGCCACCCGCTTTGCGGTGATCTATTACGAAGGAAACAAGCAGTCGGTGGCTCATGTAAGCGGAATACCAAAGTACGTGCTTCTGGAGCCGTCCTTGCTTCTGAGCCTTCCAGAATATCAGAAGAAGGCGACCATGCTGGACGCTCTCTGCCATGCGTTGGAGTCCTACTGGTCCGTGAATGCTACAGAGGAGAGCCAGTCGTACGCGGCCCGGGCGATTCAGGAGGTGTTCCGCTGGAAGGACGCGTATCTTGCGAACAAACCGGAGGGCAATGCCGGGATGCTTCTGGCCTCCAACACGGCGGGACAGGCCATCAATCTCACCCAGACCACGGCGGGCCACGCCATGTGCTATAAGCTGACCACCCTCTACGGTCTCGCTCACGGACATGCGGCGGCCCTCTGCGTGGCGGCCCTCTGGCCCTATATGACGGCTCATACGGAAGACTGCATCGATCCGAGAGGAGCGTCCTATCTGAGAGAAATGTTCCAAAACCTCGCCCGGGTGATGGACTGCGAGAATGCGGAAGCGGCGGTGGAAAAATACCGGGCTTTTCTCCAGGAGCTTGCTCTGGAAGTTCCTGTTTTAAGAGATGAAGAGGAGATGGAGCTTTTAAAGCATTCCGTCAACCCGGACCGGCTGAAGAACAATCCCGTGCTTCTTCGCACGGAGACCCTGGAGCGGCTGTACCGCCAGATTTTGAGAGGAGCAGAAACGATTCGATGAAAGTAGAAACATTTACGGAAATACTTGGAGCGGACTATTACGCGGGAGTGCCCGATTCCCAGCTCAAGGCCCTCTGCAATTATCTGATGCATACCTATGGAATTGACCCCAGGCACCATATGATCGGGGCCAACGAGGGAAACTGTACGGCGCTGGCAGCAGGCTATCATCTGGCCACGGGAAAAGTTCCGGTGGTTTACATGCAGAACTCCGGAGAGGGAAACATGATCAACCCGGTGGCTTCTTTGCTGAACGACAAGGTGTACGGGATTCCGGTGATCTTTGTGGTCGGATGGCGGGGAGAGCCGGGGGTCCATGACGAGCCTCAGCATATCTATCAGGGAGAGGTGACAGTGCGGCTTCTGGAGGACATGGATATCCGGACCTGTATCGTGGGAAAGGAGACCACGGAGGAAGAGCTTCGTTCTGCCATGACCGTCTTTCGGCCCATGTTGGAGAGCGGGAAAAGCGTGGCTTTTGTGATCCGAAAAGACGCTCTGATCTTTGAAGAAAAGGTCGTCTATCGTAATGAACACACGATGGTCCGGGAGGAGATCATCCGCCACATCGTACAGGCGGCAGGAGAGGACCCCATCGTGTCCACCACCGGGAAGGCCAGCCGGGAGCTGTTCGAGATCCGGGAGGAGAACGGACAGAGCCACAAGTATGATTTCCTGACCGTGGGGTCCATGGGACACAGTTCTTCCATCGCTCTGGGGATCGCGGCCCAGAAGCCCGAACAGAAGATCTGGTGCGTGGACGGAGACGGCGCGGTGCTGATGCATATGGGTTCTATGGCGGTGCTGGGGGCGGCAAAGCCTTCGAATCTGGTCCATGTGGTCATCAACAACGGCGCTCATGAGACGGTGGGCGGGATGCCCACGGCAGCGGGTGCGGTGGACCTTACGGGTGTCGCGAGGGCCTGCGGGTATGCTTACGCGGCGTCGGCGGAAAGTTTTGAGGAGCTGGATCTGGAGCTTCGGAAGGCGAAGGAGCTGGAGACGCTCAGTTTTCTGGAGGTGAAGTGCTCGATTGGGAGCAGGGAGGACCTGGGAAGGCCGACGACGACGGCGAGGGAAAATAAAGAGGGGTTTATGCACTATCTGAGAGAAGTGTAAACATGTTGGAGTCCTGCAGGGGAAAATGGTCTGCGGGGCTCTTTGCTTTTGGGGCCCCGGACGCCCGCCCAGGACCAATATTCCTTCCGGACCCCGCGGGAGTTTATGCCCCGAAGGGGTACTTAGGGAAGGGACACAGCGGTATTTATGCCCTTTAGGGTACTAAACTCATGCTGCGCATGCCGCTTGCATTTGTTAAGTGCCGGTGCCCTTTAATGGGTCCTTCAGGAACATTGGTCCTATGTGGGCTGGTTACGATGGACTCGAGTCTGGAGAAAGACTAAAAGTAAAATATATTATACAAAAATGCAATATATAATTGACAAAAAGAATAGTTTGTGATAGGATAAGATTGCAGTTGAGAGGAAGGGCGCAGAACCGGGGATGAGGGAGAGTGGTGGATATGAGATTTTATGACAAGGAGGTATGTGATTGAAGAATTTGAAGTTGAAGGCGGCCCGTGCGGGGATGGATTTGTCGCAGGGGGAGCTGGCGGAGTTGGTGGGGGTGACGAGGCAGACGATTGGGATGATTGAGGCGGGGAAGTTTAATCCGTCGCTGCGGCTTTGTGTGGATATCTGCAGGGCGCTTCATAAGACACTGGACGACATATTCTGGGAGGAGGATGACAATGAGCATATTTAGATGGAAAAAGGTTGTGGATGAGAGGGAAGAGATGGAGATGATGCGGGTGGAGCATTATATGTTCTGGTTTGCGTTCTGGGCGCTTCTGGTCAGTATTTTTGTACAGCTTCTGGCGATGAGAGCTTCCTTTTTGCAGGTGGCGGGGGAGTGGATCGTGTTCATGCTGATGGCTGTCGGGACGGTGATCGGAGAGCTGAAAGGCGGGCATTTTGATTACATCAGCCGTCCGGGGATTCGGAGTTATCTGAAGTATTCGGCGGTGGCAGCCGTGGCGTCGATGGGCGTGGTGCTGATTCGGGGGATCGAGGGAGGCTACTATCAAAAGCCGCTGGACGCGGTGCTTTCGCTTCTGATTTCCGGAATCTTTACCGCAGGTCTCACCTTCCTCTGCCTTGCGGCGGCTGGGGCTTTTGTGAAACGTCGGCGCAGAAAGCTGGAAAAAGAGTTCGAAGAGGAGGATGAAGATTAAATTTAAAATATCTCTTTACATAAGAACGTTTGTTCTGTATAATATATAGAACAAACGTTCTTTTTGGAGGAAAAATGATGGAATACCGGATCGAACAGCAGATGGAATTGAATGAGAAGCTTCGGATACTGGCGGATGCGGCAAAGTATGATGTGGCCTGTACGTCCAGCGGTGTGGAGCGGGAGAATGGGGGAAGAGGGATCGGCAACTGCATCACGCCGGGGATCTGTCACAGCTTCAGCGCGGACGGGAGATGCATCTCTCTTTTGAAGATTCTTTTTACCAATGAGTGCATCTTCGACTGCAGGTACTGTATCAACCGCCGGAGCAATGATATTCCCAGGACGTCTTTTACCCCTGAGGAAGTGTGCGAGCTGACCATCGGCTTTTACCGGAGGAATTATATCGAAGGACTGTTCTTGAGTTCCGGGATTGTGGGGAGCCCCGACGTGACCATGGAGCTCTTATATCAGACGCTTTTCAAGCTGCGCAGAGAATATCATTTTCAGGGCTATATCCATGTGAAGGCCATTCCGGGAGCCGACCCGGAGCTGATCGAGCGCACCGGATATCTGGCGGACCGCATGAGCGTAAATCTGGAGCTTCCTACGGCGGAAGGCTTAAAGCATCTGGCGCCCCAGAAGCAGCGCCCGAAGATGCTTGCGCCGATCCGCCAGGTGAGGGAAACCCGCAGGCAGAATAAAAATGAGCTGGCGCTCTACCGCCATGCGCCGAAGTTCGTTCCGGCGGGGCAGTCTACCCAGATGATCATCGGGGCCACCGGGGAAAGCGACTGGCAGATCATGAAGGTCGCGGAGCATATGTATAAGAAGTATGAGATGAAGCGGGTGTTTTACTCCGCCTTTCTGCGGGTGAATGAGGACAGCCTGCTTCCTGTCCTTCCCGGAGGCCCGCCGCTTCTTCGAGAACACCGGCTCTATCAGGCGGACTGGCTGCTCCGCTTCTATGGATTTGAGACAGAGGAACTGTTGTCGAAGGACAAGCCGGACTTCAATCTGCTGCTGGATCCCAAGTGCGACTGGGCGCTTCGGCACCTGGAGCAGTTCCCGGTGGAGGTGACAAAGGCCGACTATCCCACGCTTCTTCGGGTTCCGGGGATCGGTTACCGGTCCGCCGGACGGATCGTCAGGGCCAGGAGACTTGGAACCCTGGACTATACCAACCTGAAAAAAATGGGCGTGGTGCTGAAGCGGGCGGTCTACTTTATCACCTGCGGGGGAAAACAGATGTATCCGGTGAAGCTTCAGGAAGATTACATCCTGAGAAATATACTGGATGGAAAGGAGAAGCTGCCGACGGGGGATTCCTCGTCTTATGTGCAGCTGTCATTGTTCGATGATCCGCGTTTTTCAGTGTGAGGATACGCTCACCGGTATCATGACCGGAGTCTATGACGCCTGGGACAGCCGGCTGGGGCATGACCACGTGCGGCTTGCAACCGCACAGAATGAGAATCTGGAGCTGTTTTGCGAGTATGCGGGGGTAAAGCCGGATACCGGGAAGGCGGAGAAGGTGCTCCGCACCATCAAGGCGCGCATGGGAGAGGAAGCCTATGAGATGATCGGCTATGCTGCCTCCTATCCGGACGACCGCAAAGCGGATGCGATCTACCGGATGATCGTGCTGGGACTCGCTTTGCCGGACGAAAGAGAGATCAGCCGAATGCTGACTCAGCCGGAGGTTCGTCTGGTGTTCGAGCTGCGCCGGAAGGCCTGGCATATTGCCCACCGTTATATGGGGTTTGTGCGTTTTCGGGAGATGGAGAACGGCGTGCTTTTTTCCGAGATCGATCCGGAATCGGATGTACTGGCGCTCATCGCCCCGCATTTTGCGGACCGGCTGGCGAAGGAGCACTGGATGATCTACGACCGGAAGAGGAAGAAGGCGGCGCTCCACGGGGCGGAGGGCCCTTGGGTTCTTCTGGAGGAGGTGGAGGAGGAGCGTTTTTGGGGTTTAACAGAGTCGGAGCGGGAGGAAGCCTTCACGACGCTCTGGAAGACGTTCCACCGGGCGGTGGGGATTGCGTCCCGGGTTAATTCCTCTTTGCAGGCGTCCTTTCTGCCGAAGAAATTCCGTCCTTTTATGACAGAATTCAAAGAAGCGGAGGAACGAAGGAGGAGGGGAAAACACGGGAACCCCAATATGCATAAAACCTGAATTTTTGTAAAAAATGCAAAAAAGAAAAACGAAAAAAGCGGCTTGAAAATGAAAAGGTCGTGAAGGAAAACAGAGAGGTTTTTCGGATAAACCGGCTAAATCGATAAAAATAAACGGATAAGAATTATGGGAAATTATGCATTTTATACAGAATATTGGGAGCGGGAATGTCAGGGCAGAATTTGACAAGAAAAAAAAGATGAGTATAATGAATCTCACAACAACATAAAAAAAGAGACACAATTTGTAACCGACGTTTTCTTTTTTTCCTGGAGGTTTTAAAAGGCGATGAGAGAGACGAAGATCAGACTTGGTGTAGAAGATGTAAGCAGCTTTGTGAATGCGGCAGCAGAATGTGACTTTGACGTTGATGTGAATTACAATCGTATCTTGATTGATGCGAAATCCATTCTTGGCGTGATGAGTATGGATTTAAGCAACATACTGACCGTTAGATGGCATGGGGAGAATCCGAAGTTTGAGGATTTCCTGCAGAAGTATGTTGTTGCTTAAAGTAGCCAGTTTCTATGTTTTGTACCCTATAAATACCCCCTTTAAAGGCAGTTCCTTCCCGTGGAACTGCCTTTTTCCTGTGTACAGTTGTCAGGGGAGAGGGGGATTGGTATAATGGAGCTGTGAGAGACAGGACGGGATCGGGAGGGGACGTAAAGATGGATGAGACGCGGATTCGGATATCGGTGAGAAATCTGGTGGAATTTCTGCTGAGGAGCGGAGATCTGGACAACCGGTACGGGGGACGCAGGGAGATGGAGGCTATGCAGGCGGGGAGCAGGCTGCATCGGAAACTGCAGGGCCGGATGGGACTTTCGTATCAGGCGGAGGTAGTGCTTAAGTATCCGGTGGAGCTGGGGGAGATTCTGGTCAGTATAGAGGGACGGGCGGACGGGATCTGGACAGAGGATGACCGGACGATTGTGGACGAAATCAAGGGGACCTATGGAGATGTGAGCCGGATGGAGGAGGCGGCGCCGGTCCATCTGGCCCAGGCGAAGTGCTATGCTTTTATATATGCGAAGCAGAAAGATCTGGAACGGATCGGCGTCCGCATGGTTTATGCCAATCTGGATACGGAGGAGCTCCGGACGTTTGCTAAGGAATATACCTGTCAGGAGCTTGGCGAGTGGTTTGAAGGGCTGATGAGGGAGTATGAGAAGTGGGTGTCATTTGAGAGCCAGTGGAAGAAGCGGCGTAACCGGTCGCTCCAGGAGATGTCGTTTCCTTATGAATACCGGGAGGGGCAGCGGGAACTGATCGTGAATGTATACCGGACCATTTTAAGGAAGAAGCGGCTGTTCGTCCAGGCGCCCACGGGGGTGGGGAAGACGCTCTCCACGCTGTTTCCGGCTCTGAAGGCCATGGGAGAAGGGCTTGGGGACAAGATTTTCTATCTGACGGCCCGGACGATTACCCGGACGGTGGCGGGAGACGCGTTGGATATCGTCCGGGAGCAGCAGATCTGTGTGAAGTCTCTAGTGCTGACCGCCAAGGAAAAGCTCTGCATCTGCGAGGAGACCGAGTGCAATCCGGACGCCTGTCCTTATGCCAGGGGGCACTTTGACCGGATCAATGATGCGGTGTACGATCTGTGGACCTGCGGCCCGGATTCTCTGACCAGGGAGGCGGTGCTTGCCCAGGCCCATAAGTATCAGGTCTGTCCTTTTGAACTGAATCTGGATCTGGCGCTGTGGGTGGATGTGCTGATCTGTGATTATAATTATGTGTTCGATCCCAGAGTGTACCTGAAGCGATTCTTTGGAGAAAGTGTGAAAGGGTCCTATCTTTTTCTGGTGGACGAGGCCCACAACCTGGTAGAGCGGGGAAGAAGCATGTACAGCGCAAGACTGGTAAAAGAAGAATTTTTGGAGGTGAAGCGGTTGATCCGTGGAAAGAGCGATGTACTTTCCCAAGCTCTGGAGCGCTGCAACCGCTATCTACTGACGCTGAAACGGGAGTGCGAGACGGGATTTCAGAGGCTTACGCAGATCGAGGGCTTTTCCATGCATCTTCTGCATCTGATGTCCGAGATGGATCATTTTCTGGAGCGTCCGATATCCGAAGAGCTTCGTAAAAAGCTGATGGAGTTTTACTTTGAGGTGCGCAGTTTTCTGGGCATCTGTGACCGGCTGGATGAGAATTATGAGATTTATACGGAGCTTTGCGAGGACGGAAGATTCCGTATTCAGCTCTACTGCGTGCGCCCGGCGGTGAATCTCAGGCTGTGTCTGGACCGGGGACTTTCTACGATCTTTTTTTCCGCGACGCTTCTGCCGGTGAACTACTACAAAGATCTGCTGACCGGCGATCCGGAGGACTATGCGGTCTACGCCAGGTCTCCTTTTGACGCCGGGAAGCGCCTGCTTTTAATCGGAACGGATGTGAGCAGCCGGTATAAGAGACGGGGCGAGGAGGAGTATCAGCGGATGGCAGACTATATTTTGAGGACTACAAAGGGGAAGAAGGGAAATTATCTGGTGTTTTTTCCGTCCTATCAGATGCTGGAAGCGGTATTTCCGCTGTGCCTTGGGGAACCGGGACTTTTGTGCATCCGGCAGGATTCCGGGATGGACGAGGCGGAGCGGGAGCAGTTTCTGGAGGAATTTGAAAAGGAACGAAAGGAAAGCCTGGCGGCCTTCTGTGTGATGGGAGGGATTTTCTCCGAAGGCATCGATCTGGTCAACGACAGACTGATCGGAGCCCTGGTCATCGGAACCGGACTCCCGATGGTATGCAGAGAACGGGAGATTCTAAGAGAATATTTTGACCGGAAAGGAATGGATGGATTCGCGTATGCCTACCAGTATCCGGGTATGAACAAAGTGCTTCAGTCAGCCGGAAGGGTGATAAGGACCGATGAAGACCGGGGCGTCATCCTTCTTATGGACGAACGGTTTTTGAACAGCAGCTATCAGAGATTATTCCCGAGAGAATGGGAACAACACGAGTGCTGCCGGATTGATTCGGTCGGAGGATATCTGGAGAGGTTCTGGGGCAAAGCGGAGGGGGAAAACTTAAAAATAATTTAAAAAAAGTCTGGCGGCGTTGCCAACCGGCATTTGTTCGCTGTGGACGACTGCCAGATGTCTGGAGGGGAGCGTGGATTTCAGCGCAATGGGAAACAGCTCATGAAGTCTTCGCTCCACGCAGAAGTCTGGGACAAAGGCGATTCCGAGGCCGATGCTGGCCAGATCCAGCAGCAGATCGTTGGAGCTCAGTTCGATCTCCGGCACCAGATCCAGCTGATGCTGCTGAAACATAGAGTGGAGAAATTCACTGGTGGTACTGTTGCGGCCCAGCATGAGAATCGGATAGTCAAGAAGCTCTTTCAAAGATAAAAGCGAATGCTCCAATTCTCCGTAATACTTTCGACTGGCGATAAATCGATCATGAAATTCGCGGATATGTTGGATGTGAAACCCGTTCCCCAGCCGGGAATTGGGATAATTGGTGAAAATCAGGTCCACAGAGCCGTTTTCCAACAGGTCCACACACTTGATGGAGGTCTGGTTGGTCACTTTGATATGGACATTGGGGTACTCCTTGTGGAAACGGTTCAGATAAGGCACGAGGAAATACCGGCAGATGGTGTCGCTGGCGCCGATGCGAAGCTGGCCGCCGTCCAGAGCGTTGGCTTCCAGAATCTGGGCTTCTCCCCGCCGAATCAGGTTCATGGCAGGCTCCACATAGGAGAGCAGGGTCTCTCCTTCCGGAGTGAGCTGCACCTTTTTGGTGCTGCGCAGGAACAGGGTCTGATTCAGCTTACCTTCCAGAACTTTGATGGACTGGCTGACCGCCGACTGGGAGATATAGAGCTTTTTGGAGGCCTCCGAGAAACTTAAGGAGACTGCAACATAGTAGAAAACTTTGTATAATTCATAATTGATATCCATCATAGGACCAACACGCTTTCCAAAAGACGAATCCGGCAGTGACTTGTAAGGGTCAGGTCAGGACAAAGAAGTACAGGGCAAGACCAAGCTGCAAGAGCAGAATTAGAGG
The DNA here is from genome assembly GCA_910584945.1 of uncultured Lachnospiraceae bacterium. Lineage (GTDB taxonomy): Bacteria > Bacillota > Clostridia > Lachnospirales > Lachnospiraceae > Hominiventricola. Next base: position 51,634 of record CAJUDY010000022.1, on the reverse strand, counting down.
CATACCGACGACGAAGTACCAGTGCTTAGTCTTGTGATGAAAGGTGTACATTCCCGCAAGAGCTCCCGGGCTTCCGCCTAAGAGGGCCGAAAGAAACAGGCTTTTTTCCGGTATTCTCCACTGGTGCTTTCTGGCTCTTCGCTTGTCTGTTCCCATCATTGCAAAAGCGGTAAGATTGATAAAAAGCAAATAGCAGATGAAAATGATATGAATTTGCGGCATGACGTCTCCTTCCAGGTCTTCCTTTCTTTCCATCATAACAGAAAAAAACCGGGTTGAAAAGAAATTTTACAGGCTGAATTCTGCGATTTTTGGGAATACTGGTAAAAGACGCAAATTTCTGGTTGAAAAATGGAGATAACCATGTTAAAGTGATGGTTGTGTGAAAACAAATGTCTTTGAGAGAAAAACACGTAAATGACTAGGAGGAAGATATGTATTCATTGGATGAAGTGAGAGCGGTGGACCCGGAAGTTGCAAAAGCAATCACAGACGAGATGGCGAGACAAAACAGCCATATCGAACTGATCGCATCGGAAAACTGGGTAAGTAAGGCTGTGATGGCAGCCATGGGCAGCCCTTTAACGAATAAGTACGCGGAAGGATATTCCGGAAAAAGATATTACGGCGGCTGCGAGTGTGTGGATGTGGTGGAGGATTTGGCCATTGCCCGCGCCAAGGAAGTCTTCGGCTGTGAATATGTGAACGTGCAGCCCCACTCCGGCGCCCAGGCCAATATGGCCGTCTTTTTCGCCATGCTGGAGCCGGGAGATAAGGTACTTGGCATGAATCTGGCCCATGGAGGACATCTGTCCCACGGAAGTCCTGCCAATATGTCCGGAAAATATTTTGAAGTTCATCCGTATGGCGTCAACGACGACGGATTCATTGATTACGACGAGGTGCGCAGGATCGCTTTGGAGTGCCGTCCCAGGCTGATCGTGGCAGGCGCCAGCGCTTATGCAAGAACCATCGATTTTAAAAGATTTCGTGAAATCGCGGATGAAGTCGGCGCTTATCTGATGGTCGATATTGCCCACATCGCGGGACTGGTGGCAGCAGGCGTTCATCCAAGTCCCATTCCCTATGCCCATGTGACGACGACGACAACCCACAAGACGCTCAGGGGACCAAGAGGCGGTATGATCATGTCCGACGCCGAGACTGCTAAGAAGTTTAACTTCAATAAGGCGGTATTCCCGGGAATCCAGGGCGGACCTCTGATGCATGTCATCGCGGCCAAGGCGGTCTGCTTAAAGGAGTGCCAGAGTGAGAGTTACAAAGAGTATCAGCGAGGCATCGTAAAGAATGCCAAGGCGCTCTGCCAGGGACTTCTTGACCGGGGCATTCGGATCGTGTCCGGCGGAACCGACAATCATCTGATGCTGGTGGATCTGACAAACCTTGATATCTCCGGTAAGGACGCGGAGAATCTTCTGGATCTGGCCAACATTACGGCCAACAAGAACACAATCCCCAATGATCCCCGCTCGGCGTTCGTGACCAGCGGCGTCCGTCTGGGAACGGCGGCGGTGACCAGCCGCGGGCTGAAGGAAGCGGACATGGATGTCATCGCGGAGGCTATCGCCATGATGTTAAAAGAGGGCGAAGCGGCGGCGCCGAAAGCAAAGAAGCTGATCGAGGATCTGACGAAAAAGTATCCGCTTTGCATGTAAAGGAGTACGGGATCGATGGACGAGGTCATAGAGGCGTTTATCAGCGGCTTTTGCAGAAGCAGCAACGAGACCAGGACGGTGGCCTGCGAGTACGAGAGGCAGCCGGACGGATCTTTGAAGCTGACAGAGTTCGACTGCAATCATGAAGCGTGCCCCAACAGCGCGGCATGCCTGATCTATAAGGAAGCTCTGGAACGGGAGCAGGAGGCGTCCGGCTGAAGGGAAAGTCCCGGAAGAAGAAAGTGAGAAAATACGGATGAAAAATTTTTTTGACGAATTTAAGAAATTTATTTCCAGAGGAAACGTTATGGACATGGCGGTCGGTGTGATCATCGGCGGCGCGTTCACAGCTATCGTGAATTCTCTGGTGAACGACATATTTATGCCGCTGCTCTCCCTGGTGACCGGAGGGCTGGATATCGCGGGGATGTCCTTTTCCTTCGGGATCGGAGAGCAGGCAGCGGAGTTAAAGTATGGGTCGTTTTTGTCCGCAGTGATTAATTTTCTGCTGATTGCGCTGGTGGTCTTCTGCATCATCAAGCTTTTGAATGCAGCCAAGGACCGGGTGGTCAAGAAGCCGGAGGAGACCCCGAAGGCGCCGACGACCAGGACCTGTCCTTATTGTATGTCGGAGATTGCCATAAAGGCAACCAGATGCCCGCACTGCACTTCGGAATTACTATCATAGGTTTTTGCGGACGAGTACTGGGATGGGCGGATGGTTCGGCCGGTTATAATACGAAGAGAGGATGACCAGAAAAGCCTTGGGGTCCAGCTTCTTCAAAAAGGGAAGGAGCGCGTCCCGCTCTTCAAAGCCGGTATCGCCGCCGCTGTAAATGCAGAGGCTTAAGAGGCCGCCTTTTTTCAGAAGCGTTAAGCTCTGCCGAACGGCTTCCAGGCTTATGTCGGCCCTGGTGGCCAGAGCGTGGTCTCCGCCGGGGAGATAGCCCAGATTAAAGGTGATGCAGCTTACGGCGCCGGGGTCGGCATACTGGTTCATATGGCTGTGGGAATCGAGAATCAGGCGATAATTGTCTGGAACATTCGATTCCTGCAGTCTTTTTTGTGTGTTTTGGAGGGCCTGGTTCTGGACGTCGAAGGCCAGGACATGACCGGTGGGACCGGCTAGTTGACATAATAATTCGGTGTCGTGGCCGTTTCCCATGGTGGCGTCGATGCAGAGATCGCCGGGGCGGATTTGGAGGGTGATGAAGTGACGGCACCAGTCGGTGATGTGGGACATGTGAAGGTTCCTTTCCGTATGGTTTTGGACTATGATAGCATTATGAGGCGGAGGAGTCAATATTTGGATACTGGACACCCGGGCGCCTTCTGGCGGCTGAGGATCGCGATCGGTACATTTTGGGAAAGGGAGAGCTTTCATATAAAAAGAATGAACTTCTGTGGATTTATTGATTGCCCATCCAGGAGATATGGGATATAATGGGGATCATATGAAAAGACTCTTCGAGAACTTGTATCGAAGCCAGCTCGTTTTCCGGATAAAGAAAGGATATCTATGACCGGCATGTGGACATTGTGAAAGAACTGATACAAAGAAAGATCTTCTGGTGGAAGACTGCCAGGCGGGTCTCCAGGTCAGAAATATTCCGATTGCGGTATAGAGAGGATTTAAGAGTATGAATATGATTGTAGCAGTGGACAAAAACTGGGCGATTGGGCATAAGAACCGGCGTTTGGTCAGTATTCCCGAGGATATGAAGTTCTTCCGCAGGGAGACCGGCGGCAAGGTGGTGGTGATGGGAAGAAAGACCCTGGAAAGCTTTCCGGGCGGGCTGCCCTTAAAGGAGCAGACCAATCTCGTCCTGTCGAAGAATCCCTCTTGTCAGATCAGGGGGGCGACGGTACTGCACTCGATGGAGGAAGTGCTGGAAGAACTGAAGCAGTATCCGTCGGAAGATGTGTATATTGTTGGCGGGGACAGCATCTATCAACAGTTCCTTCCCTATTGCGATGTGGCTCATGTGACCAGAATAGATCATGCCTATGAGGCGGATGCCTGGTTCCCGGATCTTGACAAAAAGGAAGAATGGGAACTGACCGGGGAAGGAGAAGAGCGGACGTATTTTGACCTGGAGTTCCGTTTCTGCCGGTATGAAAGACGGAGAGTGAAAGGATGAATAAAAGGAAAAAAGAGCGCCTTTTTCAGTTTAGCCTCCGGGGATTGGATACCAACCTTCTGGCTGTACTTTTCTTCATTATGGTGTTCGGCATCATCATGATCTACAGCGCCAGCTATTATACCGCCGGAATGAGCAAGGCTTATAACAATGACCCCATGTATCTTCTGAAAAATCAGGCCATCTACAGCCTTCTCGGAGTGGCGGCCATGCTGGTGGTATCCTGCATCAATTATCATTTCTGGAGCAACTTTGCACTGCTCGGGTATCTCTTCTGCGTGGTGCTGGTGATGCTGCTGAAAGTACCCTCCCTGGCCGTTACGGTAAAAGGGGCAACCCGGTGGCTTCGGTTCGGTCCGATTCAGTTTCAGGTGGCAGAGCCGGTGAAGCTGATCATGATCGTGTTTATGGCCACATTGATTGTGGGGAGGCAGCGGCACCTGAAAAGCTGGAAATACATGATTCAGCTGGTTTTTCCCTCGGCGGTAATATCGGCCATGATTTTAAAGTTCAGCAATAATATGAGTACAGCGGCAATCCTTCTTGGGACGGCGGTATTCATGATCTATGTGGTGCATCCGGAGCAGTGGAAATTCATCTTGTGCGCGGGAGTTCTGATATCCGCAGTGGCGGCGTTTCTGCATTATGTAAGGACGCTTGACCCGGCGGTTCTGGCGCTGGAGGAAAATTTTCGCCTGATTCGTATCCGGGCCTGGCTTTTTCCGTATGAGTATGAGCAGGATACGGCTTATCAGTCACTGCAGGGACTGTATGCCATCGGTTCCGGGGGACTCTGGGGCAAAGGACTTGGCAACAGCATCCAGAAGCTGGGCAAGATTCCGGAGCCTTTTAACGATTACATATTTGCGATCATCTGCGAGGAGCTGGGGATCTTCGGCGCGGGCCTGATTATCCTTCTGTTTATCTACCTGCTGTACCGGATCTATACGGTATCCCAGACAGCGGAGGATCTGCTGGGACGGATGCTTTCCATCGGGGTGATGTCCCACATCGCTCTTCAGGTGATCCTGAATCTGATGGTGGTGACGAATCTGTTCCCGACCACGGGAGTGACGCTGCCCTTCTTCAGCTACGGGGGAACGGCGACCGTATTCCTGCTGATCGAGATCGGGTTGGTTTTAAGCGTGAATAAATATAGTGTCAAGAAGCGTCTGGAGGATGAGCGCAGGCGTTATCTCTGAACATTATCTATGCAGCCGGACGCCCGATACAGGCAGATCATCCTTACAGACCCCGCTTGCGCTTAGGGAGAGGACGCAGCGGTACTAAGGGTGCAAAAGACGCACCCTAAGGACCGGTGTCTCTCTATGGGGCTTTCAGGAATATCTGCCTGCATCGGGCTGAGCGTTGGCGGACGTGTGAAAAGCGATTTCTGAAGAAAGAACGAGGTGAGAGAATGTATCGTGATTATACAAAAGCAGTAAAGATCGGGGATCGGGTGATCGGGGGAGGCAACCCGATTCTGATTCAGTCTATGACCAATACAAGGACGGAGGATGTGGAGGCCACCGTCGCGCAGATTGAGAGGCTGACGGAGGCCGGGTGTGAGATCATCCGCTGTACGGTGCCCACCATGGAGGCGGCCAAAGCTCTGTCTGAGATCAAGAAGAGGATTCGGATTCCTTTGGTGGCGGATATCCATTTTGACTATCGGATGGCCGTCGCCGCCATGGAGAACGGGGCGGACAAGATTCGGATCAATCCCGGCAATATCGGCGGATACGACCGGATCAAGGCGGTGGTGGACACGGCCAGGGAGCGGGGGATCCCGATCCGCGTGGGGGTGAACAGCGGTTCTCTGGAAAAAGAACTGGTGGAAAAATATCATGGCGTGACGGCGGAAGGAATCGTGGAGAGCGCCCTTGACAAAGTCAGAATCATCGAGGATTTAGACTACGACAATCTGGTCATCAGCATCAAATCCTCAGACGTGATGATGTGCGCGAAGGCCCATGAGCTGATCGCGGACCGGACGTCCTACCCGCTGCACGTGGGGATCACGGAGGCGGGCACCCTGTTCTCCGGCAACATTAAGTCCGCCGTGGGGCTTGGGATCATCTTAAGTCAGGGGATCGGCGATACCATCCGGGTATCCCTGACCGGAGATCCGGTGGAGGAGATAAAATCGGCCCGGCTGATTCTGCGGACGCTGGGACTTCGGAAAGGCGGCATCGAGGTGGTCTCCTGTCCCACCTGCGGGCGGACGAAGATCGATCTGATCGGTCTGGCAAATCAGGTGGAGACCATGGTGGCAAAATACCCGCTGGACATCAAGGTAGCGGTCATGGGCTGCGTGGTCAACGGACCGGGAGAGGCAAAAGAGGCGGACATCGGCATCGCCGGGGGGATCGGAGAAGGTCTCTTGATCCGCCGCGGGGAAGTGGTGAAAAAGCTCCCGGAAGCAGAGCTTTTGAACGCTTTGGAAGAGGAGCTGAGGAACTGGAACCATGAATGAAAAGCCCTTCTTTGAAGTGTTCCGCGCCCTCCAGGTGGACGAAGAGACCCGTGCGCTCTTCGGACAGGCGGTGGTGACGAGAATCTCCACCACGCCCGCCCAGGATGTCCTGCGGATCTATATCACGAGTAAAAAGCTGATTGCCAAAGATCAGCTTTTTCAGTTGGCAAAACAGATCCGGCGTCAGGTCTTCGGTTATCGGAAGACGCAGGTCTATATCTTTGAAAAATTTCTGCTGTCGGAGCAGTATAATCCGGAGAAGCTGTGGAAAGTCTATGAGGACAGTGTGCTTAAAGAGCTGGAAGCCTACAGCCCCTATAAAAGAAGCCTGATGAAAAACGCGAAGGTGGATTTTCCCGACGAGCACACGGTGACGGTGGGAATCTCCAACCGGGTGTATGACAAAGACGCGGTGGATGATCTGATTCGGATTCTGGACCGGGTGTTCAACGAACGCTGCGGGTTCCAGGTCAAGGTGGATGTGGAGTACCTGGAGCCGGAGGACGGCGGCAGCATGGAAAAAAGCAGGGCCGAACTTCAGCAGAAGATCAGTTTCCTGACGGAAAATCTGAAAAAAGAAAAGGTCCGGAAAGCACAGGAGGCAGAGGAAGAGCCGTTCGGAGAGAAAAAAGAAGAAAAAACGCTGAAAATAAAACCAGGAAAGTCCGGTTTCGGCAAAAAGAGCGGAGAACCTGTGCGCGCGGACAAAGGCCGCGGCTACAGCCTTCGAAGAAGCGACAATCCGGAGGTGCTCTTCGGGCGGGACTTCGAGGACGAGCCCATCCCCCTTTGTCAGGTCATTGAGGAGATGGGGGAGGTCACGATCCGGGGAAAGATCCTGAATATGGAGGAGCGGGAGATCCGGGGAGAGCGGACCATCGTCACGCTGACGGTGTCGGACTTCACAGATACCATTCATGTGAAGATGTTTGCGAAGAACGAGATGCTTCCGGAGTTAAAAGAGCGGGTGCAGGCGGGAAATTTTGTCAAAATCAAAGGGATGACCACCCTGGACCGCTTTGACCATGAATTAAACATCAGTTCGGTAGTGGGCATCAAGAAAATTGCGGATTTTACCACATCGCGTATGGATTACGCCTACAAAAAACGGGTGGAGCTGCATTGCCATACCAAGATGAGCGATATGGACGGGGTGACGGACGCGTCCGTCCTTTTAAAACGGGCGAAGGCCTGGGGGATGCCGGCCCTTGCCATCACGGATCACGGCTGCGTGCAGGCTTTTACGGAGGCCAGCCATACCATCTCCAAGGACGAGGATTTTAAAGTGATCTACGGGGTGGAAGGCTATCTGGTGGACGACTTGAAAGAGGTGGTGGAGAACTCGAAAGGACAGTCCCTTGAGGGTTCCTATGTGGTTTTCGACCTGGAGACCACGGGCTTAAGCGCGGTCAACAACCAGATCATCGAGATCGGCGCCGTGAAGGTGGAAGAGGGCAGGATCACGGAGCGGTTCAGCACCTTTGTCAATCCAAAAGAACCGATCCCCTTTCAGATCGAGCAGCTGACCAGCATCAGCGATGAAATGGTTCTTGATGCGCCGGTGATTGAGGAGGCGCTTCCGAAGTTTCTGAAGTTCTGCGAAGGCTGTGTGCTGATCGCCCACAACGCCTCCTTTGACGTGGGATTTATCGAGGAAAACTGCCGGCGGATGGAGATTTCCACGGATTTTACCGCCGGAGATACGGTGGCTATGGCGCGGATTCTTCTTCCGAATCTGAATAAGCTGAAGCTGGACAATGTGGCAAAGGCGCTGAATATTCCTCTGGACCATCATCACCGGGCGGTGGACGACGCGGCCTGTACGGCGGAGATCTTTGTGAAATTTCTGGAGATGTTCCGGGAGCGGGACGTGCTGACCCTCGACCAGGTCAACGAACTGGGGCGGGCGAACGTGGCGGCCATCAAGAAGCTGCCTACGTATCACATCATCATTCTGGCGAAAAACGACATCGGACGGGTGAATCTGTACCGGCTGGTGTCCATGTCCCATCTGGAGTATTTTGCAAGGCGGCCGCGGATTCCAAGGAGCGAACTGCAAAAGTACCGGGAGGGCCTGATCGTCGGGTCGGCCTGCGAGGCGGGAGAGTTGTATCAGGCGATCCTTCGGGGCGCTCCCAGGCAGGAGATCGCCAGGATCGTGGAATTCTACGATTATCTGGAGATCCAGCCCCTGGGGAACAACGCCTTTATGCTTCGGGATGAGAAGAATCCGGTGAACTCCGAGGAAGACTTAAGGGAAAACGTTCGGAAGATTATAAGGCTGGGAGAAGAGTTCGGAAAGCCGGTGGCCGCCACCTGCGACGTGCATTTCATCGATCCGGAGGACGAGGTGTACCGGAGAATCATCATGGCGGGCAAAGGGTTCTCGGATGCGGACCAGCAGGCGCCCTTGTTTCTTCGGACGACGGAGGAGATGCTTTTGGAGTTCGAATTTCTGGGCGCCGAGAAGGCGGAGGAAGTGGTGATCACTAACACGAACCGGATCGCGGACATGTGCGAGCATCTGTCCCCGGTGCGACCGGACAAGTGCCCGCCGGTCATTCCGGATTCGGACAAGATCTTAAGGAAGATCTGTTATGAAAAGGCCTGGGAGATCTATGGAAAGGAGCTGCCGGAGGTGGTGACCGAGCGGCTGGAGCGGGAGTTAAAGTCCATCATCGGCAACGGCTTCGCGGTCATGTACATCATCGCCCAGAAGCTGGTGTGGAAATCCAATGACGACGGCTATCTGGTGGGTTCGAGAGGGTCTGTGGGCTCCTCCTTCGTGGCTACCATGGCGGGAATCACAGAGGTCAATCCGCTGAGTCCCCATTATATCTGTCCCGAGTGTCATTACAGTGATTTTGACTCGGAGGAAGTGAAGCGCTTTGCGGGAATGGCCGGGTGCGATATGCCGGACAAGGACTGCCCCCGCTGCGGCGCCCGGCTGAAAAAGGAGGGTTTTGACATTCCCTTTGAGACTTTCCTGGGCTTTAAGGGGAACAAGGAGCCGGATATCGACCTGAACTTTTCCGGAGACTATCAGTCCAAGGCCCATAAGTATACGGAGGTGATCTTCGGCGCCGGGCAGACCTACCGGGCCGGGACTATCGGAACGCTGGCGGATAAGACAGCGTTCGGCTATGTAAAAAAATACTATGAAGAGCGGGGCAGCAGCAAGCGGAACTGCGAGATCGACCGGATTGTGCTGGGCTGTACGGGCATCCGCAGGACTACGGGGCAGCATCCGGGCGGGATCATCGTCCTTCCCATCGGGGAGACGATCTATTCTTTTACGCCGGTGCAGCACCCGGCCAACGATATGTCGACGGATATTGTGACGACCCACTTTGATTACCATTCCATTGATCACAATCTCTTGAAGCTTGATATTCTGGGACACGATGATCCGACCATGATCCGTATGCTGGAGGATCTGACCGGCATCGACGCCACGGCGATTCCTCTGGACGACCCTGAGGTCATGTCTTTATTCCAGAATACGGACGCGCTGGGGATCAAGCCGGAGGATATCGGCGGGACGAAACTTGGCTCCCTTGGAATTCCGGAGTTTGGTACGGAGTTCGCCATGCAGATGCTGATTGATACCCATCCCACTCATTTTTCCGATCTGGTCCGGATCGCCGGGCTGGCCCACGGGACGGACGTGTGGCTGGGAAATGCCCAGACTCTGATCCAGGAGGGAAAGGCCACCATCTCCACCGCTATCTGCACCAGGGACGATATCATGGTGTATCTGATCGGCATGGGGATGGACAGCGAGCAGTCCTTCACCATTATGGAAAGTGTCCGGAAGGGCAAGGGACTGAAGCCGGAGTGGGAGCAGGCCATGACGGAGCACGGGGTTCCGGACTGGTATATCTGGTCCTGCAAGAAGATCAAGTATATGTTCCCGAAGGCCCACGCGGCGGCTTACGTCATGATGGCCTGGCGCATCGCCTACTGCAAGATCAACTATCCGCTGGCCTACTACGCCGCGTATTTCAGCATCCGGGCCTCGGCCTTCAACTATGAGATCATGTGTCAGGGACGGGAACGGCTGGAATACTATATGGAGGATTATCGAAGAAGAAGCGACACCCTGTCCAAAAAAGAACAGGATACCATGAAGGATATGAAGAGCGTGCAGGAGATGTATGCCAGAGGCTATGAATTCCTGAAAGTGGACATTTACCGGGCGGAGGCTCACAAGTTTCAGATCATCGACGGCAAACTGATGCCGGCCCTCTCCACCATCGAGGGGCTTGGGGACAAGGCGGCGGACCAGCTGGTGGAAGCGGCCGCCAAAGGCCCCTTCTTATCCCGGGATGATCTGCGCCAGAGGAGCAAGCTCAGCAAGACGGTGATCGATCTGATGGGGGATCTGGGGCTTCTGGAAGGACTTCCGGAGTCGAACCAGTTATCCCTGTTCGATTTTGGATGAATGCTTTTTGGGCTTTACTTGACCGCCTTTTTACGCTATACTATAGCGTGTATGCGGCCGGTTCTGTATCGAGGCCGCAGGCAGACACGCAGGATGGACCGTTTAGGTCTGTGAAATGGAGGAACGTAGATATGGTAAGAGCAGTTGTAGGAGCAAACTGGGGAGACGAAGGCAAGGGCAAGATCACGGATATGCTCGGCAAAGAGTCAGATATCATCGTCCGGTTTCAGGGAGGAGCCAATGCGGGGCATACGATCATCAATGATTACGGCAAATTCGCATTGCACACCCTTCCGTCCGGAGTGTTCTATGATCACACTACCAGTGTGATCGGCAATGGCGTTGCTTTGAATATCCCGGTATTGTTTCAGGAGATCAAAGGGATTGTGGACAGAGGAGTGCCAAAGCCCAGGATTCTGGTATCCGACCGCGCGCAGATGGTGATGTCTTATCATATTCTTTTTGATAAACTGGAAGAGGAACGGCTGGCGGGCAAGTCCTTTGGCTCGACCAAGTCCGGCATCGCGCCGTTCTACTCGGACAAGTACGCGAAGATTGGTTTTCAGGTCAGCGAGCTTTTTCTGCCTGAGGTGGAACTGAAGGAGAAGATCGCCCGTGTGATTCTGCAGAAAAATGTGATTCTGGAGCATCTGTATCACGCGCCGGCTCTGGGGGTGGAGAATATCTACCAGGAGCTGATGGAGTATAAGCAGATGGTGGAACCTTACGTGTGCGATGTGTCGTCCTATCTTTGGAAGGCTGTCAAAGAAGGAAAGAATATCCTGCTGGAAGGACAGCTTGGTACCTTAAAAGACCCGGATCACGGGATCTATCCGATGGTGACCTCTTCTTCCACCCTGGCGGCCTACGGGGCCATCGGCGCGGGGATACCGCCCTATGAGATCAAAGAGGTGATCGCCGTGTGCAAGGCCTACTCCAGCGCTGTGGGAGCGGGCGCTTTTGTCAGCGAGATCTTCGGTGCGGAGGCGGAGGAACTCCGTAACCGGGGCGGAGACAGCGGAGAGTACGGCGCGACCACCGGACGTCCCAGACGCATGGGCTGGTTCGACTGCGTGGCCTCCAGGTACGGGTGCCGCCTGCAGGGAGCCACGGACGTGGCCTTCACGGTGCTGGATGTGCTCGGATATCTGGACGAGATTCCGGTGTGCGTGGGATATGAGATCGACGGCGAAGTGACCACAGAGTTCCCGGTGACCGGCCTTCTCCTGAAGGCAAAACCGGTCTATGAGACGCTGCCCGGATGGAAGTGCGATATCCGCGGAATCCGGACTTACGAAGAGCTGCCCGAGAACTGCCGGAAGTATGTGGAATTCATCGAAGAACATATCGGATTCCCCATCACCATGGTATCTAACGGCCCGGGCAGGAACGATATTATTTTCCGGAACAGCGCGGGCTGATGCGGAACTTGAACAACAGCATCTGACCGAAAGCAGCCCCGGAAGGATTTTACAGAACGAAGTGAGGGAAAATTCTTCCAGACGCCGGGGCGGAGAGAGGGCTGATGCGGAACTTTCCATAGAGAGTGAAAAATGATTAAAAATATAATATTTGATATCGGCAATGTGCTGGTGGATTACTGCTGGGAGGACCACATCGTCCGCTGCGGTTTTCAGGGCGAGACAAAAGAGCGCATCGGCAGGGCTATGATGCTGAGCGATACCTGGCAGGAAGTGGATCGGGGCGTGTGGACAGAAGAGGAACTGCTCGCAGGCTTTATTGCCAACGACCGGGAACTGGAACAGGAGATTCGGGCGGTGTTTTCTGATCTGAGTACGCTGCTCAGAGAGCGGAGCGGGTCGATACCTTGGCTTCGCTCCCTGAAAGCGGATGGATATCAGGTCTATTATCTGTCGAATTTTTCTGAAAAGGTAAAGAGGGAAGCAGGGAAAGAGCTGACTTTTTTAAATGAGATGGACGGCGGCATCATGTCTTATACGGTGCAGGTGATCAAGCCGACCCCGGAGATCTACCGGAAGCTGCTTGAGAAATACGGCCTGTCTGCGGAGGAGTCGGTGTTTCTGGACGATTCGGACGCGAATGTACAGGCGGCAAAGGCGCTTGGTATGGAAGGGATTCTGGTAACCAGCCAGGAGCAGGCAAAAAAAGAGCTTCACGAACTTTTAGAGGGACGGAACAGAGAATGAGAGATGTATTGGATGTGCACACCCACACCATCGCCAGCGGACATGCCTATAATACTATGATGGAGATGATCCATGAGGCGCAGGAGCGGGGCCTGGAATTGTACGGGATCACCGAGCATGCGCCGAAGATGCCGGGGAGCTGCCACGACTTTTATTTTCACAATCTGAAAGTTGTGGAGCGCATGCATGGGGATCTGGAAGTGCTTCTCGGGGTAGAACTGAATATTCTGGACGAGAAGGGCACGGTAGATCTGGAGGAGCCTTACCTCGGCCGGATGGATGTGGCGATTGCGAGCCTGCACGGACCCTGCATCAGACCGGGGAGCCGGGAATGGAATACCCAGTGTCTGATCGAGGCCATGAAGAATCCGCATATCAACATCATCGGTCATCCGGATGACGGGCGCTTTCCCCTGGACTACGAGGCGGTGGTGCAGGCGGCAAAGGAATCCCATACGCTTTTGGAGATCAACAACAATTCCCTGAACCCCAAGGGCTTCCGGCAAAATGCGCGGGAGAATGACCTTGAGATCCTGCGTCTGTGCAAAAAGTATCAGGCGCCGGTGATCCTGGGAAGCGACGCTCACTATTACAAGGATGTCCTGAACCACAAGCGGATTTTTCCGCTCCTTGCGGAGACCGATTTTCCGGAGGAATTGGTGGTTAATACAGATCGGACGAAGCTGTATCCTTATATCAATAAGTATCAATAAGTCTTGATGAAAAAGCTGGACTTTGTGATTTTACTGTGTTAAAATGATACCGTAGCGATTGGCAGTACACAGACAGGGGTTTTCGTGATATGAGCAAACGGATTCAAAATGAGGCGACGGATGGTTTATTTCGTGCGATACTGAGTCTTCAGAGCATGGATGAGTGTTATACTTTTTTTGAGGATGTGTGTACGATCAATGAGATCCAGTCCCTGTCCCAGCGTTTTGAGGTGGCGAAGCTATTGCGGGAGAAAAAGACCTATCTGGAGATCGCCGAGAAGACCGGCGCGTCGACGGCCACCATCAGCAGAGTCAACCGTTCTCTGAACTACGGAAACGACGGTTATGACATGGTATTTCGAAGAATGGAAAAAGAAGCGTAAAAAACCGCGTGCAGTCAGGATGCTGCATGCGGTTTCTTTCATTCTTTATGTTTCTTCCCGGTTTCTTTTTTCGGAAGTCCGTCGATCAGCTTCTCGATCACCTGCTTTTTGACATAGACGTCGAAGCTTAAGAGACAGATGAAGGAAAAGATATGCAGAAACTGCTGTTCTTCTTCCGGGGCCCCGGCAAAGGTCCCGGAGGCAATTCGGTAACTCTCGATGACGTCCGCTTTCATCTTCTCCACCTGGCTCTTTTCCAGGCTGAACACCTCTTCATAGATGGACTGCATATTCAACGGTTCCCGGGTGTGGAAGTATTGGTCAGTCAGCGGCTCCAACAGGCTCTGGATATCGCCGATGGAGAGAATGTTTTTATAATAATAGATGTAGATCAAAAGCAGCATATGCTCCTTGGAATACTTTTTCTTCTCCGGAGACGGAATCAGGCGGTTTTTGGCATAATTATTGATCATGGTTTTGGTCAGAATCTTGTCATCCGGATAACGCTTGGAGGCATTCAGATGCTCTTCCATAAAGGTAGTCACCTGATCCATGTACAGGTCAATATTCGGTATCTCTTTTGGCTTGATATAGTCAATCTTCTCCAAACTGGAGAGAATGCTGTTTAGAATGTCCTGGGGATCGATCGTCATAATTTATCACCTCTATACTCATTATATAGTATTCAAAACTACATAACAAGTCTTTTTTTCATCTTTCTTTTTTACTTTTTTCTGAAATTGGTGAATATCTTTGAAAAGAATGGCCATAATATAAATGAACCAAAGATAAATTGAATACTTATCCTCCCCTTGAGAATCCCCCGTTCGTTGCAGCAGTGCAGTGGACGGGGGATTTTGTATGGTTTTACGGGGATTTTACGGTGTTTGGGATATGACGTCATGGAATGTAAATGCACCGGTAAAACTGCTTTGACAAAAAATTGACACAAGATGTTAATCAAACAGGCCTGCCAGCTTCTGCATCTCGCTGGATTTTGTGTTTGGAAGTACATGCGCGTAGGTATCCATTGTAGTCGCCAGATCTTTGTGCCCCAAAATGGTCTGCAGCACCTTGGGCGGAATTCCCCGCTCGATACTTCGGGTGGCAAAGGTGTGACGGAAAGTGTGAGGCGTAATATGCGGAAACAGAGGGTGATCCTTCTGCACTTTCTGGATGATCTTGTCTGTGCATACTTTAAATAGATGACGACTTACAGGGCGTCCCTTTGGGGTGGTGAAGACAAGATGTTCAAACCCTGCAGGAGAAACCCACAGTTTTCCCATTATAAGCTGTTCTTTCCTTTGAATCTGTTGTTGTAGCTTTAGCAGATGATATACGTTATCCAACATGGGGATGTCCCTTTCGCTGGAAGTTGTTTTAGGCGAATCAAGAAAATATTCTCGGTTCCGATATAAAAGGGTGTGTGTAACATATATGGTTTTACTCTGAAAATCAATATCACTCCACTGTAGCCCTCGCAGTTCTCCGCTTCTCATGCCTGTTGACAGTGCTAATTCGTAAATACGATAATAGTATGTTTCTTTTGCATAATCTAGAAATAGTTTCTGTTCCTCTTCCGACATAACCTCAATGGTATGCCGTCTGTTATCCCGTGGAAGAACTGCGTTTGAAACCGGGTTTTTCTGAACGATTTCATTTCTGATCGCCTGTGTATACATACCATTTAAGATGGCTCTGCATACTTCCAGCGTATTACGGGAAAATACCTGCGCCATTTGATTATAAAACGCCTGTATATGGTCTGTACGGATATCTCGTAATTGTCTGCGTCCAAATAATTTTTTCAGGTACGCATTGTAGCTACTTTTATAAACTTCAACAGTGCCGGCTTTTACGCTTAGTTTTTTATATTCGTTGATCCATATATCAAACCATGCGTCAAAGGTGACGGAAGATTCTTTAAAATAAATACGATGTTCTACTTGGTATTTTAAATCTTCCAGACTTTTTCTCACTTCTTTTAATGTCTTTCCATAAACGGTGAATGATTCACCATGGTACATAAAGCGACCCATATACCGATCTTCTTTTGGACGGTATGTGATGCCTTTCGGTAAAGGTTTTCCATTTTTATCAATTGCCATTTTGCATTTTCTCCAGTTTTTTATTCTGTATTTTCTTCATACCATTGATCAAATTTTATTCTGTCGATCAACAGTCTTCTCCCCTCAAAGATTCTGCATTTGGCTTTTATCGCCAGCTTTAGAGAAGAATTACGTCCAAGTCCACAGTAGATTCGGAATTCGTCCACACTGAGCAGACGTTTTTCTGTTAATGGTGTAGTGTTGGGTGTTATACGTTTCATATTTTAAGACTCCTTTCTTTCAAACAGATAATATATGAATTCATATTTATCTGGTGCGTATCTGTTTATAGATCATTCTTTTTTGATTTAGTGAAATGTAGGAGCCGAAATAATAAAATATAAACGCAGAAGAACAGAGATAAATTTAAATGGAATATTTCTCAGTACAGAAATGTAAGTATCAGATGAAAAGTGGATAGGCACGCCATTACTTTATAATACGGATGTACTGCATTTGGCTGGTAATATAATAATTAAAAAAATGTGTTACAGTTACAGAAATACAGATAAAATAGGAAGGTGGTATAAAAGATTATATGGAGTTAACAATAAAATAAATTTGGGTGACAAATTTTTTATATAAACGTAGAAGATCATCCGATTATAAGAAAAAAATACGAATGTCAGGAGCAGAGTCTTTCCAGTTTTTTGAAAATAGTCTTTGGCCTTTCTGATTATACGGAATTATCGGAAGAAAAAGTGGAACAGGTTGGGCAGTGGGTGAATCGTATTGCGGATGAAGAGATCCAATATCTTTTCCGGAAAGTACTCAGTGGACGGAAACTGTCTGTGCAGGATCAGGATATGATTGCATACAATCTCTTTGAAGGGAAGTATCTGGTAGGAATTTTGGAGCGTGCGGAAACGGAGACAGAAGGGTTGGAAGAAGTGAAAAAGAAGATATGATAAATTGCCGCAGGAGCTGCAAAAACATGTAAAAGGTGGAAAAGGGGAGTCAATGCTGGATGGTTATCTCCGCTTTCTGACATTGTTGGAAAGCGAAAGATATGAAAGTCTTGGACGAAGCTGGTCCGGATGGGAGGACAGTATTCCGTTTGCAGTCACTGCGTTTGGAGATCTGCTGGCGTGGACGGCAGATGGGTATATAATGATGTATCGTTTTATTGATAATAAAGCACAGATTATCTTATCAGGCGCATCTTTTTTCGAGGTAAATGTACATGATCCGGAATACCAGAAAGATTTTTTTGATCTGGATTTATTCAAACAGGCCCGAAGAAGCCTTGGTCCGCTTCGGGCAGAGGAGAGTTATATCTTTGAACCTATTCCTGCATTAGGCGGTGCAAGAGAGAGCCTGTATCTGAACAATATTGGAAAGACATGGGAATATTTGAACTATGTTATTTCTATGAGTTAGCAGGGAGAGAGATCTACAGAAAGTAGGAAGATGAAGAAAAATGGGAGAAAGTGTAGGTATGCAGGCATTATGGTTACAATAGCGAACTTCGCTCTTACAAGACTAGCTGGGAAAGTTCATATTTTAAGCTGATGTATACTGACGCTGTGTCATATCTTGAACCTGTCTCGAATGAAATATGTCGTTGTTGTTGCTGTGGTGCGGAATTCCCTATAAAATCGTATTATGAGATGGAACATTATGTGGAAAACAATTGTTGTATAGTGGATGAATTTGTTATGGGAACTCCGTCACGTTTCGGTTTAACTCAGAGAATTGAGGAAACAGGGGAACTGCCTGTCAAACGTACCAGATATTATTATGTCGCGAAAGATCAGATAGAATATATATCAGATTAGAATTTGTGGCCCCGGCTGAATCTGTTTGTAAATTCAGGCAAGTTATTTAGCGAAATGTAATCCGGTCAGTACACTAGTATACTACCAATGGGCGATCAATGCCGTGCGATCATGATGAACGGCTCGCAAAATTAAAAATACAAAAACGGGTAAGCAGAATGAGGGAGTTGAGAACAATGAATACTGATTTGATATTATCTATCTGTGAGAGTGCATTATCGAATCCCGAAAAGGAATATTTAATTGCTGTCGCAGAAGGAACGATTGCCGGTAAAGGTATGCCAAACACATCAAAGAAGATTGTCGGTGCTGGTGCACACGCCTGTTCGTAAATGAAAAACAGAATCTATTCCATAATTCAGGTGGAATAGATTCTGTTTTCTCGCTTGAAAGATTATCCATTTGTTTTGACAAATAAAGTCTGTTCTGCAGAAGCGCTTATGGATTTATCCCGTATAATCAACCCAACCTCTCATATTTCTTAATCCTGCACTGGTGTTTTCTTTTCTCCGCAGGAGTCTCACGGTCATGGCTGATTCCCACCAGCAGGAATCAGGATCATGGTTGAGAAGCATTTTCATAACGGAATTGGGGTTATAGACGAAGTTTTAAAGCGGTCATTTTAAGTTTTCCTGTATCTCTGATTTCTACTGTTAGGTTTCTCCGGAATGGTCATGCAGATAAGGTTCTGTTCCATCGCCGGACGAAGATAATTCCTGCGGAATCCCTCTTTTGATTTTAACCCCAGTTTTTCCATAATTGCGTTGCCTGTATAAGGAATATCATATTCCATAACTTCAAGCAGCTTTTTGACGTATTCTGAAAGCTGTTCATGATCTTCGCTGATTTGAACAGAGATTTCATCCAGAATCTTATCTATCTGCGCCAGCATGAATCCGATGAAAGCAGTTGAGCCTCCGTCTGCATGGCATCTGGCAATAACGTTGTAATATTCTTCCTGAAACTTTTCTATCTGGCTTTCGATTGGAATGTATTCAAAGATTGGTCTCCATTTGGAAAGAATAGCAGTATGCCATAATCTTGCCATTCTGCCGTTTCCATCAGAGAACGGATGGATAAATACAAATTCATAGTGAAATACACTGCTCAAGATCAACGGATGAACACTGCCCTGTGCCTGCGTTATCCAGTGAAAAAGGTCGTCTGTCAACTGCGGAACGAGTCGTGCGGGAGGAGCCATAAAAATACACTGGTCGCCATGGAATACCCCCTCTTCACCGCGGCGGAAGTTACCGGATTCCTCTACAACATATTTTGTCATAATACCGTGAAACTGTTTTAAGTCTTCGATACTGTAAGGATCGATCTCAGAGAGCCGCTTATAAGCGTTATAGGCATTTTTGACTTCCTGAATCTCTTTCTGCTCACCCAATACGGTTCTGCCGTTAATCACATCTCTGACCTGGCCCAGAGAGAGAGAATTCGCCTCAATTTTTAAGGAGGAATGAATGGACCTGATCCGATTGTTTTTCCGCAGGTGCGGCCTTGTTTCCAAATGGCTGATCGCATTCATGCGTCCGATTTTTTCTGAAATGGATGACACACGGGACAGTATCTCATTTGTAATTGTAAAAGGTGGTTTATAATCTCCCATAAAAGAGCCTCCGTTTACTTGTGTATTATCTTACGCATTTTCTTCCTCTATTATACAATGAGGCGTCAAAAATACAATCCCATGATCGAAAAAACTTGTAATGATATTTGCATTCCTCTCATTTTTTGATAGAATACAAAAAAGAATGATTTATTTAGATATGATGCGCCACATATTCCTGTATGGCGCTTTCTGGAATCCTCCAGTGTCCTCCAATCTTAAAAGCGTCAATCTCCCCATTCCAGATCAGTTCCAGCATCTTGTTTCGTCCAATCTTCAAAACGGAGCAGCACTTTTTCAGCGTATAAAGGCTCGGAAGCGTTTGGCTCATGATCAGATCCTCCTCGGGCTGTCGGATTTTGTTGATATCCGTCGGGTTTTATTTATCAGAGTGTTATTCGATTTGGGAAAAGTTTATTATTGTATAGAAGAAACAGGGATTGGGCCATGTGGACGGTGCGGGCAGAATCAAACAGAAATAAACAGTTTTGTAACCGTTTCCGCAGACTGAAAGTTCTCCCTGATACATTATTTTCCTGGAAAGGAGATGAGGTATCATGGCTTATGTAATATCATCCATAAGCATGAAAGGCGGTGTTGGCAAGACAACATCGGTACTGTGCCTCGGTACAGGTCTGGCTGACCGGGGAAAGAAAGTCCTGTTGCTGGATCTGGATGCACAGGGCAACTTAAGCATCGCCATGGGATGCGCTTATCCGGACCAGCTTCCGGTCACCATGGCAGACATATTTCAGAAAATGAAGGATACCCAAAGTGATGGAAACATTACGGAGGGTATCCTTTCTGTTTCTGAATATCTGAATTATCTTCCGGCAAACCGGAAGATGGCACTTGTCGGGCAGGAGCTTGCCATGACAGGTGGAGGGGAGCAGTTTTTGAAACGGTTTCTCTCCCTTTTGTCTGCATACGGAAAAGAGTATGACTACATCCTGCTGGACGGTCCTCCGTCACTGGGCATGGTGACAGTCAATGCGCTGGTGGCTTCTGAGGGCGTGCTGATCTCAACACAGGCAGAATATCTTGCCGCCAAAGGGATGGAGCAGAGTGAAACGACCGAGGTGGAGCTGTCGCTGATTGACGCTTTTCCGGAGCATCCCTTCCGGGTGCAGGCGGATGAAGACATGGAGCGTCTGATCGCCAGCATTCGGGAATCGGGGGTTCTGGTCCCGGTCATTCTGCGCAGAGGAACGGACGGACGGTATCAGACTATCGCCGGACACCGCCGATGCTTTGCCTGCCGGCAGCTCGATCTGGAACGAATACCGGCAGTGATCAAAGACGTCACCGATGAAGAAGCGGTGGTGTGGATGGTGGATTCCAATATTCAGCGGACCGGTATTCTGCCCAGCGAGAAAGCGAAGGCTTACCGGATGAAGATGGATGCGCTGGCAAAACAGGGAAGGCGGACAGATCTGATGATGGAAGAGAATGCTTCCCGACAGACTGTCGGCAGGTGGCAGAAAGAAACTGCTGAGAAGGTCGGAATGGATTCCGGCGACAGCGGCAGAAAAGTCCAGCAGTATCTTCGCCTGAACCATCTACATCCCGGACTGCTGGAAAAGGTGGATGAGAAAAAGATGCCGTTCCTGTCGGGAGTGGAACTGTCCTACCTGCGGGCAGAACAGCAGGAGAAAGTATTCCGGTATCTGACGGAACATCCATGCAGCGTGGCGGTTGCACAGGCAAAACGACTGAGGGAATTGGGAGAAGATACCCGTTTCTCCCAAAGCCTGATTGCACAGGTGCTGCAAAAGAAAACAGAAGAGAAAGGGAAACTGCAGAAAGATCCGGAAAAAGAACCGTTTTCAAAGTATTTTCCCTCACATTACTCCAGAGAAAAAAGAAGGAGCATTGTGGAAGCATTATTAAAAAAGTGGAAAAAAGGAGAGATTCAGCTGTGAAAAGAGAAAGTGCAAAAAAGATCATAAAGGCAGGTCTGGGCGTGATCGTGACCGTCGTTTCCGTAACACTGGAGGTTCTGGGAGACATCCTGTGGAAAAAACCGAAACAGGACTGACATACAGCGGACAGGAACCGATTGAAAAACAGAGTCCTTTTCAAAGGACAGAAAGGAGTGGACTTTTTACAGAGATTCGGACGAGGAAAAGAATAAACTGCTTCTCGAATACCCGAAAGTTATGATCCGGGAAAATGCAACAAGAAAAAAGAGGAGCTTCTACCGCAAAGCAGAGAGAGAAAACACGAAGTAAAGGAGGCTTACTGTTCATGCAGGAAATTGAATTTGATGTTTATGTACATATCACAGGAGTTGTGGAGGCAGAGTCAACAAAAGAACGTGATCTGATTGACGCGATTTTCCCCAATGGATACGAGGGGGAGATTGACGATGTCAGCATCTGCCCCCGTTTTCCAATCGAAGGATTCATCCATGCAGTGGAAGAAGAGGAATAAAAGCAGTGTGGTTGCCGGCCGTTTGTGACCGGCAGCCGCATGTGGAAAACTATGGAGGCGTACAGAATACCGTTGTTTTTTCCATGCGGAGCCAATATAATAAAAGTAAGAGAAACGGGGGATATATACTTGAATGAATTAAAAAATCAGACGGATTTCTTTCCAACGTAGGAAGAACTGAATATATGCAACGATTTTCTGTTTGGGAAGATCATGCAGAATGCAGAACTTTGTAAAGAGCTGCTGCAGCGGATACTGCCGGAATTGGAGATTGACCATATCGAATACCCAGAGTTGCAGAAGGCCATCAAACTGGATGCAGATGCGAAAAGTGTGAGACTGGACGTTTATGTGCGGGATGATAAAAACTCCGTTTACGACATTGAAATGCAGGTTACGGATACCGGAGAGCTTCCGAAAAGAAGTCGTTTTATCAGAGCATACTGGACCTGCAGCTACTGGATAAAGGCCAGACAGGTAAATGAACAGGATGTTAGACAAACTCAAAAACAGGGAAAAGAAATCTACTTACCATATTGGATCGGTGATGGAAAATGAAAACAATGCATTATGATTTATCCTCCCCTTGAGAATACCCCGTTCGCCGCAGCAGTGCGGTGGGCGGGGTATTTTGTGTGGTATTACAGTCCTTGATATATGATGGGAAACTGGATAGAATAATCTTGGAAACCAAGAAACAAAGAATATTATTCTTTTGATTTTCGTATGATACAGGAGGTAAATATAGTAATGCCAGCAACGATGAAGAAAGGCAGCGTTCCTATGGAAATAAAAAAATTGAGTATTTCTGCGAAGAGGCAGATCACCATCCCGCAATAATTTTTCGCCTGTCAGAACCAATACAGGAGGAGAGTTTGCGGAGCAGATTCTGGCGGACTTGATCGCCAGGGGATATAGTGGCAAGGATCTTCTGAAGCATTTTAAAAAGGCGCAGGGGCAGGTACGCCCGGCTGTAGAAGCAATGCTTGCGGACGCAGAGCAGGCTGCATCTTCAGAATCTGGTCATATATCTTATGAAGATGTATTTGGTATGGAGGATAAGGTGATGGTTGTGATTATGGCCGGGACCAGAGAGAATTTTTATGATCAGCTGAAACAGTATATGAAAAGTATATAGGTTGTATTTCAATGTTCAAGATAGGAATTATATAAGTGAATATTCACTACGAGCTCAAAGAACTCAATCAAAAAATTTGGAAGTTTCGCTTCTGGAAATGGAGAATGGATTTATGATGAACGAACTTTTCCGGAAAATGGACGGACACATTTTGGAAGCGTATACGCTGAAAGGGGTTTACGACAATTAAAAGGACAGGGCCGGAAAAGGTTGCAGTTTCCGGCCCTCACTGGATTTTAGTGTGATCAGCGCTGCTCCTCATATCGCTCAATTCTGCACTGATGTTTTCGTTCGCCTGCCGGGGCGTCGCGGTCATAGCTGATTCCCACCAGAAGGATCTCTCCTCCGTAACCTTTGACCGCTTCCAGATACCGCCGGTTTTTGATCTGGGCGATGGCGCCGTCAGCGGACTGGTTCCATTTTAATTCGACGACCAGAGCCGGCAGCTTGGATCTTTTTTTGGGAAGATACACAATATCCGCATAGCCGGACCCCGCCGGTAATTCCTCAAACATCAGATACTCATCTCCGTAGCTGAAATAGGCCCGCTTGATCACGCTGCGCAGCGCCTGCTCATTGTTATAGTACAGAGGGGCTTCTTCTTCATGAATCTTCTCGATCTGTGCTGCGACGGCTCCTTCCTTTCTGTGGATGGTATCGATGATGAGCTGGTCGCTCTCCCGTACTCGCCGGATGGTATCGTTCCGCTTCACCTGCCTTATGGCTTTGGCGAATTCCAGGCGAATTTCTTCATTTGGGATGTGAACGTTCTTGGTCTCCTCGTCATAGGCCAGATAACCCAGATGAATCAACAGGGTCAGCACATCGTTCCGGTCCCGAAAGGTCACCAGATCATTTGCAAAGCCGTTCGTATCTATCGGTACGTCTCCTCCGCCGATCAGTTCCGCAACTGTACGGCCCAGTCCGTCAAAATCAAGATTGATATATCCCATCAGGCTCTCCGCCGCAGACGTCTGTGTCCAATAAGAATCAAAATCATGGTTGAGAAGCGCTTTGATCACGGAATTGGGATTATAGACGGAAGGAAAATCCCGGAAAGAATATCCGTCATACCACTGCTTCATCCTTTCAAAATCACCGCCATAATTCTCACAGAGTGTCTTTACTTCTTCTTCCGTAAATCCGACATAGGTTCCAAATTGCCTGGGTTTAATCATGGAATATTCCCAGAAATCCGATATGGCCGACTGGGAGCCGTCTTTTTTAATGGGCAGAATTCCTGTCATATAAGCAGCCGCAAATATTTTACTGGTCATTCCGCTGTTTTTGAACAGGGAACGCAGGAATTCCAAATATTTTCTCTGCAGGTCAGGGTGTTCCTTCGCCTCCCGGATCGGGGCGTCCCACTCGTCAATGATCATGATAAATTTATTCCCTGCAGCTTCGGCGGCATTGGCGAGGGTTGCCGAAAAGCCTTCCGCAACGTTCAGCGCCGGATACTGTTCGATCAGTTCCTGAACGACATTTCTCTGGATATAAGGCACCAGACCGGTCATCGAAGCTTCTCCGATCACTCCGGTCATGTCCAGATAAATCACATCGTATTGATTCCGGTGTTTCAGATACTGTGGATCGCCGGCGATTGCCAGATCGTCAAAAAGTGTTGCTGAATCACAGGTTTTGTCATAATAGGCGCACAACATCTGTGCAGCAAAGGATTTTCCAAAACGGCGGGGCCTGCTGATGCAAGTCAAACGTCTTGGCGTATTGATGGTCTGGTTGATCAGACGGATCAGGCCGGTCTTATCCACATAAATGTCATTCCTGATTTCAGAGAACCCGTGATTGCCGGGATTTACATAGTTTCCCATTCGGTTGTTACCTCCCCAATTTTTACTCAGAGTCTCTTACTATTATATCCGCACTCCTTTTATTTCACAAGAAGAGCCTGACGAAAATTCCCTCTACTTTAGGTGTAAGATTCGCCGGAATGCTGCCATGCACCGGTTCCATGACAATGATAGGGCTCTCACCTTCCTCCTTGCTTTTTATTCCCTGCTATCTCTTCACAATTTGGAACTTGCAAATTCCAAATTTCCAGGATTTTCCGACGGACGCATTTTTGCATATCCTGACATTATGTTTTTGAATTGAAAAATTCACTTTTTCGTGATATACTTCTCTTATATTTACTGACAGAAAATGGAGGCGCGGCATGGCAGTCAGCTATAAGAAATTATTCCATTTATTGATAGAGAAAAATATGACGAATGCACAGTTGCAGCAAAAAGCCGGTTTTTCTGCAAATATCATTACACGATTGAAACGGGGCAGGTATATTTCTCTCGAAAGTGTGGAAGGTATCTGTCGTGTTTTGAATTGCGGCGTGGACGATATTCTGGAATTTATCCCGGAGGATAACGGAGGAAAAGAGAATGGTTGATACCAAAAAAGAACAGGAGCGTGAGGAACTGCATCGTGCAATTTGGGCAATTGCAGATGAGCTGCGGGGAGCGGTAGATGGATGGGACTTTAAAAATTATGTTCTTGGAACGATGTTCTATCGATATATTTCTGAAAATCTGTGCAGTTACATAAACAATGGCGAGGCGGATGCTGGAAACACTGATTTTGACTTTGCAAAAATGCCGGACGAGGATGCGGAAGAAGCGCGGGACGGACTGGTAGAAGAAAAAGGATTTTTCATTTTGCCAAGTGAATTGTTCTGCAATGTTCGTGCCAACGCTGTAAATGATGAGAACCTGAATGAAACGCTGGAGCGCGTATTCCGTCACATTGAGGAATCAGCGAAAGGCAGTGAGGCCGAGAGCGATTTTGCCGGACTGTTCGATGATTATGACGTCAACAGTAATAAATTGGGTTCTACCGTTGCAAAGCGCAATGAAAAACTTGTAAAACTGCTGAACGGTGTGGGCAAAATGAATCTCGGTGATGTTAAAGACCATTCCATTGATGCTTTTGGCGATGCATATGAATATCTTATGACGATGTATGCATCGAATGCGGGAAAGTCCGGCGGTGAGTTCTTCACTCCGGCGGATGTGTCCGAACTGCTTACACGGCTTGGGACTGTGGGGAAAACAGAAATCAATAAAGTATACGACCCGGCCTGTGGTTCGGGTTCTCTGCTTTTGAAAGCTGAGAAAATTCTCGGTAAAGATGCGATCCGTAATGGCTTCTATGGACAGGAAATCAATATTACTACCTACAATCTGTGCCGTATCAATATGTTCCTGCATGACGTAGGATTTGATAAATTCGATATTGCCTGTGAGGATACTCTCATCAGTCCGCAGCACTGGGATGACGAGCCGTTTGAACTGATTGTTTCCAATCCCCCATATTCGATCAAATGGGCGGGAGATGAGAACCCGCTGCTCATCAATGATCCACGTTTTGCTCCCGCGGGGGTGCTGGCGCCAAAGAGCAAGGCAGATATGGCATTTATTATGCACAGTCTGTCGTGGCTTGCATCAAATGGCACGGCTGCTATCGTATGCTTTCCGGGTATCATGTATCGTGGTGGTGCGGAGCAGAAAATACGCAAGTATCTGATGGATAACAACTATGTGGATGGTGTGATTCAGTTGCCGAGCAATTTGTTTTTTGGTACTTCGATTGCGACCTGTATCATGGTAATGAAGAAAAATAAAGCAGATAACAAGACTCTGTTTATCGATGCAACAGGTGAATGCATTAAGGTTACGAACAATAATAAGCTGATGCCTGAGAATATCGACCGCATTGTGGATGTGTTTACAAAACGTGAAGAAGTCAAACATTTTGCGCATCTTGCATCTTATGAGGAAGTTTCAGGGAATGATTATAATCTGTCCGTGTCCACATATGTGGAGGCGAGGGATACCAGAGAAAAAATTGATATTGTGGAGTTGAATGCAGAGATTAAAGAAATCGTTGCCCGGGAGCAGGTGCTTCGGGATGAGATCGATAAGATTATTGCAGAAATCGAGGTGTAGTTATGGGAGATCTTTTTCCGAATCAGTATTTTGGCATGGATATTATGGAAGCATCAAGAACTGCCAATAATAGAGTCATATGATTTTAATTTCTTTAGATGCCTTGAATTCCAAGATATTTATTATGGGAAAAACTGTGAGTGAACTACATAGAGGAAATCTAAGAGTTAGCAGGAAAGATAATAGATATTCGAATATTTTTCCGGGACAAAAACTTTCATATTGGGCTGACAGTCCTCAAACAGCAAGAGCAGAAGTGAAAAAATGGGAAGCTGGCAATGATTTATTAACTTTTTGGGCATATGACGATGGGAGCAGACTTGTGACGAAAAGGAATTTATAGATAGACTTGGGCGAGGGAAGCCAGATTGGCTTGTTTATCGTTCAGAGGCCAAAGAAGGAGGAGTATGCTTTCTGTTTTTTGAACAAGGATTCAGAAAGCTCTCTCTTCGAGAAGTATCACTAAGACTGGGCAATTATAAAGGGAAAAATACTGCGAAGATAATTTGCGCAATCACGAGTGATTTTAGTCCAGTACTTAAAGGATATGGACATTATTTTTCTCCGATAGCAAGAGTGAAATATAAGAACAAGTATATTGAAACAGATGAATATATACTGCGAAAGCAGGTTAAAGAATATTCGCATGAGAAAATAAGGGAGAGGATGCGATGAGCAAATTAGATGAGTTTATTGCTGGCCTTTGTCCAGATGGGGTGCCATATCAAAAGGTAAAGGATGTGTACACCAGATTAAGAGGCACACCAATAACCGCTGGCAAGATGAAGGAAATAGCTTGTAATGATGGTGAAATTAGAATATTTGCAGGTGGCAAAACAATGATTGATGCACATGAAAAAGACATCCCTAAAGCGAACATTACGCGAGTACCTGCTGTTTTGGTTCAGAGTCGTGGGGTTATTGATGTTGTGTATTATGAAAAGCCTTTTACATTCAAAAATGAAATGTGGGCATATACGGCCGACGATATTGTTAGTGTGAAGTTCTTGTATTATGTTTTAAAAAATAATGTGCAGGTATTCCGTGATGCTGCATCTGGAATGGGTTCATTACCACAGATTTCATTGAAAATCACGGAAGAGTTTAGACTCCCTGTACCTCCGCTGGAGGTACAATATGAAATAGTCCGCGTGCTGGACTCTTTCACGTCGTTTACAGTTCAACTCATAGCCGAGCTCACAGCCGAACGTATAGCTCGAAAAAAACAGTATGAAGTTTATAGGAATAATTTGTTGACTTTTGGAACAGAAATTCCATGCGCATTATTAAAAGATGTTGCAGTTATTGAAAGAGGCACAAGAGTAGTAAGAAATCAGTTGACAGAATCTGGTCAATATCCAGTTTATCAAAATGCGTTGGCGCCAATGGGATATTATAATAAGAATAATAGATTAGGAAACAATACATTTATGATTTGCGCCGGAGCGGCAGGGCAAATAGGGTATTCTGATGTTGACTTTTGGGCAGCAGATGATTGTTATACATTTAAGTGTGAAGAAAATTTAGATAACAAGTTTTTGTTCCATGTATTGAAAAACAATCAGCATAGAATAGATGCAAAAGTAAGAAAGGCGAGTATTCCGAGAATTTCAAGAGAATCTGTAGGAAGTATCAATATTCCACTTCCCTCTCTTGATATTCAAAGGAAAATTGTTTATGTCCTTGATAATTTTGAATCCATCTGCACCGACCTCAATATCGGTCTGCCTGCTGAAATTGAAGCAAGACAAAAGCAATATGAATATTATCGTGATTTGCTCTTGACGTTTGCTGAGACTGGCAACATACTCTTGACAGACAGACAGACAGACAGACAGACAGACAGACAGACAGACAGACAGACAGAGCTGAGTGCAATTAAGCTTATTCAGTATGTGTTTGGACATGTGCAAATTGAAATTGGGAGTATTGGCAAGGTTTCTATGTGTAAACGTATCATGAAATCTGAAACGAGCCCTAATGGAGATGTACCATTTTATAAAATAGGGACATTTGGTAAACAGCCAGATGCATATATTTCCAGACAGAAATATGACGAATACCGTACTACATATTCATATCCCCAAAAGGGAGAAATTCTTATTTCCGCAGCAGGCACAATTGGGAGGACAGTTGTTTATAATGGTGAGGATGCGTATTACCAAGATTCCAATATTGTTTGGGTTACCAATGACGAGAGTATTGTTTTGAATAGATATTTGTTATATTGCTATCAGCTACAGCCTTGGAATGTGTCTACTGGTGGTACAATTGCAAGATTATATAATGACAATATAAGTCGGGCAAAGATATGTGTGCCATCTATTGATGAGCAAAAACGTATTATTGATATTCTCGACCGCTTCGACACTCTCTGTAATGACCTGTCCACCGGCATTCCTGCAGAGATCGAAGCACGTCAGAAGCAATACGAATATTACAGGGATAAGCTGTTATCTTTCAAAGAATTACAAAAGTAAGGAGGCAAGGATATGCCGTATTTTAACATCGTAGCGGAGACGTCGGAGAATACCGTTGTCACAGAATACGAACCGGTCAGAAAGCGTTCAGAGAGTTTCGAGAGCGAAGCAGTACTGGAGCAGGAATTGATCCGTTTGCTTTGTGAACAGGGATACGAGTATCTGCCTGTTCACAAAGAGAAAGACTTGATTATAAATCTCCGTAAAAAATTAGAAGAACTGAATCATTATTTGTTCTCTGATACAGAGTGGGATAACTTTTTCAAAAATACCATTGCCAATCCCAATGAACATATCGTGGAAAAGACCCGCACCGTTCAGGAAGATCATGTGAAAGTATTAAAGCGTGATACCGGGGAAACCAAGAATATTACATTGATTGATAAAACCAATATTCACAATAACAGACTGCAGGTCATCAATCAGTATGCGATTGGAACGGAGGACGGTGCAAAGCATGATAACCGCTATGATGTTACGGTACTGGTCAACGGTCTGCCTCTTGTACATATCGAGCTGAAACGCAGAGGTGTTGCGATCCGTGAGGCATTCAACCAGATCAACCGCTATCAGAGGGAATCCTTCTGGGCAGGATGCGGACTGTATGAGTACATTCAGATTTTTGTGATTTCCAATGGCACGAATACGAAATATTATTCCAACAGTACCAGACAGAATGCGGAAAAAGAGCATGAAAAACGAGGGGCAAGTAAGACAAAGGCCAGCAACAGTTTTGAGTTTACCTGTTTCTGGGCGGATGCCAATAATCGCGTGATTCCTGACCTCATTGATTTTACAAAGACATTTTTTGTGAGGCATACGATTTTAAATATCCTGACGAAATATTGTATCTTCACATCCGAGGATATGTTAATGGTCATGCGTCCGTATCAGATCACGGCTACGGAGCGTATTTTAAATCGTATTGAGATTGCCAATAACTATAAAAAATACGGCAGTGTGGAAGGCGGCGGATATATCTGGCACACGACAGGTTCCGGCAAGACGCTGACTTCCTTCAAGACCGCAAGACTTGCATCGAAGCTGCCCTATATTGATAAAGTGCTGTTTGTGGTTGACCGTAAGGATCTGGATTATCAGACCATGAAAGAATATGACCGCTTTGAAAATGGTGCGGCTAACAGCAATACTTCGACTGCCATACTGAAACGTCAGCTGGAAAATCCGGATGCACATATTATTATTACTACCATACAGAAGCTGGCTACTTTTATTAAGAAGAATCCGGGGCATGAGGTGTACAGGAAGCATATCGTTATTATTTTTGACGAGTGTCACCGCAGCCAGTTTGGAGATATGCATGCGGCGATTGTAAAGAATTTTAAGAAGTACCATCTGTTCGGATTTACAGGAACACCGATTTTTTCTGTAAATTCCGGCAGAGCGAAAAATCCAGAGTTCTTTACCACAGGACAAACTTTTGGAGACCAGCTTCACAGTTACACGATTGTAGATGCGATTAATGATAAAAATGTTCTTCCATTTCGGGTGGACTATATCAAAACGATGGATACGGAGGAAGAGATCACAGACGAGATGGTATGGGACATCAACCGGGAGAAGGTGATGATGGCTCCTGAGCGTATCCGAAACGTGACGCAGTATATATTGGAGCATTTTGACCAGAAGACTTATCGTGGGGATAAAACATACCTGTACAATACGCTGACCAATATTGCAGAGGTGGCGTCTGCCAGGCGTGATAAAGTGGAAGAAATCAAGCAGAAACAGCGCATCAGCGGATTCAATTCTATCTTTGCGGTATCAAGTGTACCGATGGCAAAACAGTATTATCAGGAATTCAAGAAGCAGATGGCGGCAGATCCGACCAGAGAACTGCGTATTGCGACTATCTTCAGCTATGGCGCAAATGAGGAAGAGTCAGACGGCATTTTAGATGAGGAAAATTCCGAAGATACCTCTGCTCTCGATCAGTCTTCCAGAGATTTTCTGGAAGAAGCGATCGAGGACTATAACAAAATGTTCTGTACGAATTACGATACTTCCAGTGATAAGTTTCAGAACTACTACAAAGATGTGTCTCTTCGTATGAAGAATAAAGAGCTGGATATTCTGATTGTAGTAAATATGTTTCTTACCGGTTTTGACGCCACAACCATGAATACGCTGTGGGTGGATAAAAATCTGAAGATGCACGGGCTCATACAGGCATTTTCCCGTACCAACCGCATCCTGAATTCCATTAAGATCTTTGGAAATATTGTCTGTTTCCGCAATCTGCAAAAACGTGTGGACAGTGCCATTTCTCTGTTTGGGGATAAGAATGCCGGAGGCATTGTTTTGCTGCAGAGCTTTAAGGACTATTACTATGGTTATGAGTCTGTCGACGGAAAACAGATGCTGGGATATGTGGATATGTTGGAGGATTTGAAGTGTAAGTTTCCGCTGTCAGAGCCGCAGATTGTCGGGGAGCAGAACCAGAAAGAATTTATTGCACTCTTTGGCGCGATTCTCCGTATGCGGAATCTACTGCTTTCTTTTGATGAGTTTCAGGGTAAAGAGCAGATTTCTGAGCGCGACTTGCAGGATTATCTCGGGCGCTATCAGGATTTGCGGGACGAGTGGAAGCGCAGACGCCAGGAAAGCACGGACATCACAGAGGATGTGGTTTTTGAGATTGAACTGATTCGACAGATCGAAATCAATATTAATTATATTCTTATGCTTGTGAAGAAATACCATGATACCCATTGTGAAGATAAGGAAGTGCTGATCACTATTTATAGGGCAATTGATGCCAGTCCGGAACTGCGGAGTAAGAAAAAACTCATAGAAACTTTTATCGCAGGAATCAATGACGTGAATGATGTCATGAATGAATGGCACAGCTATGTGGTGAAACAGCGTGACCATGATCTTGATACGATTATTACAGAAGAAAAACTGAAACCAGAAGATACCCGGATATTTATGGAGCATGCGTTCCGGGATGGAGAGATCAAAACAGCCGGGACAGACATAGACAAGCTCATGCCTCCAATCTCCCGTTTTGGCGGTGGCGGCAGGGCGAAGAAAAAACAGAGCGTGATTGATAAGCTGAAGACATTCTTTGAAAAATATTTTGGCATTGGCGGTTCTGCATCCTTTACCGAACCGGAACATAAGGTGGTTGCTTATGATTTTGACAGACAGGAAATGCTGTCTGTGGTAGCAGAGCCAAAAACTCCATATAGAGAAAACAAATCATAACTTGGAAAGGGGGTTACGACAATTCGTATGAACTATCAGGCAGTCATCCAATACGAAGGCACCCGCTACCGCGGCTGGCAGGTGCAGGGGAATACGGAGCACACGATTCAGGGAAAGCTGGAGGCGCTTTTGTCGCGGATGGAAGGCGATCCGGTGGAGGTCCATGGCTCCGGGCGGACCGACGCGGGGGTCCATGCGGCGGGGCAGGTGATCAGCTTTCGGTGCGGCAAAAAGACGTCTCCTGAAGAAATCCGGTCCTATATGAACCGGTATCTGCCGGAGGACATGGCGGTGCTGTCTGTGGAGGAGGCTGCGCCCCGCTTTCATGCCCGGCTGAATGCGGTGCGTAAGACCTATGTCTACCGAATCTGGAATTCGGAAATCAATCATGTATTCGGCCGCCGCTTTCTGACCAAGGTGGAGGAGCCGCTGGATGTATCGGCCATGGAAAAAGCGGCCGTCCGCCTGTGCGGGACCCATGATTACCGGGCGTTCTGCTCCTTGAAGCGGTTTAAAAAATCCACTGTGCGTACCGTCCAGGAAATCCGGATTACGCAGGATGGTCCAAGGATTGAGCTCTCTTTTACCGGCGACGGCTTCCTGTATCATATGGTGCGGATTCTGACCGGGACCCTGGTGGAAGCAGGCCTGGGGCTTCGGACTCCGGAGTCCATGGGTGCGATCCTGAAAAGCCGGGACCGGGCAAATGCGGGACGGCTCATGCCGCCGGAAGGACTGATGCTGATGAAAGTAGAATATGAGTAAGATTTTATCTCTTTCGCCGTTGCAGATCCTCCTTGAGAAACTGATACCCGGCCGCCGCCAGCGGGATACCAAGCAGAATACCCGCTACTCCGAAGAGACTGCCGCCCACCATGACCGCGGAAAATACAAAGATTCCGGGCAGTCCGATGGAGGTGCCCACGACCCGCGGGTAGATGAGCTGATTTTCCAGCTGCTGCAGTACGACGATGAAGATCAGGAACATCAGCGCCTGGAAGGGAGATTCCGTAAAGATCATCAGGATGCCCACGACGGCTCCGATGTAGGCGCCCAGCACCGGGATCAGGGCGGTGGCGCCCACCAGCACGCCGATCATGACCGCGTAGGGGAAACGGAATAAAAACATGCCCAGGATGCACAGAATCCCCAGGATCACGGCCTCCGTGCACTGACCGATGATAAAACGGCGGAAACTGTTGTCCAGAGTGCGCAGGACGTGGAGAATCTTTGCATGGAAGCCGGAGGGAAGGTACGTCCGTATCAGCCGGTCTGCCCGGCCAGCCAGCCATTCCTTGCCGGCCAGCAGGTAGATGGCAAAGACCAGGGATATGAACAGGTTCATGATGACGGACACAAAGGAAGAGAGGTATCCGAACAGGCTGGCTCCGGCGCCGGAACCCATAAAGGTAACGAACTGCTGCAGAAGTCCCTGCACATCGACGTGGGATTCCAGGACAGCGGGGAAGTAGGAGACAAGCTCCGGGTATTTATTCAAAAAGTCCAGGATCATTTCATAGGCCACCGGAATCTTGGACAGCAGGATCTCAATGCAGGACCGAAGCTCCGGCACGATCATGTTGATGATCAGCACAAAGATAAAAAACAAGGTAAAAAACGACAGCACAATCGAGGCCGCCCGCTTCCAGGTATGTCGGGTACGCCATTTGTACAGGATTCTTTTTTCATAAAAATCCATAATCAGATTCAGAAGATAAGCCGCGATCCCTCCGAGGATCAGGGGCCGGCCGGCTGCAAAAAAGACGCCAAGCCATCCGACGACCCGGTCCCAGTAATGACAGGCCAGATACAAAAGCAGAAGGCAGACGGCGGTATACTGAATCAATTCTTTCTTTTCCTTCACAGGGGATGTAACCTCCTTTTCCCAAATGTAAAAATGTAGTATACAGTATAAAATGAAATGTGAAAAAACGCAAGGGAAGACAAAAAGTTGATTGAAGAACCGTGAAAAAACGATTATAATGATGTCTATGCCCCAAAAGAGAGGAAGAAAAAGATGGAGGATTATATTACAACCTATTCGAAAATTCATATGAGGCCCATGTCGCCGGAGCTTTCCGAAATCCGTATTGAGGATATCGCCCATGCCCTGTCGCTTTTGTGCCGGGCGGGCGGACATTTCCCGAAGTTTTACTCCGTGGGACAGCACTGCATCCACTGCTGCGAGGAAGCCGAAGCGAGACGTTACAGCCGGCGCGTACAGCTCGCCTGTCTGCTGCACGACGCCAGCGAGGCGTATCTGGCGGATATCACCCGGCCGGTCAAGCAGCATCTGCCCCAATATCGCAGGATCGAAGGGCTACTTCAGGACGCCATCTTTCAAAAGTATCTTGGAACACTGTCGGAGGAAGAGAAAACGCTCTGGAGACTTTTGGACGATACGCTTTTATACTATGAATTCGACCACTTTATGGGAGAAAAGCTGATGGAATGTCCGGGAGCGCTTAGAAGCCGTCCGGTATTCGACACGGAGCCTTTTTCGGTGACGGAGGAAAATTATCGGACATGGTTTCGGAAGCTTTGGGAAGGGTGACAAGCTGCAGGCTCTGCCCGAGGGAATGCCGGGCGGACCGGGCAAAGGGGGAACTTGGATACTGCCGTATGCCCATGGAGCCTTATGCCGCCAGGGCGGCGCTCCACCACTGGGAGGAACCCTGTATCTCCGGGACAAAAGGCTCCGGGGCGGTGTTCTTTTCCGGATGTACGCTGCGCTGTGTGTACTGCCAGAATCAGAAGATCGCGGAGGGGACTTTTGGGGAGAGAGTCAGCGAAGAGCGGCTTTCCGAGATCTTTCTGGAACTTGAGGAACAGGGCGCGCACAACCTCAATCTGGTGACGGCGGGGCACTTTCTGCCGTCGGTCATCGAAGCCCTTCGCAGGGCAAAAGCCCGGGGACTGCATATCCCGGTGGTGTACAACACCGGCGGCTATGAGAAAGTGAGCTCCATTCGGGGGCTGGAAGGGCTTGTGGATATCTGGCTTCCGGATTATAAGTATGAGAGCCGGTATCTGGCCGGACGGTATTCCCACGCGCCGGATTATCCCGTACAGGTCAAAAAGGCGGTGGAAGAGATGGTGCGTCAGGCAGGTGCGCCGGTATTCGATGCGGCGGGGCTATTGCAAAGGGGCGTGATCGTCCGCCATCTGGTGCTCCCGGGCTGTGTGTCCGACAGCAAGGACGTCCTGGAGGTTCTTCACGACGCCTGGGGAGACCGGATCTGGGTCAGCATCTTGAATCAGTATACGCCGCTGCCCCATGTCCGGGCGTATCCGGAGCTTTCAAGGAGAGTGACCGGGGAAGAGTACGAAGAAGTGGTGGATTACGCGTTGTTTCTTGGTATGCGGCAGGTGTATATCCAGCAGGGAGACTGTGCAAAAGAGCGCTTTATCCCAGCCTTCGACGGTCAGGGGATCAAAAAAGAAACAAAGACGCCGCCGGATGCAGGCATATGATCCGGCAGCGGCGGCGTGAAATACGATGTAAACGATTCTCGGGGAATTACAGTTCCAGAATCTTTCCGGTGCTTTGGTCGTATCTGCAATATTTTCCGTGTTCGGAGATAAAGGGCATATAAGTGTCTTTCCGGTTGTCTTTGACGTAGACCACTCCGGTGGCGATCATCTCCACTAGGGAGAAGCGTTCGCTTAAGCTGGAGATCCAGCGATAGGTCTTTTCTTTGGAGGAGGAGGCCATGATCAGGTTGTATCCGCCCTCGCAGGACTCCAGATGGAAGTATACCTTCTCTGCCTTCTTCGGGTCCGCGAACACCTGGCTGAAGATATAGGAAGAGAAGTTCTTTTTGACAAAGGCCTGGAACGATTTTTTGTCATAGACCACCTTGGATACGGCGTCGGTGATTTTGTCTCCCCGGTCGATCCTGGTCTTTAAGATCTTCAGGACGTCGATGGTCCAGTTGATAAATGAGATGCTGCTGTATTCCATGGATTCCAGCAGATTGCTGATCAGCTCTTTGCTCAGAGTGTCTGAGCGCCTGGCTTCATCAAATAATTGGTTTTTCATAACTATCGTCTCCTTGTGATACAGACGCCGGAATGCTTCAGACGGCGCTATGTACGTGATAATCTGATTATAAATCTACTTTGCGGAAAATACAAGGTGATTCTAAGACGAATCGGAAAGGGAAGAGAAATGTCGAACACAAATGATGAGAATCTGGGAATGCGGCTGCTGAAAAAAGGACAGAAGGGAATCATCCACGCCGTTTTCAGCCGTCTGGGGCTGATGATGCTTTTATTTCTATTACAGGTGGCGGCTCTGTTTGGAGTGTTTTGGCGGTTTAAGGAATTTCTGCCTCATATTTTTGGAAGCACCGTGTTGTTCACAGCTTTTATGGTGCTGTATCTTCTAAACAGTTCCCTGGACCCCACGGCGAAGATCACCTGGCTGATCATGATTATGATCATGCCGGTGTTCGGAGCGCTGCTCTACTGGTATACCAGGAGCGAGGTGGGGCACCGGGCGGTGAAAAAAAGACTTGGTCAGTTGGCAGAAGAGACGAAGGATCTGCTCCCCCAGTCGGAACAAGTGTTGAAAGATCTGGAGGAAGAAAATCAGAGGGCGGCCGCTCTGG
Organism: uncultured Lachnospiraceae bacterium; assembly: GCA_910584945.1. Classification (GTDB taxonomy): domain Bacteria; phylum Bacillota; class Clostridia; order Lachnospirales; family Lachnospiraceae; genus Hominiventricola. The sequence continues at coordinate 14,278 of CAJUDY010000022.1, read as the reverse complement.
CCCGCTATATCCGCCGCAGCGGCTGCTATCCGGTGTATGCTCACACGGAGGTCACCTATTTTCCTATCGGAGAGAAGAAATGGGAGGAGATGCTGGTCCAGCTGGAACAGGCAAAGCAATTTATCTTCTTGGAATATTTTATCGTGGACGAAGGGCTGATGTGGGGAAAGGTTCTGGAAATCTTGGCAAGAAAGGCAGAAGAAGGCGTGGATGTCCGGGTGATGTATGACGGAACCTGCGAGTTCTCCACCCTGCCCCATGATTATCCAAAAAGACTCCGAAAGCTGGGGATCAAGTGCAAGATGTTCGCGCCGCTGACGCCTTTCGTTTCGACCCACTATAACTATCGGGATCATCGGAAGATTCTGGTGATCGACGGCCATACGGCGTTCACCGGGGGAGTGAATCTGGCGGACGAGTACATCAATCAGATTGTAAAGTACGGGCATTGGAAGGACGCGGCAGTGATGCTGAAAGGGGAGGCAGCCAGGAGTTTTACCCTGATGTTCCTGCAAATGTGGGGAATCGATGAGAAGGAGGCGGATTTTCAGCCTTGCCTTGCAGGGGATGCTTCTTTTGGACAGGAAGCCGCCGGTTATGTGCTGCCCTACGGAGACTGCCCTCTCGATGACGATCGGGTGGGCGAGCGGGTCTACATGGATATTCTGAATCGGGCCGGGCGTTATGTACATATGATGTCGCCTTATCTGATCCTGGACGGAGAGATGGAGACCGCTCTAAAATTCGCGGCGGAGCGGGGAGTGGAGGTGATTCTGATCCTGCCGGGGATTCCCGACAAGGAGGTTCCCTACGCGCTGGCGAAGACCCATTACCGGTCCCTTCTGGAATCCGGCGTCCGGATCTATGAGTACACGCCCGGTTTTGTGCACGCGAAGGTGTGCGTCAGCGACGACCGGGAGGCGGTGGTGGGGACGATCAACCTGGATTACCGCAGTCTGTATCATCACTTTGAGTGCGCCGCTTATCTCTACGGGACCGCCTGTATCCCGGAGATCGAAAAGGACTTTGAAGAGACGCTTCAAAAGTGCCGGCAGGTGACGGAAGCGTCCATACGGGGAGAGAAATGGACGAGAAAGCTGACCGGTTTTGTCATGAAGACGGTTGCGCCTTTGATGTAATTGTGCTACACTGATGTGGAAAGGGCAGCGTCCGGCTGTCGGTTTTGGCAATTGTGAATATGGAATGGTAGAGAGGAATGAGGAGTATGAAAATCTTGGTAACGGGAGGCGCCGGGTATATCGGAAGCCATACCTGCGTGGAACTTTTGAACGAAGGCTATGAAGTCGTGGTGGTCGACAATCTGTACAATGCCAGCGAGAAGGCGCTTGATCGGGTACAGGAGATTACCGGAAAGTCTCTGAAGTTTTATGAGGCGGATCTTTTGGACCAGCCGAAGATCAGCGGAATCTTTCAGGCGGAGAAGCCGGATGCGGTCATTCATTTTGCCGGGTATAAAGCGGTGGGCGAGTCTGTGGCAAAGCCCATCGAGTACTATTACAACAATATGACCGGGACGCTGCTTTTGTGTGACACCATGAGAAAGAACGGCGTGAAGAACATCATTTTCAGCTCTTCAGCCACCGTATACGGAGATCCTCTGGAGATTCCGATTACGGAGAACTGTCCCAAGCAGTCCCCGACCAATCCTTACGGCCAGACGAAGACCATGTTAGAGCAGGTGCTGATGGATATCCAGAAGTCCGATCCGGAGTGGAATGTGATTCTTCTGCGTTACTTTAACCCCATCGGAGCTCACGAATCCGGGAAGATCGGAGAGGACCCCAAGGGGATTCCCAACAATCTGCTTCCCTATGTGGCTCAGGTAGCCATCGGCAAACTGAAATGCGTAGGCGTCTTCGGCAATGACTATGACACGCCGGACGGAACGGGCGTTCGGGACTATATTCACGTGGTGGACCTGGCAAAGGGCCATGTGAAAGCTTTGGAGAAGTTTAAAGAAGAGAAGGGCGTGCGGATCTACAATCTGGGCACCGGACACGGCTACAGCGTGCTGCAGGTGGTGGCGGCCTTCAGCAAAGCCTGCGGAAAAGAACTGCCCTATGAGATCAAGCCCCGCCGGGCCGGGGATATTGCCACCTGCTACTGCAATCCGGCAAAGGCCAAAGAAGAGCTTGGCTGGGAAGCCCAGTACGGCATTGAGGAGATGTGTGCGGATTCCTGGAGATGGCAGTCACAGAACCCCAACGGTTACAATGATCCGGAGTAAGACGGGCGAGGGAAGCGATGAAAGTGATATTGGTGAGTTATTCCGGGACTTCTGCAAGCATTTTAAAGGACCGGATGTCTGCTTGGGCACATGCCAATCTGATCGAATCGGAGATTCTGATTTCCCCTCTGTCCGGGTTGGATGAAGGAACGGAGGATGCGGATATTGTTCTCGTGGGTCCTCAGGTTCGCTGTGCACTGGCCAGTGTGAGAGAGCGGGTGCCGGGGCATATTCCGGTACTGGCGGTGGACACCAGAGACTTTGGCATGGCAAAAGGGGACCGGGTGATGCAGGAAGCCATCGCTGAGATCCGGCGTTATAAAGATCAACTCATATGATAGAAAAGGCGGGTACAGAACAGGTACCTGCTTTTTTTGGCTGTGCACACGAACCTTTTTCTCTGCCGTTACCATATAAAATTGAAGGGCAAAAGCCTTTAGAACAGACGTCTGGAACTGGAGGGACATACAACATGAGCCGTGAAGAGCTGGAACGATGTATTGAGGCCTGGGGAAAGGATCTTTATTCCTTCTGCTGTCAGCTGACGAAAGGCCGTCAGGAAGCGGATGACCTGTATCAGGACACCTTTTTAAAGATGGTGGAGCTGGAAAACCGGCTGGATGTAAAGAGCAATCCCAAGGGCTATCTTCTGTCGGTGGCGGTCAATCTGTGGAAGAACCGTCGGAGAAAATATGCCTGGAGGTTACGGATCACCGGACCGGTCGTTTCGGTGGAGGATGCAGCGACCGAACTGCCGGACCGGGAACCGTCGGCGGAAGAGAGGATGATCTCCCGGGAGGAGAAGGAGCTGGTACAAGGGGCGGTCAGAGACCTGCCGGACAAATACCGGCTGCCGGTACTGCTCTTCTATATGGAAGAGATAAAGATCTCCGGGATCGCGAAGATCCTTGGGATACCGGAAGGAACCGTAAAAAGTCGGCTTTACAAGGCGAAGAAACTGTTGAAAAAAGAATTGGAGGTTGTTTTAAATGAAAAGAGATCTTGATCCTGTTTTAAAACATGCCCTTTCTCCAGAGGAGGAGCCGGATGCATGGCTCAATCAGAATATTTTATATCGGGCAGAGGAGATGGAAGCGATGAAAAAGAAGAGAAAAAGCAAAATTCCGGCGGCGGTGCTGGCGTCGGCAGCGACCCTGGTGATCGGATCGGCGGTGGTGGTGGCGGCCGCCAGATACCTGACTCCCGGACAGATCGCCGAGCGGCATGAAGATCAAAAGCTTACCGAGGCGTTCCAGGGAGAGGACGCGGTGCTGGTGAACGAGACCCAGGAATACGCGGGCTATCGGGTGACGCTGTTGGGAGCGGTGTCGGGGAAGGCGATCAGCGAGTACCTGCCCGAGGATGATAAAGGCCGGGTGGAGGACGACCGCTTCTACGCGGCGGTGGCCATCGAGCGGGCGGACGGCGTTCCCATGCCGGACATCAGCGAGGACGCCTACGGAGAGAATCCTTTCTATGTATCGCCCTATATCAAAGGGCTGGAGCCGTGGAACTACAGCCTTATGAATATGGGCGGCGGCTACAGCGAGTTCGTGGAAGGAGGCGTCCAGTACCGTTTGCTGGATATGGAAAATATCGAGTATTTCGCGGACCGGGGACTCTACATCGGCGTCAGCTCCGGGACCTTCTACGACAGCGATGCCTATCGGTTCGACGAGACTACCGGGGAGATCGCGAGGAACGAGGCCTATGACAAGGTGAACGCCCTGTTTCCCCTTCCCCTGGACCCGGCAAAAGGGGACCCGGCGAAAGCGGAGGATTTCTTAAAGTCCATGGAGGAAGAGGCCGGGTCGGAGGAGCCGGTGGAGAGGAACGAGGCGGATCTTGCGGTGGAGGCGTGGCTTCAGGCCTTCGAAGCGGAACTTTCGCAGGGCAGGATCAAAGAAGACGCGGAACGGATCGAGTCCACCGTACAGATCTGTAAGTCAGGCGGGGACGGCACGGCCGATTACTCCTATGATCTGGGGGATGAGGGCAACGGGAGAGGCGTCATCTTTCTCGACGAAAGCTTCCCGGACAAGAAGCCCGGCAGCATGGCGGTAATCGGCTACTCTTACAGCGACGGAGAACTGGAATCCCTGCTGGTGGACGTGGCCACGCTGAACGAAGACGGCACCGTGACCTTCGCGCTCTACCGGCCGGAAAAATAATGGGAAAAAGCCCCGGCAGCGATAGACTGCTGGGGTTTTTTGATATGTAAAGAAAAATTGTGCGAATGCAAAGAGAATACTTTACAAACAATCGAGATACGCTCTAATAGAGTTAGACGAGAAGGAGGCATATCTTATGGCACAGACAAGCGTAATCTAGAAAAGAAAATGGAAGATTACAAGGCAGGGCGACTGAAGCTGGCGGAACATGAACTGATTGAAGAATAGGGAGCTTATGCAGGTAAGAAGGATACAATGGGATTTCGACGCATGGGAAGACTACTGCCAGTGGTTTTCTTATAAAAATGCCATGCAATGAAAAATTTCCTGCATGGCATTTTTTTCATATAAAGAATTAGTCGTCCTCTTCCGCGAATTGATTGCTGGTATAGACGGTACGTTTTCTGGCCATCTCGTCGCTCTCCAGATACTCGTCGTAGGTGGTGATTTTGTCGATGATGGAGCCATTCGGCAGGATCTCGATGATCCGGTTGGCGGTGGTTTGTACGATCTGGTGGTCCCGGGAGGAGAACAGAAGCACGCCCGGGAACTTGATCATGCCGTTGTTGAGGGCGGTGATGGACTCCATGTCCAGGTGGTCCGTGGGTTCGTCCAGGATCAGCACGTTGGCGCCGGAGATCATCAGCTTGCTCAGCATACAGCGGACCTTTTCACCTCCGGAGAGGACGCGGACCTTCTTCACGCCGTCTTCCCCCGCAAAAAGCATCCTTCCCAGGAAGCCGCGGACATAAGTCACATCCTTGATCTCCGAATACTGGGTCAGCCAGTCCACGATGATGTCGTCATTGTCGAACTCTTTGGAGTTGTCCTTGGGGAAATAGGACTGAGAGGTGGTGACCCCCCACTTGTAATTCCCCTCGTCCGGCTCCATCTCTCCGGACAGGATCTTGAACAACGTCGTCTTGGCGAACTCGTTGCTCCCCACGAACGCCACTTTGTCGTCGTGGCCCAGGATAAAGGAGACGTTGTCCAGTACCTTCACGCCGTCGATGGTCTTGGAGATGCCCTCCACCGTCAGCACCTCGTTGCCGATCTCCCGGTTGGGCCGGAAGTCAATGTAAGGATACTTGCGGCTGGAAGGACGGATCTCATCCAGCTGGATCTTCTCCAGCGCCTTTTTGCGGGAGGTGGCCTGTCTGGACTTGGAAGCGTTGGCGGAGAAGCGGGAGATGAACTCCTGCAGCTCCTTGATCTTCTCTTCCTTCTTCTTGTTGGCCTCTTTCATCTGACGGATCATCAGCTGGCTGGACTCGTACCAGAAGTCATAGTTGCCGGCGTAGAGTTGAATCTTGCCGTAATCGATATCCGCGATATGGGTGCAGACCTTATTCAGGAAATAGCGGTCATGGGAGACCACGATCACCGTGTTGTCAAAATTGATCAGAAATTCCTCCAGCCAGGCGATGGCGTCCAGGTCCAGGTGGTTGGTGGGCTCGTCCAGGAGCAGAATGTCCGGATTGCCAAAGAGGGCCTGGGCCAGCAGGATCTTGACCTTCTGGGCGCCGGTTAAGTCTTTCATGACTGCGTAGTGGAAGTCCGTCTCGATTCCGAGACCGTTCAGCAAGGTGGAGGCATCAGACTCTGCTTCCCAGCCGTCCATATCCGCGAACTCCGCCTCCAGCTCGCTGGCGCGGATGCCGTCCTCATCGGTAAAATCTTCCTTGGCGTAAATTGCGTCCTTTTCCTTCATGATTTCATAGAGTCTTGCGTTCCCCATGATGACGGTATCCATGACGGTGTACTCGTCGTACTGAAAGTGGTCCTGCTTTAAGAAGGAAAGCCGCTGGCCCGGAGTGACGGCAATCTCGCCGCTGGTGGAATCCAGCTCCCCGGACAGGATTTTTAAAAATGTGGACTTTCCGGCGCCGTTGGCTCCGATGAGGCCGTAACAGTTTCCTTCTGTGAACTTAATATTGACGTCCTCGAACAGGGCTTTTTTGCCCAGACGAAGCGTGACGTTATTTGCACTGATCATACGCTCAACCTTTCTTTGAATCTCTGTAACTGTTCAGTACCTTCACAGTTACGAATCTCTTTTCTTTCTTCGCTTTTCTCAATATCACGTTATATTTTAACGGAAAAATTTCTTTTTGCAAGTATTTTTGTGATTTTCATCAAAATGTACTTTAGATATGAGGAAGATTGTGGTATGATTAGAATATCAAAATAAAAATACTTCTATTCTTTATGGGAGGGGCGAATCAATGAGAAAAATATTGTTTGCGGCATCAGAGTGTGTACCGTTTGTAAAGACCGGAGGTCTGGCAGATGTATGCGGCGCTTTGCCGAAAGGGTTCAACAAAGAGGAGTGGGACGTTCGGGTTGTCATGCCCAACTACACCTGTATCCCGGACAAGTTCCGGAATAATTTCAAGTATATTACACATTTTTATATGGGAACAGGTTCTTATAATCCGGGAGCGCATGTAGGAGTCATGACGTACGAGTATGAAGGCGTTACCTATTATTTTATCGATAATCTGGTCTACTTCGGCGGGGCAAAGCCCTATGGAGATTTCCGCACGGATATCGAGAAGTTCGCGTTCTTCTCCAAAGCGGTGCTGTCCATCCTGCCGATCGTCGGATTCCGCCCGGATCTGATCCACTGCCATGACTGGCAGACGGGGCTGATTCCGGTCTATCTGAAGACGGAGTTCGCGGCGGGAGATTTCTATCAGGGCATCAAGACGATCATGACGATCCACAACTTAAGATTTCAGGGGATCTGGGATATCGAGACCATGCAGGGGCTGACCGGCCTTCCGGACTATGTGTTCACGCCGGATAAGCTGGAGTTCAAGCGGGACGCCAATATGTTAAAGGGCGGCCTGGTCTATGCGGACTATATTACCACGGTCAGCGATACCTATGCCTATGAGATCCAGACGCCCATGTACGGGGAAGGCTTAGACGGACTTTTGTCCGCGCGCCATATGGACCTTCGGGGAATCGTGAACGGCATCGACTATGAGATCTGGAATCCGGAGACGGATGGGAAGATCGACAAGAAATATGCCCTCAAGAACTTCAGCAAAGGAAAGGCAGCCAACAAAAAGGCGCTTCAGGAAGCCCTGGGGCTGGCAGTGGACGAGAACAAGATGATGATCGGCCTGATCTCCCGTCTGACGGACCAGAAAGGTCTGGACCTGATCGCCGAAGTGATGGAACAGATCGTGGACGACAATACCCAGCTGGTGGTCATCGGCACCGGGGACCAGAGATACGAGGATATGTTCCGCCACTATGCATGGAAATATCCGGACAAAGTGTCCGCGAACATTTACTATGCGGATGAGCTGTCCCATAAGCTGTATGCGGCAGCGGATGCGTTCCTGATGCCTTCCGCTTTCGAACCCTGCGGATTGACCCAGATGATTTCTTTCCGCTACGGGACCGTGCCGATTGTCCGTGAGACCGGCGGCTTAAAGGATACCGTAGAGCCTTATAATGAATACGAAGGAAAAGGCGACGGATTCTCCTTTACAAATTACAATCCGTGGGATATGATGGAAGTGATCAATTACGCGAAATACACATATTTTGTACACCGGAAAGAGTGGGATGAGATGGTTGCAAGAGGCATGCAGAAGGATTTCTCATGGGATGCATCCAGATACAAATATGAGGGAATCTATTCCTGGCTGATCGGCTGGTAGATTCTGTCGCGAAAAGACAGGGGAGATCCGTGCGCGGATCTCCCCTGTTCTGTAAAAAGGCATGAAAAAAGCTCCCGACCGGATTTGAACCGGTGACCTACGCATTACGAGTGCGTCGCTCTACCGACTGAGCCACGGAAGCTTACTGCCTAACAGCAAAAATTATTATAACAGACGAGATATAAAATGTAAAGTGTTTTTTTAAGAAAATACAAAAAATTACAAAAAAAGAGATTCCTACAAACTGTACAATCACATGAAGCAAAAAGTGTGGTATGATGAAAAATAGTAAATCCAACAGGAGGGGTAGAGATGTTTAAAGATGAATTTGGAAATGTATGCAACGGGGCAAAAGGGAAACTGAATTTGTTGAATCATAATCCGGTGGGCTATGTGATTGCGGCGGTGATGGCGGGATTTTTTATTGCCTTCGGCGGGTTTGTCATGCTGACGGTGGGAGGCAACCTTGGCACCAGCGGCGCGGGCAAGATCATGATGGCGGCTTCCTTTGCGGCGGCGTTAAGCCTGGTCGTTATGGCGGGCGCGGAGCTGTTTACCGGCAATAACTTCGTGATGGCGTCGGCGGCTATGGCAGGAGAAGTGAAGTGGGGCGAAGTGATCAAGCTCTGGGCGATCTGTTACATAGGCAATCTGGCGGGCTCTCTTCTGGCGGCGGTTCTGTTTCATCTGACCGGGCTGGCATCCGGAGCAGTCGGCGAGACGATCGCCACCGTGGCGGCGGCCAAGATGGGCGGCGGAGCGCTGAATCTCTTTGTCAAGGCAATTTTCTGTAATATGCTGGTATGTCTTGCCGTATGGTGCGGTTCCAAGATGAAGACCGAATCCGGCAAGCTGATTATGATCTTCTGGTGTATTTTCGTGTTCGTTCTCTGCGGTTTTGAGCACAGTGTTGCCAACATGACCATTATGGCGTCGGGACTTTTAGACCCCAACGGCGTAGCAGGACTCAGCGTCGGCGGCTATGTCTACAATCTGGCGATTGTAACCGTCGGCAATATGATCGGCGGCGTGGGCCTGGTGGCATGGCCCTACTACATGATTCAGAAAAGCAGCGGTAAATAATCATTATGGTTTTTTGCATATTTTTAGGCAGGATGCAGTTGTTGGCTGTATCCTGCTTTTTTATGCACACGAGCGCCCTAAGGAAGATTGTCAGCAAAGCTGACAGGCGCCCGGTGCGCGAGTAGGGAAGAAGAATCTTCCCTACTCGATTGAAGCAGTTCAGCGATCCTCTGTAAAATGATCGAAGCATGTCGGTATTTCACCAGGTTTGTCAGAAAAGGGAATTGTGTGTGGGCGTACTTTATGATATAATGTGAAAATTAGTTTTGAGGGAAAGGATGATAAGCTATGGCACAATTGTGGGGCGGGCGTTTCACAAAAGAGACAGACCAGCTGGTATATCAGTTTAACGCGTCGATTTCGTTTGACAAAAGATTATACAGGCAGGATATGGAAGGCAGCATGGCCCATGTCCGGATGCTGAAAAAGCAGGGGATTCTGACCGGGGAGGAAGAAGAACAGATTCTAAAAGGGCTTAAAGGAATCCTTGCGGATGTAGAGTCCGGAGCGCTTAAAATTACGGATCGGTATGAAGACATTCACAGCTTCGTGGAGGCGAATCTGATCGAGCGGATCGGAGACGCGGGCAAGAAGCTTCATACAGGAAGAAGCCGCAACGACCAGGTGGCCCTGGACATGCGTCTGTACATCAGAGAAGAAGTTCTGGAGACGGATGATCTGCTCAAAGGACTTCTGAATGTACTGCTACGAATCATGGAGGAACATACGGAGACGATCATGCCGGGCTTCACCCATCTGCAGAAGGCCCAGCCCATCACCCTGGCCCATCATATGGGAGCTTATTTTGAGATGTTCAAGAGAGACCGTCTGCGCCTTAAGGATATCCATGAGCGGATGAATTACTGTCCCCTGGGAGGAGGCGCCCTGGCAGGGACCACCTATCCTCTGGACCGGGAGTATACGGCCAGCCTTCTGGGCTTCTACGGTCCGGTACCGAACAGTATGGACGCGGTCTCTGACCGGGATTATCTGATCGAGTACCTGTCCGCATTGTCTACGATCATGATGCATCTGAGCCGTTTCAGCGAAGAGATCATCCTGTGGAACAGCAACGAATATCAGTTCGTGGAGATCGACGACGGTTATAGTACGGGAAGTTCCATCATGCCTCAGAAGAAGAATCCGGATATTGCGGAGCTGGTGCGGGGGAAAACGGGCCGGGTGTACGGCGCGCTTATGTCCCTTCTGACCACCCTGAAAGGAATTCCGCTGGCCTATAATAAGGACATGCAGGAGGACAAGGAGCTGGTCTTTGACGCCATCGATACGGTGAAGGGGTGCGTGACGCTTTTCACGGGGATGCTGGATACCTTAAGCTTCTGCAAAGAGCGGATGAGAGACAGTGCAAGGCATGGGTTCACCAACGCCACGGACGCCGCGGATTATCTGGTGAATCACGGCGTGCCTTTCCGGGACGCCCATGGGATCGTGGGAAGACTGGTTCTCTACTGTATTGAGCAGAAGAAGGCGCTGGACGATCTGACTCTGGAAGAATATCGGGCGATCAGTCCGGTCTTTGAGAAAGACATCTATGAGGCCATCGCGCTGGAAACCTGCGTCAATAAAAGGCTGACCGCGGGAGCGCCCGGAAAGGCGTCCATGGAGCAGGCGATCCGGTCCTGTCGGGAATATCTGGAAGCCTGACCGCAATATTTAAAATTAGGGGTTGCATTTTTTGAAAAAATTTTGTAATATTTACAGGAAAGACAGATGTACGCATATCACGGACAAACAGAACCGGTTGTGTTCGGGAAATGCTCCCCAGATCAATGGGGTTTGGAAGGGGAATTGCGGAACTTGAAAAACAGCATCTGCTCGAAAGCAGCCCCGGAAGGATTTTACGGAACGAAGTGAGGGAAAATTCTTCCAGATGCTGGGGCGAAGTGAGGGAAGATGCGGAACTTAAATAAGAGGAGAATGAGAAAATGAGCGAGAAGTTGAGAGTGGGTGTCCTCGGCGGCACCGGTATGGTAGGACAGAGATTTCTGTCTCTTTTGGAGAACCATCCGTGGTTTGAGGTAGTGACGATCGCGGCAAGCGCCCGGTCCGCGGGAAAGACTTACGAGGAGGCAGTGGGCGGACGCTGGAAGATGACAACGCCTATGCCGGAGGCCGTAAAGAAGATCGTCGTGATGAATGTGAACGAAGTGGAGAAGGTGGCTGCCAGCGTGGACTTTGTGTTCAGCGCCGTGGATATGTCCAAAGAGGAGATCAAGGCCATTGAGGAAGCCTACGCGAAGACGGAGACGCCGGTGGTGTCCAACAACAGCGCGCACCGCTGGACACCGGATGTGCCCATGGTGATCCCGGAGATCAACCCGGAGCATTTTGAGGTGATTGCGGCTCAGAAAAAGCGTCTGGGAACCACCAGAGGTTTTATTGCGGTAAAGCCCAACTGCTCCATCCAGAGTTATGCGCCGGTACTGAACGCGTGGAAGGAATTTGAACCCTACGAGGTGGTAGCGACGACCTATCAGGCAATCTCCGGAGCGGGCAAGACTTTTAAGGACTGGCCGGAGATGGTGGAGAATATTATCCCCTATATCGGAGGCGAGGAAGAGAAGTCCGAGCAGGAGCCTTTAAGAGTGCTGGGACATGTGGAGAACGGCGTAATCGTGAAGGCCGAGGAGCCGAAGATTACCTGTCAGTGTATCCGTGTGCCGGTGCTGAACGGGCACACGGCGGCGGTGTTTGTCAAATTCCGCAAAAAGCCCACCAAAGAGGAACTGATCGACCGGCTGGTGAACTATCGGGGATTTCCTCAGGAGGAAGGGCTTCCCAGCGCGCCGAAGCAGTTTATCCGTTATATGGAGGAGGACAACCGGCCTCAGGTGAAACTGGATGTGGACTATGAAAACGGGATGGGGATTTCCATCGGACGGCTCCGGGAAGACAGCGTGTATGACTGGAAGTTCGTGGGGCTTTCTCATAATACAGTCCGGGGCGCGGCAGGCGGCGCGGTGCTGTGTGCGGAGACGCTGAAGGCGAAAGGGTATATTACCAATAAATGAGAGAGGCGCTCGTCTGTGTAACAGGCGGGCGTTCTTTGTTTGCTTGGCAATCCAGACGCTTTTTGCAATCCGGACGCTCACGGCGGGCAGATATTCCTTCCAGGGGCCGCTCTCGCTTAGGTGGGAGGACGCAGCGGTACTAAGTTCGTGCGGCGCGTACCGCTTGCACTCACTAAGTGCCGGCGCCTCCCAATGCTCCTTGCAGGAACATCAGCCCGCCGCGGGCTGGGTGATGAAGGACGGGGACGCTGAGGAGGAGAGGACGGGAGGGCGCGGAGGAAGAAGAAAATGATGGGAGAGTGCGGGGATGGAAAATATAGCAGAAAATATATCAAATATATTTGGATTGGTGCTTGACAGATGGGGGGAAATGGGGTAGGATAGGGATAGGAAATCGAACAAAAGTTCGTATTGTGAAATAAAAATAGAAATGTTTAGAGGAGAGTTGGTATGGCAAGAGAAGAGAAGGGTACGGCGAAGGAAGAGAAGTTAAAGGCGCTTGACGCGGCGCTTAGTCAGATTGAGAAGCAGTATGGGAAGGGGTCTGTGATGAAGCTGGGGGATACCAGTCATATGCAGGTGGAGACGATTCCCACGGGGTCTTTGAGTCTGGATATTGCGCTGGGGGCGGGCGGCGTTCCCAAGGGGCGTGTGGTAGAGATCTACGGGCCGGAGTCCAGCGGTAAGACGACGGTGGCTTTACATATGGTAGCGGAGGTGCAGAAGCGGGGCGGGATCGCCGGGTTTATCGACGCGGAGCACGCACTGGACCCGGTGTATGCCCGGAATATCGGCGTGGATATTGACAATCTGTATATCTCTCAGCCGGACAACGGGGAACAGGCGCTGGAGATCACGGAGACCATGGTGCGCTCCGGCGCGGTGGATATTGTGATCGTGGACTCGGTGGCGGCGCTGGTGCCCAAGGCAGAGATCGACGGAGATATGGGAGATTCTCATGTGGGACTTCATGCGAGGCTGATGTCCCAGGCGCTCAGGAAGCTGACGGCGGTGATCAGCAAGACCAACTGTGTAGTCATCTTTATCAACCAGCTTCGTGAGAAGGTGGGCGTGATGTTCGGGAATCCGGAGACGACCACCGGAGGCCGTGCATTGAAGTTCTATGCTTCCGTCCGTCTGGACGTGCGGCGGATTGAGGCCCTGAAGCAGGGCGGAGAGGTGATTGGAAACCGTACCCGTGTAAAGGTTGTGAAAAATAAGATCGCCCCCCCATTCCGGGAGGCGGAGTTCGATATTATGTTTGGTCAGGGAATCTCCACGGTGGGAGATATCCTCGATCTGGCGGCGAACAGCGGCGTCGTGGTGAAGAGCGGAGCATGGTATGCCTACAATGACGCCAAGATCGGACAGGGAAGAGAGAATGCGAAGCAGTTCTTGAGAGACAATCCGGAGGCGTGCCGGGAGATTGAGATGAAGGTCAGGGAGCATTATGGATTACCAGGCGCAGGGGCACCGGCAGAAGAAGCAAAGCCCGCAGAAGAAGCAACAGGAACTGAGCTCGGAGCACAGACGGGCGAAGATTAAAGCCTTAAAGCTGCTGGAGCGGATGGACCGGACGGAGGCGCAGCTCCGGGAGAAGCTCCTGCAGGAGGAGTTTGCGCCGGAGCTTGTGGAAGAGGCCGTTGCCTATGTAAAAAGCTACGGCTATCTGGACGACGAACGGTATGTCCGCAACTATATCGAGTACCGGAAGGATCAGAAGAGCCGCCGACAGCTTACGCAGGAGCTTCAGTTTAAAAAAGGCGTATCCCCGGAGTTGATTCAGAAGGTATATGAGGAGTTGGAGCCCTCCGATGAAAAGTGCATGATTCGAAGGCATCTGGAAAAAAAGCATTATCGGCCGTCGGAAAGCGACGAGAAGCAAAAGCAGAAACTGATCGCTTCTCTGGCGCGAAAAGGGTTCCGGATCGGAGACATTTTGTCTGTGATGCGGGAATGGCCGGAAGAAGAGCAAAATTTCCAATAAAATGTTGTCCAGAGTGCACAAAGAAGGTCACGACAAACGCATGAGTAAATAAAATGTGAACAAACTGCTCCATTATCCGT